>DHVT01000008.1 GCA_002412775.1 Firmicutes bacterium UBA5201 | reverse complement strand
TTCAATTTTCAAGGTTCTATTTTCCATTTCGCGTTGCCGTCAATCTCTTGCGGCGACTCTCTTATGATACCATCAATCGTTTTTCATGTCAATATCTTTTCGATAGATATTTAAATGTTTTTTTACACGGATTTAATTTGAATTTAACTCAATGTTACTGATCAAATCGTAGTGACGACTGACTGCTTAGTTATGATAACATCGTTCATTGCACTCGTCAACCCCTTTATGAAAAGTGGAATTATTCAGATAATTCTAATGAAATAACAACCCAGAAAGGAGAAATCCAATCTGGGTTGTCCATGGATGATTATACTAATTGACTTGTTCCATTCCCAACTTAAACGCTTTGATATTGATATCAACAAAGTGTTCTTTGACAGTCTCTCTGATCACTTCATTCCAATCCACAATATTCTCAAGTCCCATTGCTTTGACAAGTGCTCCCACAACAATGACATTCATAGTCTTGAGATTACCAAGACCTTCAGCCAATTCAGCCGCTTTGAACACAGTAGTATTCAATTTTGCGGATATCGCTTCAATGACGCCTTTTGGATATTCAGCAACACCGGACAATATTGGAGCAGAAGGGATCTGGTACTCATTGATGACGACACGACCTTCAGGTTTGACATAATCCAGATATCTGGATGTTTCCATAGTTTCAAATGAAACAAGAACGTCTGCCTGGCCTTTACCGATGATTGGTGAATGAACCTTTTCGCCGTATCTGACTTGAGTGGTTACACTACCCCCTCTTTGAGCCATACCGTGAACTTCACTCATTTTTACATCAAAACCGGCTTTAATCAAACCTATTGACAGTATTTTGGAGGCGAGAATAATGCCTTGTCCACCTACACCGCAAAGTAAAATATTCTTATTATCAGTCATGATTACTTACCTACCCTTTCTATAGCATCAAATGGACATGCTTGTAGGCAAACTTCACAACCCACACACATATACTTATCGATTTTCGCTTTTTTCGTCTCATTGTCAAAGCTGATTGCTGGACATCCGGTCTTTGTACAAATACGGCAGCCTCTACATTTGTCTTCAATGACATGGCAAAGCTTTTTACTTAAATCGAACTCTTTGATATCTTCTGGAGAGAAAGCTTTAAGAACACATGGCCATCTTGTTATGATCACTGAAGGTCCCTCGAATGCAAATGCATCTTCAATAGCTTGATCCATCTCTTTGAGCTTTAAAGGATTGACTGTAACGACATGCTTGATGCCTATCGCTTTGACCAAGTCAGGAATATTGATTGTATTGGCCGGGTCACCTTGCAAAGTATAACCTGAACCAGGATTTTCCTGATGTCCAGTCATGCCAGTGATTCTGTTGTCAAGAATCACATTGACAGTATTGCTTTGGTTGTACGCCACGCTGATCAATGAATTGATTCCCGTATGGAAGAACGTTGAGTCTCCAATGACAGAAACAACTCGTTTGTCCACATTATTTCTTTCGAATGCCTTGGCGGCTCCGTGTCCCATAGAGATGGAAGCACCCATGCAAATAACAGAGTCAGTCGCGTTGAGCGGTTCTGCAGCTCCAAGTGTGTAGCATCCTATATCACCAGTGATTACAACATTCTTCTTTTTGCTGAGCATAAAGAAGAATCCTCTATGAGGACATCCGGCACACAATGTCGGAGGTCTTCCAACTATTTTGTCAGAAATTGGCTCTATAGTACTTCTTTCCTCACTTAATAAAGCTTTTGCAACGATATCAGGATTCAGTTCACCCACTCTTGGGATCAATTCTTTGCCGACACATGGAATTCCAGCAACTTTCAGGTGTTCTTCAATGAAAGGTTCCAATTCTTCTATTACATATAATGTTTCCACTTCTTTTGCAAAGGCTCTGATTTTATCCATAGGCATAGGGAAAGTGAAACCCAACTTGAGGTAAGAGGCATTGTCTCCAAAAACCTCTCTAGCGTAGTTGTATGCCACACCTGAAGTTACAATTCCTATTTTTTTATCGCCCCACTCAATGCGGTTCAATGGAGTTTCGTTTGAGAATGCTTCCATTCTGATCAATTTATCTTCAACGATTGGGTGCAGCAATTTTGCATTTGCTGGTGCTGCGATGAATTTTTGCGGTTTTTTCACATAAGGAATGATTGGGAATTCAACGCGCTCCGCATGCTCTACCAACCCTTTTGAGTGACAGACTCGAGTTGTCATTCTAAATAGTACAGGCACATCGAACTGTTCCGATATTTCGAATGCGGCTTTCACATAATCTTTGGATTCCTGTGAATCACTTGGCTCGATACAGGCTATTTTGGCGAATTTCGCGTAATATCTGTTGTCTTGCTCGTTTTGTGAACTATGGCAACCTGGGTCATCTGCAGAAACAAGCACAAGACCACCAGTGATTCCTGTGTAACCAATAGTGAACAGTGGATCTGCAGCTACGTTGATACCAACGTGCTTCATTGCTGCAAGTGTTCTCGCACCAGCCATTGAAGCGCCAATTACATTTTCAAGTGCCACTTTTTCATTGGAAGCCCACTCAGCAGTAAGCACATCTTTGTATTGTGCCATGTTCTCATTGATTTCCGTACTTGGCGTGCCAGGATAAGCACTTGCATAAGTCACACCCGCTTCATATGCTCCACGTGCGACCGCTTCGTTGCCTGTCATTAAATATTTCATTCTACACTCTCCTTATCTCGATAAAAACATAACCTTATTTTGAATACGCCGCAATTACACTTCCAAGTGCAATCGAGTTTAGTTTCGCCTCATAGCTGTCTGCCCTTGATACTAGCACTACCGGCACTTTCGCACCCATGATGATTCCAGCTGACTCCGCACCCGCAAGATAAGTCAACGTCTTACCAATACCGTTGCCGACTTCGATTGTGGGAACAAGAAGCACATCTGTCTCACCTGCAATATTGCTTTTGAAATTTTTGATTCTCGCCGCTTCAGCTGAAACTGCAAGGTCCATGGCAAGTGGTCCTTCAACGATCACACCTTCTCCGAATTCGCCTCTTTCGGACATTTCCTGCAATTTTCTGGCATCTACAGTTGCAAGCATTTTTTCATTTACTTTTTCTTTTGCTGCGATTGCGGCTACCTTTACTGTTAGAACGCCCATTGCCTTGCATGCGTCAATGGCGTTTTGAGTAATTTTGACCTTATCTTCAAATGTCGGTTCGATATTCATGCCACCATCTGTCAGGAAAATGAGTTTGTGATAATGAGGTACCTCATAAATCATGACGTGACTCAACAATCGATCGGTTCTGAGACCGATTTCTTTGTCGAGTACAGCTTTAAGTAAAATAGCTGTGTCAATGAGGCCCTTCATCAGGAAATCGCCTTTTCCATCAGATACCAATTTGACAGAAACGCGTGCCGCTTCAGTCAAATCTTCAACATGAATGATTTCATAGTGATTCAAATCGAGCGATTGTTCGCCTGCAATTTTTCTGATTGCATTTTCATCGCCTACCAGAATTGGATTTACAAGGCCTTCTTCCGCCGCTTTACAGACCGCGAAAAGTACATCCTCATCTTGTGCCGCCGCAACTACCAGATTCATCTTTAAACCTTTTTGTGCAGCGCTGAGTAAATCTTTGACACTTTTAATCATAAAATCACACCTTTGTCGTTTTTTTGTATGAGTTCAACTTTTTTTTGAATTCCAAGTTCATTCTACACCAAAACCAACTATCAAACAATAGTTTTCATGAGTTTTAAGTGAAATTTTAAACAATAAAAAAAGCTGTCTCCTGGGAAACAGCTTAATCCTTTAGTTGAGATTTTGATGGATATGACTTAGCCACATCGCTACCACCTCGTCATGAGGGGCCAATTCATATGCTTTACCAAATCTGCTGCGCGCCTCATCCATGTCTCCTTCATTCAAAGCGACAATTCCTAGATTGCATATCAGTTCAGCATTATCCGGGGATAACCTCAGAGCTTCTTTGAAATATTTTCCTGCAGCTTTCAAGTCACCTACTGATAGAAAGCAAATTCCAATCTCATTCATAGTTTGAATGTGACCTGTATTGAGAGTCAACACTTTTAAAAAATAGGGAATGGCTTCCTCATAAAGTTCTTGGGCACGATACCCGACACCTATGAAAAAAAGCAAATTCCACCAGTCGTCATGATCCTCCTCAAGAGTCTTGAGAATCTCAAGGCCTTCATTGATTCGATGATTCATGATGAGCTCGCTGCCCCTTTCAAAAAGCGCTTTATCTCTTACACGTCCCAAGGCATCTATGGCCTCATCCCGCATTTCGAGTGGAAGGTCCAAGCGTAATGCAGTGATCCACGCCTCTTCAGCCTCCAAATAAAGCTCTTCATTATAAAGGCATACACCCAGACCGAAATAGGCTTCAGCAAAATCATTCTTTATCTTTACGCTCGATTCGAAACACTGTTTGGCCATCAAGTACATTTCCTCAATTTCTTTGGTAATGGCCAAATCAAGATAACATCTTCCCATATTATAGACGGCATCCAAATTGTGTATGTCAATGCTCAGTACCGCGTTGAAATACAATATCGCTAGAACATAATCCCTGCTTTCAGCGAGTTTGATGGCATCCAAATTGATGCTGACTGTTATTTGGGGATCGATGGCTTCCAATAAGGACACATACGAATCAGAATAACCTTTCACATCCTGGTCTGCGCCCAAATAATAGACAAGACCCTTGATGATGGCTACAACCGGAATGTTTTCAATATCTTCATTCTTGATGTGATTGGCCAAATCAAGCATATACACTGGAATGGGAATACCATCAGGAACAGTATAGTCTCCAACAGTCATATTTTTACCGGGTTTCAATTCGATGAACACGATGTCAGCAAGAAACCGTTCCAACAATTTTGATTGGAATTCTTGATATGATGCCATTTTCCCCCTCCTTCATTTTACTCCAAGACCCTACGTATGTTTTTATCTATGATTTTTCTTTTAAACAAGTCGAAATAGTCAAATTCATCTGACCGGATGACGTGAATTTGTACGTTTTCAGCAACTTTGATGTGGATGTCTTCTATATACTCGTTGGAAAGTTTGATGCCGTCGCACGCCACGATGACTTTTCTCTTATGGGCATTGACCACTTTGATGTCAATAAAGGTTTCTTGAGGTAAAATCATCGCCGAGCTCATTGGTCTGTTGACACTGTTGTCATTAGGTGTCAACGGTGTGATTTGGTAAACCGGCAGATCCGCATGCATGACCGCACCACCAGCCCAGATCGCATACCCCGTCGCACCGATTGGTGTGGACACTATGAAACCGTCTCCAGTGAAATAATTGAAAGCTCTCCCATTGAAATAGACTTTAGCTTCCATCAGCTTTGGTTCAACATGTTTGATTATGATCTCATTGAAAGCGTAATCCGTATAGACATCACCACTCAATGTTTTTGTATTGACCATCAAGAGCGGATAATTCATAGTCCTGTAATTCTTGCTGTCCAAAAC
Organism: Firmicutes bacterium UBA5201; assembly: GCA_002412775.1. Taxonomy (GTDB): domain Bacteria; phylum Bacillota; class Clostridia; order Peptostreptococcales; family Acidaminobacteraceae; genus Fusibacter_D. The sequence goes on along the minus strand of DHVT01000008.1, from coordinate 119,394 downwards.
GTCAAAGATCTTATCCAAACGATCCGGCATGATTGTCGTTAGAAACCCCAAGGTGCCTGTATCAATTCCGACAAAAGGGATTTCAAGTTCCTTATACCTTCGGATTGCGCTGAGCATCGTACCATCTCCACCTATCACGACTATGACATCCGGGTTATCTCTGACAATTTTCTTTCCATTTTTCTCAAGTAAAGCTATCAATTGTGTTTTGACTTGAACTGATGTCGTTTTGCTATTGGAATGGATCAGGATTCTATTCATATCAATCTCCTTCGAATTCTTCACGCTTTATTTTATAAGCTTTGAAACCATGTGTGGTCATATTGGATCTGTCATAATCAAACATGACAATGTTCAGGTTCCTTGGTGCGCCTTTGTAGTTGGATTGGACTAAGGTCATTATATCATATTTAAGCGTTATGAATTCCACATTCTTCAGGATTTGCTTTGGAGTTTGGCCACAATATCCCGCATTGAACGATTGGACAAACGCCTCATTTTTAAGAATCTCGATACGGTTCTGGTTGAACCTTGGCAGATCCTCGTAGTGGAACAATTCACGTTGACCTTTCAAATTGGATGCATAATAATCAAACTTGAGCAGGTCTTTGAACAATTCAGAGTCATCATGCTTTGTCATATAGTATTCATAAAGGATCTCATACAGTCTGTAGGTGGAGATTGGAGCATCAAAATAACCTTTCAGATCAAAATAAAATGCCATCTCAAGGTAAAAAGCACTGGGGGTACTCGCTGAACGACTCAAGAAATATTGAATGGAGTGATGAAATTTCTTTGAATTGTAAAACCATTCCACCAATTTTTCAACTTCTTTCAATTTGGTCAATTCATCAAAAGAAATGAATTGGTTTTCAAGTACCTCAAACGGGGGTTCCATCCGCACGATATATTCGTAGCGATGTCGATCGTTATATAGAGGGGTCCCTTTCAAAAGTTTGAGAAAACCAAGTTGAAGCTGGTCGGCCCCTATTGCATAGACTTCATCAAAAGACATCAAGAAACGATTGAAACTCTCGAAAGGCAATCCGGCTATCAAATCCACGTGAACATGTGCTTTTTCGATCTGAATCAGCGTTTTTGTCTTTTCTTTAAGTGTGTCAAACGGAATGGGACGGTTGATCGCGATGTTTGTGGATGGATTTGTGCTTTGGATTCCGATTTCAAATTGAAACAATCCATTTCTAGCTTTGGAGATCAAATTGAAATAGTCCTCGTCCAAAAGATCGGCGGTGATTTCAAAATGAAAATTTGTGATGCCATTGTCATGCTCAACCAGATATTCCATGATGGGCAGAGCATGTTTTCTGTTGATATTGAATGTTCGATCCACAAACTTGACCTGTGGAATTTCAGCCTCCAGGAAAAAACGAAGATCTTCAAACACTCTATCCAATGAAAAATACCTGACCCCTTTCGAGGCGGCGGACAAACAATAGGAACAACTGTACGGACAGCCTCTGGAACTTTCATAATAGACAATTCGATTCTCGTATTCCTTAAGATCGACATATGGGAATGGAATGCTGTCCAAATCGTCAATTTTCATGATTTGAGATGCTTGTTGCCGGTTTCTCGATGTCAGCCCCTGGACAGATTCAACCTCCAAATTCAAACCTTCATTGAAAAAATGGACCAAAAGATCGGAAAAAGCGCGTTCGCCTTCTCCACAAATAACACCATCCAAAAAAGAGTGTCTGGAAAGTTGTTCCACAGGATCATAGCTAACTTCCGGTCCTCCGAAAACAACAATACAGTTCGAATTGATTTTCTTGAGATTTGAGAATAAGATAGAAAGTGAATCGATATTCCATATATATGCCGAGGCAAATACAACATCATATCGTCCTCTGTGAATGTCCCTCAGAATGTGATCCATATCGTTATTTATGGTATATTCTTTGACATCCAGCTCTATTTTTTTATAGTCACTTTCGTGATTAACGCGCCAAAAGCGTTCAATATACTTGATTGCCAAATTGGAATGTATGAATTTGGAGTTTAAAGTCATCAATAGAATTTTCATTGTGTCAGCCCTTTCTTTTATAAAGTATAACATGACTTTTAGGGGGACGGAATAAAAATAATGTGGTATACTAAAAATATACAAACAGGAGGGGTAGTATGGCTATAATGTCCTCAAGATTGATTCGTCACGAGATCTGCAAAGACGAACTAAAGAGCCTAGGTGCTCGTATAATTGATATTCAAGGAATAATGTTTTTGGTCAAATTTGACCTGAACGGCAATAAAATTACGTATGCTTACCATCTGAACGAGGACAACACATTCTTTTTGGAAAGAATAAAACCCTATTTGTTAAGCATCGGGAATTACCAATATGAGGAAGATATTGTGGATGTCATCAAAGTGGACATAGAGCAGTTCGTCAATGCGATGCATTCATCCAACTTTGAACAATTCATTGAAATCGACAACCATTTGGCAAAACTGGTCCGCTTATTTGAAGATTTGTATCTATACTATAACATTGAAAAAGAAGATCTCACAAAATTGGATGTTTCGGTGGACTGTATCCTGGACAACATCAAAGAAATCATGAAACGTTCCGAACGTGTCTATACCAAGAAGGACCCTGATGTTCTCAAAGAGGATATCGAATTCTAAATTTATCATATAAGGCGGTGATTATGAGAATTCTGCATTTTGAGTATAGTGATTTTTTTCGTAGAGTCGTACATGACATGTCTGTCCGCGAAGGACATGATTATATCCAATCGTCCACAGGAAAAAATTTGATCTCACTACTCGACAGAAACAAAGTCGATGTGATTTTTACAGGTATGGAACTTTCCGATATTACCGCTGAGCAATTGATTGATGCATTGTCCAAATCATCATATAATAAAATTCCAGTTGTGATTATCACTTCAAGTGAAGTCCAAGATATAACCCATAGATTGAAAAATCTTAAGTTCTCTGATTTCATATTGAAAGAAAATCTGAATCTGGACACTTTTGCAAAGTGCCTTAGAAGAATTAATTCCACATTATAAACAATTACGGGATTGAACATATAGTTCAATCCCGTTTCTTTTTGTCTTACATCTGTTCAGGCGCCTTTAGACAAACCAGTTTCAGCGCATTTTCCAATACTATTTTCGTGCTATGGACAAGAGCCAACCTTGCATTCTTTAGAGCTTCATCTTCAACAAGGATCGCGTTGTCATGATAGAAGTGATTGAAATTCTGGGCAAGTTCCACAGCATATCTGGCCACAGTATGTGGTTCATAGTTCTTATGGGCAAGGATGACAGTTTCGTTGAATTTTGACAGCAGTCTCACTACATCTTTGGAAACTTCATCTGTCAAAAGACTATAATCTATTTTGGATTCGGGATCAAATGATACCTTTCTCAAAACACTGCATGCTCTAGCATGTGTGTATTGAACATATGGTCCTGTCTCCCCTTCGAATGACAAGGTTTTCTCAAGTGAGAAAGTGTAGTCCTTGTTTCTCGTAGTGTAGAGCTCCTGAAACACCACCGCACCGATTCCAATATCTTTGGCGACTTCTTCCTTATTCTTCAAATCCGGATTTTTCTCATTGATGATCTCAAGAGTTTGTTCCACGGCTTTATCCAGTACATCCTCGAGAAAAACGACATTTCCCTTACGAGTCGAAAGCGAGCCAGCCTCAAGTGCGACCATTCCAAAATCTACATGAATACAATCTTTATGCCACTCATATCCCATGAGTTCAATGATTTTGATCCATTGTTGAAAATGCAGTTTCTGCGCACTACCGACAACGTAGATATTCTTGTCAAAATCATAATTGTCTTTTCGATATTTTGCAGCTGCGAGATCTCTGGTCAAATAAAGTGATGAGCCGTCTTTCTTCGTGATCAATGCCGGTGGAATGCCATAGGCTTCAAGATCGACTATTTCAGCACCTTCCGATTTGACAACGATATTCTTCTCACGCAATTCTTTTAAAATCATTGGCATCTTGTCGGAATAGAAACTCTCTCCCGCATACGAGTCAAAGGTGACTCCCAATTTCTCATAGACACGGTTGAAGACTTTGAGTGACATTTCTTTGAACAAAGTCCAAAGTTCAACAGCTTCGGCATCATTGTTCTCAAGTTTTGTGAACCATGAACGCGCCTCATCTTCAAGAGATGGATTGGTTTCAGCTTCTTGGTGGAATTTAACATATATTTTGAGCAACTCAGGAATGGGATCCTTCTCAATGACATCCTTGTCTCCCCATAACTTGTAAGCGACAATCAACTTCCCGAACTGAGTGCCGTAATCGCCCAAATGGTTGATGGCTACAGTTTCATATCCTAAAAATTTATAAATTCTGTGAAGCGATTCTCCAATCATGGTACTTCTGATATGTCCCATATGAAATGGTTTTGCGATGTTCACGGAAGAGTACTCAATGATGGTCTTCTTTCCTTTCCCAATATCGGAAGCCCCATATTGGTCCTTCTTTGACATCACTTCTTCAATCACAGATTTAGCGAAATGGGTTGAGTTCACTTTGAAATTCAAAAAACCTGAAACCGCTTCGATCTGATCGATGAAATCGGGAACGACAATTTCTTCTTTTAACGATTCGGCGATGACATTTGGCGCTTTTCTGAAAGCTTTTGATAATTTGAAACATGGAAAAGCAAAATCCCCCATGCTCGTATTCTTCGGGTGTTCCACAAGTTCCAAAATTTCTTCATACGTCATTGCATCGATATGTTTTGATAATAATTCTGCGATTCCATTCTTATAATTGTACATGATTAATCCTCCTGTATGAAATCAAAAAAATAAAAACGCCTCTTGAAAATCAAGAGACGAAATAATCCGCGTTACCACTCTTATTGAAAAAGAAACCTTTTTCCACTCGATATCCATAACGGAGACAGCCGTTCAATCAGCGCAGTGGCCAATCAAAATCTCATGGGTTCTATTCATTGACATGTATTATCGGACTCACACCAACACCGACTCGCTTGAAAGGAACATATCGACTACTTGCCCACTCATTGATTTACTATGAATTTGAAGTTAATTTTAGCATAACAAAGCTGTAGTTTCAACTGTTTATGTAAAGTTTTTATGAATTTTAAAGAATTGGTGCCTTTTTTGCGGTTGGTCCGTTATAATACTATATATCACAATCACTTTAAAGGAGCTACAAATGGCAAATTTGAATTATTACAAAGCAAAGATCAAAGCATTCTCATTGACCGAGTGGTTGATTGGCATCAACGTCTTCATGTTCGCACTGACACAGCTTGTAACTATGATCACAGGCAACGGACTGGTTCGTTTGGGAGCGAAAGTGAATATCCTGATCAGCCTGGGAGAATACTGGAGACTACTGACCTCCATGTTTTTACATGCCGATATCATGCACCTGATTTTCAACATGCTTGCACTTTATATTCTAGGTAGAGACATTGAACGTTTTTTTGGTAGAAAAAAATTTCTCGTCATCTATTTTGTTTCTGGTTTGATTGGATCCGCACTGAGTTATCTTATTGTACCGAATGTTTCTGTTGGGGCATCGGGTGCTATATTTGGACTGATGGGCGCAAATCTATTTCTGTACAAAATCAATCCAACGGTCTATAAACGCATATACGGTTCGGATTTTCTGATTTTGATCGGTGTCAACCTGGTGATAGGATTCATTAGACCCAACATTGACATGGCAGGACACATCGGAGGCTTGATTGGAGGCTTTATAACAGCATTTGCAGTAGGATTGAATTTCGAAAAGACATTCGTTCCTAAGCGCGTCGCATTTCAATTGCTCTCCGCAATCCTATTGATTGTACCGATATTCATAGGGTCGATCAGGATTACATCCACCCCTCAGACTTATGCCAGCGGAGCTTATTATCATTATACAATCGACAACATTTCCACCGCTAATCGTTACATCGATAAAGGCATCAGAAAGTTTCCAAATGATCCTGATCTCAATTCCATAAAAAATATCATCAACCAATGATCCATCTAGACTGTTTCCAACTCTTCAACCAGCAAATCATATTGTCGATTGTTTACAATCACTGTGAACTGCCTTGAAGAGAGGATTTCAGTCTCTTCTTTTTTTTGAATGGGTACGTTTCTTCTACCGGCTCTCTCAGAGTCGATCTTTTTAAGTTCATCCAATTCAATTTTGATGAAACGAATGAATTCTCCAGGTCGGGTTTGTGCCAACACAGGCAAATCAGTGGAGACTACAGTTCCAATTTTGGTATACCCTCCAGTCGTCTGTCGATCCGCCATCATGATAATGGGTTGACCGTCTCCTGGAATTTGTATCGCTCCGAATGGAATCCCATCTGATAATAGCTCTGGGGATCCAACATGTTCAATCACTTGTCCCTTGAGTCTCAATCCCATACGATTGCTCATTGTGGTCATCTCATATTCACTTCTGAAAAAAGTGTTGATTCCCTCAAAGGTGAAAGCGTCTTCCTGAGGACCAAGGAGCACTCTAACGTCCTTGACTCTGGATTTCATTTGCCTGAAATACGGATCATCAAAAGTCGCCAAACTTCTTTTATCGGCTTTCAATGCCCATTCCACGTGCAGAACGTCTCCGCGCAACAATTTTCTGCCCGCCAGTCCACCGATCTTCGCTTTTTCATCTGTTGAAAAAGAACCGAGGAATTGATCAAGGCCATGCCAATCGCCCTGGATGGCAAAATAATTTCTCATTCCCGCTTTGCATGATTCCAGTTCGATCACATCGCCTTTATTGAGCAGATAGTTCTCCCACAGCCGCACCTTGACAGAATTGATCTTCATCTCTGTCACTGCCCCGGTCACACAAATCATTGCCTTACCCAGCACCAAACCTTTGAATGAACCTCCAAGGATTTCAATTGCAGGAGCACCCTCTTGATTTCCAACAATCGCATTGGCGCAATTGTAGGCGAAAACGTCCATCGCACCCGATTCGGAAACCCCGTAGTCCAGACCTCCATATCGTCCGCGATCTTGTATGGTACTATGTAATCCCGGACTTACGATCTCAATTTTCGCGAGCATAGGTCTGCCCTCCAGTCTCTGATATCCTTGTGAACTCTAGAAAGTCTATAGGCACAAATCTCACCATTTGTCCTGAAGCGAGTAAAAATGGACTTTGACTTGTCGGGTCAAAGAGTTTAATGGGTGTTCTTCCAATCAAGTTCCAACCCCCTGGAGATTCGATTGGATATATTCCCGTCTGTCGGTCCGCAATTCCAACCGAACCCGCTTCAATTTTCAATCTGGGAGTCTGAAGTCTCGGTGTCGCAATCGATTGATCCATTCCACCAAAGTATGGAAATCCAGGCGAGAAGCCTAGCATGTAAATGCGATAAACCGCACTGGAATGCCTGTTTACAACTTCCTGGGCGGATATGCCACAGTGGTCGGCTACACGTTTGATATCCTCACCATCATAAAGCACAGGAATCATCACCAGTTCAGTTTCGAACTCATGATTTGGTGACTCCGATTCACATTGATCCTTGATCATTCCCACCAATTGATCGCGATCGACTTGCAGCCCATCATAATACACCGAAACTGTATGATAAGTCGAAGTCACAGCATCGATTCCGTGAATTTTCATCTGAATCAGTCTATTCTTTAGCGCATTCACTTTTGAATTGATGGTCTCATCAATTCTTTCATCAAAGTATACGCTCAACATTCGATCTCCCAACCATTTGATCTGATAATTCACACACTCACCTCATCAGCTGTCTTGAAGTGCCTGGCTCAATGATTGAGCAAGCAATATGGCGTTTTCTCCATCTCCATGCAGACAAATCGTATCTGCTTTTAGAGGGATCCAATTGTTGTTGATGGTTTTGATTCGACCGCTTTTCTTAAGTTCAACCATTCTCTCAACGGCTTTTGAGACCGATTCTATCAGTGCCCCGGGTAATTTTCTGTCCACTAAAGAGCCATCATCATTGTAGGCTCTATCGGCAAAAACCTCTGAATAGAAGCACAAACCATAATCCAAACATGCTCTTTCCATTTCACTTCCCGGAAGACCAAACATCACCAGACCTGAATCAATGCTCATCACAGCCCTCACGACAACTTTTGAAGCCTCATAATCTTTAGCGAGATCGTTATATAAGGCACCATGAGGTTTGACATGCACCAGTTTGACATCCAGTGCTTTACACATGCCAAGCATCGCTCCAAGTTGATAAACAATAAGATTGTATAGTTCATCATGACTTATAGGAATCGACCGTCTGCCAAATCCTTTCAGATCATCGTAACCTGGATGAGCACCAACATGGATATTGTATTTTTTACACAGTGCAACAGTGTTATACATGGTATCCGGATCCCCTGCATGGAAACCGCAGGCTATATTGGCTGAAGTGATATAAGGCATCAGTGTTTCATCATTTCCGATATGATATACTCCAAATTGTTCTCCAATGTCCGCGTTGAGATCATAGTTCATAAGCATAGTCCCTCCTACTTGAGTTCAATGACTGTTGCACCGTTTCCACCTTCATTATATGCTGCGTACTCGAATGACTTGACATGCGGATGTCTCTTGAAGTGCTCATGTAGTCCTTTTCTTAAGACCCCTGTTCCTTTTCCGTGAATGATTCTTACATGCGATAAGCTTGAAAGTGCCGCATCATCAAGATACTTTTCAATCAACGTGATGGCATCTTCGATGTTCTCCCCTCGAACATCAATTTCGGGACTGATGCTCATGCTGCTCGATCTGACTTCCTTTATTTTTTGGAAAGTTCTCTCATCGGCTTTCTTTTTCGAAAGAGGCATCAGCTGCTTTATATTGACATTCATCTTCATCAACCCCACCTGAACGGTAAGTTCTCCTTTGTCATTGGGAAGTGTCAGTACTGAACCGTCTTGGTTGATGCTCAATACCCTTACGGAATCCCCTATCAAAACCGTATCCGGTGCGAATTCATTCACTACATCCGCTTGAATGACGGAATCTGTAACTTGATCCAGTCCTGTTTGCAGTCTTTTTCGCATTTCTTCAATTTCCCGATTTCTGTTCTTTTCATCGGACTTCTTGATATCTCTCATGGATTTTATGATGTCATCCACTTCATCTTTGGCATTTTTGAGCAGTGTTTTTGCCTCATCTTTTGCTTTTTTCATCATATCATCGCGTTGATTGACCCATTTTGTTTCCTTATCGGTCAAAATTTTCTTGATTTTTTCCACTTCAAGTCTTAAACGGATTGCCTCATCTCTTTCTGCATCCGCCAGTTTTCTGCTTTTTTCAATACTCGCTATGATGTCCTCGAACTCGATGTTGTCCTGATGGACATATTCCTTCGCATGATCGATCAAGTCGCCACTCAATCCCAATTTCCTTGAAATTTCAAAAGCATTGGATTTGCCTGGAATACCGATTAAAAGTTTGTATGTCGGACTGAGCGTTTCCACATTGAATTCCACACTCGCATTTTCTATGCCTTCATTTGAGATGGCATAAGCTTTAAGTTCGGAATAATGTGTGGTCGCCATTGTTCTGATATGTTTTTTTCTGAGTTCGTCCAAAATCGACATGGCAAGTGCCGCACCTTCAGTGGGATCCGTTCCAGCGCCAAGCTCGTCGAAAAGAACCAATGAATCGGGTGTGACGTCTTTAAGTATGGCTACGATATTGGTCATATGAGATGAAAAAGTACTCAAACTCTGCTCTATGCTCTGCTCATCCCCAATGTCCGCGAAGACTTGATCAAATACTGCGATTTGAGTGCTGTAGTCAGCTGGCACATGAAGTCCGGCTTGAGCCATCAAAGTCAACAATCCGACAGTTTTGAGGGTTACGGTTTTTCCTCCTGTGTTCGGGCCGGTGATCAAGAGCGTGGTGAAATGCTCCCCGAGCCATATATTTGAAGGGACGACCTCATCCTTAGGTAGAAGTGGGTGTCTACCATTCTTGATTCTGAAACATTTGTTGGTGGTGAGTTCAGGTTCGACAGCCCTCATCTCAAGAGCAAGTTTTCCCTTCGCAAAGATATAGTCCAGTTTTGTGAGTGATGTCAAATTGATTGCAATACTATCGGCGACATCAGCCACTTCACCAGTGAGCATTCTTAAAATGCGTTCAATTTCCTTTTGTTCACTGATTTTCAGTTCGCGGAGTTCGTTATTGAGTTCTACGACTGCCATAGGCTCGATATAAAATGTGCTTCCTTTTGCCGATTGGTCATGAACCAGACCTTTGATCTGATTTTTATGCTCGCTCTTGACGGGAATCACAAAGCGATCTTGTCTTATGGTGATCAATGTGTCCTGAAGATACTTTTGATAAACAGGAGAAGTGATCATAGAGTCCAGTTTGTTTCTTATGGCTTGATTTTTACTGTCTATGCTCTTTCTGATTTTTCTAAGTTCAGGAGAAGCATTTTCTGAAACCTCTGTCTCGGACAAAATACACAGCTCAATATGTTTTTCAAGATCGGTCAACACCGAAATCTGATTGGCATAGGATGCAAGTATAGGATACTTGATGGCATTGGATTCATTTCCGACGATATATTTCTTGAGCACGCGAGCTGTTCTAAGGCTGTCACCGATTTCCAACAATTGCTTGGGCGTCAGGCATCCCCCTATTTTCGACATTTTCAGGGCGGTGCTTTGATCGTAAATCGGTCCGATTGGCGGGTTGCTGTGTTGGATGATCATATTGACCGATTCTGTGGTCTCGTTTATAGCGGCTTGCACTTCGACAATGTCGCTTGATGGGACAAGCTCGTTGCAAAGCGCCTTACCTGAGGCTGACGTCGCTTTTAGTGCCAGCATATCAATCACTTTATTAAATTCCAAGACTTTTAATGTTTTATTTTTCATACTTCCCCCAAATTATTCTACACCTTTACCGGTGATATGAAAATTGTCATTAAATTGCGGCAATGTTTTAACGAGATTATTGAATTCTCTGAACCTGGACAGCGCACTTAAGATTTCATGCTCCTCCGCAGGATTGAGACGATCGAATTCCATTTTGAAAATTCTGATTCCAAGGGTACGTAATCTAAGCATATTGCTCAGCCAGTTATTCGTCTTACCAAATAGAATCTCCACTCTACAATGGTCAGCATCACATCGGATCGGAAAATGCATTCCTTTTTCATCGATGAGATCATAATCTCCGGATTTGCAGAGATTGCAACCTGAATGACCTGTCATCGTGCCCCCGATAGGACAATACTCAGATATCATGACCGGCATGTTGCCATAGACATAATAGCCCAAATGCATTCTTTTTTTGAACGGACCCAGTTCCTGTACACTAAGTTCCGTAGACAAGATGACAGATTCCGCACCACTTGAAATGAGCAGATCATAAGAATCCACATTGAAACAGTTCATGGTCTCACTGGCAATCCAACTGAGCTCATCAAAACGCCTTAGATAATCCATATGTCCAACATGCGAGAACCCGATTCGTGGAATTTTGTTTTGAAGGATGCATTCTTTTTTGTATTTTTCTATGAAATCCTCATGATTTTCAGCTCTGGCTATTCTTGGCAAGACAGGAACGATTCCACTTTCGACCATATGTTTCAGTTCATTTTCATTAGCTTTCAAATCGTGCATAAACCAGATGACATCATAATCTCTTTCTTTATGATCCGCGATTTCCATGCTCTCATACAAGTATTCCTTGGAATAAAAATGCAAATGCAATTCAATATTGCCTTCTTTTTCTTCACTATCAATTTTCACAACATCGACAGATTTCTTTATGCGCTTCGGATGCCACACTGACAGGATTTCAAGAGCTTCATCCACAAGTGCTCTTCGCATGCGATTGAGCTCACTGATCGGAATGACCAATCCTTCATCCATATTCAACTCAAATTGATTCAAGTGAAATGGTGTGCCACCCAATTTCGAAAACTGTTCAGTGACCCGATCACTACTGAGCGGTCTATTATTCGCCATTTCTGAAGGCATTTCCGAAACAATCTCAATACGGAGCGTTTGGTTCACAATTCCGATCAATTTTGCATGTTGATTCATATGAGCCTCAAAAAACAAACTGATATCATGGACAGGTTTTTCAACTAGACTTTCGTGAATAGCCTCATCTATGTGCTTTTTATCATAGGTCTTGTAAAATATGCTGTTTTTGACGGTTTTATATTTGAATGGAACGGTGACAATACTTCCCGCTGCAGCTTTAGCTACCCGCTGTCCATCTTTCGTTATGACATCAGTCCTCGTTCCGACGGTTTTTCCTTTGAATCTCGTCTGAATTTCATCACCCTTGTTGAGATCGTCAGTCAACTGGAGTGTCAACACACCATCACTTAAACTTAGAGTCTTTCCAAGTACGGTTCCATAGGAACTTGGCAGTTCATAATTCATTAACGCTTTGTACTCTGCATCAAACAAATGTCCTTCGGTAAAATCGCGGTTGAACACCTTGAAAAGCTTTTCATGATCAACTTTTGAAGGATGGTCATCCATCGCTTTTCTATAGGATGACACAACGGTGTAAACATAATCGGGACCCTTCATTCTGCCTTCAACTTTCAAAGAGACATTGCCTAATGATTTGAGCTCATCCATGTGTTCATAAACATTGAGATCTTTCGGGCTCATCAAATAAACTTGATCAGGTTTGTTGAGTGCGAGTTCTTTACCTCTTTCCACAAGGGTATAGGCTTTTCGACATGGCTGTGCACACGCTCCTCTATTACCGCTTCTGCCTCCAATGAGGCTGCTCATCAGACATTGTCCAGAATAAGATATGCAGAGTGCGCCATGGACAAAAAGTTCAATCTCCACATTGGTCTTCTCTGCAATTTCCTTGATTTCATTGAAACTCAATTCTCTGGATAGGACCACTCTAGTGAAACCGACTGACTCAGCCCACTTCACATCTGAAAGGTTATGAAGCGTCATTTGAGTGCTCGCATGACACTGAAGGTCCGGATAAGTGGCTTTGATATTTGAAAGAAGCCCTATGTCCTGCAATATGACAGCATCGACATCATTGTTGTATAGAAATTCGACAAAACCAAGAGCAACTGCCATTTCAGAAGATTTGATCAGCGTATTGAGCGTCACATAAACCGCAACATTGCGCTCGTGACAAAATCTTATGACCTCGGATATCTCCTCATTTGAAAAATTGCTTGCAGATCGTCTCGCACCAAATTGTCTTCCCGCGAGATAGACTGCATTTGCACCGGCATTGATTGCGGCTTTCAAACTTTCGCTTGATCCGGCCGGAGCCAGTAATTCCAGTTTATTCATTAAACACCTCATCCATTCAAAAAAAGTGCCCTTAAATAACATAAAGGCACTTTGTGGCTACTCTGTTGTTCCCTCTTCGAAATCGATCATTCTTGTCTGAGAATCACCATGAGAAAACTCTTTTTCAAGCTCAAGAACCTCATTTCTCGATTTTTTAAGATCCTCTTCTTTTCGTTTAAGGTCTTGATCCAATTTTTCCATTCTTCTTCGGAGTTGGGACACACCTGTCTCATAAATGCTGGAAGAATCAATCAGTTTGGAAAATTCATGCACCATTTTTTCATAGGCAAGGCTTCGTCTCTCAAACTCGGATACCACAGCATCCAATTCGTCGCGTGCACTTTTGAGTTCATATTGGGGTGAATTGATTCTACGCTCGAGTTCCTCTTTTTCAATCAAAGCCTTATGAAGCTCATCCGCCACATTAAGGGCTGTCAATACGCCGATCATGGATGTGCTCAATTTCTTGTTGCCTTCAAATGTTTCTCTCATTTTATCATCAACATAATTGGCGACTTTTTGCATATGTTCTCTGGAATCATCACTGACCAATGTGTAATCACGATCCATTATTTTTACGGTAACTTTGTTTTTTTGTGTCATAAGCTACACCCCTCGCATATTCAATCATTCTAAAATCATTATACTAAAAAAATGCAAGCTTTTACACAAATTTTTAGAGATTTATTCTATAAGCCGAATACCGTCTTCAAATATAGTGATTTTGTTTTCCTTAAGGAGTTTTCCAACCGCTCTCTTGAAAGCGCGTTTGCTTAAGTTCAAACGTTTTCTGATGATCTCCGGATCGCTGTCATCATTGAGATACAGTTCGCCTTCCGATTCCTCAAGAGCCTTCAATAGGATATCGACATCATTCGTGATTTGAACATGTGCTTTTTCCTTTATGCTTAAATTGATTCTGCCATCTTCACGGATTCGGGTGATTCTTGCCTCAAGTTTGGCACCCTCCTTGATTTCCTTGTAAAGCTCATGCCTTGGAATCAGCCCATGGTACTTGTCATCGACAGCGAAAAAAGCGCCCATTTCAGGTTTGATCTCTATCACGGTACCTTGCACATGCTGCCCTACTTTATAGTCAGTACCCACTGTAAGATAATTGTATATTTTCATGGAAGCGCAAAGTTGATCTTTAAAATCGACATACATGGTCACAAGACATTTTTGGCCTTTTCTCAGTTGTCCTTTTGCTTCATTATATGGCAAATATAAATCCTTATCCAAGCCCATATTGAGGAAAAAACCATTTTCAATATTGCCAGTGACTTCCAGTACTGCAATGCCTCCGAGTTCAATCAATGGTTTTTTTGTGGTGGCTACAAGCCTTTTTTCCGAATCCCTGTAGATGAACACCTCGAGCTCCTGATCGACTTCCATATCGTCCTTGACCAACTTCTTGGGCAATAAAACTTCATTTTCTCCATTGAGCTCATCGCTCAAATAAGCACCGTAATCAGAAAATCTGTTCACATATGCTTTTTGTGTTTTTCCTGTTTGAAACATAAATGTATCCTCTCTCTTGAAAATCTATTGAACGACGGCACTGTAAATTTAAAAAAGCCTCGGCTATGCCGAGGCTTCAGGTTTGACTATCTGATTGGTGTTACGTTCTCAGCTTGAGGACCTTTAGGACCTTGAGCGATTTCAAAAGTAACTGCTTCGCCTTCTTCTAAAGACTTGAAGCCATCTTTGTTAATTTGTGAGAAGTGTACGAAAACGTCTTTTCCGTCATCACCAGTGATAAAACCAAAACCTTTTTCTGAGTTAAACCATTTTACAGTTCCGTTCATGTTGTGCCTCCAAAATTTAATATTTCCTTAAAAACCTATTAGAAAAAATATTAACAAAATCTTGGAAACTAAACTCAAAAAAGAATTTTGTTTTCCTAACTTTTTAATTAATCTTTTTTTCCTGTGGATCTAAGGTACGTCTTAATAATACACTTTTTCCATTTTTTTTGCAAGTCCTAATTTGTGGAAACAGCGTACATGGAAGCTATTTGTTGTTGTATGTCATCATCATCGAGGAACTCATCAAATTCAATTTCTTTATCAAATAGACCAGAAGGTGTGATTTCGATAACACGATTTGAGATTGTCTCGATGAACTTATGGTCATGTGAAGTGAAAAGCATAGTGCCTTTGAATGCGATCAAGCCATTATTTACGGCTTCAATGGATTCAAGGTCAAGGTGATTGGTAGGTTCATCCAGTATAAGCACATTGGCTTTGGAAAGCATGAGTTTGGAGAACATGCATCTCACTTTCTCTCCACCTGACAGCACATTGCATTTCTTTAACGGCTCATCGCCTGAAAACAGCATCTTACCAAGGAAACCTCGGATGAAGGTCTCAGTCTTCTCTACCGAATACTGTCTCAACCAATCGACCAAATTATATTCAATGCCTTCAAAAAATTCGGTGTTATCCTTTGGAAGATAAGCTTGAGAGGTGGTCACACCCCACTTGAATGATCCTGAATCCGCCTCTTCCTCACCCACCAATATTTTAAACAGCATTGTTTTTGCGAGATCATTTCGACTCAAAAATACAATTTTATCTCCTTTGTTCACAGTGAAACTCACATTATCGAGAACTTTGACACCATCAACAATTTTGGTTATGCCTTCAACAGCCAGTATATCTTTACCCGCCTCACGCTCCGGAGTGAATCCTACGAAAGGATATCTTCTTGATGAAGGTTGGATATCTTCAATATTGATTTTTTCAAGCGTTTTCTTCCTTGAGGTCGCTTGTTTCGCTTTGGATGCATTGGAGCTGAATCTGGCGATAAAGTCCTGAAGTTCTTTTACACGCTCTTCTTTTTTCTTGTTTTGGTCTTTCATGAGTCTGAGCATCAATTGACTTGACTCATACCAGAAATCGTAGTTTCCGACGAACATTTTCGCTTTGGAGAAATCTATATCCACCATGTGCGTACAGACTTTATTTAAAAAGTGTCTATCATGGGAAACGACGATCATAGTCTTGTCATAATTGATCAGGAATTCTTCCAACCAACTGATTGCTCTAAAATCCAAGTGGTTCGTCGGCTCATCGAGGAGCAAGTTGTCCGGCGATCCAAAAAGGGATTGTGCAAGCAGGATTTTAACCTTGTCTCCAGAATGGACATCTGCCATTTTCTTCTGGAAAAGGTTTGAATCCACACCCAGTCCATTTAACAACTTCTCAGCATTGGACTCTGCATCCCATCCGTCAAGCTCTGCAAATTCCCCTTCGAGTTCAGCCGCTCTCATGCCGTCCGCCTCGGAGAAATCCTCTTTCATGTAAAGTGCGTCTTTTTCTTTCATGATATCATAGAGTCTTTTATGCCCCATGATCACAGTATCCATCACAGAATACTCATCGAATTCGAAGTGATCCTGCTTAAGTACCGCAAGCCTCTCTCCAGGTGTCATGAAAACCTCTCCTTCCGTGGGCTCTACATCTCCCGAGAGGATTTTTAAAAATGTGGATTTGCCGGCACCATTGGCACCGATGACACCATAACAGTTCCCTGGTGTGAATTTCATATTGACTTCATCAAATAATTTTCGGTCACTAAACCTTAATCCTAAATTCGTTACTTGTATCACGCAACAACCGCCTTTCAATTGTTATTAATCCGTATTATAAACACTCAACTATAAATTATATCATTTTTTTTCAGAAGTACAATGGTTTTCACCAAATGTTAACGGTTATTCATGGATGACCCTCTTGCCTCGCCATCCACCCTTAATTAATCTTCTGAGCATCAAGAGACCTCTGAGGACCTCATCTGCAGCCATCGCAAGCCATATGCCAGCAAGTCCGAATTCCAGAACGACACCAAAATAATATGCTCCAGCAGTGCTCACAAGCCACATCGAGAATACACCTGCCACCACTGGAAAATTAACATCTCCCGCGGCTTTAAAAGCATTGATGATGACCAAATTGAGCACCCTTCCGAACTCGACCAAGAAATCTATCATGATGATTTGAGCACCCAATTTTATGATCATGGGATCCTTGGTGAAAATTGACATCAGCGAATGCCGGAAAATCACGAACACCAAAGAAACGGTCATGGTTATCGCAAGCGACTGCTTCACCGATCTCATCGTGATTCGATAGGCTTCCTCTTCTTTGCCCGCTCCGATCAAATGTCCTACAATGATTTGATTGGCCTGTGCGATAGCAAGCGTGGCCAGATATGTGAACCATACAATAATTTGCACATATATTTTTGTGGTCACTGCCGCAGTCCCCATCAAGTTGATGAATGAAAAAATCACCATCTGTGAAAACTGCCATGAAATCGGCTCACCTGCCGATGGCAAACCGAGCTTCAGGAACTGGATAACCAATTTTTTGGGCACGGGAAACAGATGTTTGATGGATGGTTTGACGCCATAATATTTCACCAACACCACAAGCATGATGACGACTGCGATGGAACGACTGAAAACAGTTGAAATCGCTACACCTTTTACCCCGAGTATAGGAAGTCCGAATGGACCGAACAGAAAAATGTAATTGCCGATCACATTGATGATGTTCATGCCTATCGCCAAATACATCGATAATTTTGTCTGTCCATGGCTTTTCAAAATAACTGACGACACTGTGAACAATGCAGGTACAAAAAGGAATCCCAACATTGTATCAAGATAGGCGATCGTATCCGGATACAATTCTGAAGGCATATTGATCAAGCCCAAAAATTGCAACTGGAAGGTGTATAGAAGGGTTGCAATCAGACCAGACAATAATATATTGGATCCAAAGGCCAAAGTATACACCTGGTTCAAATCCTTTTTATGGGATGCGCCTATGAACTGAGTGACCATTATTCCTGTAGCCGCAGAAGTGATGTTGAAGAGGATGAGCAGTGTGTTAAGGATTTGATTGGCATTGCCCACAGCCGCAACAGCAAGATCTGAAAATCTGCTGAGCATCACTGTATCCACATTGCCCATGATCATGAAAAGCAATACTTCTATGAAAATTGGCCAAGCCAGCTTTATCGGGTTCGTGTTTTCATCTATTCTCAAAGTGGTTTCTCTCTTTATATTTATTCAATCTAAATTACATCATAACGCTTTTGGAGCAAAATACAACCCTATCCTCAGCAAATATTGTGAGAAATTTCAGCTGAAAAAGGTGCCTTACCCAATAGGTAAAGCACCTCGTTTCGAAAAGTCTTATCTCAATTGCGCATCCAACTCAACTTCAAGCGCTTTTAGAATTTTTGAAAATATTTTATTGACTGCCTCATCTTCCAGTGTGCGTTCCTCAGATCTGAACACCAAAGCATATGCTACCGACTTGTACCCTTCTGGAATCTGGCGTCCTTTATACATATCGAACATGACCACTGACTCTAGAAGTTCACCTGCTGAAGATTTCACAAGTTGCTCAATTTGAAGCGATGTCGTCTCATCTTTAACAAGAACTGCAATATCCCTCTCAATAGCAGGATATCTTGGAATGGCTTTGAATAATTTGGATTCTCTTGACAATTGCAAGATCAAATTGAAATCGAGATCAGCGACATAGGTTCTTATTCCCAGGCTGTATTCCTCTTGAACCAAAGGATGGATTTCACCAATCGTTCCAAGGATGTGGTCTCCCCAAATGATATTGGCGCATCTTCCGGTATGGTATGTGGGTGCATGAGTCTCTTTTTCAAAATAATAACCATCAATTCCAACACCTGTCAACAGGTTTTCAACGATACCCTTCAATGTGAAAAAGTCCTCATGTTCCCCGTATATGCCAATGGTCAACACTTTTTTCTCTATTGGCAGTTGCATGACAGGCAATTCCTTCGGCAAAAATACACTGCCCATCTCAAACACTTTGACCTTCAGATTCTTACGGTTATAATTTCTAGACAAAACTTCAAGTACATTTGGAACCAGCGAGGCTCTCATGACACTGAATTCTTCACCTAGTGGGTTGATGAGTTCAACTTGCTTGCGGAGCAAACTGTCTTCTGGCAAATGGATTCGATCCAGATCCTTTCTGGAGACAAAGGAATAGGTCAAAATCTCATCCACTCCAGATGCCAAAAGCTCCGTCTTTGCTTTTTCCTCAATCAATTGGGCATTGGTTCTTGCACCCCACGTTGAAGTTTTAGGTAATGTCATTTTGATTTGATCGTAACCATATAGCCTTGCAATTTCCTCAACCAAATCAATCTCTTTGAGCAAATCCAATCGATAATAAGGAGGGATGGCTTTATGACCGTCACTATCATCGACCTCAATTTCCAGTTTTTTTAGAATCGCAACCATTTCATCAATAGTGAGTTCACAGCCGATCATTTGGTTGATACGCTCCACACGAAACGGGATTTCAAGTCTTGGAGCTTTGTTTGGATAAACATCTATAAGGCCTGGTACGACTTCACCCGCACCTAAAAGTTCAATCAAATGGCACACGCGATCGACGACCATTGCCGGAAGTTCAGCGCTGACACCCTTTTCATACCTTGATGACGCCTCAGAGCGCAGTCCCAAATCTTTTGAGGTTTTTCTGATGCTTGTTTTGTCAAATGTGGCTACTTCCAGCAAGACCGCCTTCGTGTCACTGCTGATTTCAGTATTGGCACCACCCATGACACCCGCAATCGCAATTGGCTTGTCTTTGTCGGCGATCACGAGCATGTCTTGATTCAAAACTCTATCTTTGTCGTCCAGCGTAGTGATCACTTCGCCTTCCAGTGCCCTTCTGATGATGATTTCGCCACCTGATACCGAATGTAGGTCGAATGCGTGAATCGGTTGTCCATATTCAAGCATGACATAATTTGTGATATCGACAATGTTGTTGATTGGACGCATACCGGATTGCATCAATCGAAGTTGCATCCATTGCGGTGATGACTCGATTTTAATATTCTTGATGATTTTTGCCGCATATCGGGGACAAAGGTCCGGATCAACAATTTTAACGGATGCAAAAGATTCAACTTCAGAAGCTGCCGACTCTGTGTACAGTTCAGGAAGCTTGACCGGAACATCAAAACTTGCCGAGACTTCACGTGCCATGCCGAGCATACTCAAACAATCAGGACGATTAGGCGTAATTTCAAATTCAATTACTGAATTGTCCAACTTAAGAATCTTCAAAATATCTTCACCAACTGGATATGGTTGGTCTAAAATCAGTATGCCATCATCGAATTCCTTTGGAATCGAAGACCCTTCAAAACCTAGCTCTTCGAGTGAACATAGCATTCCATTTGACACTTCACCTCTAAGTTTGCCTTTCTTGATTTTGACGCCCCCAGCGATGGTTGCCCCATTCAATGCAACTGGAATATAATCTCCGATATTGATGTTTGTCGCACCTGTGACGATCTGAATTTCTTCAGTACCAACATCAACTGTCACGACAACCAATTTGTCGGCATTGGGATGTTGAGTGATGTTAAGGATTTTCCCCACCACCACATTTTCAATTCCTTCGGAAATCTTATATGAGCCTTCGTTGTTCGAACCCGTAAGGACAAGTTTGTCCATCAAAGTCTTTTCATCTATATTTTCTATATCAACATAGGATTTCAACCATTCTATAGGTACTCTCATTTTTGCCTCCTTAACCTTATCTTAAAATTGTTTGATCAATCGGATATCATTTTCGAACAAAATTCGAATATCGTCGATCTCATATTTGAGCATCGTAATTCGATCAAGACCCATACCAAACGCAAAACCAGTATAGATTTCAGGATCGATGCCGCATTCACTCAGCACATTGGGATGGACCATACCACACCCTAAAATTTCAATCCAACCGCTCCCTTTACAGAATCTGCAACCCTCTCCACCACATTTGAAACAAGAGACATCCACTTCGCCACTAGGTTCGGTAAAAGGAAAATAATGCGGTCTGAATTTGGTGCGTGTCTGACTTCCGAACAGCCTCTTGGCAAACATATCCAGCGTGCCCTTGAGGTCCGCCATAGTGATGTCTTTATCCACCACGAGTCCTTCAATTTGATGAAACATCGGTGAATGGGTCGCATCGATCTCATCATTTCTAAAACATCTACCAGGTGCTATGATTCGAATCGGCGGTTTTTGAGATTTCATGGTTCTGACCTGAATCGGCGATGTTTGTGTTCTAAGGATGAGTTCTTCATTGATGTAGAATGTATCCGACAAACTTCTCGATGGATGGTCGATTGGAGCATTAAGAGCGTCAAAATTATGATAGACGGTGTCAATTTCCGGTCCCTCTGCAATTTTAAACCCCATGCCGAGGAATATTTCCTTTATTTCATCAAGCGCAACGTTCAGAGGGTGCTTATGTCCTCTAAGGCTTTTCTTAGAAGGCATGGTGACATCAATTCCTTCTGTTTGCAATTGAATTTCCATTTCAATTTTCTTCTTGTCTTCCTTGACGGAGTCCAGAAGATTCTCAATGGCTTCACGCACGTCGTTGGCCATCTTACCTATGATAGGTCGCTCTTCATTGCTGAGATCTTTCATGTTTTTCAGTACGGATGTCACTTCACCTTTTTTACCTAAGTATTTGACTCTAAGGTCTTCCAGTTCTTTAAGACTCTTTGCGGCTTTCACTTCATCTGTAGCCAAGAGCAGTAATTTTTCCAAAATCTCTTTCATTTTCGTCCTCCCACTTGATTATTCAAAAAATAAAAAAACCCCATCCCATAAAGGGACGGAGTATATTCCGCGGTACCACCCAATTTGATTGCGACAGCAATCCTCTCAGAACCTTAACGCGGCAAACGGCACTTCCTACTCGAGTTCAAAAGTGCATCTCCAGAGTGAACTTCAGCGTTTTCAAAATAGAAAGCTTACACCGTTTGCTTTCCTCTCTTTAAAAGATCCTACGCTTACTCTCTCTTTCACAGATGTTGGTTTTTCCAATACAGCTATGATATCACAAAACAAATCATCAAACAAGTTTTTATGTGGATGATTTGGCATCTGAAATCTTATACATCATAATCCCTGCAGCCACAGCGGCATTCAAGGATTCTGCCTTTCCAAATATGGGAATCTTGACGCAAACATCGGCCGAACCAATCAATTCTTCGGAGACACCGTTGGCTTCATTGCCGATCACCAGACAATTTTTTACCGAATAGTTGTCATCCCGCTTATAGTCCTTTGCATCTTTGAGTGCTGTCACAACAATATTGTAATTCAGCAATTTGAGTGACTCGATCAAACGAACGGGATTTACCGTCTCAACAAATCGGACGTTTAGAATCGATCCGACTGTGCTTCTGACAACCTTGTCATTATAGACGTCCACGCAGCCTTTGTTGAGTATGATATATGAAAAACCCGAGGCATCGGCCGTTCTGATGACAGTGCCCATATTGCCCGGGTCCTGCAAACGGTCGAGCATGATCAGAGAATCGATTTCTTCTTTTCCCAGTAGCTCCAAAAAATCCTCTTCGCCCAGTTTTTCCGGGATGGACATGATGCCTATGACCCCTTGGGAATTCTCAGTTTGAGCGATTTCCTTGAATAAACCGGTTTCTACAGAATACACTGGGGCAATCTCCTCAAATTCATACGTCTTTTCATTTTGCGACAGCACATCACTGGATACCAGAATCGCATGACAGATCTGACCTGTCTCAATAGCCAACGAAACAGTTCTAAGACCCTCAAGAAGAAATTTTTGTTCCTTCTCCCTATATTTTTTGGTTGCAAGAGACTTAGCCAATTTGATCCATTTGTTCTGGGACGATGTGATTTCCATCAAAACCTACCTCTTTTCAAGTCTTTGTAAATCCTTATTATGACCGATGACCACAAGGATGTCATCTTTAAGCAGGACTCGATCAGGCTCGACATTGATATCAATATCGTCTCCTCTTCTTATAGCGATGACAGATAATGAATATTCGCGTCGCATATTGATTTCCACCAAACTTTTTCCAATCCATTGGTCGCTCATTCTTATTTCAAGTATACTGTACTCAGGGGCCAGGTCTATAAGCTCGAGAACATTGCTGGATAGAAGTCCTTTGGCAACTTTAATGCCCATTTCCTTCTCCGGAAACACCACTCTATTGGCACCAATCTTATATAGCACTTTGGCATGAGCCGCATTTTGAGCCTTGGCTACAATGTGTTTGATGCCCATTTCCTTCACCAAAAGAGTCACAAGGATAGAGGATTGGATATCGGAACCAATGGTCACAATAGCAACATCGAAATTTCTGATTCCAAGTGCTTTTATTGCATTTTCATCGGTTGCGTCGGCCTGAACAGCATAGGTAACTTTATCAGAAATACTCTGAATGATTTCTTCATTATCGTCCACCACCATGACTTCACTGCCCATTTCGGCCAGTTTGATCGCCACACTCTGTCCAAATCGACCACATCCTATTACTACGAATTGCTTGCTCATCTCATTCCTCCAATTATTTATCCTACTATTATTTTTCCTTCCGGATAACGAATCAACTGCTTTTTATTGTGACCAGCTCGGCTCAGTGCGAGCACTATTGTAAGAGGTCCCAATCTACCGAAAAACATGAGAATAGTTATGACCACCTTCCCTGCTGTTGTCAAATACGGTGTGATCCCAAGTGAAAGACCAACCGTACCGAATGCACTGAAAGTTTCAAACACTAGTTGCTCAAAATTGTGTGATGGTTCAACAATAATTAATAACATCATTAAAAATGCTATGACAAATGTTGAAACAAATATAACTGCAAGCGCCTTATTGATGATGTCTTTCGAAATTCTTCTGTTAGAAAATTGAATATCTTCCCTTCCCCTGGCAACCGCAACAATTGTCAAGAACATCATCCCGAAGGTAGTTGTTTTGATCCCTCCGGCAGTCGAACCAGGCGATCCCCCTATAAACATCAGCATGATTGTGAGCAATTTCGTCGGCATGGTCAACATGTCAGTAGGTACAGTATTGAATCCAGCCGTTCTTGGTGTGATCGCCTGAAACATCGATGCAACCAATTTTTCTCCAAGATTGAATGTTCCAATCGTACTTGGATTGTTGAATTCAAAAACAAATACCAAAACAAAAGCTGAACTGATCAAAATACCTGTCATGGTCAAAACCAATTTGGAATGCAAAGTAAGCTTTGAGAATTTTTGAGTCCTGGTGAGGTCAACAATTACAGCAAACCCGAGTCCGCCAATGATGATCAACACTATGACCACAATGCTTACGAATGGATCTTGCCCATAGGCCATCAAACTCTTGCCATTTCCCATGATGTCAAATCCAGCGTTGCAAAACGCGGAAACCGAGTGAAATACGGAATAATATAAACCGGTTGTAAAACCCATTTCAGGGATAAACCTGAAACTTAAAAAAAACGCTCCAATTCCTTCAATGATCATCGTTGAGATGAAAACATACTTGGTCAGACGTATGACGCCTGAAATCGAAAACTGATTAAGTGCCTCTTGCATGATGATTCTATTTCTTAAACCAATTTTTTTACCAAGCAGAATCGCAGCAGTGGTTGTCATGGTCATAAAACCAAGCCCACCGATTTGTATAAGCATTAAAATGATTGTCTTTCCAAAAACACTCCAATAGGTTCCGGTGTCAACAACGACAAGCCCGGTAACACATACGGCAGATGTCGATGTGAACAAAGCATTTATGAATGAAGTGGATTCCCCTGAAACTGTGCTGATCGGTAGCATTAGCAAAAACGTTCCTATCGTTATAATACTAAGAAAACTTAGCACCAATATTTGTGCGGGTTTCATCCCTTTTGCTTTCATTGTTGTTAAATTCATGCTTCCCCCTATTGCTTAATATCATAACAAATATTGTATCAAATAAATCCGCAAAAGCATAGTCAAAAAAGAAAATCGACGATTTCTCGCCGATTAAATTCTGCTCTAATTTTTGTTTTGCATTTGAGCTTGAAGTGCTGTCAAGGCAACTGTACCTACTATGTCATCCGCATAACATCCTCTGGACAAATCATTAACAGGCATTGCGAGACCTTGGCAGACCGGACCATAAGCATTTGCTTTTGCAAGTCTTTGAACCAATTTGTATCCAATATTTCCAGAGTCGAGGTCCGGGAAAATCAACACATTCGCCTGTCCTGCCACTTTTGATTCAGGTGCTTTGCTTTTTCCAACGGATGACACTATTGCCGCATCCAGTTGCAACTCTGCGTCTATACTCAATTCAGGCGCCAAAGCCTTGGCAATTTTTCCTGCTTCAATGACTTTGTCCACATCGGCATGATTGGCCGATCCTTTTGAAGAGAAAGATAACATCGCGACTTTTGCTTCTTTATGAACGAGGGACTCAAATGTTTTTGCTGAACTGATTGCGATATGAGCCAATTCTTCAGATGAAGGATTGGGATTGAGTGCGCAATCGCCAAATATGAATATGCCTTCTTCACCGAGTTCACAATTTGGCACTTCCATCAAGAATACTGCAGATACAAGTTTGGTACCAGGAGCGGTTTTTAGGATTTGAAGCGCTGGTCTTAGAACATTTGCCGTTGAGTTTGCAGCGCCTGCGACCATACCTCCTGCCATGCCCATTTTGACAAGCATCACACCGAAGTAAAGTTCGCTTTCAATCATCAATTTTTTTGCTTCCTCGACAGACATACCTTTACTTTTTCTCATTTCAGCGAGTGCTTCTGCGTATTTGTCCATTTCCTCAAAATTGTTGGGATCTATGAAACTTGCCCCTTCAATTTTCCAATCACCTGCTTTTGACAGAATTTCTTCCTTATTGCCCACTAAAATTATATTCGCTATGCCTTGTTCCAAAATTTTGTGAGTCGCTTCAATCATTCGCGGATCGAAAGCTTCCGGTAAAACTATGGTTTGGATATCCTTTTGAGCAATTTCTATCACTTTGTCTAAAAAAGCCATCTCATACACTCCTTTTAATTTATTCACACCCCCATTATATGACAAACGCCTTATGTATACAAGATACAGAAGGCGTTTTTGTTAATATTTTATTTATAATTGTCTATTATATTTTAATAGAAAAACGATGACCTATTATAAATCATCGTTTTAGCTGTTATATATGAGTTTTTGCAAGTTCCACTAATTTAGCGAAATCTTCCGGATGATGAATTGCCATTTCAGAAAGCACTTTTCTGTTGATTTCAACATTTGCTTTTTTAAGACCATTCATGAATTTTGAATAGCTGAGACCATTGATTCTTGTAGCCGCGTTGATTCTGGCGATCCAAAGTTTTCTGAAATCTCTTTTTCTAAGTTTTCTACCAATGTATGATGATCTTAAAGATCTCATTACCGCTGGGTTTGCTGCTCTAAATACCAAACTCTTTTGACCATAGAAACCTTTAGCCAATTTAAGTATTTTTTTATGTTTTTTCTTGGCGTTTACGGCGCCTTTAACTCTAGCCATTTCTTAAACCTCCTTCTTTCGTCTTCTTATAAATATGGTAATAATGTTCTTACGCGTTTCATATCAGATGCGCTTACAACTGTAGACTGTCTTAAGCCTCTTTTTCTCTTAGAAGATTTTTTGGTTAAGATATGGCTTGTGTATGCCTTGCTTCTCTTAAGTTTTCCGCCACCAGTTTTCTTTACTCTTTTAGCGGCGCCGCGATGTGTTTTCATTTTTGGCATGTTGTGTTCCTCCTTCCGATGTTCGCTTTTATTTTTTAGGTGCAAATATTGCAACTAAGCTTCTACCTTCAAGTTTGGTCGGGCCTTCAATTGAACCTACCTCTTCTAGCGTTTCACCAAATTTCTTTATGACTTCAAATCCTTGCTGAGTATAGCCCATCTCTCGACCTTTGAATCTTAATGAAACTTTCACTTTATCCCCGGCGATCAAGAACTTCGCAGCATTTTTTGCCTTTGTATCCAAATCGTTTTTTTCGATGTTGAGACCCAAGCGAACTTCCTTGACAGAAGCGCTCTTTTGCTTCTTGCGAGCTTCCTTGTCACGTTTTTGCTGCTCGTATCTGAACTTTCCGAAATCCATGATTTTACATACAGGCGGTTTCGCATTAGGTGCAATTTTCACCAGATCGAGTTTCTTCTCCAGTGCCAATTGATACGCTTCTTTTCCTGACATAACGCCAAGCTGTTCGCCTTCATCACCAATTACTCTAACTTCCAGGTCGCGAATTTCTTCATTAATTTCAGCTGTTTTGATAAGATACACCCCCTATGTTTTTTAAAAAATAAAACGGCAGATAGAATATTCTATCCGCCGTCAGCAACTTTACCGTATACATCAAATGTAAGGTTAAGAACTTGGTAACCATATGAACTCAAACGTTATATGGTGAGAAGCGGACTTCTTCTTATCTGTCATATTGACCTTAATTATAATATCATTTCTCTAAAGACTTGTCAACTATCATTCTTCATTTTTTTTGAAGATCGAGCTAAGTGCTCTTTCACCTATTTCCTCAATGATCTTATCAGAAAACTCATCAAGTTGCAAGCGACCAATTTCACCGATATCTCTTGAACGCACGGCAACTTTGCCCTCTTCCACTTCGTTGTCACCCACAATAAGCATATATGGGTTTTTCTCGAGTTGAGCTTCTCTGATCTTAAAACCGATTTTTTCTGCTCTGTGGTCCACTTCCACTCGTAGACCTCTTTTTTTAAGTTTCTTGGCGACTTCATCTGCATAATCTGTGTGTCGATCTGCTATAGTGAGAATTTTTACTTGTACTGGAGACAACCATGTCGGGAATTTTCCTGCGAATTCTTCAATGAGAATGCCCATGAAACGTTCAACGCTTCCAAAAGCCACGCGATGTATGACTATCGGTTGATGTTTCTCTCCATCTCGTCCAATATAAGTAAGTTCAAATCTCTGTGGCAATTGCATATCCAGTTGAATGGTTCCACATTGCCATGTTCTACCCAAACTGTCTCTCAGATGGAAGTCGATTTTAGGACCATAGAAAGCACCATCTCCAGGATTGAGTTTGTACTCGACACCCAGTTCTTCAAGTGCACTTTGCAATGATTCTTCAGCATGTTTCCAGTCTTCATCGGAACCCATTGATTTTTCAGGTCTTGTGGATAATTCGATGTGATAGGAGAATCCAAACTTCTTGTAAACTTCATCAATTAGATTGACTACACCAATGATCTCGTCCTTGATTTGTTCAGGCAACATAAAAATATGGGCATCGTCTTGTGTGAAGGCACGGACTCTCATCAGACCATGAAGCGCTCCAGACAGCTCGTGACGATGAACTCTTCCTATTTCACCGACTCTCATCGGCAAATCTTTGTAGGATCTAAGGTCAGTTTTATAAACCAACATGCCACCTGGACAGTTCATTGGCTTGATCGCATAATCCTCTTCATCGATTGTGAGCGAATACATATTTTCTTTATAATGGAACCAGTGACCTGAAGTCTCCCACAATTTTCTGTTGAGGATAATCGGAGTCTCCACTTCCACGTAATCCGCAGCCTCGTGGACTTCTCTCCAATACTTGAGCAATTCGTTTTTGAGCACCATTCCGTTTGGAAGCATGAATGGGAATCCAGGACCTTCTTCCATCAAAGCGAACAATTTAAGTTCTTTTCCGAGTTTGCGATGATCTCTTTTCTTTGCCTCTTCAAGCATTGTGATATAAGCTTCCAATAAAGAAGCTTTGGGAAATGATGTGCCATAGATCCTTTGCAGCATCTTGTTCTTTTCATCGCCTCTCCAGTATGCGCCGGCCAAACTCAGCAGTTTGAAACTCTTTACGTCTTTTGTGGACTGCACGTGACATCCCGCACAAAGATCGACAAACTCACCTTGTTTGTAAAATGAGATGATGGCATCTTCCGGAAGATCTCTGATCAGCTCAACCTTGTAATCTTCATTTTTTTCCGCCATGTACTTGATGGCTTCATCTCTAGGAAGCTCGAAGCGTTCAAGAGTCAAATCTTCCTTGATGATTTTTTGCATTTCTTTTTCTATTTTTTCCAAATCTTCAGGGACAAATTTGTGCTCAGTATCAAAATCATAATAAAAGCCGTTGTCAATGGCAGGGCCGATCGCAAGCTTGGTATCCGGAAACAAACGTTTTACAGCCTGGGCCAATATATGTGAACTGGTGTGTCTGTAGGCATGATTGCCTTCATCGTCATCAAATTTGAAAAGACTGAGTTCACAATCGTTTTGAATAGCGTAGGACAAATCAACGGTCTTACCATCAACCGAACCGACAATCGCTTCTTTGGCAAGCCTTCCTGAAATGGAATGTGCCACGTCATAAACTGTTGTACCTCTAGGAAATTCCTTTACCGATCCATCTTTTAAAGTTACTTTAACCATGTCCATCTGATTACCTCCTAATCAATTATAGTTCAAATAAAAAAACTCCCATCTCTAGCGTATGCTAGGGACGAGAGTTGCTCGCGGTTCCACCCTAATAGTCCGAATCGGACCACTCGAAAGCCTTAACGCGGCCGACGCTGTATTTTCACGGGTTACTCATACAGAGCTAAAAGTCAGTTTTCACACAAACCGTTCATATTCTTCATTTCAGCCTAGTGAAGAACTCTCTGAATGCTAGAATGTGCTACTTTTCTTTATCATCGCTTATTTTCAATTTAAAATCATGATAGCTCAATACCAAGCGTTTGTCAATATATGATTTGTTACCATTATTGAAACAAATATAAAATGATCACGCCTTGGATGAGACCGATGAAGAAACCGATCACTCCACCGAGCCATTCGATATGTTTCAGTTCTTTCTTTGCTATCCTGAGTGTCATCTCTTCAATCTTCTCAAAATTATACCCATTGATCTTATCTTCAACCATTTTGCTGATGTCAATGCTTTCTATAGCTTTATGGGTAAGTTTCTCCCCCATTTCCACCACCAGTTCATCTCCGCTTTCATCTATCATTTTATCAATGTTTTGAATGATGAGCCCTTTGAACATGGATGGAATGACAGCGGGCATCTTCTCGTTGGCTATTTGGTTGACTTTTTCCTTGATTTGCTCAATAATTTGCTTCTTATCCATATCCAGCAGAAACTTGTCCATAATTTGCTCAATGGATAAAAGTTCCTCAGATATGACATCACCAATCGATTTTGCAATCTCGGTTTTCCTCTTGGGAATCAACCCTTGAATGGAAAATCGGATCAAAGGAATCCTGATTGGTTCCAGCGGTCTGAACATCAACTTGATGGCAACAACATTTGTGCTCCATCCGATCAGGGCTCCGACTACTGCCAGCAATAATAATTTATCCATTTTTATTTCTCCATTTGATCTAAAAGTTCGATCAATTCCTCTTCTGCAAAAAGATACTTGCTGTTACAGAAATGGCAGATAAGCTCTGCCTCGCCATCTTCATCCAGTATTTCCTGAAGCGCTGGTTTTCCTATGCTCATCATACCCGTCTTCATTTTTTCCCTGCTGCAATCACAAACATACTCCAGAGGATAGGTTTCCAGCTCATCCAGTCCCAATCCCGCTAAAACCTGTCCTGCAATTTGTTCAATCGTCAATCCCTCTTCGAAAAGCTGGGTGATGGTTTTCATTCCACTCAAATTGGCTTCCAACTGATCTATCGTTTCCTCTTTAGTTTCCGGCAAGAGTTGTACAATGAATCCGCCCGCTGATTTCACAGAAGCATCAGGGCTCAGGAATACACCCAATCCCACAGCTGTGGGCTGTTGTTCGGATTGAACGAAATAGTGGGCAAGGTCTTCCGCTATTTCTCCTGAAACAAGGTCCGATTGTCCTATGAAAGGCTCTTTCATTCCGTAATCTCTGATGACAATCACTTTTCCATCGGCGCCTATCGATTCTCCAACAGCCATTTTTTTCTGTTCATTGATCCTTGTCTCCGCATGTGGATTGGATGTATAGGCTTTCACGTGACCATGGGTATCGGCGATGGCAATCATCAGCTTGATGTCTTTTGAGCCTTTTATTTGCAAAGTCAACTTTTCTTTATCGATTTTGCTCATCATCCCCATCATAACTGCCGCGGTCAGGGTTCTTCCTAGTGCATCTGTCGATATCGGTGACAAATCATGTGTTGCCCTTGCGGCTTCCACCATTTTTGTAGTCTCCGCGACGTAAATTCTCACTTCTCTATTATGTGTCATACCAGTTATCAATTTTCCAAACATAAATCCTCCGTCATTCTTTTAACTTCAGAACAAAACAAATTCTCTGTGAGAATTTCTCCAAAGCCTCAAAACTGTCTCCATCAACCAACTCCAAAATTTCAAAGTCATCCACGATCATCGTCTCGACTTCTTCCACCCGATAGGCGCGTTGCTGATGGTATTCCTCGATTCTTTTATATGTCGAACCATCGTCAACAAAAAGTGTCAGTAGAAAATTGAGCTGATTGGAGATCTCATCATACTCATTTTCCCAAATGTAAGCCGAATGTTCAAAAGTTTCCGCAAAAGTGGAATTCCCGATGACTTGGCTCAATTTGTAGATTGAACTGAGATCAAAGATAAAAAGCCCGCCAGGTGACAGATGTTTTTTCACTTGACTCAAAGTACTTTTAAATTGTTCTTCGTCATTCAGGTAATTCATACCGTCACATAGACATAAAATAACATCATAATGTTTATGGGTTTCAAAGTCAATCATGTTCTGATTGTAAAATCTTATTTTTTGCTTCTCCAGGCCCGCTTTGTTGGCGGCAATGGCCAGCATGTCCTCTGAGAGATCGATTCCCTCGGTGATGAATCCCGCTTTGCTGAGCGATATTGCCATCGTGCCCGTTCCACATGCCAGTTCCAAAATTCTTTTCGCCTCGGGGCGATAAGTTGCAATTCGTTTCAGTATTTGCTCATGCCAGAAATCATAATCGACATCATATTGCATGACATCATAGACGTTTGCAAATTCACTATAAGGATTGTTCAAGTCTATCCCACCTTTATATACGCATAGTAGATTATATAACCATAGAACGTCAAAGAAATCATTAAAGTGACCAGTATGGAGAACTTGAACACATTGCTCTCCCCGGTCCATAACCTATAATGAGAGATTCCCTTGATTTCCTTGATTTTTTCGATAGTGGTGATCAACACCTTATCGTTTTCAACATCTTGTGCAAGAGGTACTATATGAATTTCATCGCCTGTGTTTTGAACAATTTTATATTGCTTCATTTGTACAGTCAAAGTATCACCTGGTTCATATCGGGGATAGGCTCTTTTGATTCTCCTCAATAGCGTCTTGACTCCGACAATCGAAGCGATGGACAGAATCAGATAAAATAAAATCACACCGAGCAATATGCTTGTGGATTGAAAAAGCATATCTCCTTGGGCGACATCGACAAAATCAGAACTCGCCCCATTGTTGCCCAGCGTAACCAAGAATCCCATAGTCACAGCAATTCCGTTGTTGGCCACATGTGCAATAATGGCCGCATAAATGGAATTTGTGATTTGAACGAGATAAGAGAATACGAGACCGAGTACAATCGGTCCGAACAGATTTTGTGGATTGAAATGGAATATTCCAAACAATACAGCACTGAAGATTGCCGCCGCCTTAAGACTCATCTCGTTTTCATAGGCATTCAAAATCATACCTCTGAAAAAGAACTCTTCGCAGATTCCAGCTGTTATAGCGATCACAAAGAAAAGAAAAATGAACTCAAGTCCATTTTGAGCCGTTGGTATAGGCGCCATAATGGAAGAACTGAACATTTCGATGATAAAAACCGCTATCAAGTTCACAAGTGCAATTGTAGGCACTAGAAAAACAGCCAGTACTATGATCTTGATCGTCACTTTGAATGGCAACCTATTCAACCGAAACACATTTTTGATGTCTTTTTTAGTGACGAGTGCGTAGATTAGAATCGGCAACAGCAATATACCGTATTCTGTGATCAACAGCCCTTTAATGACATCGATACTCTGAACATAGGCACCAAAAGTGAGGAATACGACTGCGAGTATTATAAAAATTGCATTGGCTTCATTTATTTTAAAATGGTCTTCTCTCATGATGCCCCCTTCTTATTCTGATTCAGATATCACAATACTTCCTTTTGCCTTCAAAAGTTCGATATAGCTTTCGATGCCATCCATTAATACGCCATTGTCAAAGTTGAATTTGGAACTATGGAGCGGATAAGTATGGCCTTGTTTCTCATTATATGACCCAATGAAGTAAAACAGCCCTGGGACCGCCTCCTGATAATAGGAGAAGTCTTCACTGATCATCTGCGGTTTGATCAGTTCACATTTATCGCCATTTATTTCCCAAAATTCATCGAACAGCTTCACGTCATTGACCACAGGAGGATACATATCCCTTACAACCAGTTCGATTTCAATTTCATATGCCGATGCGATACCGTCCAAATAGGTTTTCATTCGATGAACCATTTTATTGTAGACTTCTTGGCTGAATGCTCTTAATGTGCCTTCCAACCGAACATTTCCAGCAATGATATTGCGTCTTTCACCACCGACAACCTTTCCGATGGTCAATACGACAGGATCGGTTGGTTCAATATTACGCGAAACTATGGTCTGCAGACCGAGTAGACATTCGCTTGCGACCACCAATCCATCTATTCCCGTATGAGGCATTGCACCATGTGCGGATTTCGCTATGATATCAATGTCAAACTCACCAGTCATCGCCATCATCGGTCCAGGACACAGGGCTATTTTTCCTTGCTCGGTTCCAGGAAATATATGAATGCCATAAATCTCGTCAACGCCATATTTTTTCAAAATTCCAGATTTGACAATGTTTTCAGCACCACCCGGACCTTCTTCTGCAGGTTGGAAGATCATAACGATGTCATCGTTGACTTCAACCACGTCCTGAGACAAAAAACCTGCAAGGCCGATCAGCATGGACATATGCCCGTCGTGACCACAGGCATGCATATACCCTTTATGTGTGGAGTGTGCTTCAAAATTGCTTTCCTCCACTACGGAAAGTGCATCGATGTCCGCTCTTAAAGCGATTGTCTTGCTTGGCGATTTCCCTTTGATGAAAGCTATGATCCCTGTGTTGTCCACAATTTCATAGGAGACTCCCAGCGATGACAATTTGTCTTGCAGCCACTTTGATGTCTTATACTCCTCAAGTCCGGGTTCGGGAATTTGGTGAAGTGCTCTTCTCGTGTTGCAAATATCCTCTTCCATTGTTTTAAGCAGTCTGTTCATCTCTGACATCCTTTCCTATGAATTACATATCACTCTATTTTATAATATTACCATCCAGTATTCAAGAGCACTAAAAAAACACTCCAACTTCGAAGTCGAAGCCAGAGTGTTTATCTACTAATCCACGAAAGCGAATACATGATCGATGTTTCTGAAGTAATCCCCGTAGTTCAAACCATACCCTACGATGAACTTGTCAGGAATCTCAAATCCGACAAAATCAGGTTCATAAGCAACCTTTCTTCTGGAAGGTTTGTCAAGAAGCACGCATGCCTTGATGCTCTTTGGATTTCTCTTTGACAAAATCTCAATCACACCAGTCATTGTCAGTGCTGAATCTGTAATGTCATCCACTATGAGCACATCGAATTCAGTAAGATCCACATGGATATCTTGGACCACTTTAACTGTACCGGTTGTATGCTCATCATGACCATAGCTGGAAGTCGTCATGAATTCTATACGAACCGGCAAATCGATTTTTCTGACCAGGTCCGCTGTAAATATAAAACTGCCCTTAAGCAGTGAAATCACCAGTAGATTTTTATCTTTATAGGCTTCCGTAATCGTTTTTCCGAGTGAAACCACGCGTTCCTCTATCGCTTCTCTTGATAATAAGACTTCTCTGCGCTTATTCTCAATACTCATCACTTACCTCCAATTGTCTATCTCATTTTTTATTCTCTATTCTATATCAATTGAGACACTTTTTCAAGACACTAAATACCTATTGGAGATATTACGAGAAATTAATTGTTGCCCCCCTTATTTTAATTGATAATTCACTGATATCATTAGTATAATGAGAATAGTTGAATATAGGGGGAAAAAAGATGGAACATGTCACAAAACAAAAAAAAGCAATTTCGATTGAGACATTTGTTTTTTTAATTGTTTCTGGGGTTGTCTTCGGATATCTTGCGCACGAAATGGGTGTCGACAAGATGTTCAACACCATAATGAACACAGCGCATTACCTATTGATTGATGTTGTGTTTTTTATTATGGCCGTAGCTGTATTGGCAGGTGCATTTGCTGCGCTTTTGTCGGAATTTGGTGTTGTAGCTTTGATCAACAAAATCATTTCTCCAGTAATGAAACCTCTTTATGGATTGCCAGGCGCGGCTTCCCTTGGAATGCTCACCACTTATTTGTCAGACAATCCCGCCATCATAGCGCTTGCTCATGACAAAGGTTTCAAGAAGTACTTTCAGGACTATCAACTCCCGACGCTGTGTAATCTGGGAACCGCTTTCGGAATGGGTCTTATTCTGACGACTTTCATGATTGGACTGGGCGACGGTGTGGAGTACATCCTTCCCGTCCTTGTCGGTAACATTGGTGCAATTATCGGAAGTATTGTCAGTGTCAGAATCATGATGGTCTATTCCAAAAAATATTATAATGTGGGTAAGGTTGAAATGGAAATCATTCCCGCCAACGACACCCTCAACAAACTGAGAGAAGTCAGAGTCGGCAATGTGTTCGAACGTGTTCTCGATGCTACCCTTGAAGGGGGCAAATCAGGAGTTGAGCTCGGTCTCGCCATTATTCCCGGCGTTGTCATCATTTGTACTCTCGTCATGATTTTCACTTTCGGACCATCTGAAACCATAGATGGCGTGGCCATCTATACGGGAGCAAAGAAGGAAGGCGTGGCATTATTCCCCAAAATAGGAGAATTGCTCAGCCCGATCTTAAAACCACTTTTCGGTTTTGAAAGTGCTGAGGCGATAGCATTCCCTATTACAGCACTCGGTTCCGTAGGTGCCGCAATGGGACTTGTCAAGGATTTCATCAACAGAGGACTCGTCGGTCCTAGTGACATAGCAGTGTTCACTGCCATGGGTATGTGTTGGAGCGGTTACCTCAGCACTCATGTCGGTATGATGGATGCGCTAGGCGTAAGAAAACTTTCTTCAAAAGCAATTTTCTCCCATACGATTGGGGGCATCATGGCTGGTGTTTCAGCTCATTACCTCTATTTGTTGGCAGTGATGATCCTATAAAGGAAAGAGCATCTCGATGGCATAAAACCATTGAGGTGCTCTTATTAAATTTGTTCTTTTGCTGTCATGAGCCCCATAACCTTTTCAACCAACGGCACAAAAAGCATGGATGATGGCACCGCTATGATATATCCCATGATAAAGGATTGGCCCCAGGCAGAAAGGAAATATCTGTCCATGCCTTGATTGATCCAAGTCATGAAAAATGAAATCGACATCGAAATGCCTAGAGATGCCAAAGCATTGAATAGTATGAATTGTGTCAGTTTGTTTAAACGCATTGCTGTACCCCACTGAATATTTTAGTTGCTAGAAACATTATATCCAACCTATGGAGTATTTCAATTTTTTTGTTAAACATTTACAAATCATTTCTTGTTTTGCAATATGAATTTTATTTCTTTCAACAGCATGATGATTTTATTCAGTGCGAATTGTATGGATACAAGCACCAAGAAAAAAAATGCGATTCCAATCCATTCGAGTTTCAATTCTCCCATAAAGATCTCCTGTCTTTTCTATAGGTCCTCCAAAGTATATTCAAACAACTCCTTATCCGATATCGCATCCAAGTTGATTCGATCCAAGTGCTCTGATGGTATGGAGATCCTGTTTTCGAGTCCATCACTGATGAACCTTCTGTGTGGATTCTTCTCATATTCATCGAGCCACCAAGTCAATTGCATGTCCGCATCACCACTTTGAACGCGGTGTACTCCACCTTCATTGAAATCCATATGATAAACAGGCACATAGGGTTTCCAACCGACTCGCAGCACAGTTCGGTTATTGTATTCGAAACCATCATAACGGCCATTGAGCGCATATATCTTCAAAGCTTCATTTTGTGGACCTTTTCCATAAGGCAACGCCAAGGATTCCATCACAAGATCTTGATTCAACTTATTGAAATGTTGTACGTTTTTTCCGAGTGCCTTTTGTATGCCATCAGCATCCAATTCGGATAAATTCTCATGATTGTACGCATGATTGCCTATTTCATAGCCTTGTTCATGCAAATACAACAACTTTTGCTCGATATATTTGGGTTGCCCGAACGGGTTTCCGGCATTGAGATAAAAGACCGCAGCCTTACCGAATGAGGTGTTTTCCTCGTAAAAGGCATCCAATATCCCCACGACACAGTCCGGATCGATCATAAGACCATCATCGGTCTCCAGATAATTGAAATTCGACCGATGCCCATCATCGAATGTCAATACCACAGGCGTTCTTCCTGCTTCGACATCGAATTTCCCATCGCTGTAATCCCTCATGCTGACTGCGCTGAATCCCATATCATATAATCTTTGCAAGTCGCTCTTGAAAGAATCGAT
This sequence comes from Firmicutes bacterium UBA5201, assembly GCA_002412775.1. Taxonomy (GTDB): domain Bacteria; phylum Bacillota; class Clostridia; order Peptostreptococcales; family Acidaminobacteraceae; genus Fusibacter_D. Next base: position 81,608 of record DHVT01000008.1, on the reverse strand, counting down.
TGTCCTTGAGTAAGTCGTGTTTTTTTCACTAAGGTTGTGATACATGACGATCATGATCTCACCGGATTCATCAGGTCTTATCTGTTCATAATCCAAATCTGACACAACTTCAACGTCTTCCGGTTCCTCAGTCACAGTGGATTCAACAACCGGTGCTTCTTCAACTGGCACTTCACTGACAGGTACATTGTCCACAGGTTCAGTGACATCGTTAAGATCTGCTGTGACCACCCCTCCATTGCCACAACCTGCAAGAGCGATCACAATCAACCCTAACAGCCATCCTCTTAAAAGCGTTTTTTTCATTATGCCCCCCTAAATTGTCATTTGATACTTATATTATAGCTCTTAATGCACTCCAGTCCAAGATAAGATTTCGTTTTGAGTTTAATGTGATTTTATGCTATACTATTGCTTGAACATCTGTTCAATCCAATGCGCAAGGGGGGATTTATTTGTGAAAATAAGTCCAGATCAACAATTGAAATCCAAAATCAAATTATTGTACATAATCAATCAATTTTCAGTGCCGCTTACGAACCAACAATTGACAGATTTTGTGCTTGAGCATGATATTATGAACTTTTTCGATTTGCAACAATTTCTCACGGATTTGGTTGCCACTTCCATGCTTGAATACTCCAGCAGCGAAGGAGAGAATTATTATATCATCACCGAAAGCGGCAAAAACACTCTGGAGCTATTCTCCGATCGGGTTTCACAATCGCTGCGCAGGACCATCAATGACAGTGTGGATTCGAAGAAAAAATCGTTTGTGATCAAGACAAACATTTCTGCGGATTATTCCAAAGAGGATGACAACGATTATATGGTCCATCTCTCTGTCAAGGAAGGCATCTATACTTTGATGGATATCAAAGTCAATGTCGTTTCCAACAAACATGCCAAACAAATTTGCGAGAACTGGGAGAAAAAAGCCCAATATCTTTATGGTGATATTTTAAACAAGTTGGTCGATGATTCAGATTTGTAGGAGCGTCTATGCGTACAAAGATTGCAATGTCCGTTTTTTTAACTTTGGCACTCAGCTATTTCAATATTGATGTCATCCCGATCGACACCCCTCTCAAATATTCATCACTTCCCACCTATCACAGCACATATGAAACGCTCGATCGCGATTTGTTCATAAGAAATCAAGGCACAGCCAATACTTGCTGGGCTTTTGCCGCCAACTCACTTCTGGAGATCCACCTACTTAAAAATTATGACATCCTCGAGAATTTTTCGGAAAAGCATATGATTGATAATTCGCCGGTCCCGACAGATGCGCTTTCAGGTGGGCGATTCAATATCGCAATGGGGTATTTTCTCAATCGGCTCGGCCCTTTGAGTGAGAATGGCAATCAAGATTATTTTGTAAAATCCTATGTTTATGCGAACAACGATATGAATATGACCAAGCAATTGATCAAACAGCATGGTGCTGTCGTAACTTCCATATTTTATGATATTTCCAGAACCGGTTTTTTCAATGAGGATACAGCCTCATACTTCAATCCTTCAAAATCAAATCCAATCACTCATGATGTACTCCTGATCGGTTGGGATGATTACTATGATCGTAATAATTTTAGAAGCAAACCCAAAAAAAATGGAGCCTTCATAGCCCAAAACAGTTTTGGTAGCGACTGGGGCCGACACGGCCTATTCTATATCTCCTATGAGGATGTTCATGTCCTCGATACCAATTATGCAATCGATTCTGTGGAAAACGTATCACCGGATTCCAATGTATACTATTACGATGAGACTGGTGTCACACATTTTGAAGGGTTTCCAGAGGTCGAGGAAATTTATGGCATAAACAATTTCACTGCCGGTGTTATCGGAAATGATCAGACAGAATATTTGACTGGCATTGGAATCTATACATCGGAACCAAACACTAGAGTCACTTTTTATGCGGACTCCATAGAGTTCGACCCCTTAACCGTGGAACTGAAATCTCCACTGGGCCAAACCTTATATAGATTGCCGGGTTATCATCGGTTTGATTTGGATATACCATTTCAACTGATTGAAGGCGCTCCTTTTTATATAGGCGCCAAAGTGAGCGGTTCCGGGCCGTTCGTTTTCCCTATTGAAGCACCATACCCCGGAATGGACTATGAGGTCAGCGCTTCAGAAAATGAAGGTTATCTAGGCTTTGGAACACTGCCAGGTGATTTCTTGCCGATATTTAAATTCAGAAATCAATCCAGTTTGGCGATTAGAGCCTACACTGCAAACCAATAGACAAAAGGTCCCATTGATCAAGCGAATAGCTTTCTTGATCAATGGGACCTCTTTTTTTACAGCAGATTCAAGATTCTTTTTCTGGCGGCTCCGACCATGTATAATGAACCGAAAACCACCAACAAAGTATCATTTTCCACTTTTTCCATGGTCTGAAGTCCGAAATCGACAGCTTCTTCAATGTTTTCGAAAGCTCCGATTACAGGAATAGACATAATACGTTGTGCAAGATCATTTGCACGGAGTGCTCTCGGGTTGTCGGGAGCGGTTGTGATGACTTCATTCAAATATGGAGAAATCTCAGCCAACATCGCTTCCACATCCTTATCCGCCAGAACACCCATAATGCCAATGACATGGTAATTTGCCTTCAATGGGGAAAGGCTCACTGCAAGACCTTTTATGCCATGGACATTATGTGCTCCATCGATGATGACCAATGGATTTCTGGATATGACTTCCATCCGGGCCAACCACGTTGTCTTTCTAAGCCCCTCAGCAAGGCTTTCAGGGGACACCACGAATCCATGATAGGATTTCAAAGCGTTTATGGTTTCTATGGCCACAGCCGCATTTTGGGCTTGATAAGGTGCAATCAGTCCAAGTTCGTACCGGTTTCCTTTATACTCAAAAACCAAATGGTTCAGGTTGGTTTCAATCACATGCAGCGTTTCAAAATCCACATGGATCAATTTGTTGTTTTGATTGGAGCAAACGTCGCTGATGACAGTTTCCGCACCTCTCACTTGGGGATGAACAATGGTGATGCCATCTTTTTTGATGATGCCCGCTTTTTCAAATGCGATTTTTTCAATGGTATCTCCCAAATACTCCATATGATCCATATCTATGGGTGTTATGACAGAAACCATAGGTTTCTCGATGGCATTGGTCGCATCCAGTCTTCCTCCGAGTCCCACTTCAAGGACCACGACGTCACATTTGTGCTTTGCGAAATAAAGCATCCCGAGTGCTGTGACGACTTCAAATTCAGTAGGATGGTTGTATCCTTTGCTTAGCATCCATTCAATTTTTTCTTTGACCGTTTCAGTGAGTTCACCAATTTCCTCATCGGAAATATAAACATTGTCAATCCTCATCCGCTCATTGAACTGCTCGATGAACGGTGATGTGTAAAGACCGGTCTTATATCCCGATTCCATGAGAATGTGGCTGATCATCGATGAGGTGGACCCTTTGCCGTTGGTTCCTGCGACATGAACGAATCTCAGCTCATTCTGAGGATTCCCAAGAGCCGCTAGGAGGGTCTTGATGTTCTCAAGACCAAGTTTGCTTCCGAATTTGTACGTGCTGTGTATAAATTCCAATGCTTTAGCATAATTCATCTGTACGCCCTCACCTATAATTTGACTGCTATTGATGCGATTCTGTTGTTGATCGTTTCCAACAACTCTTCGTACTTGATTTGTTTTTGACGTTCCTCTTCGAGTAAAAATGCGGGTGCCTTGCTGACAAAACCTTCGTTTCCGAGCTTTTGAACAACTCTCGACACTTCTTTTTCAAGCTTGTTTTTCTCTTTGACCAGTCGATCCATTTCTTTCGCATAATCGATCAGGTCATCCAATGGCAAGTAAAGCTCTGCTCCATAAATGACCGCCGAAACCGCATCTTCAGGAATCATGTCTTTTGAAACCACTGTCGATACCTCGGAACATGATGCCAAAGTGATCAGATATTCGGATTGATCCAAAATCAAATCACCGATGGCCTTATCCGATGCGAGGATCATGCATTTTGCTTTTCTTGATGGAACCACATCCATTTCAGCTCGAACATTTCTTAGATTTCTAATCGCTTCCATAACGGTTTCCATATTTTTTTCAGCTTCAAGATTGATCCACTCCGTTCCACTGACCGGCCAATCGTCTCTCACGAGCATATTTTTACCGTTTGGCATGAATTTCCAGATTTCTTCGGTAATGAATGGCATAAATGGATGAAGCAATCTCAATATGTCTTTGAGAACCTTGACAAGAATTTTTTGTACGGTTCTTTTAGCGTTTTCATCTGTGCCATATAGTCTTTTTTTGGCGAGTTCGATATACCAGTCACAATATGAATTCCAGGTGAACTCATATATTTTTGTCGCTGCGATACCGAGTTCAAACTTTTCAAGTGCCGTAGTGATTTCATCGGTAACAGTTGAAAGTTTGGACATGATCCATTGGTCTGCCAATGTGAACTCCTCTGTACCGTCAAATTTAAGCACAGCACCGTCCAGTCCCATGATGACGAATCTGGATGCGTTCCAAAGTTTATTGGCAAAATTCCTTGAGTTTTCAACGCGTTCAAGTTGGAACTTAAGGTCATTGCCAGGACTGTTGCCCGTTGCAAGCATGAACCTCAAGGCATCCGCACCATATTGATCGATGACATCCAGTGGATCGACGCCATTTCCAAGGGATTTGCTCATTTTCTTTCCGGAGGCGTCCCTTACAAGACCATGCAAAAACACATGATCAAAAGGCAGTTCACCCGTCATTTCAAGTCCTGAAAACACCATTCTGATGACCCAGAAAAATATGATGTCATAACCTGTCACAAGAACATTGGTAGGATAAAAATATTCAAACTCAGGTGTTTTGGTTGGCCAACCCAATGTCGAAAACGGCCAAAGCGCACTACTGAACCAAGTGTCGAGCACATCATCGTCTTGCTTGAAGTGAATACCACCACAGCTCGGACACACATCTGGCATTTCTTTTGCCACCACAATCTCAGGGCAAGACTGACAATAGTAAGCCGGGATTCTGTGCCCCCACCATAATTGTCTTGATATGCACCAGTCTCTGATGTTTTCAAGCCAATTGTTGTATACTTTTGTGAAACGATCTGGAATGATCTTGAGCGATTCATCTTTGACAACCTCAAGCGCCGGAGCCGCAAGTGGCGTCATGTGCACAAACCATTGGTCGGATACCCTAGGTTCTATGACTGTGCTGCATCTGTAGCACATCCCCACATTATGAAGATGATCTTTGACTTGAACCAGATAGCCTTCAGCTTCCAAGTCTTTTACGATTGCTTTTCTACATTCGAAACGGTCCTGCCCTTCATATTTGCCTGAATGTTCATTCATCGTGGCGTCAGGGTTGAATATGTTGATTTGCTCAAGATTGTGGCGCATACCGATCTCAAAGTCGTTTGGATCATGTGCCGGTGTGACCTTGAGTGCTCCAGTTCCGAAATCCTTGTCGACATAATCATCCGCAATGATCGGAAGTTCACGACCAAATAGAGGCAGGATACAAGTTTTTCCGACAAGATGACTGTATCTCTCATCGTTGGGGTTGACAGCGACACCGGTGTCGGCAATCATGGTCTCAGGTCTGGTGGTGGCAATTTCGAGAAATTCATCCGAATCTTTTACCGGATATTTGATATGCCAAAAGTGACCTGGTTTTTCCTCATGTTCGACTTCAGCATCGGATAAAGTCGTCTTGCAATCAGGACACCAGTTGATCAAACGGTTGCCTCTGTAAATCAGTCCTTTTTCATATAATTTCACGAACACTTCCGTAACAGCTTCATTACAGCCCTCATCCATGGTAAAGCGTTCTTTTTCCCAATCACAGGAAGAACCCAATTTTTGCATTTGATTTACAATGATGCGACCATATTCATCACGCCACTCCCAAGCGCGTCTGAGAAACTCGTCACGACCCAGATTTTCTTTGGTCAATCCCTCTTTTTCCTCGATGGACTTCAGAACGCGAACTTCTGTGGCGATGCTCGCATGATCGGTTCCTGGAAGCCAAAGCGCCTCATATCCCTGAAGTCTTTTGAATCGGATCAGGACATCCTGTAGTGTTTGATCAAGCGCATGTCCCATATGCAGTTGTCCAGTGATGTTAGGTGGTGGCAAAACAATTGTGTATGGCTTTTTGTCAGGATTGACATTCGCACTGAACTGTTTCTTTTCAAGCCACTCGGCATAAATTCGGTCTTCAAAATCCTTCGGATTGTACTTGCTTTGCATAATTTTCCTCCCCATTTTTTACAATAAAAAAATCCATTCATCCCCATGAAAGGGACGAATGGATCGCGTTACCACCCTAATTCCGACACAACAAAAAAAATGTCAGCACTCATTAAATATAACGGTTATAACCGGATCTGCATACTTTGTTTCAACAGATCATCTCGGAAGCGACCTTCAACAATCTGCTCTGGACGGGTCTCTCAGCCGGCGGGCCCCTCTCTCTTACAGTTACGATTGTTTACTCCTCTTCGTCATCAACACCTTATAAAATTGGTTTAATTATAATCAATTGCCCAACTGTTGTCAATATGCTAATATCATTCTAAACCGCTTCTAACGCATTCTTAACCTTAATGTCGGATAATGAATCCGGAGGTAATCATATGGATCGTAAAAACAGATTTTTAGGTGCCATTTTTGTCACTTTAGGTGCTGCACTCATTCTCAATTACTACAATATAATCTCTTTTGACATTTGGAGTCTATGGCCGGTCGTGTTCATTTATTTTGGCATCAAGGCAGAACGGGATTATTTCAATGGCCATGCTGGAAGCAGAAACTTGCTGTTGGGTTCCATTTTAACCATTTACGGCATCTATTTCTTAGCCGATGTGTTTTTAGGCTATCGTGTCATGAACCTACTCGGATTCTTATTTGTCCTAGGACCAGCGGTCGGCTTTCTTCAGATGGCCTACTATGGCCATAGAAGAAAAAGCAATTATCGTGTTGGCGTCATCCTTACAGTCATCTCGGCTTTCATGTTCGTCGACAAGTTGTCCCTGATCAAGTTTGACGTGCTGATTTATGTCGCTTTCATTTTCATCGGTCTATTCATGATGAGAAAGAATTCCCATGACATTGATAATGAAGATAATGATTATGAAGACGATACGCACCACCCCGAAGAAAGATACTGACCTGAAAAAGTTGCCTAGACTGGATGAAAAACTCCATTTCCGGCAACTTTTTCATTATTTCTTCTCGTTATAAAGCTTTACTATTTCAATCAATATATCAACAGTCTTTTCCATGGATTGAACCGGTATATATTCAAACCTGCCGTGAAAATTGTGTCCACCTGTGCAAAGATTCGGACATGGCAGTCCCATATAGGAAAGCCTTGCTCCATCGGTACCGCCTCTGACAGGAACGATCAAAGGTTTCACACCTAATGACTCCATCGCCTTTTGAGCGGTTTCTATCAAATGGAAATGTGGCAATACTTTTTCCTTCATGTTGAAGTATGAATCTATCAGTTCCAGTTCTATGGTTTTATCACCATACTTGAAATTGATGAATTGCTCGATCGCCTTGAAAGTTTTTTTCTTTTCCTCAAACTTTTGCATATCGTGATCACGAATGATGTAAAGCATTTTCGCCTGCTCCACCGAACCTTCAAAATCATTCAAATGGTTGAAGCCTTCATAGTTTTCCGTAAATGCGGGATTATCGAACACAGGAAGCATCTGATGGAATTCCATGCCGATCAAAAGAGCATTTTTCATTTTGCCTTTGGCTGATCCCGGGTGTATGTTTGTGCCGTTGATTTTAATTTTCGCTGTTGCGGCATTGAAATTCTCAAATTCAAGTTCTCCAATTTCACCACCATCCACAGTATATCCAAAATCCGCTCCCAGTCTTTCAAGATTGAAACGATCCGCCCCTCTTCCGATTTCCTCGTCTGGTGTGAACGCAATCTTGATGTTGCCATGCTTTATTTCCGGAGTATGAACCAGTCGCTCCACCATGGACAATATCTCAGCTATACCGGCCTTGTTGTCGGCTCCGAGTAAAGTGGTTCCATCTGTGACGATCAAATCCTGTCCGATATAATTTGTGAGATGCTCAAAATCGGTTGGGGACATTATGATATTTTTTTCACTGTTCAGTACGATATCCTTACCGTCATAATTTTCAACAATTCTCGCCTTGATGTCCGCACCTGATAAATCAGGGGAGGTATCCATATGTGCGATGAACGCCAAATTGGGCGCGTCACTGTTGTCTGAATTGGAAGGCAACTCACCATAGACATAACCGTTCTCATCCATAATCACGTTTGAGACACCCATTGAGATCATCTCGTCAACAAGATGCTCACCTAATCTCTTTTGCTTGTCTGTACTTGGACAGGTTTCGGAATCCGAGTCGGATTCAGTGTCAAAAGATACATACTTTAGAAATCTTTCATGAACTTTAACCATTGTGATATAGCCTCCTTGTATTTTGAATATCTTGAACGACCACTCCCTTGAAGGCGTCAGTCATTTCCTTAATGATGCGATTTTCCGATGAAGCGTACGTGATATCATTGATTTTTCTGATCGGCAGTATATGGATGGAGGTTCCTGATATGAAACAGGCGTCAAAAGAGGCGAGTTCATTTTTGTGGATGTCCATTTCAATCACATCAATCTTCAAATCGTCCAGAATTCCGAGGAGCTTATCCCTGGTGATTCCCATGAGAATGGTTTCGCTCTTGGCTGAGACTAGAACACCATCTTTGATGAAAAATAAATTGGACTTGCTGCCTTCGGTGAGAACACCTTCTGAATTATGCAACAGCACTTCATAAACCTGTTCATTTTCTCGCATCTCAGTGATCATGTTGACGTATTCTTCGTAAAAGACTTTGGCATGAGGATTTTCTCGGACGACTTCAGCTGTCATAACATCGACACCAGTTTGATATTCTATCGCAGATGGATACGAGGATTTAACATAATATAGGACAGAATGATCCATCCCATTTTCAGTTTTACCTACTTCAAGTCTTACATTGTTGTTGACAATTCCTGTTGACTCCACTAATTTTCTGATGGCCTCATAATAATCTTTTTTGTGAAAATCAGACGGATATCCAACCAGCTCCAAAGAATGTTCAAGACGTTCCATGTGGGCTTCAAAAAATAGTGGGACACCTTCCATTAACCTGATGACCTCATAAACGGGCGGGTTTTCAAAAGTAATATTCCTGTCGTCAGTCCTGACCTCACCACTCAACCAATACATTTGATGAATCCTATTGATCATTTTTGCCTCCGTGTTGTGTATTTCATTAATATTATACCATATCAGCCCATAATAATACGTCTTGAGAATACCCAAGACGTATTTTTTACTAACTATTCTGTTCTTATGGCTTCAAGAGCGCTGAGCTTGGTTGCACGTACTGCCGGATAATAACCGGCAATCAGACCGATGACTGTAGAAAAACCAAGTCCCAATAGCGCCAACCACGCCGGTATATAAGATAGAATTTGAGGTCCATAGTACCCCGAGTCACCCGACATACCTGAGAGCACTGAATTGATTATGAAAGAGACTCCATAACTGAATGCGATTCCAAGGAGTCCCCCAAAGAATCCAAGCATTGACGCCTCAAACAGAAACAATCTTTTGATATCTTTGAGCTGTGCTCCGATGACTTTCATGACACCAATTTCTTTTGTGCGCTCATAGATGGACATGACCATGGTATTTGTGATGCCAATGGCTGCGATGAATAATGACACTGCACCGATTCCACCTAATATCGCTTGAATCATCGCCGATGTTTTTTTCATGTTTTCCAGAGCATCCGTCAAGCTGTAGGCTTCAAAGCCCATGGCTTTAATTTGATCTTGGACCTCTTGAACATTTTTGACATGATCCACACTGACTTTCATTTCATCATACTTGTTGACCTTTTCATTGCTTTTCGGCTTTCTATTGATTCCACCAGTACCGCCGGAACCATTTTCTGTCTTGTTCTTGCGATCGAAATCCGCTTTTAACTTCTCGAATGTCTCATAGTCCATGAAGATATCCCATGCGTAATTCCAGTCGGTCTCACTGGTGACACCGGTTGGCTGCAGGATATATCCTCTTGGTCTGCGTCCCTCATAGTATTGTGATGAAGGCAACAATTCAATTTTGTCCTCAAAAATATTGACTTGTGGCCGGTTGCCATATGGATTTCTGGACTGAGGGTCGTAAAAATTTTGTGCGACCTGAAAACCAAACAAAGCTTCGTAATGGCCCTCTGCTGTAGGCATGACCCCTTGACTGAGAGTGATGTTCATCAATGCCAATTTGTCGAGATCAACAGCTTTCACGTTGCTGTAATTCTCATACTTTCCGGCATAGATCTTCGAATCGAATCGTTTGAACCCGATGGCAAACTCCACGTGATCCATACTCTCGATCATCGCCACAGTATCGTCATCCAGATAGACTTGATCTGTCCCGGATCCCGACGCATCTTTTGGCATTACCTCATACATTCTGTAATTATAGATATCAATCATCGTAAGGCTGCCATATTGCTCAAGTTGTTGCTCAAAGGCTTTGTTCATGCCAAGTCCCAATGAGACCATCACGACTATGGCCGCTGTACCTATGATGACACCGAGGACGGTTAAAATAGTTCTAGCTTTTCGACGCAATAAATTCTTAATGCCCATCAAAGCCAAATCTATACTATTCATCCAACGCCTCCAATTCTCTTGCAAGTCGCTTTTTCTTTCTGGCTCTTAAAATGAAAAATAATGCTACCGCCAGAAGCACTGCCGCACCAATGGCATATTTTACCCATCCATTTGATGAAGGTTCTTCCACAGGCATGCCAGGATCAATTGGGCCCGGGTACCCACCATCGAAGAATGGAGCTTCTATCACTGAATACGTGAAGTCTTTTTCAACGGAGGATATATTGCCAAGTGCGTCTTCAAAGGAATAGACGAGCTTTCCGTCGAACTGCCCCATTTCTTGAGCGAAAATCTGAGCGGAAAAATAATCGCTCCTGCCCGCTTCAAAATTTCCGACAAAGTAACTGCCTTCATTTGTTTGGACTCCCTCAAGTTTGACCATCATGTTGTACATGGTCGATTTACCCATGTTGTAGAATTCCTGTTCAATATAAAAAGGTTGTCCCGTATAGATTTCAAATGGAAGAACGAGTTCAGAGGTTTCCAGTCTGACAGGTTGTGCTACAGCCACACTGAGCACTTCAGTCTCCTCGAAAGGATTGTTGTTCTTGTCATACGCATTTCCGGCACTGTCCTCATATTCCATTTTTGTGGTCAGAGCATAAATTTTGACACTAGCGTCAATTTTTGTCTTCAAACTGATTGTATGCCTATAAACTTGATTGGGTCCTATGTTCGGAATAAAGAATGAACTTGAGGAATCCACAGGAGTGAATACATTTTCTTCACTGCTGAGTGTCACTTTGATATTTCTTGTTCCCGCCAAGCTGCTCGTATTCTTGATCCATAATTCCATAGTGAAATCTCGACCTGCGTAAACATAATCATCGCCATAATCGTATCTTTCGACAATCAGTTTTGGTTTGCTGGCACCTCCAGGTTCCTCTTCCGATTTCCCGATCACATATAGTCCGACATATTCAGAAGTGGATTGCTTGTCTTCAGGAGTCTGACCTTCAGCGAAATAATTGACTTCAATATAGGAATGATAGCTTTCGGTGACTGTTTCACTTTTTGCCATCATTTTGAAAGTGACCGTTCTTCTTTCTCCTGGCGCCAAATTCTTCAAAAAGACCTTTGAGTTGGATTTAGCTATGAACTCTTGTGGATAGTTGTAATTGACTTCAACACTTTCTAAATTGGATTGACCGGTGTTAAGAACTTCAAAAGTCACATTGAAGTCATTGTTGACGGCGATTTTTTCAGGATATTTGAGTTCATCGATATGAATTTCGGCATCGATCGCCTTAGCTTCAGCCAAATTCAAATAAACAGTAAAATCCTTGGTGTAGCTGCCTCCAAAATCATCAATATAGGAAACATTCACCTGCAAAGGAAATGTTCCTGTACCAACGTCTTTCCCGGAAATGATATTGAAGTAGACAAGTTCAGTGCTACCTGCCCTCAATTCCTGAAGTGATTTCGTGTCGACATCGTTGTAAAGGATTACACCTTGATTTGAAAAACCACTTACATTGATTCTCATATCCTTAGCTGAAATGGTTCCTGTGTTTTTTAGATTGAGTACCACCGCATTCGGGATTTTGGGCTTGATTGTGTTATCGGTATTGGTAGTTCCCATCAGTCCGATGATCGGTTCGACATTTTTGTTGACCACTTTGACATAAGCCTTTTCAGTCGAACTGTAGGTCATGTCATAATAGTTGTAGTATTCGAAAACGACATCGAACTCATAAATTCTGGATCCGGCTGTCGGGCTAACCTCAACATCAAACACGACTTCAGCTGTATTGTTGGGATTAAGGTAAGTCACGGTTTTGCTCAGTGTGGTGATGTCGCTTCTGAACGGATGATCTCCTTTAAGGGTTACCCGGATCATCCGGGCCGCCATTGAAGAGACGTTTTTCATCTGCACAGTGTAAGTACTCTTCTCTCCAGTATTGACAACTTGTGTGTCAGCACCTGGAACTATTCCGATAATCGGTTGATAGGAATCAAATTCCGCATATGAATTGCCACCTATAAGTGTTGTCATCAGCAAACAAATGATCATTACGATCGATATTCTTGATTTCATTTTTCATCCCTCGATTCTTATATTTTTACGTAGGTTGCCTCGTATGGTTTGATATACTTTTCCATAACGTCGTCTTCTTCTCTATTTTCAATGCTTTGAATATCACCATCTCTTATATGTATGACTTTGTCAGCATATAAAGCCACTTCCGGGTCATGGGTGACAATAACTATGGTTTGATCTTTTTCTCTCGCCATTTTCCACATGATATGCATGATTTCTATCGATGTTTTGGTATCGAGGTTTCCTGTCGGTTCATCAGCAAAGATAATCTCAGGAGCCCCCACAAAAGCTCTTGCGATACCGACACGTTGTTGTTGACCTCCACTCATTTGGGTCGGCTTATGTTTGGATCTGTCTTTAAGCCCCACCATCTCAAGATGTTTCAATGCGATTTTTTCTCTCATATTTCGGGGAGTCCCCCTGAAAATCAATGGCATGGCCACGTTTTCCAGTGCGGTCAGTGCGGTCATCAGGTTGTAGGATTGAAATATGAATCCAATGTTTTTTTGTCTGAATTTAGCAAGCTTTTTCTCATTCATTTTTTCAATGGCTTCACCTTTGATTTGAATCGTTCCACGGCTTGGTTTCTCAAGCCCGGCCATCATGTTCAGCAATGTGGACTTGCCTGAGCCTGAAGTGCCCAGTACGCAGCAGATTTCGCCTTTGTGTATGTTCAAATCGATTTTGTTCAGTGCAACCACTTTCTCTGTCCCTATTTTGTATACTTTTCTCAAATCTTTGATTTCGATGATGGTCTCTTTGGGATTTGACATAGAGCGCTCTCCTTTCCCTAAAATTGTCGTTTTAATTTTATCGTTTAAACATTAACATTCTCATTGGAATTTCATTAAAATTTCATTAAATATATTTGCAAAATCCTGAAAATGAAACAAGATCACCATTATAAATGCCGCAAAGCCCGCGACTGCACCTATAAAGACGAATTGATCCCTGACTTTGTTTTTTCTATACTGCTCAAGCTCTATTTCCCAGGCAAATTTTTGATCCGACCTATCAGTGATCTTTTCCTCTTCCTGGATCGGATTTCGTTTGACCATCTGTGATTGTTTCAATATGTCACGTTTGCTCTTTTCAAACTCCAGTTCTTCCAATATATCTTTTTTCATATGCACCTCTACAGCTCGATTTTTTTGATGTCTTCAAATCCTTCAAAATTGCCCATCATCCAAGAGTGACACGTCATGACGAAAATCTGTCTCTTTCGTGACAATTCATAGATCAACTGACTGGTGGCTTCCAGCCTGTTCTTATCCCAACTGACCAAGGCATCATCCAAAACCAATGGCAATTTGCATTCCGAATCTATGGAATCGATCACTGCCAGTCTAAATGCAAAAAACAATTGGTTGATTGTTCCTTTGCTGAATGCTTTGGAGATGGAAATCAATTGATCGTCAATCCTGAAAAACAACTCATATTTTCCATTATTGTCATCCACCATGATTTCACTATACTTGCCATTCGTGATTTTCGACATATAGATGCTGACTTTTGAAATGAGATCTGGCTGATTTTCCAATCTGTATCTCTCATCAGAGAATTTGATGATTTCTTTTGTGATCATGAGAATGTCACGTTCCTGTTCGAGGGCATCACATTCTTCCCTTAAAATGATCAGTTCACTATCGAGAGCATCGACATTCGCTTTTTCCTTGATGGCGTGTATATCTTTTACAAGACTGTTCTTGAAAATGATTGCTTCCTGTCTCTCAATGCCCAATCTCTCGATTTCCGATTCGAATTTTGCGATTTGAAGCTCACTGAGTTCATGATCCCTCGACCAATTCAGTACTGATTCTGTCCAATCCGGCTGCTGTTCGAGCTCTTCCCTATACACTCTGATTCTTCTGAGTCTTTCCAAATTTTCTTCATAAAGTTGTCTGCCAAGTTTCAGGTTTCCACTGCCGATTTTTTCAAACGACTCATTGATCTTTGCGGAAACCGCTTTTTTTTCTTCCAATCTTTCTTCAAGAGCCACCCTTCTTTTTTCCAAAGTGGCTATCTCAAACAACAATTTTTCTTCACTTCTTTCAGTGTTGATCGCCTTATCCATCTCAAGAAGCAACACTTGAGTGGTCAGAACGACGTCTCTTGTGTTGTCCATATCAAAAATTCGTATCTTTTTCTCTAGAGAAGTTTTCATCTCATTATATTGATCCAACACCATTTCTTTTTTTGAGTGCAATTGATTTTCTTCGATACTGAGCGCAATCAATTGCTCCAATTTTAAAAAAAAGATAAAAGAAGGATCTGTCCATACGTAATCCGGTATGGTCAATCCGAAAAATTTACGACTGATTTCATCTCTTGATTCCGTTACGACCAGAGGCACCAACTCTTCATTATTTCCGGACTTCAATATGCCTGACAGTCCATATCCCAATAATCCCATGCCTGCAAATCCGATCCAGACCAAGTTTTTCTGAAATAAGGAAATCAATAGAAGAATCGCTCCAAAACCGAGCATCATCACATGGAAACGATTATCACCATGTTTTTTCTTCAGCAAAGCTGATGACGCTTCAACATTGGCCTTTTCAATATCCATGTTGTTCTGAAACAAACTTTTCATTTCAAAAGGATTGATGTTCAGCAATTGATCCAATTGATCCTGGCTCGGCTTCTCACTGAAGATCAGTTGATACTGCTGGGCAATTTTCTCATTCGTTCTCAACAAGTCATCTGAAATGCCGTGGAGATTGTTTTCAAATGAGATGATCGCATCCAAATCGGTTTTGATACTGTCCCTTAGTTCCTTATTCTCAAGCAAACGTTGCTCGTGTTCGGAAAAATGATGCAAATTGCCTTTCTTTTGCTCGATTTCATCATCCAATGAAACCATTTCAAGAATAAGCGCACCCAAATCACGTTCGGCATGGTCGCTGAGCTTCGTCAGGTGATCCGGGTATTCCTCTTTGAGGCACTGATCTTCAAGATGATTCACTTTGGAAATGGTCGACTTGATTGGCAGTAAAATTCTCATTTCTTTATGCATGCCATTCAGTTCAGTAATCTGTATGCCCATGTCTTGAATCTGTTCTTCAAGTTCATTCAGCTCGAATTGCATATCGACAGCATTTTTCAAGTCTTTTTGCATCGCTTTCTTATCATTTTCAAGCGTTGCGATCTGTTGCGTTTTTTGATTGAGTAGCGGCACTCCCCGTCTGTCTCTTCTCCAGATGGCATTGATCTCTTGTTCCAAACTCTCAGAGACATCTGAAACCTTATTGAGATAATCTGTTCCATAATTGAAAATCAGCTGCTCTTGAATCTGATCCCAGGAGGCATCCTCAAATCGGTTTAGATCTTCTGATGTGATATGAAAAACAGACTTGAAGAGTGTGGGACTCACGTGTTCTATCCATGGAAGCGTCTCGTTCCTTCTAATTTCAACATTCCCGGTTGCCTTGTTTGAAATCGTGAGTTTAGGTACACTCATTAGACGGCGTTCGACACTTAAAAGTTCCTCGTTTTCTTGAATATCCGCATAAAATAATATTTCATTTTTGTTCCAATTGGTATACATATGCTTTTCCCTATTGGCGGGATCAAAACCATATAACAATGTGAAAAGACTATTGAATAGCGTCGATTTTCCAGCTTCGTTTTCACCATAGAATATATTCACTCCTGAAGACAGTTGGAAAGATTTATTTTCGATTTTGCCATAGGTTGTATAGTACAGCGCTCTAATAATCATAGTCGTTTCTCACCATCCGATTCACAATCTCGTTTTGAACTTTTTCCAGCTTCGTCATAATCGATCTTTTCTTCTCGTTTTCTGTCATTCCCCGTGGAAAAATGGGCAAAGCATAAAGTCGGTCCATCAATGCTTCTGTCTCTGAACACTCTTCCAATTGCCTAAGTGCATACGAAAGCACTGTCGCTTCACGCTTCAATTCCTCAAGATCGATGTTTCTCGTCACCGCATCTGTCTTGATCTCCAGATCCAATACGCCCAATTCATTGCATAGATCTTCTTCCAAAAATCTTATGTTGGAGGATTCCTTAAGTTCTTTATAGAGCGAGGATCGCCCTTTCAACACCACTCTGCAAATGAGACTTTTTTCACGGAGTGCAACATGGTCCATTATCGACTTCGAAATCAACATGGACAAACTCTCGAAATTTGTTGTTTCAGGAGTGATCTCAAGCTCGATGTATACCCACTCGATTTCGTGAAAATCAACCGGTGTCACATTGGTGGAATTCATATCCAGTTCGACCAGATACCCCCCTTTGTTTCCAGTCTCCTTGATGGATAATCCTTGAATATTGCCACTATAGGCGATTTTCTGTGTCAACTGTTGCCTGATGTGGATATGTCCAAGCGCAAAGTAATCATAGTCAAGACTCTCGATGTCACTTAAGGCTGTAGGCATATAACTTTCCTTTTCACCCACGCTCCTGGCGGATGGAACACTGGCATGGGCTATTCCAATCCAAGGCGAACGGTTATTTTTGAAAGGAAATTTCTTGATCAGATTTCTTTTTTCACCTTTTGATTTATGACCGCAACCTACCACTTCATAGGATGTTCCATCTTTTGATTGCATTGATTTTTGAACGATTTCATCACTTTCAAAAATATGAAGTCGCGGATGGTTTTTGAAGGCATTCAGGATATTGGTCGTGCCCATCGGGTCATGATTTCCTGTACTATAGAAAATATCAATGTCGGAATCCAGAATCGACTGTATGTTTTTTAGAATTCTTTTCTCCATATGAAAATTTATATTGTCATTATCAAACAGATCACCTGCGATAATGATCGCATCGAGCCTATTGGTGAGCGCATACCACGCACTCTTCTCGAAAGCGTTCAATAATGCTTCCTTCAAGCTTTCTCTGACGCTTTGCTTTTTACTTCCAAATCCTGTGTTGAGATGCAGATCTGACAAATGTAATACTCTAACCATAACTGTTCTCCTTTATAAATACCTAATCAAATTATAAAGTATTCTCGACGTGGAAGCCAGTGTATTATATAATTGATAATGATAGACTGGAATATACGCTTGGAGGATTCAGATGAAACTAGATCAATTTACCAAATGGAAATTATTATATGAAGACGACACGCAATGTTTTTCCAACGCCACGGACAAAGAAACAGAAAATGAAGTGGTTATAATTACCCATTATCGCCCTGATTCCCTTTCAAGGACTGTAAGACATTTGCTTAATGATCATCTTCATAATGTTCTGGATACAATTGAAGATGAAGACGGATTGCACATTGTCCTCAAAAAACTGGGCGGCTTCACTTTGAAGAAATACATGAAACTCAATCAAGTTTCTTATGAGACCAGAGTGCAAATGGTCTATGATTGGCTGAAAAGTCTGATCGTCTACGAACAATTTCCCGATGCCATCAAAATTCAATTGGTGGATGTGGATCAGATCGCAGTCGTGGATGATCAATTGAAATCCAGAGAACTGATCGATTTTTCAAATGAAAAATCTGTGGAGCTGACAGAAGTGTTCGGGCAAATAGGCATGACCATAGAGAAAGTGCTGTTCGATTCAAAAGGTTATCATAGCGAGTTTATTGATAATCTGAT
This sequence comes from Firmicutes bacterium UBA5201, assembly GCA_002412775.1. GTDB lineage: Bacteria > Bacillota > Clostridia > Peptostreptococcales > Acidaminobacteraceae > Fusibacter_D. Next base: position 63,251 of record DHVT01000008.1, on the reverse strand, counting down.
GATCGGTACCCACTCCATTTTTTCATTCAACTTATTGAGAAAACAATTCAAGGATATTTTTATCTATGAAAAATCCGATGCACTGGAATCTGTCAATTTCGAATACAATATCGTCATCAATGATCTTGAATGCGAAGCGCCTGTGTTGAAAAGCATTCCAAAAAAGTCCAAACCTGTAATTGAGGAGGCTATTGTTCCTGAAACGGTTGAAACTATGGAATTGGATGAAGACCCTGTCGCTCCATTGGAAACCTTACCTGTTGTGGAAATTGTCGCGGATGAACCTGAGCTGCAAAACGATGAAGAAGAACAAATCGTTTTGGAGAGTCCTCCCGATTCGGATGTGCATGATGAAGACATTCCCGATATACTTCCAAGTGCTTCTTCTTCAAGAAAACCAAGAGCTGTGGATGATGAAGATGAACTTGATTTTGAGATGGACACTTTATTCACCGGGGCAACCCATGAACATGATGTGGACTTGGAGACTAAAAAGAAGTCGCCTGTCGTCCCAATTTTGATTGGTATAGCTCTTGTCATTCTTTTGTTTATAGGTGGCAAGATGATTTTCGGAAGTGAACCGGTTGAGGCTCAATTCAGTATAGAACCCCTTATGGAAAGTCGAGTGGCATTTATGAATGAATCCACCGGAAAAAAGAACATAGATGAATATCTATGGGAAATATATTTTGAGGAAGAGTTTGTTCAGAGCTTCAATGATGAAAACTTATTCCCAATTTTTGAGACCGAAGGAAAATACACCATTACCCTCAAGGCAAAAGACAAAGATGGCGAATGGAGCGAACCTTATTCACTCGAATATAATTTTCAAAATTAAACAGATTTACAAACAAAAAAGTTCCTCTCTAATCCATTATGAGAGGAACTTTTTAACATATAAATTCAATTTGTGTTTCTGGTGGAATCACCCTTTCTCTTAATCTGGTCAATAAAAACCATTTCTAAGAATTCACACAACATCAACAATCCAGCTCTTGATTCATAAATACAATAATACAATCATTGCTATCCACAGTTTCGATCACCTATTTCATTTTTTCCGAGTCCTTGTGACCCTAAACATTGGCTGAAACGGTGGTTTACATAAGCAAATCTAATTCATTTAAATTCAACAACAACCTATATGATACAACAAAATTCTCTGGCGGTATCACTCCCTTTAAAATATGGTCAGGTTAACTCAACATCACCCATTTCAAACTTACTATTCAATTGTGAACTGGTTTTGTTGTAATTATTATATCATATTGAAAAAAAATTAAAAGCGTTTTATTAAAATAACTTCATATTTTTGTGCATGATATCATACACATTGTTGACATAATTGTCGATGGTTGTTTCAATGTCTTTTCTGTTGAAAATCTCTCCTGGTTCATTGGCCAGCTCCATTAAAGCAAATCTTGGCGGCAGTCTGAATCCCTTGTTGATGCACAGCGCACCGATCAATTGACTCACGACGACATCATTGCCTGAATTCGCGGAAACGACAATCGCCAGTATATATTTGTCATGAAAGCTCATATTGCGGTATAGTGCGGTCAATCTATTGATCACAGCCATCAATTTTGCGGATATGGCATCATTGTAATTGGGGCAAATCCAAACCACATAGTCTGCTTCCTCAAGACTCGGATACAAGGATTCAACCACAAAACCTCCGTAAAAACAGCTCCGGCTCATAGCGTAATAAGTACAGGTCTCAAAAGTGCAACCATAACAATCTCTGATTTGACCTTCTTCAACATGCAGCGTCTTGATGGATACATCCGGTCCAAGTTTTTCTGACAGTTTGTCCTCAATACGCTCCCAAAGCATCAAGGTGTTGGATAATTTTTTATGCCCCGCGTGAAGCACCAATACTTTTGATTGTCTCAAATTCAGTGGTGTGTACTCAGCCAATCTGGTCACCAGCGACCTGACCAATCTCACAGCAATGGTCTCAAGAGGCTCTTCAACGGTTTTTGACCATGTGTTGAAGTTTTGATAACCACCTGTGATCTCGATCAATGGATGTCCGATCCATTCACATCCCAAAGCATTGGAGACAAAAATCCATTTTTTCGCATAGGACTTGGTGTACAAATCCGAACGGGAAAGAACTACAATGGCCGCGATGCTGCCTTTAAAATACCCCTCGCTTGATTTTGATTTCAAAAATGCGCTTGCTTCCGAATTTTCTCCGATTTCATCCAATTCAATTACAAACAGCAATCTTCTCTCAATTAATGGCTTCTCATGATCCTGCAAGACTTTATTGGTTTCAAATGCTGTTTTTTCTATTGTTTCAAGGATTCTAACATTTGTGCAACCAAAATTGATTACTTCAATTGTGCCCATGCTTCCTCCAAGTTATGATAGGACTGTTTGATCCGCTCCAGCAAGTCCGGACTTAGTCTCAATTGCTCGTATTCTGTGCCATAATCAGAAAGTCTGTTTCTTGTTCCCCAGTAAATGCCCCCCACAAAAGTCGCGCTATAATGCCACTGACCGCTTAAAGTGGATACAATGGATTGCGCCCCCGATGAAAGCGCTGGAGCAATATAAGGTTTGAACCCAAGGGCACGAACATCCAAATTGGCATGAATGACCTGTTCAGTCAATTGAAGTGAAAATACGTCATCTTCTGCTTCAATATCAGCAGATACAACCAATGCCGATCCGTGAGGCCCAAAAACGCGTCCTTTTTCTTTATATGGAAGGTTCATGAGATGGCCATAATACTTTGCCCTACCGTCCATGACACCAAGTCCATAGCCTCTAATCTGTTCTGGAAGCAACCCTCTGTAATCCAGTTCACCAGAATCATCCCTATTGGACGCATCAAAAACGGATAGACACAGTAGATCGACCGGATCGGATACGACTGCAAAAATGCCTTTGAAATTTGCTTTTCTAGCTTCTTTGGCGTATAAGGCGATGATTTTTGAGTTTTCGTTGAATTGGATCATCCTGACATCTTCGACCTGCTCTCCTACTTTCGGAACATATTTGGATGCACAAAAAACGAAAACATCGGCATCGAAAAGTTGGTCGTATGTTATAGCCTTGACCCTGATATCGGGATTGGTCGTGATTTGATTCAATTCCATTTCCCACCGTGATTTTTGATTATCATTTAAATCGAATATCCCGATTTCGCCTATACATTCACCACCAAGAAGTTTGAGCCCTATTGTCAACATACTTCCAACATCACCCAACCCCAGTAGGTTCACGGTCTTTCTTCTTTTGTGAAAATTGACTTGTTCGTTAAGAAAAGCGATCATGTGGTCCCAAATCTCTTCCACAGGCAAATCGTGGCGACTGATCAGATAATTGATGTTTAGAGCGATGGTTTTTCCATTTTTTATGAGTTCGCCAATCACTTCATCCTCTGCTGTCGCTGTTTCGGTGTAAAGCGCTTCCAGGACCTCCATGTCACAATCCGGTCTTTCGAAATGCAAACACGCTTTTGTTGTGCCCAGTGGCGCATGAAATATGATGACATTGTGGTCACAGTGTTCATCAAATGCACAAATGAACTGTTCCAAACCTGGCAATGTCTTGTAACTGATCAACTGCCAGTCTTCTTTTTTGTATATATACATGATTTTCACCTATCCAATATAAAATGATTTGAGTTTCTTCAGTTGTTCAAGATCATCCTTGATGTACTCTGACGGGCGTATATTGTTGGAATAAAATATATTTTTGCCTTTGTCAGGATATCTTGGAGTATTGAGCACTTCACCCAAACGGTTGATGGTCAACAAACGGTCGTTCATTTTTTCATAAACAGTTTCTACGGCGGTCATGATTTCAATTGCATTTGTGAGTGCCACTTCAGAAAGGTTGTAAATGGATTCTTTGGTGGCCCCTTCTATATAGGCGGCAGATGAATAAGGTAGAATCAAGTTGACGGAGTTGATCAGATTGCTGTCAGGTATGCTACCGCGCCAAATGGCATCTCCATCAATAAATGGATACAATTTGCTCTCATAAAACCATACTTTGATTTTCGGTATGAAATAAGCCGCATCGACGTTGAGGTTCATCGACTCGGCAATTTCCTTGCCGCTGCCGGACATGATGCCCACTATGAATTTTTGGACCTTCACGTGATATTTATCGAAAAACGGGACCAACGCCTGAAGTCTATACCCTTTGTTCAAAAGGTCATCCACCAGAATGATCGGTTTGTCATAGGACTTGATCATCTTGATTTGATTTTCTATATCGAGATAATATGGATATTCCTTGATTTGATGTGTTGCCAAATCGGTGGAGAAATACTTTTCGGCATGCAGTGTTTTTGTGATCGTATTGGGAAGTATCCATTTTTTGAATACAGCTCCAAAAGGCACACACATGGCATCCCCGAGTACTCTTGGAGTTTGCGGCATTGCCGGAACATTGTTTTCTTCGCATACTTTTTTGATCAATGTCTCATAGATCATCGAACGGTCGAAACTCAGGACCAAATTGCCAGGATATAGTTCAGTCATTGCCTTTTGCAATCTAACCCTGGATTTTGCCATGACTGCAGACAATTCAGGCAACGTTTTGTAAGGATCTTTGAACTGTGAATGGATATCGAGGTTCAACGTACAAGGTGATGACATATTCACAGCATAGGCGATCTCGTTCGTTTTTATCGAGGTGATATTGATGAATCCTTGATTGACCAATGCCTCGTTCATCTCTTTGCCGATATGGTCTCTTACGGATTCTTTATAAACGCAATAAGTGTAATCACGGGACAATGCGTTTGCAAGGGTTTCCGTCAGCATAATCTGCTCAAGATTCTTAAAGTCGGTTATTTTCCTTTTGAATATGCCATCAATGACAAGTATCCGACCGACAGAATTGTTTCTGACGTATCTTAAGATGGCCGGATCCACAAATTCATAATGGATATCCGTGGCTCTCAACCAATGGAATATTGAAATTGCGATAATCTCTTTGTTTTTTTCCAGATTTCTTAAAACCAAAACCTTCAAACGATCTTGAGAATAAAGCTTTTCCATGCCGCTCTGGAACTCACTGCCGAACACACTTTGGATCTCTTTCTTGAATGCATCTGAAAGCTCATCCACAATTTCAAGGGACAACGATTTCGTCGTCATCATGCTCTTGAACATAGGCTCTCTTTGGTACAAGCCTTTCTCGTAGATGAAATTTTGTGCCAAGGGCTCTATAAGCGTTGAAATATCTCTGTTTTCATCAATATAATCCCTGATTAGAGTAGAGCTGATCGCCTCAAACGCCTTAGGCAAAGTGAATTTCATTGTATGGGGATGCAATCTTTTGATTTTTGAATTCAACATTTCAGTTTCCGCAGAAGACGGATCGAGTCCACCCCGCTCATAAATCAGATGCGGGATCTCACCTAAAAATCCGAGATCCTCTTTGTTGTAAGCGGAAGCGTTCATGACAACATCCGTACCAACCACCAAAAACACTTCGGATTCAGGAAACAACTTTTTCAATCGTCTCAAATCCTTGTCGTTGGCAATATTGACGGTGACGTCACGCGGGAAAGGAAAAACATCGATTTCACTTGCTATGGAACGCTTGATGATGCTGCGTCTAATAAGATTCGGCTGGGTACGTTTGGACCATGAAAACTCATCCACGTAAAGCAAAACCTCAAATCCCCGTTTTTTGATGTCATTTGCGATTTGCTTGTGACTCAAAGTGAAAGGGTCGAATGCACCAGGGAAAAATGCGATTCTTTTGTTGGGCTTTAATGGTATTTCTCCGAAATCATGCCTGAATTCGGAAATGAAATTGTAGATATATTTTAGTGATGCGGAATTGTTGTAAAAAATCAGGTCGTTGGCCTCGTCGGTATTGACCATCAAGGACATGACTTTTTTAATGGTGAGTTTGTATAGATACTCCTTTTTCTTAAGATTCAAAACCAAATCGGAATATACGTCTTTTGCCACCACGCTGAAAGCGGTCTGATTGACAAAACTGGAGCTGTGTACGAATCCATTGAACAATACCCCATACAATCTGAGGATACGATTTTCATGGGAATCGACACGTTCTTTGAAAGCATATCTATAATCCGCATAACGTGTGACTGCATAACCGACTGTTTTGACAATCAATGAGATGAGTTTTTCGTTGTTCGTACTCATCTTCTTTTCAAAACTTTCAATGATTTCATCCAGTTCCTTTGGTTTCACATGCAAAATGATTTTACCCAAATATGGGGGGATATATTTTGTGAACTCGAAACTTTCCATTTCAAGCGCTCTGATCAACTCGACCGCAATATCGTTTTTCTGTTCATAATTCAAATGTGGAATGATGTGAAGCAGCATTCTCCCCGCCGTATTCCGAACCGATTCAAGCGCACTTACCTTGAGGAGATTGCAAAGGTGCATCGCCATGTAGAAGCTATTGTCATAATCATATAACAATGTGTTTCGCATCAAAAGTTCTATTTGAAATCTTTTGGCCACATCCAGTGTCGCAGATTTGAGATTGCTTAAAAAGATATTGGATGTGTATTGCAAATCATCTATGCAAATGGCTTTGAGATAATCGATTGTGCCTTGATCCATTTTGAGATTTTCAGCCAATTTCAAGCGAGCGTAGTTTTCAGCGGGATCACCTGTGGAGGGATTGTCCACTGATACTACCCTTCTGATGCCCGTTTGCACGATCAAAGCCTCATCCGCATACGGCAGAATGGAATAAATCAGATTGTATGCACGCAATCTCAGTTTGAAATCTTCATTGGTCAACAAATTTGAAACGAAATTGAGTATCTTGAATCGCTGTTCATCGTTAAATTCATTGAATGGCAACACCCTTGCAGCTTTGATCAAATAAAAGCGAATCTGTTCGTCATGGCTATAACGCATAAAATAATTGACGATGCATTCTATGCTCTGAAGTCTTTTTTCAGTGCCCTCAAGATGTTCAAAATAAGATGAGATCATATCTCGGACACTATAGCTTATATATTTTTTGTGACGATCGATGACTTTTGTTTCCGGACTCATGAACTTATCGATGTAATAATCGAACATTCCCAGAGTATCTATCGAGTTGTGGTTGATGACAGCACTCTTTGGAATTTCTTTCCTTATGACCTCATCGTATGATGCCACTATGGTGCCAATGAGTTCAGCGCACTGCTTTCTGATATCCTCTTGAGGCAATGACAGTTTTTCATATAGAAAACCGATGACAATCTGTTTTTGTTTTTGAGTCAGATAATTGTAATACTCTTCCAAAATGGCAAGATAGCCTCTCAAACTCGTCATGTCCCTACTCGATCGCACAGGCTCGAGAAGTTTGTTCAGTGATGCCTCATCCCTGAAACGGTACAACAGCTCAATATTGTGTTGAATGGATGAAAAAACGACATTCTTCGTGATTTCGGGCCCTTGCATGAGTGAAAAGTATTTTCTTTTTATGGTCGACCCTTTTGCCAAATCCTCCCCCTCATCAGGTTCGGTATTTATGCCAAGATCCATCAGGAAATTTTCAAAATCCAGGAGTTTGCTATAAACCTTATTGTATCGGTCTTCCTTTGCTGCGTCCAGATTGTCCAGTTTATTCAAGATGACTTTGAAGGAATCGTGAAGGGTATAGATCTTCATATAGGACTTGCCGTCCATGAATTCCGCTTTCACCCTAAAATCACTGTAGATCAAAATAAGAGATTCAATTGGAAGCGCTTCAAGTTCCAAATCCCACGTGGAATGATTGATAGCGACGTTTCTGATGTAGACGATCTTTCTTTTTTCAAACCACTCACCGGTATAATGATAATGGTAATAGGCGACTCGACTTGCTTCGTCCGGTTTGCATCCGAATTTACCGATATCATGACCGGCGGCCGCACCTGAAACTCTGCCAAGGTCAATTGGAAACCCTAGACATTTGAGTTGTCGGGCAATCTTCATGGCGATATGATGAACACCACAAATATGGTCCAGTGTCGTATACCCAATGACATCCTGGTTCATTTTCATCATCTCATAGACATACTCATGGTTGAATGACCTTTGAAACACATTGAATTCCTGGGGATCTTCAAGTGCATCCACCTCATCTTGGGTCAATAGACTCAGCGCGTACTTGCTTTGCCACGTGCCATCATTTGACCTTTTTTGGATTTCAGAAAATATCTTCAAGACGCGTAGATACATCTCCGCCACTTTGTTGCATTCAGTGCCTAGACTGATTGTTACAGCATCGGGGAAAGAAAAATCCAAACTATAGAAATAGAAATAATCAAGCCAGTTGTCAGGTTTGCTTTTGACTGGGTAAATATCGATTAGATCGACCATCAGTTCATAGACATCTTTACTGTCATATTTTTCGTTTACCAGCATATGCTCTATCTGATCTTTGAACTTGGTCGTTGATATGACATCCGAAACGATTTTTCGTTCTATTCCGAATTTTCTTATGAAATTTCTGTTGAGCAATTCTTTGGCAATTTGACGGAAAACCTGATCGATCATACACTCACCTCTTCTTTGACTTCAATAATCATATTATCCCATAATGCAGGATTGAATACAATTCCATACTAAATATTTAAGGTGTTTCTGCCGATATACATAATAGAGAAAGGGGGGAAAGAGAATGGCCAACATATCCAAATCTCCAACTGTCAGCAATTATAGAAACGTCTCGTCCAGCAAGGTGAAATCAGCGGCAAACATCGAGCCAGTCAAACACGTCTACGGCAAAGGAGAAGTACATAACAACCCCGACCACCGATCCGGAAATGAGCGATACATCATAGATACATTCTACTCTGGAGTCCACAATCTGATGGCATCCTACAATCGATTGTCCACTCATGAAGACCAGAAGCAATCTGCCGCTCAATATTATAAGGCACATAAGAATGAAGTATTCAAGGGTGCGAGCAGCATGGTATCAGGCATCAATTTCCTTGTGGGACAATCCAAAGACTGCGACCAAAGATATGGAACACACTTCAAATTTTTGGTGGAGAGTATCTTGAATGACTTTATGGATGCCCTGAAGGCCATCGGTATTCACTACGAAAAGGAAGTTCTCTACCTGGACAGAAAACACTTTCTCGTAGAGCTCATAGACAATCCGGAGATATTCACATTTCTTTTTGCCCCTCAAACCGGTCTGATTGACCGACTTTCAGCAATTCATTACAAAATTGAGCATATATTGCACGGCACTGAATCAGAAGGGCAGATCATCGATTACAGAACCTGAACACAAAAAAAATAGAGGACAAACCTCTATTTTTTTATGTCCTCAATTTCAATAGCGTTGATTTCAGCGCCAATCATTATGATGGTGCCTAGTGCATAGAGCCAGATCATGAACGCGATGATGGCAGACAACGATCCGTATAATATTGAATAATCGGTCAATTTCACAACAACTGTTGAAAATATCCAGTTGGTGATCAGCGAACCGGTGATAGCGAATATCGAGCCTTTATAGGTTTCCTCCAGGTGCATTTTCTTATTGGGCAATACTGTATAAATCGATCCGAAAACCAGGATATACACAGCGGGCAATATCAGATTTCTGATCCAATAAAACAATGTGATCCAGTACTGGTCGATCGTAAAATTGAAAAAATCGGTCATCCATGCCGCTATTCTGCTCCCGATATTCGGTATCGTCACAGAAAGTATGATCAATGCGACGAACATGAGTGTGAACATCATGCCTGACAACTTATTGAGCACGAAATTGCCCTTTCCCTCAATACCGTATGCAGTGTTGATTGCCCTTTGAAGCGCACTCACCGCCCTGGATGCCGAATAGAGCGTCACAATACCCGAAATGGACAATACAGCGTTACCTTCCACATAAATTGTGTTTTCAATAAAATCCGTTAACAGACTGCTTATGTTTGGTGGTAGAAAGTTCTGAAAAGCGTCATAGGCAAACTCGAAATTCAAATTGAGTTTTGAGATGATTGTAAAGACGAAAATCATCAATGGAAAAATGGAAAGCATGAAAAAATACGCCATTTGCCCGCTGTAAGCGGCGATTTGGTGCTTTTTGATCCTGTTTTGTAGTTTTTGAATATACTGCAACATGTTTTTCAGCATCATTTTTGCTCCAATCGAAGTATTTAATACTTATTTAATGCTCTCACATCTATTCTACGTTTTTTTTAATCAAATGTTAAGTTGTATTTTTAGCCTTAAAAGCATATTATATTAATAGAAACATTGAATGGACAACCAGACAAACAGGAGGGTAAAACATGAAATCAAAGAAAATCCTACTGCTGATCCCTATTGTCATCATTTTAGCTGCCGCAGTCATGAGCAGTTATTACACGCTTGATAATGCCGAGGAAGCAGTCATTGAAAGATTCGGAAAATTGCACCGCGTCAACACCGAAGCCGGTTTGCACTTCAAAGTGCCTTTCGTGGACGAGATCTTCATAGTGAACACAAATGAGATCATCTCACTACAGTATGGCTATCGCCCCAAAACAGCCCCAACTACATCTCAAGCGGCAACCTACCAAGATGTGGAAAGTGAAGCCATCGTACTGACCAGCGGATCTTATCTGATCAACATCGGTGCGGTCATCCAGTTCAGAATCACAGACCCTGCAGCTTACATCTACAACGTAGACGACCAGGAAGGCACCATCCGCCTGGCTTTTGAAAGCGTTTTAAGAAGCAACATCCAAAACCAGGATTTGGACAATGCGCTCATCAACAAAGACAGCATCGCAAAGGAAATCATCCCCGATCTCAGCAGAAAACTCGCTGCGTATGACCTTGGAATCTCAATCGCCGAAGTCAGATTGACAGACGTACTTTTACCTGGAGATGTCCAGTATGCTTATGACGATGTCAATATCGCAAGCAATGAAAAGGATTCTTACAGATCCCAAGCCGAAAAGTATTCCAACGAAATGTTGCCTAAGGCAAGAGCTGAAGCCTATCAGATGATTCAACAGGCTGAATCCTATAAGGCTGAAAAAGTCGCTCAAGCAAGAGGCGATGTCATCAACTTCAATCAGGTTTATGAAAAATACGTCCTTTCACAAGAAGTCACAAAAACAAGACTCTATATTGAAACCATGGAAAAAATCCTTTCCGTCGCCAAGGATAAGTACATTATCGACCTGAACGGTAATGATGTCCTTAAATTCTTGCCACTCGACATCAAAGGAGGTCAATAATATGAATATCAATCAAGGCGAAAACAGACAAGATGCCAAGGAGGCATTTGAGCAAAATTATAACCAAGCAAAAACTGAAATCAAGAAGAACATGCGTTTTGTCGGACTTTTATTCATAGCCGTCATCATCGGCATTTTGCTCAGCAATTCATTTTATATCGTGAAAGAAGACGAAGTGGCCACGGTCAGGGAGTTGGGCGAGATCAAAAAAATCGTCGTGGATGCCACCAACATTGAGGCAAAACTTCAAAATGAACGCGATCCAAGATTCAAAAATGTCCAAGTGGATACCACAAAAGGATTAAAATTCAAGATTCCGTTCATAACCACTGTCGAAAAAGACACAAGCAAAATCATCACTTATGTATCCAACACGGCTAAAATCAACACGCAAGATAAGATCAAGTATGAAATCAACATGTATGCCCAGTGGAAAATCATCCATCCAGGCGTATTCAGAACCTCACTTGGAACTGTAACGAGAGCGAATTCAAAAATCGATGAGATCACATATGCTGTGGTCATTGAAAAAATCAACAGTTTGATGAGCATACAGTTTTTAGCCAACAAAGAAAATCTGGAAAGTGTCTTGGCACAAGCAAAGGATGAACTCAACGTGAATTTGGCCACACAGGGCATCATGCTCGTGGACATTGACATCTACAGAACGATTTTACCGCCATCCAATATTGAGTCCACCTATAAAAAAATGGTTGCAGAGCGTGAAGCCATCGCACAGCAAATCCGTTCAGAAGGACTTGAAATCTACCAAAACACAGTAGCTGACACCGATAGAAATGTGGCACAAATAAAAGCAAATGCCATCGAAGAATCTGAAACCATTCGTGGTGAGGCAGACGCGACTGCTCTGGAAGTTTATGCAAGTGGATTTACAAAGGATCCTGAATTCTATCAATTCTGGAGAACATTGAAGTCCTATGAAGAAACATTCGATGCGGACACAGTGCTCTATTTGGATAAAAACAACGCGTATCTCAATTTCTTTTCAAATGGTCAGTAAAATAAAGCCAAGAGTGTTTGTAGCACTCTTGGCTTTTACTTTGAAATCATTCTATTCATATTTGTTATGATCTCTCCAAGTTCTTCCATATCCACTGTCTGCTCCTTGTCCGAAATGGAAAGCTCCGGATGGGTATGTGCCTCGATCATCAGACCATCCGCTCCAGCGGCAATAGCCGCCATGGACATGACCCCGACCAAACTTCTTATTCCTGTTCCATGGCTTGGATCTACAACCACGGGAAGCCCAGTCTCTCGTTTCATAATTGGGACTGCCGACAAATCAAGTGTGTTCCTCGTATAGGGATCAAAAGACCGAATGCCTCTTTCACATAGTATGATTCTGCTGTTTCCACCTTTGGCGATATGCTCTGCGGCGTAAATCCATTCTTTGATTGTCGCACTGAATCCTCGTTTGAGCAAGACCGGCTTACCCGTCTCTCCCACCGCTTTGAGCAGTGAGTAATTGTACATGTTTCTTGAACCGATTTGAATGATGTCCACATTTTCAACAAATTGTTCCAAATAAGACGTGTCCATAAGTTCGGTTATGATAGGCATACCCGTGATCGCCTTTGCCTCAAGCATGAATTCGAGCGCTTCGAGTCCTATGCCCTGAAAATCATATGGGCTTGTTCTGGGCTTGAATATACCGCCTCTGAGTATGTTGGCGCCTTTTTTTTTCGCTTCCACAGCAATTTCAATAATCTGTTCGCGGCTTTCCACTGAACAGGGTCCCGCTATGATGATGGGGATTCCTGCCCCAAATGAATAAGGTTCAACTTCAACGTTGTTCCCTTCCTTAAGAAGTCTCATTCAAATTCCTCTTTCCATTCTCTTTAATATTACTTTCTAAGTGTTCCAAATCCACCGTAAAGGCTTTTTTTATCTGAAATGGTCACAACTGCATTTTCTTCTACGGTTTTGACGATATTCGCAATGCTTTTGATTTTTTTTCTAGGCACATACATCAATAGGATGCTTCTCGGAAAATTTTTGCCTTCTCCACGCATAACTGTAACCGCATATCCCTGATCCCTTAGCATACAGGCCAATTTGTTGCCTTTGTCCTCTTTTACGATCACTTGCATTTCCGATAGACCTATGCCGATTTTTTCTTCGACAAGACTTCCCAAATAATTACCACAAGCAAAACCGAAAGCATATGCTACTATTTTTAAAGGGTCTTCCATGATATTGTCCAGAACCGTACTGACAAGGACCACCCAAATTGAAACTTCAAAAAATGCGATAATCGCACCAATTTTACGTTCTCCTTTTGTTATAAGCACCATTCTTATGGTAGCAAGGGATACTTCAAAAATCTTCGCAATTACAATAAGCAAGTACATCATCGTCTTCACCTTCTTTGTCCATTGTTTTCATCAAGACTATTGTATCAATTATATTTGAATTTGTAAAAGCAATTACAATGATTTAATTTAACTGACTTTTTGAAGGTCAATATGGTATATTATAATTAATATTTTACAATCAAAGAGGACAAAAACATGCTTAAAGATATTGAAAACATTATTGGTTCATATATAGCAAACTCCACTGGTGTCAAAAAACAGTCATCTGTTTTGATGCCGCTTATACTACACGATGAGACTTGGCATCTCTTGTTTGAAAGACGCGCGCTTACACTCAACTCTCAGCCAGGTGAGATCTGTTTTCCCGGTGGAATCGTTGAAAAGGGTGAGCATCCCAAAGTTGCCGCCATCAGAGAAACCTGTGAAGAGCTCAATCTCTCTGAAGACCATATCCGCTTGATCGGCCAAATCGATTCGGTGATGACCAGTTTTGACATGCTGATCCATTGCTATGTTGGTGTTCTAGAAATCGATTATGAGAAGATAAGCCATTCGATCAGTGAAGTCGACGAATTGATTTTGGTTCCACTGGATTATTTGTTGACTGTACAACCGGAAACCTATAAGATTTCCTCCAAATTTGATTTGGACATCGATTTTCCGTTTGAGGCAATCCCAAATGGAAAAAACTATAATTTCAAGAATACACATTATCCGATTGTCTTTTACAATTATGAATCCATCACCATATGGGGATTGACTGCTCGCATGGTCCATAACTTGATTGATCTGCTCAAAGACAAAAATTAAAATGGACCCTCACTAAATTAAATTTAAAGTGAAAGCCCATTCATCTGGTTTCGGCACGTAAGTTTTTCCTATATTCAATTGTTATACGAAATTCAACTGCGATAAGCATTCCTCCTAACAGAACATTTTTAACAATTAGAAAAGAACCTTACAATTTTTGTTGCTTGGTGTTGCGCTTTCATTCTATGAGTCTCAAACCCATATACGACGTCCCGATCAACCAATCTATAAAAAAACCTTTCGGTTTATTTATATTCATATATTACCCAGTCCAATGTAAAACTAAACATTTTTTTGCATTTGTTTGTGTTATAATAACAATATAATAGTTATGGGGTGAAAACATGGAACTGAAAAAAATACTGTTGCCCGCCCACTCGATTGAGATCTCTGTAGAAGAAAAAGATGAGAGCGGAAACTCTAATGTCAAATTGCTCAAAACCGTCGTTGAAACGGGTTATGAAGATGGAAACTTTCGTGTGGTCGCACCGATTCTACACGGACATATCTATAATTTTCATCCTGGAGATCTGATTGATGTGCTCTTCTTGTTAAACAAAGGCATCTTTACCATCTCATGCAGAGTTACAGATCGATCATTTGAAGACAATTTATCGATCATATCTTTGGCTGTTTTATCAGAACCAAAAAAAATCCAAAGACGACAAGCCTTCAGAGTCAATATCTTCAACACTTATGTTTTTAAGTATAGGGGCACCGAAAGGGCGCTGGTTTCCAAAGACATCAGTTCCACAGGCATGCTTGCACTGACGAACTCATATATGAAACCCTCGGATACATTCGAACTTCTATTCGACGCCAACATTGCCGGATCCGATCATGAGAACAGTCCGGATAAAATATTCAGAATCAAATGCAGGGTTTTGGAAAGTACTGCCGAACCGGAGATCAGACGGTATTCCAATCGAATCAGATTTGAAGGCATGTCTCCCACCGAATCAAAATATCTGCTTCAATACCTTTACGCAAAGCAGACCGAAATTATTCAAAGTATGCCGGAATACGAGAACTACCTCGACAAGCTTTTCAGCGACAAGTCTTCTGATCGTAGAAAAAATATGGATCGCATTCAAAAAAGGGTTCATATAATCGGATTTTTAAACCTGTTTATCGTTTTTTTGGCATTCGTGTTTCTCTTGTTCGCCCAGCCGGCACCCATCTACGGTCTCGATCGTTTTTTTGAGTATTATCGTCCCAAAGTATGGAATATAGGATATCTAAGAGCCGCCCTTGGCAGTGCCTCACTTGCCGTATTGATGGGATTGGCGGGACTTATGATGAATGCGTCGCGACTTAAAAGAAAAAATGACACCTTGAATTCAGGTGTCATAGTATCACTTATATTGGGCATTGTCATTATCGGATTCATGTTGTATTTCATATTAGTGAATGATCTTTTGATTTTTTAGAGCCTTGTGAGACGTTACGTCTTACAAGGTTTTTTTCTATGCCGTTGAGAACACTTCTTTTATTCTTGATCCACATGGGAGCGATAACTGCATCATGAGCTCCGTCACCTGTCATTCTATGGATCACGATCGATTCATCAAGTACCTCTATGGCATCTGTGACCCACTCGATATAATTTTCCAAATCAAGCAATTCAAAACGTCGGCTTTCATAATCCTGTTCAAGTGCTGTGTCCTTTAAAATATTGAGCATATGAAGTTTAACACCAAAAGGCTTCAACATTGAAATGTATTCCACGGACGCTATAAAATCGTCATGGGTTTCATCTGGAAGACCCACTATGAGATGGACGACAACAGGAATATCGGCGCTTTTCAATCTCATGAAAGTTTGGTGAAATTGATCCAGCGTGTAGTGGGTCTTGAGCCAACTCATACTTTTTTCATGAATGCTTTGAAGACCCAGTTCCACCCACAAAACGCCTTTTTGCCTATATTTTTTCAGAAGTTCGATTTTTTCGTCATCCAGGCAATCAGGCCTGGTCGCTATAGCCAGTCCTTCAATACCATCAAAGGCAAGGGCCTCATCATAAAGTTTTGATAAAACATCCACAGTGGCATAGGTGTTGGTGAAATTTTGAAAATACGCAATATATCCTGTGGACTTCCATTTGTCAGCCAACAATTTTTTTTGACTTTCAATCTGACTGTGAATGGAATAAGTATGATTAAGGTCACGATTTTCTCCGACTACACCTGCGAACTCTCCCGAACCCTTCTCACTGCAAAATATGCATCCTGAACTGGCTAATGTACCATCTCTGTTGGGACATGTAAATCCCGCGTCAATCGCCAATTTGACCATTTTTTTACCATATTGGTTTTTAAAATAATCACTAAGTGCATTGTATCTCTTACTCATCTGCCTCACACCCTAATATTTCTATACTTCGATTCAAAATACCAGTAAAATAGGCCAATGTCAACCCGTAGTTGGTTATTGGAACAAATTGCAGAGACGATTTACGAATTCTGCTTTCCATCGTTTTTCGGTTGACCATGCAAGCTCCACAATGGATGATCAAATCATATCGATCCAGTTGAACCGGAAAATCCTGTCCCATCGAGAATTCAATCTGAATGTCTTCAGAAATATTTTTTTTGATCAAATTCGGAATTTTGACTCTTCCTATATCTTCATGTGAATGATTATGGGTACAACTTTCGGAGATTAAAATCCTTGAATTGCCATCCATTCGCCCAAATGCTCTTATGCCTTCCAGCAAAGCATTGATATCCCCCTTTTGTCTGGCGAGCAAAATTGAAAAACTCGTCAATTTGATACTTTGCGGCACAAGCGCACTCACTGCTGCGAAAGCTTGAGAATCCGTGATGACGAGATCGATTCGAGGCAATTCGGCAAGCGTTTGCTCGAGTTCTGTGTCTCTCACGACATGACATTTGATGCCATGATCCAAACAATCCCGGATCACTTGTACTTGGGGCAGAATGATTCTTCCTTTGGGCGCTTCCGAATCAATGGGGACTACGAGAACTACAGTACTGCCATATGACAATAGATCGCCAACGAGAGGCATATCTTCTTCCAATTTCTCAAGTCTGGATTGTATGTCATCAATCAAACTATGCACACTGTCCTGATTTTGTGTGGATACATACGTGACTTCATTGAGGTTGGACTCGATTTCCGTTTTCTCGGATTGTTCGAGCATCTCCATCTTGTTGACAACAATCATATGTGGGATATTGAAGCGTTTGAACAGCTTTGCAGTCTCCTTGTAACCACTGTAATCCGGTGAGGTTCCATCCACAAGGTAAATAGCGAAATCTGTTCGATCTATCATCTGTTTTGTCTTCTCGATTCGTAGGGAACCCAGTGAACCAATATCATCAAGTCCTGCGGTATCCAGCCATACGACAGGCCCAAAAGGAATCAATTCCATTGCTTTTAAAACCGGATCGGTCGTCGTTCCGCTCGTATCTGATACAATTGAAATGTCTTGACCGATAATTGCATTGAACAGCGAGGATTTTCCTGCATTTCTATTGCCATAAATACCGATGTGGACCCTGTTTGAATTTGGAGTTTTATTCATATCGTTCTCCTATAGGTAAATGTCTCTTTTTCCGTCAGTCAAATCCGATAATCCTTGGATTACTTTCGATTTGATGTCATCTCTTTGAATTTTCTCGATTTGGCTTTCGATAAATCCATCCACCGTTGCCTTAAGTTCATCATCACCATAATCCAGTGCGTATTCCTTAAGTGTCATCAAGGCGTTGGGTTGACAAACATGCTGAATCGCTCCGGTTTTTGCGAGACTCATAAATCGGTCTCCGGTACGGCCCATTCGATAGCATGAGGTGCAATGGCTCGGAATGAATCCATCATTGATCAGTCCTTTGATCACTTCAAGTGGAGAACGCTCGTCTGATATTGTAAATTGCTTGATCTCTTCTTCCATCTCGTTCTCTTTGTAGCCGCCTACACCTGTGCATGAGCCCGCACTGAGTTGTGAGACTCCATGGTGCAGTAACTCATTACGGATTTCCTTCGTTTCACGTGTGGACAATATGATGCCTGTAAAAGGGACTGCGATTCTAAGAATAGCCACAATTTTCTTGAATGTATCATCATCGATCAAGTGATCATATTCCTTAAGTTCCATACCTTCCGCTTTTTTTAATCGAGGTACAGAAATCGTATGGAAACCGACGCCATGATTCGATTCCAAATGGGCATTGTGCATCATTAGTGCCAACACTTCGAAACGATAATCGGATAATCCGAAAAGCACTCCCGCGCCCACATCATCGACGCCAGCTTGCATAGCTCTGTCAAAAGCTGTGAGGTGGTACTCATAATCCCCTTTTAGCGATTTTGGAT
The DNA here is from genome assembly GCA_002412775.1 of Firmicutes bacterium UBA5201. Lineage (GTDB taxonomy): Bacteria > Bacillota > Clostridia > Peptostreptococcales > Acidaminobacteraceae > Fusibacter_D. The sequence continues at coordinate 44,582 of DHVT01000008.1, read as the reverse complement.
GCATGATCTCATAGGTCGGTTTATGATAGGTTTCTTGGAACAATATATAAGTGCCAATATCAGCGGCTTTCAATTTTTCATAATTCTCGATGGTTGTTGAAGCTATATTGACATTTGCACGTCTGATATTACTGCTTTCAGATACTTCATCGTAGATGATTCGAAGTGTGTCGACGATATAATCGATATCACAATTCACTGGATCTTCTCCAGCCTCAAGTGCGATGCGTTTATGGCCCATACTTTCAAGGATTCTCACTTCTTCTCGAATTTCAGGCTCAGTGAGCTTTCTTCTAGCAAATTTGTTGTCACGTTTGTATCCGCAATAGACGCAATTGTTCACGCAAAAATTGCTGACATAAAGTGGTGCGAATAATACGACTCTATTGCCATAGATGGATTGCTTGATTTCAGCCGCCAAATTATAAATCATTTTCAGATGATCCGGGCTTGTTGCCTGAAGCATGATTGCAATATCCTCATAAGAAAGCCCGTTTCTGAGTTTTGCTTTCTCTATCACCGATGCGATTTGGGATTCAGTAACCACCTTAGTCTTTGTTAATATTTCTCCAATTAAATCATGATCGATAAAATCAGCTTCCTTATAATTGTGATCTCCATACTTTGGCATAAAATCCTCCATAAATTCTTATTCGTCTATTGTCTTTTTTGATACAGATGTCTTCACCAAAACGCTTTGCAAATTACCGAGTTTTCCCGTCAATCCGTTGATTTGATCCATCGTTCCAATCACAATGATCGTTATGACCGATACGCCATATTGATCGAACGGTATGCCTGTGCGGCCTTTTACTATTCCCTTGAATTCAGAGATGATTTGATTGAACTGGCTCTGCACCAATTGCGGTTCCTCGAGAATCGCACTTATAACAGCAATTTTCTTATCCATGATTACCTCCATAAAAAAAGCCTTCTCTATGAGAAGGCAGCATAATAAAATCATAAACATCCATTGTTTACGAATGATTTGCTTACTTCCTTTCAAATCAGATCGCTCTTTTTTGTTAGGTGGTAAAGATCACTGTTTGTTAATATATTATCAATTCGACGTGTCAGTGTCAAGTTTTATTTTAGGCACTATATAAAGCTATAATGACGCTTTCATTTTTTCATAATCCAGTATCTTAAAAGAGGATTTATGAAAATCAATCAGTCCCTCTTCCTTCATTTTGCTGAGCTCCCTTGACACAGAAGGTCTGGCTACATTAAAAAAATCCGCAAGTTCGTCACGGTTCATGGTCAGTGTGAAAATGTTCTTTTCGGTAATTTTATGTTGCTCAAGAAAATAGGCACAAAGCTTTCCTCTAAGACTTCTTATGGACAAGTACTCTACTTTCCGGTTCAGCATCAATGCTTTTTTGGACATGATCTTCAGCAAATTCTCTATGAGCTGTCTATGACTGTCACACATCTTGTTGCACATGGAAATCACTTTTTCCGGGGAGACAAAAATGACCGTGCAATCGGCTTGAGCAGAAACAGTTGCCGGCCAAACTTTCTTTTCCGAAAAACTGACCATTTCTCCAAACATATCGCCTTTTTTGAGCACCGTCATGACAGTTCGATCTCCGGCCATACTTTCTTTGGCGATCAACACTTCACCCTCAATGACAATTCCGATGCCCTGAAATGGATCATGACTGTTCACAATAGTCTCTGATTTGGAATATTTCAATATTCTGGGATTCAGACAATGCAACATTTTTTGAAGTTCATGGTGCTCTATATTTTTAAACATAGGTGTAGATTCAAGTATTGAAATGACATTACTTTCTATCTGAGTAATCATTTTGAGTTACCTCTATTTCATAGGATATCATTATTATACACGAAAAAAAGATTGCCTTCAAAGAAATCAAATTCTCTGAAGGCAATCTTAAAAGTTTGTTCACATTATGCTTTTGTTTTGTCCAATTTTTCCATTGTGATTCCAGTGAAACCATAGAACATGGAAACAAGTGGATTGGTAAGATTCAAAATACTGTATGGGATATAAGTCCATGGTGCCAAACCTAAAGTGGCGATCATGAACGCTCCACACGTATTCCATGGAATAAGTGGAGAAGTGAGCGTACCTGAATCTTCAAGAACCCTCGAGAGGTTTTTAGGATGCAGATTTCTTTCCGCATAAGCATCTTTGAACATTCTACCTGGAATAACGATAGCAAGATATTGGTCACCGGCGATGATATTCATACCGAATGCTGTAAGGATTGTTGCAACAACCAATAAACCGGTAGTTTTTGCGATTTTGAGGATTTCAGCAGCAAGTGCTTGGAGCATACCTGTCTTTTCCATTACACCACCGAAAATCATGGCACAAAGAATCAGGGAAATAGTCCACATCATACTGTCAAGTCCGCCTCTTGAAAGGAGATCGTCAACACTTACAACACCTGTGTCAGCAGCAAAACCGTAGTGAAGTGCGTCTACAACATCGCCAATTGCTGAACCTTGAACGACCATTGCAGCGATACCACCCAAAATGGCGCCACCAAATAGACCAGGAATTGCAGGAACTTTCATTACAACGATTCCGATTACGATTACTGGAACCAACAAGAGTAATGGGCTGAGTGTGAAAGTAGCTTCAAGAGCGCCGTTCATTTCATTGATCAAAGACAAGTCGAGTACGTTTCCTGAGTATCTCATTCCTAGGAAAAGGAAGAAAATAATCGAGATGATGTACGAAGGACCAGTAGTGAAAATCATGTGTTTGATATGCTCGAACAAAGTTGCGCCCGCCATAGCAGGTGCGAGGTTCGTCGTATCGGAAAGTGGTGACATCTTATCACCGAAATAAGCTCCGGAAATGATGGCACCACCAATCATCGGAGAAGGAATTCCAAGACCCATACCAACACCCATGAGTGCGATACCAACCGTTCCGGCTGTTGTCCAAGAAGAACCAGTCGCCAATGAGACGATAGAACACATCAAGAGTGTAGCCACTAAGAATATCTTAGGTGATAGAATTTGCAATCCGTAGTAAATCATGGTCGGAACGATACCAGATAACATCCAAGTACCGATAACCATACCGATGATCATCAAGATAATGATTGCTCCCATTGACATTTTGATAGTATCTACGATACCTTCTTCAATTTCCGCCCAGGTCATTTTCAAAACGAACATTCCAATCAACGCAGCGAATATCGCTGATGTGAATAATGGAATATGCGGATCCGCACCTAAGAATCTCAATGAGACAGCTAAAGTAGTTATCAAGAATAATACTGGAATGAGTGCAATCCATGGTGAAACTTTTCTTGTTTCCATAAATTTGTGCCCCCCTATAAATTTTTTGAACGCCCCTTTTTCAAACGTTCGATGTGTTAATTATAGGTAATGACTACAGAAAAAATTTAAATAATTCAAAATAATACAAATATATTTCCATAAAGTTATTTTTTTATTACATTTCTTCTGCAATCAGCAGCAAATTGTCCAAAAACTTTTTGATATTGATCTTGCCGCCGCTTGTTTTCTTGCCCCTGACACATTCCATCTCCAGCCTGACCTGGTCGAAATCGAATAGTGTATTGGAGTAATTGACGAACGTTTCATTCAAATAATCCTCTATACCGAGATTTGCGACGTTTGAGAGACCTTTGTTGATTGTCCTTCTTATTCTCTGTTCCATCGCCTTGGGATTATCTGAAAGTTCATTGGTGAGATCCATCAGCTTGAGCTGATTGCCGGATGAACCATTATTTTTGATGTAGTGGCAGATTTTGATGATTTCTTCGCAACCCGACTCACCAAGGATCCCCAATTTGGAAAAGATCATCTTGTATTTCTTGTCGTCTTCAGAATGCTCGTGAAACTTGATTTCTTCTTTATTGGAAAGGAGTCCGTCATCCATCAGAAACACTTTTTTTATTCGGTTCAGACTGTTTTCCATTTTGATCTGATTGCCGATGTTTCTGATCACCTGGGTCAACTCTTTTTTATTGACGGGCTTGCTGATGAAGAATGTGATTCCCTTTTCATAGGCATCCCCGACAATCTTTTTTGACGACACTTGAGAAATCATGATGCTTTTTGTGCATGGACTTCTGATCAAAAGTCTCTCCACAAAAGTTATGCCATCGAGATCCGGCATAAGCAAGTCCACCAGAACCAAATCGGGTTTCAGTAAACAAACCTCTTCAAGAGCATTGATACTGTTCGAACTCATCCCGACTATTTCTCCCAAAGCATTGTCCAGAATTATTTCTTCTATCATTTTGATGACTGTCGAATCATCATCCACTATATAGAGTTTCATGCAAATCACCTCATAAACTGATTTTTGGTATCATGACGATAAATTCAGTACCGGTACCGGATTCGGATTTGACTTCAATGTTGCCACCGAAGTAATTCTCAACGATATCCTTTACCAGTGTAAGTCCTATGCCTCTATTTGAATTGCCTGTGATTTCGTCGTATTTCGTCGAATATCCAGGATTGAATATATAGTTTAATTTCTCTTCGGATATCCCTCTTCCGGAATCTTTGACGTGAAAAAAGTGATGTTCGGAATCCGAAATGTGCCTAAAATGAACTTGTCCGTCATATTCAATGGATTCAATGGCATTGACAATCAGGTTTCTAAGCACCGACATGAGCATGCTGTGCTCATGAACCATCGAAGCATCCTCCACTTCAAAATGAAGTTCAATCGGCATTTGGTTCTTGACGAGATTTCTTTGTGTGGACAAATAGATCATTTTTGATATGTCGGAAAGAGAAACATGATCAAATGGTTTCTCTTTGTTGATGATGTCGTCGATGCCCTCAACAGCCCTGAAATAGTTTTTCTTGATTTCATGAACGTTCTTGGCGATGCTGAGCGCTTTGTTTCTCTTTTCATCCGGTTCGAGTATATCGTATTCCCTATATAGACTGAAGGATTCGTCCATGACTTGCTCGACATGGTCCATGTTGTTTTTGAGAAAATAAATTTCCCCCCGCAATTCGGAGATCAAATCCATTTGCATCCGATAACGTTCATCGTGTTCTTCTTTCCTGAGAAAAGAATTGTAATAATTGAGCGCACTGATCAGGAAAACAGCCACAGTAGCTCTGATGACAGCCACTGCAAGCAATGTCGCCATTACACTGTTCGAAAAATACTCCTCAATTCCAAATCGGGAAATGAATTCTGCGGCATTTCCAAAGAAATCTCCTGCCATAGCGGCAAAAAACAGGACATACAGTGTCTGCCTGTCATTTTTATAGAACAAAAAATAAAGGATCAAGCCATAAATCAAATCAAAATAAAGAAAATTTAAATCCGCACTGAATGCATTCTGAAAACTGCCATAATAATAATAGCCTGTAATTGTCCTGAATGCGAGCCCGATGATCGCTATATGGACTCCCGTGATGACAGGATGCAAACGTCTGTCCATGAAATAATAGATCGGTAAGATCACCACAGCCAAATTGATGGTGTAGTCAAACGGAAATATTTTCAGATAAAATCCCGCCAAGATGGCATCCACAAATGCAATCAGGATCATTTTACGTTCCTGCATTCCATTCATATTATATTTTATACGTTCCATCAGTTCTCCGTTCTTTCAAAAAAACGCACAACGCCGGCATGTTGAACAAGTGCCAACTCCCCCAGTTCAGAAATTCGATATTCGCCTCTTGCAACCCGCTCATACCAATTGTAATAGTTCTGGTTCAACAGATTTGTGGTTTTCAGACAAGTTGGGGACAGATTCCTGATTTCTTTCGTGGTCAAAGTCCCATTTTGCTTCAACAGCCATGCGATTCTCAGGCAATCTTCCCTATATCCGGTCATGATTTTGGTTTTGGAGGATCCTCCGTTGTTATAATCTCCTGACCTTCTATGAAACTCTTTGATCAATTTCGCTTTCGCTTTTTTAGAGCTGTTCATACTTCTGCTTCTATCAAAAGGCAATGCCTCCAGCACAACATAGACTTCTGGTTCCAGTGCCCTGAAATTGACCGTCAGAAGACCGATTTCCAGTCTTCTGAGTGTATTCAAAGTGTCCTGGAAACGTTTGGAATCATAGGATTTGAAATCATGCTCCACTGCTATATATGTGAAATCGGCAATCTTTTGTCTCAGAACAGCCTGATTGACGACTTCCAAATTCAGTTTTTTCTTGAGTTCCACGGCTAATATGTTTTCGTCATCCATTATGCCTACCACATCTATGTCGTTTACTTCTGCCTTGACTGAACAGCCTTTTGATTCCAGCCACATCTTGACCGGGAAATACAAATCGGTTTCTCTTATGCCCATCATAACCTTCCTCAAACTGTTTAGTACTTTAATTCTATTAGATTTAATAGATTATGTCCACGAAAAAAGACATAAATAATCCTATGTGGATCTTTATGTCTTCTGATTTATAAAACAGTCACTCGGTCGAGTGCGTAGGTTTCATATATTTTTTCTTTCATAATCCTTTCTATACTTTCAATAACCCGGTACGTGTCCTCGTATCCGATATAGAGCGGCACAGGCGCCAAACGGATGACATTGGGTTCACGATAATCCGGAATCACACCAAAATCTCTCATTGCCAAACTGATCCTATAGGCTTCGTCATGCTCTAGAGCGACATGACCACCGCGTCGATCATCCTCTCGGGGACTTCCGATTGCGAATCCATAAGCTGAAAGTCTTTCGTCGATGAGAAACATCATGTAACCTGTGAGCTCAAGTGATTTTTTTCTGAGTGCCTGCATACCCGCTTCATTGAAAGGTTTCAGAGATCCAAGCAGCGGAGCCATGGAAAAGATGTTTGGAGTGCCTTGAAGCAGTCCGCCGGCTGTCAAATCCTGATCGAAATTATGGTCCATCGCAAATTGTGATGAGTCCTTGTTGCCAAACCAACCTTTGAGTCCCGTGCTGATTCCGAAATGCTTTTTATTGATATACATTCCCGCTGTAGCACCAGGACCACCATTCAAATATTTATAGGAACACCAAACAGCGAAATCAGGTTCTAAGCTCTTGAAATCATGTGGAACAGCTCCAATGGAATGGGCCAAATCCCACCCGATCAGAATGCCTTTATCGTGAGCGGCATCTGTAACGCGCTTCATATCGATAAGTTGTGAACTTCTATAGAGCACGCTCGGTAGAAGAATCAAAGCGACCTCTTCACTCATGGCGGCTATAATGGCATCTTCTGATAGGGTTCTACCATCTTCACTCTTGATTTTTACCAATACATCCTCTTCATTCATGCCTTTAAGGGCAATAATGCTCTTTACAGCATAAATATCTGTAGGAAAATTGAGCTCATCGACTATAATTTTGTACCTTGATGCATCGGGCTTATAAAAAGTGGACAACGCCTGATGGATGTTGGTTGTTATACTGCCCATGACAGCAATTTCATCAACATCTGAATGGATGAGTGGTGCAATTTGTTCGGCTATCGTTTGGGAATATTTGAAGTACTTTCCGTTCTCGGTTCCCCATATTTGGATGCCTTCATTTTTCCATGCCTCATAAGCTTCATCCAGTGCCTCTTTAGCATCTATTGATGACAGCCCCAAAGAATTGCCATCCATGTAAATCTGATTTTCCTTGATGTCGAACCTGGATTTGTATGATCTCAAGACATCTTGTTCATCCATGTTTTTCGCATAGCCCATTCCATTCGTATAATCACTGTTCATATTGTTGACCCCCTTTTTAATAGGATATCAATTTATTGCTTCGCAATCCATAAAAAAAAGAACTGGTTTGAGACCAATTCTTTACAAATTGCAGTTAGTGGTTCGGAACAATTTACAAAATGGATTCCAAAATAATTGAAGATACGACATTACAATGCTTTCTAAGTTCCGATAAAAAAGAATGCATCATTTCAATATCAGGCATTGAAGCTCGGGCAATATAATTCGTGACCCCGGTTACACAATAAACCTCTGTTACAAATGAATTATTTTTCAATATTTTAAGCACATTTTCCACGCTGCCTTTTATATCACTGATTTCAATGAAAAAAGACACCGATAGACCAAGTTTTTGATCAGAAGTCTTAATCGTGAAAGCTGTGATGATTCCCTCTTCACGTAGGCGTGTGATTCTTTCTGTGACGCTTGGTCTGGATAAATTGATTGCATCCGATAAAGCGGTAATCGATATTCTTGAATCCTTTCTCAGCATTTCGATTATTTTTTTATCCAAATGATCCATAAATCCTCCTACATTCTTCTTTTTTCATTAAAGTCATAAGTCCACTTTGTCAGATTAAAGCTCTGGATCACCTTTATCCGCCACCAAATGCTTCCTTGACCATATTTATACCTTGCCATCCCACATTTTCTCAGCACAGCTTGTGAAGGTAAGTTGTCCCATTCTGTTTCTGCTTTGATGTATCTCACTCGTCCTAGTTTTTGGGTATGTGCGATCATTCCCATGAGTGCTTCTGTTGCTATACCGTTGTTCCAATATAACTCATCGACATCATAGCCTACTTCAACTGTTCCATTTAAATCAGGAGCGCCTTTGAAACATATGCTGCCGGCAAAAGCGCGTTCGTTTTTTAAAATAATGACCCATGGGGTCAGCCAAAATCTAAGTTCCGGCTTATTGATGATTTTTTTGAGTGCTTTGGTGAACAAATGTCGAAATTCCTTGTCAATGGAATCCCTTTGGGATGAAATGTCCATTTTCATTTTGAAACCATCAAAATCATCCACATACAATCTCAGTTCTTCCTCATCCAGTGCTATGACTGTCAATCGTTCAGTCGAATACCGATCCGTAATGACTCCTCCTTTGGCAGTAAAAACCTCGCCTTTCGGCGAGGTTCATCAATTATTAAAATGGTGCGAATTCCTGATCTGACCACCAGTCTTTCATGACAGCGTCATATGCTGCTGAAAATTGGTCCAGGTGCACCTTTTCCCATTTTGAAAGGACCTTGAAGAGCTGTTTGGCAGCTTCATAAGGAGTGCTTTCACTGGCTTCATCGTAAAATTTCACTGATGCACGTTCCATTTCAATTCCAATGCCAAACACTGATACGGCAAGATTCGCGTTTTTGATTTGAAGCTTTTCCCATCTGAATATCTCTGGACTTGGTGGATTTTGAAGGTCCGCAAGTGTCGATTGATCTTCAGGGTCGCCACTTAATTTCTTAAATGCGTCTCTAAGCCACTCAATGTGTTTCAGTTCTTCATTTGCCAAATTAAGGAATGCGCTTTTTGCTTCCTCTTCATCGGTATTGTGTGCGGCCATCTTATAGAATTCATAGCCTTCAACTTCGTTCAGTATTGCCTGTTTGAAAATCTCAATGTCTTTTGTAAGCATGTTTTCACCCCGTTATTTACTCAATTTTTTAGCGAGGAAATAGAGTGGTCTTACACCGGCTCCTGTTCCACCTTTGGAAAAGATTCCTTCTTGCTTGTCTCTAAAGGCTGTTCCCGCTATATCGATATGTACCCAGGGAATATCCTTTACAAACGCTTCAATGAACATTCCTGCGGTAATTGTTCCGGGGGAACCTGCCGAATTGGTCAAATCCGCTTGTTCGTGTTTGATCAATGCTTTGTATTCATCGAAAATCGGGAGTCTCCATTGATTCTCATCTGCCTTTTTAAAGGCGTTTTCCACATTGGAATAGAATGTGTCATCATTGGATAAAATGGCACTGGCATCCACACCAAGACAATGTATGGCTGCTCCTGTAAGGGTTGCAATATCTAGAACCATATCCACATTTTCGTGGTTTTGGATATAAGTCACAGCATCCACCAAAGTCAATCGCCCTTCAGCGTCGGTGTTGCCGATAAAAATGCTTTTGCCCCCCATGGATGATATGATATCACCAGGTTTGTAACTGTGGCCAGAAATCATGTTCTCACACGCTGCCACAACTGCCGTCACATTGGTTTTGACACCCATTTGAGCGATAGCTCCCATGGCACCGATCACTGCACTTGCGCCACCCATATCGTCTTTCATGTTCACCATGGAAGCCGTTGGTTTGATAGATAGTCCACCCGAGTCGTAAGTGAGCCCTTTACCGACGAGTCCCAATCTTTTGTCTGACTTTTCATTGCCGTTATAACGCATGATAATCAGTTTTGGCGGTTCTGATGATCCTTTCGAGACCGAGAGAAACGCGTCCATGTTCAACTGTTTTATCTCATCGAGATCTTTGATCTCAACATCGAATCCGCAGGTTTGTCCATACTCAACCGCCATGTTCGCAAGCTTTGTCGGTGTCAATGCATTGGCGGGCATATTGGTGAGGCTACGCGCATAAACATTTGATTTCCCAAGGATCTCACCTTCATCCAAAGCATCTTGGTCAAATGACAAACCTTTTAACAACACCGTTTTGAGTTCATGACTTTTCCGGTCCGATTTATAGTCATCGAATGAATAATCACTCATGATCAAGGTTTCGGCCAGAATCCTGGAGATGACTTTTGGATCATCATAAATGCCTGTGATGGATTGGATATCCATTCCCAATATATTGATTTTCTTCTTTTTAAGAGCCCTGAATGCATCTCCGATTTCGGCTCTGAACTTGTTTCTGGTAAAACTCTCAGAATCACCCAATCCGATAAAGATCAGTTCTACCCAATCGGTGTCATTCATCCATGTCAATGAATAACTCTCATCGATTTTTCCTTGAAAAAGCTCTTTTTCCTTCAATTGTTTGAGCACTTCACTCAGTCGGTCAGGAACAAGGCTTAAATCAAAGCTTTGACCTATGCCAATGATTGCTCCGTCCACTTCACTCATTTTCCAGTTTTCATCAATTCTCAATTGCATTTCGTTACCTCCAAACTATTTCGAGTCCCTTAATGATATCACATTTTCCTCAGCAATTCATCAAAGATTTCTTCAGAAATATTGGGGTCTGCTTTGCCGCTTGTCTCTTTCATCATCAAACCAAGATAGGCACTTTTGGCTTTGGTTTTACCCGCTTTGTAGTCCTCCACAATTTTGGGGTTCGAGTCCAGTAACTGAATTGCCATTTTTGTGAGGGCGTCCACTGATGTAATTGGCCATAAATCTTGCGATTCTAAGATTTGAGTCGGCATTTCACCAGATTTCATCATGAATTCAAAGACTTTTTTTGCAATCCCTGAGTTGATTTTTCCGGAATCGAGAAGATGGATCAATTCTATCATTTGATCCGCATTGATCTCAAGGTTTGAGTCGTCGATGGTGCTATTTACGATCAGATTACCGAAAGTTTCGGCATTCGACACCTTACCAATGGTCTCCAAAGTGAAATCCGCAACACTTTTGTTTGAGATGATTTGTTCGGCCAATGAATATTTCAGACCGAATTTTTCTGTCAAAATGTTCAAGTACTCATCGGGAAGCATTGGCATATCCTCTTTGATACGGTCAACTTCCTCTTGATCAATAATCACAGGCATCAAGTCAGGATCAGGAAAATATCTGTAATCATGTGCATCTTCCTTGGACCTCATGGCAAATGAGGCTTTCTTGGCAGGGTCCCACCTTCTTGTTTCTTGAGTGATCGTTCCACCTTTTTCCAGTACATCGATTTGCCTCTTCATCTCCACTTCAATTGCTTTTGTGACAAAGGCGAATGAGTTCAGATTTTTCATCTCTGTCCTGGTTCCAAGTGTCTGAACGCCTTTTTTTCTGACCGAAAGGTTGACGTCGCACCTAAAGGCACCTTCGTTCATCTTTCCGGTCGTGATTCCAAGGTAAATGACAATCGCCCGCAATTTTTGAAGAAAGGATTTCACTTCATCCGCCGACCTCATATCAGGTTCCGATACAATCTCAATCAGAGGCACTCCGCATCTGTTATAGTCGATCAAGGTGCCTTTTGTGTCGTCGTGAATCAACTTTCCTGCATCTTCTTCCATATGAATTCTCGTGATTCCGATCCGTTTCAAACCTTCGGCACTTAATACGTCCAAATGGCCATTGACCGCAATCGGATCACTGTTTTGTGAAATTTGAAAAGCTTTGGGCAAATCGGGATAAAAATAGTTTTTCCTGTCCATCTGGCTATAAAGGTTGATTTCACAGTTTGTGGCCAGTCCAGCTTTTATGGCATATTCCACTACACTGTCATTCAGGACCGGCAAAGTCCCCGGAAGTCCCATGCACACCGGGCAACAATCCGTGTTGGGATCACCACCAAATGCGGTACTGCAGCCACAGAATATTTTGGAAGCCGTACTCAGTTCCACATGGACTTCAACGCCGATCACAGACTCATATTCATCATATATGCTGATTTTCTTCATAACACGACCTCCATTTTGGCAAATTCCTTTTCGAATGCCAAACCAAGCGACAGGATCACTTTCTCTGAAAACGCCTTGCCGATGAGTTGCATCCCTATGGGCATCTCGTCATCATCGAATCCGCAGTTAGTGCTGAGTGCGGGTAAACCTGCAATGTTGACCGGCACAGTATAGATGTCTCCAAGGTACATCTCTACTGGATTTTTGGAGTGCTCACCAAACTTGTATGCTGTAGTCGGGGCAACAGGAGTCAAAATCACATCAAAGCTTTCGAACAAATTGTCAAATGTCTCCTTGACCATTTGTCTTGCTCTTAGCGCGTTCAGATAATACGCGTCATAATAACCTGAGCTCAGAGCATAGGTGCCGAGTAGAATACGTCGTTTGACTTCGGTTCCGAATCCGAATCCCCGTGATTTCTTATATAGACTTCCTATACTGTCAAAATCGCTATGACGATAGCCATACTGGACACCATCAAATTTTGCCAGATTGGATGAGGCTTCCGCTGATGAGAGGAGATAATAGGCCGGCAGAGCATATTCCATGTTTTCAATTTCCACAGGTTCAACTGTGATTCCCATGGATTCAAAGATTTTTGCAGCCTCTAAAATGGCCTCTCTCACCTCTTTTTGAATACCTTCCCTCAAATAGTTCATCGGCAATGCAACTCTCAGCTTTTCGATGTTTTCACCGATGAGGGCATCTTTACTCTCGACCATCCGTTCAGAACTGGTGCTGTCCATCGGATCATGACCAGCCAAAGCGTTATAGATAGTGGCGAGATCTTCGACATTTTTTGCAATAGGTCCTATTTGATCCAGCGATGATGCAAATGCGATCAAACCACGCCTTGAAATCGTGCCATATGTGGGTTTCAATCCGGAAACACCACAGAAGGCAGCAGGTTGTCTTATGGATCCACCTGTATCCGATCCGAGTGTGTAAACCGCCTCAAAAGCTGCTACAGCAGCCGCCGAACCTCCCGAACTTCCACCTGGAACTCTGCCCAGATCCACCGGGTTTCTGGTCTTTTTGAAGTAGGAAGTCTCGGTAGAGGCGCCCATGGCGAATTCATCCATATTCAGTTTTCCCAAAATGACGGCATCGTTTTCTCTCAACTTTGTTACGACGTGTGCGTCAAATGGTGACCTATAACCTTCAAGCATTTTTGAAGCGCATGTCGTCGGCATATCTGTGGTGCAAATGTTATCCTTGATCGCCATGGGGATTCCCGAAATCGGTGACAAGATTTGCTTTTTCTGTCTTTTCAAATCAATTGCAATCGCCCTTTCTATTGCAGATACCGGGTCAAAATGCAAATAGGCGCCGATGCTGTCATCCATCTTCTCTATTTGGTCAACAAAGGCTCGAGTCAATTCCTCACTGGAAATCTCACTGGCACCGAGTTTTCTTGATAATTCACTTATGGATTCATAAATCAATGCTTTCATGACTCTTCACCTTCCTTTTCCACTGTTCTTGGCACATGAATATAATTTTCTGTTTTAGAGGGTGCGTTCTTCAGCAGTGACTCGACATCTGTAGATTTGACCCACTTGTCTTTTCTTCTGGAGTGGGACCCAGTCACCACATGTGTCAGCGGTTCATAGCCACTGAGGTCCAAACTGTTCAATTGGTCGGCAAATGCTATGATGTCCGCCAAATCCTTTGAAAAGGATTTGCGTTCTTTTTCTGTAAGTTCAATACGTGCCAGGTTCGCCACATAATCAATACGTTCCAAAGACTCTTTTTCAACCTTCGGAGATTCCTGAGTTTGAGTCATCAATCTAATGGAAAGCTCTTCGAGTTGCTCAGGGTCGACCGCTGATGGCGAGTCTGTCATCGCGCAGGAACCGTCGCGCATTTTCGGAAATGGAATGACCTCTCGAATACTGGCTGATCCTGAGAGCAACATCAAAAGTCGATCGAGGCCAAAAGCGAATCCTCCATGTGGGGGGACGCCGTATTCGAAGGCGTCCATCAAAAATCCAAATCTAGCATCGATGGTGTCCTGTGTCATTCCCAGGGCTTCAAACATTTGTTGCTGAATTTTAGGACTATGGATTCTTATGCTGCCACTTCCAAGTTCCACACCGTTGAGTACTATGTCATATGCCTTTGCCCTCATCTCTAGAGGAGCGTCAGTGAACTTGTCGATATCTTCCTCCACCGGCATTGTGAACGGATGATGCATGGCGACCAATCGTTTGGCAACGGTATCGTATTCAAACAACGGGAATTCAGTGACTATCGTAAAGGAAAATTTGTCTTTGGGTCTCAGATCGAGCATATCACCGACATCAAGCCTCAGGTTGCCAAGCACGGATTGTGCTTTATCCACCGGTTCAGCACAAAATACTATGAGATCTCCATTTTGCGCATCTGCAGTCTTGATCAGCTCCGCCATTTGTTCATCAGTGAAATATTTGGTCAAAACTGATTTGAGTTGCCCGTCATTTCCAATGGCGATCCAAGCCATACCGCTTCCACCGTGTTCAAAAGCTCTCTTGGTCAGATAGTCGATCTGTGAACGGGTGATCTCATCTCCACCCTTTACCGTGAGCGCTTTTACTACCGCGCCATTTGCTATGGCTTTTGTGAAGATACCGAACTCGCTTTGTGCCACGATTTTTGTCAGATCGACAATTGGCATCTCAAATCTAAGGTCAGGCTTGTCGGTTCCATATAGACTCATGGCTTCTTTATAGGTCAATCTCTTGAAAGGCTGATCGATTATAATTTGGTGTGATTCTTTGAGCAAATCTTTGAAGAGTTGCTCAAGAAGGCTGATGACATCCTCTTCGTCAACAAAAGAGAGTTCCATATCGACCTGTGTGAATTCAGGTTGACGGTCCGCTCGGAGGTCCTCATCCCGGAAACATTTTGCGACTTGAAAGTATTTGTCAATCCCGCCCACCATCAAAAGTTGTTTGTATATTTGCGGAGATTGGGGCAATGCATAGAATTTTTCCTTTTTGATTCGACTTGGAACCAGAAAATCCCTTGCGCCTTCCGGAGTGCTTTTGGTGAGTATGGGCGTTTCCATTTCCAGGAAGCCTTTATGTAAAAGACTGGTCCTGATGGCTTGGGTGACCTTTTGTCTCATCTTGAGGTTTTCTAGGACTTTGGGGTTACGCATGTCCAAATATCTATATTTGAGTCTGAGATCTTCTCTGACATTCATGGATTCTTCAATTCCGAATGGTGTATTTTTGGATTCTGAGTATATCACGAGTGAACTTGCTCTCACATCGATATCTCCAGTAGGAATGCTGAGGTTGATTGTATCAAGACTTCTCTTTTCGACAATCCCTTTGACGGCGATGACATATTCATTTCTAAGTTTCTCAGCGAGTATGAAGTCATTTGCGCTCAATTTCGATGCGTCGATCACCACTTGACAGATGCCCTCACGATCACGAAGGTCAATGAAAATGACGCCTCCCAAATCTCTTCTTCTTTGAACCCAACCCATGATGACGACTTCCTTTTGTAATTCTTCTTTGGTCAACAGACCACAATAATGTGTTCGTTTCATCCTAACGCCTCCCCTTTTATGGCAATAAAAAAAGCTCTCATCCCTATATATAATAGGGACGAAAGCTTATGTTCCGCGGTACCACCCAGTTTGATCCTAAGATCCACTTTGAATCGATACGGACAATGAAATTGTCGATATCTACTGGCTGTAACGTGCCAGACACGTCTAATCCTACTCACTTTCGCTTCGGTTAGCAACTCGGAGATGTTTTTCATCTTTAACTCTGTACCAATCTTCCACCGTCATTGGCTCGCTATAACTTTGTACCAGATTACTCTTCTCTTCATCGTCTTTTGTTATTGTTCTCGATTATAGACGTCATTTGGACGTCTGTCAAGCCCTATTTGAAAATTACTTCAAATTTTTCGACAAACCTGACTGGATGATAGGACATTTTGGATTTTCTGAGTCCTTCAATTCCAAGGTCTTGCTCTCTGTTGATCCATAAAAGCGCATCGTTAAAGGCCATATTGTAAAATTCGTAACCAAGCATTTGATAAATACCAGGAAAATCAGCATTTGCCTTCTCGACATGAATCAGCAACATATTTCCGGACACGATTTCGCCAAGTACGAACCCTTGAAGCGCTTCATCGATAAACAAAAGTCCCATCAGAAGATGGTCCACCGAAGATCTTTCCAAATATTGCATCACACCGTCAAATTCGTACTGCAAGTTGCTGTCGTTATCGCAATCCCGTTCCAGACACCATTTTTCCATCAATTGCTTGACCATCTCGAAATCGTTGGATTCATAAGGTCTGAAATGGTAGTTTTCAACAGTTTTAATAAACTTGTTCACTTGATTTTTTTTCTTGTGGTATTTGTTGCCCGCAAGTGTTCTCATCGGCTCATAATCGTAAATATAATCAGATTCGTCCCTGCTTGAGATCACTTCGATCTCAAAATCACTTGTTTGCTCCAAAAGCTTGACGAAGGCTTCACTCGACTTTTTGATCACCAGTGGGATTCCACAAGACTCCAACGTCGTTTTCAAAGATCTTACCACTTCACGCACTTGACCGCCGTCATCATAAGCGCCAATGGGACTGCTGAAATACATGCGGTCAGGCTCGACATTCACAATGAATGCATAAGAGTCCATGATAAAAAAGTAAAAGTTGTATTTGTTTGTCCATAGGAGCACATTGGTGAGCGATGTGTCGGAAATTTCACTGTCAAACGCCTCATAATAAGGTCTGAGCAGAGATTGGCTTGATAGTGTGACCTTGTTCATTTTAAGCAATTGCTTGGCTTGTTCCATCTGATCTTTTGACAGTCTCATTTTCTCATGCATCTGTTCACCTTTTCATTATTGCTTCAATAGCCTCGACTGTTTTTGGTATGCCCGAGGATAGGACTTCATTTCCACTTTCAGTGACCAAAACATCTTCTTCAATTCTGATGCCGATGTTTTCCTCCTCAATGTACAGACCAGGTTCAACGGTAAGCACCATTCCAGGTTTCAGTTCCGTATTCCTGAGACCCAAATCGTGCACATCCAGTCCGAGGTGATGGCTGACCCCATGATAGTAATACTTTGTGAGCTCACTTTCATCAGCGATCAATCCAATATTGATGAGTTCTTCAGTCAAAGTCTTTTTACATATATTGTTTAATTCTTCAAAATGTATTCCGGGTTGGATTGCTTCTATTACAGCTTCTTGAGCCTTGAGCACGATGTTGTATATCGTCTTTTGACGCTCAGAGAATTTTCCGCTTATAGGAAATGTTCTCGTGATGTCCGCCGCATATTCTTTATATTGCGCTCCGAGATCAAGCAAGACCAAATCCCCGTCATTCAAGACTTTGTCATTCTCGACATAGTGCAAAATGACAGCGTCTTTTCCCGATGCGGCAATGGTTGGAAATGAGTTGCCGTCCGCTCCGTTCATTCTGATGGCATGTGAAAACGTCGCCTCGAGTTGATATTCGAACATGCCTGGTTTGAGCACCGCCAGAATGGCATCCAGGCCTACTTGTGTCAATTCGACCGCATGTTTGATCTGTTGAATTTCGTAATCCTCTTTGATCATTCTCAGATCAATTTCAATCTGATGCAACGTCTTTATACCGATGTGTGGATATCGCTTTTTGAAATCAGAGGCAAACTCATCTGTGACACTATATTTCTCATCCCAATCCAGTCGTTCAAGATCAAGATGCAAATCATTGATTTTACCCAACTGGATCCATTTGTTCAATGAACTGTGAAAAGCATCGATGTATTGTATTTCCTCAATACCTGATATTTCTTTTGCCACTTCTTTTGTCATTTTTCTACCGATCCATTTTTCTATATCATAATCGGGTTTTTCGATGAACAATGTGGTTTCCAAACCCTTTTCGGTTTTTAATAGGGTCCATATGAAATGTTCTCTGTTACATCCTGTGAAATAGAAAAAGTTCTTGTTTGGCATAAACGAATAATGGGCATCCGCTGTGCTTTTGGGTGCCTTTCCAGAAAATAAGACCGCCAAATCGCCTACTTCCATGCGGGCACCAAGTTTATCGCGATTGTTTTGAAAAAAAGAGTTCATAGTGATTGCCTCCCACTTGCATTAGTTGATATCATTTTATCATATCTGCTTTAACCTTTATACAGCATCCTGTTGTAGGTATGGACAAATCCAAGTTTTTCGTATAACTTTTTAGCGCCTTTATTGTCCAGGTCCACATGCAGTGATAGATTTCCATCGGTGAGCTCAATCGCCTTTTGCATAAGTTCGGTTCCAAGTCCCCTGCCCTTGCTCGTGGATCTTGTGCCTATATATGCCAGGTGGTATGTCGGAATGAATCTATCAAATCCAAGGTTGACAACGATACAGACCCCCTCATACTCGCCGTTTCTCGAAGCAAGCAGGATAAACCCACGGTCGTTGGCGTTGTCGATGGCATCCTCAGTCTCACCGAATGAGTCCGCATATTGTGCCAACCACTCTCTGGTGTATGCGACAAGTTGCTTTTTGGACACATCGTCAAAATCATTCAAGTTGTCGATTTTCACTTCGGTTTTAGCATCTTTTAAAACGATGACGTGGACGCCCTTTTCGACGAGACCATTTTTGGCGCTTTGATAGAACGCACCAAAAGCAAGTGATTCCGATGATCTAAGTTTAAGATGCACTTGGTTGCGCAGCAATCTGGTCGCTTCCTTCAAATATTCATCGTCCACATTGATTTCCGTATCGGCTTCATACTGTAGTTTTCCTTTGACGGATTGCGCAATGAAAAGAGCGGGTGGAAATGGAATCTTTCCTTCGATCCAATGCTTGTATATGCTCCATCTGGCCGTTTCCACATTGAAACCCGAACCACCTTGGATATAAATATTGTCCACTTTGCTATGCAACTTTTGAAGAATTTCAGTCATGATTTCATCGGTTGTGATTTCAGCGTAAATTCCAGTGGTCATACCCTCATAAGCCAAATAAGCATTTGACTCTTCAGAAATTCTTCTGAGCAATTCATAGGGCGACACTGTATATTCTTCTCTGAAATCCAAATAATTCTCTTGCCCGATGTTTGGAATTTTCCATTTCTCGTTCTTGAAAATCGGAATAATGGGTTTCATCTCCGCCAATTCGACGTAAAATTTCAAGATATTGGTGAAATTTTGTGACCCCATGATGAGGACTTCTTTTGCTCCCTGACTTTCAGCTTCCATGACGATCATTTCCGATACACGGTCCAATATATGACCTTGTGGATTGGCGCCCTCGAGCTTTATGTAAATTTCACCCACATCCAATAATTTCTCTAATTTTCTCGCCCTGAATAAAGGCGTTTTCCCGCTTCTTCTCAAATCTTGCTCCTTTCTAAAACAAAAGCATCTCAACAATTGTTGAAATGCTCCACCGGTTAGCTACTCCCCATATTATAACATTTTTGGGCGCAAGCGTCAAATCCGGAAAAGTTCACGCTTTAGTTGCCTTTAATAGAAATGTCTTTGGTATGCCTTGATCAAACACTTCTGAGGACTGGTTCGGAAGCTCTTCAAGTTTTGTGATGACAAGACCGGATTCTGCCGCGGCGGTCACGATTTCACCTAAAGTCCATCTTCTTAAAAAGACTTTTTCCACTTCATTGCCTTCGATATATTTGCCATAAGCCACATCATGTTCAATCAGTTCCTCGCTGAAATAGTCTCCATCCACTTTGTGTTTTCTCACTTTGGCTGTGGATCCCCTAGAAGAGATCAGTTTGGTGCTGATCGGATGAAAGTCTTTTATGATCGCCGTCCCTCCATGAGTCATAAGGTCATAAATCAATTTGAAGAACGGCATCAAATCTGAAAAGTAATGCAGAATTCCCATCTCGGCGAACACCAACTGAAACTGTTCCCGAAATTCGCCTATATCTATCTTCAGAACATCTGAGACAACGTATCTTATACCGACATCGCAGGCTTCCGCAAGTTCAAGCGCATATCTTTCGTTGCCCTCCGAATAGTCGACAACGGTGACATTTGCTCCGAGCATCGCCAATGCAACTGCTTTGTTGCCGTTTGATCCCATCAGGTTCATGATTTTCATATCCGAGAAATCAGTTGGATTGTCTATAAGGCCTCTGATCAAATACCCGGGGTCCTTCTTGATTTTTATTGCATATGCTTCCGGAGTTCCAAATCTGGAAACCCAGGCATTATAACTCTCTTTGTTCCATGCGTCTTTGTTTTGGTTTATTTTTTCCATGTTGCCCTCACCTATAAATTATAATTATATATTATATCATTTATTTTAAGATTTTCCGGATTTATTGACTTTAGTGTGAAATAAAGGTACAATTTTAGGGTTGTCGTTGTATCTTTACAACTCATATGATCGGATTAATATAGAAGGATGAATCAAATGTCAGAAATGAAAAAAATCATTGCAAGCGAAGTGCAGAAGCGAAGAACTTTTGCAATTATTTCTCACCCGGATGCAGGTAAGACCACGCTCACAGAGAAATTGCTGCTTTATGGAGGTGCCATTCGTGAGGCCGGCACAGTCAAATCCAGAAAATCACAAAAACATGCTGTATCAGACTGGATGGAAATCGAAAAACAAAGAGGTATTTCGGTGACCTCCAGTGTGCTTCAATTTAATTATAGCGGTTATTGCATCAACATTTTGGACACACCTGGCCACCAGGATTTCAGTGAGGACACCTATCGTACATTGATGGCGGCAGACAGTGCGGTCATGGTCGTTGACAGCTCGAAAGGTGTTGAGGCTCAAACGAAAAAATTGTTCAAAGTATGTAAAATGCGAGGCATTCCAATCTTCACGTTCATCAACAAGCTCGATCGCGAGGGTCAGGATCCATATGAACTTCTCGAAGATATAGAGAACAACCTTGGAATCCGTTCGTATCCAATGAACTGGCCAATCGGTATGGGAAAACACTTCAAAGGTGTATATGACCGTTCACTAGGTCAAATTGAACTCTTCACCGAAGGCAACCATGGGCAGTCCAAACTCGGCACAGTAACAGGCGATATCAACGATCCCAAATTCAAGTCGCTGCTCAGTTCGGACCTGCATCAGAAGTTGATCGACGACCTTGAGCTATTGGAGCACGCAGGTGATCCTTATGATTTGGAGAAAATCGTCGCCGGTGAACTTACTCCGGTATTTTTCGGTAGCGCACTTACCAATTTCGGTGTCGAGACCTTCTTGAAGTCCTTTATAGAGCTGACACCTCCGCCCACTCCAAGATCAAGTGACCAAGGGTATATCGACCCTGTCACGGAAAATTTCACCGGATTCATATTCAAGATTCAAGCCAATATGAATCCGACACACAGAGACCGAATCGCTTTTTTAAGAATATGTTCAGGAAAATTTGAAAAGGGCATGCAAGTCAACCATGTCCAAGAAAACAAAAAAGTTCGACTTGCTCAACCACAACAGTTCATGGCACAAGATCGCGTTGTTGTGGAAACCGCATATCCAGGTGACATTATAGGGATCCACGATCCTGGAATTTTCAAAATCGGCGACACGCTTTGTGAAGACAACTCAAGAATCGCCTATGACGGCATTCCAGTATTCGCACCTGAGCATTTCGCAAAAGTGTTCACGAAAAATGCGATGAAACGTAAACAGTTCATCAAAGGCATCTCACAATTGGCTGAAGAAGGTAGTATTCAAGTCTTCAGACGCCCGAATATCGGCGTTGAAGAGTTGATCATCGGTGTTGTAGGCATTCTTCAGTTTGAGGTGCTCGAGTACAGATTGAAGAACGAATATGGCGTTGATGTCATCATCGAAAACCAGCCTTATCGTCATGTCAGATGGATCAAGTCCGACCAGTTCGATCCTAAAAACTTCTCCATTACCATGGATACCATGCTCGTCGAGGACCATGATGAGAATCCTGTTCTCATTTTCCAGAACGAATGGTCCATCAAGCAAGTCGAAGATCGAAACAAAAATATCACTCTTCACGAAATTTCCATCAGAAAATAAGAAAACGTTTGACCCATGCTTTAACGCACAGGTCAAACGTTTATTTTTTTACACTGACCAGCTTGAGTCCAAACGCACTGGCTATCGTACCCAGGCCTATTGCCAAAAGTGTCACGGATGCCCACAACATCAAAGTCATCGATGTCATGTCGAGCACTGGTAAAAATTGAACAGTACCTCCAAAAGCATTGCTTAGACTTCCTGAAAAGACATTGAATGAAAGACCGGCCACAAAAGCTGAGAAACCCGCAATCAAAACACCTTCGACTACAAATGGCACGTTGATGAACCACGATGGAGCTCCAAGCAACCTCAGCGTCCTTATGTGCTCTCGATTGCTGTGAATACCTTCCCTGATGATGTGGGATGTGATAATGAAAGTGGATATGCTCACAGATATTCCTACCACAATACCTATGATTTCAATGAAATCGATAATGTTCTCAAGTTGGTTCAGGATATCCTGATTGTCCCTGACAAAACTCACATTTTTGACGCCATTCAGTGCATTGACGATATTCGAACGATTCTCGAAATCAAAACTGAGTTCGAAATATGGGTCAAATGGATTCTCTGTGAAAGATTCAAGAACTTTCGCATCACTGCCCAGTATTTTTTCCATATCGTTGTAGGCCTCTTCCGCATCAACGAGCCTCAGAGCATTGACACCCTCTATTTTGCCAAGAGTGTCAGTGAGTTCATCGAGTGCGTACGGGTTCAATCCACTGACATAATAAACGCTGATCTCGGCCTCATCCTTGATCAACTGCATCCACGTGGTGCTCATCCACCATCCCGAGACAGTCAGCATCAATATGAAGAATATCATGGTCAGACTCACCAAGGAAAGCAGTGAAGAAGCTTTGTTCAGCATGAAAATGGTTTTGATCTCCCTTAAAAAATAACCACTGTTTTTTATGAATTTCGACATTTAAATCCGCCTTTCGATCAGCATTTCACCCGCATTCATTTTAATGAAGACTCCACATTGCTTGTCTTCAATCAAATGAGTGGCATGTGTGGTTATGATTACTGTTGTGTCTGTATCCGTAAATGATGTCAACAAATCCAAAATATTTATGGCGTTTTCTTTGTCCAAATTTCCTGTTGGTTCATCCGCAATGATCAACACCGGTTTTCTCGCTACCGCTCTGGCAATGCTGACCCTTTGGCATTCGCCCCATGAGAGTCTATCCACCGTGTGTTTCAACTTATGGCCGAGACCGACTCTTTCGATGCTTTCCATGGCGTTGTTTTTTATGACGTGAAGAGGCAAATCCAGAAACCTCATACCTAGCATTACATTTTCCAGGACCGTTCTGCCCTCGAGCAATCTGAACTCTTGAAAAACCGGCCCCATCATCCTTCTGATCCTTTGAATTTTATCACTGTTATCGGACTCGATGTTTTCCCCCAACACTCTGAACGTCCCCTGAGTCGGGAACTCCATGCCCATGATCAATTTCAGCAGACTCGTCTTACCCGAACCACTAGGACCTGTTATGAACACAAGTTCACCCTTATCGATATGAAAATCAAATGCCTTCAGTGCTTCAGTGCCATCGGGGTAGAACAATCCCACATTATTTGCTACAATCATAATTCACCTCAAAATAGTTTTATAGTGATGGACAACTCCAGTGTTTTATCTTTCATTGTGATGCTCCTGATGGTGTTCTTACCTAGAATCGACTGAAGTCTAAAGCTCAGGTCGCCTTCGCTGAACAAATCCTTAATGGCACTTTCACTGAGTGGCAGACCGTAGAATGATCCTGACAACACCAAAAACTCCACTGTTTGCGGATCGATCAGCACAAATTGGCCTTTAAGTTCCAGCTTGTAACTTGGGAACTCAAGATCGACCCTGTTTTCTTTGAAGATGAATTTCAGTTCAGGCAAATCTTGTCGGGAGGAAAGTATTGTATTGAATTTATCCTGATGGATAGTTCCAATCGCCGAGAGCAGTGAAAGTCTCACCTCAATGGTGTCTTCCGGCAAATCACCTTTTTCAATGATCGTGTTGAATGCCTTCACCGTTTCGGAAAACATCGGTTTCAAGCTTTTCCAGACGTCTTCGATTGAGGTCAGATACTCCTGGTAATATGCCTTATCCGCTTCCAGGCTATCCAAATACGCCTCAAGGGCATCAGCGGCCTTTTGTTTTGATGACAAAGTCTCTTCAAGAGTTTTCTGTGCGTTTTCCATTTCACTGATCAGAACTTCCAGCTCCATTTTTTCTCTTTCCAGTATGTTCTTGCTCACATCGATTTCGTCCATCAATCTGACTGTGTTTTTTGATAGGTCACGGATCAGATTCAGACGATTGAGGAAGTCGCTGATGTTTTCGGACCCCAAAATCATTTGCAGATAAGAACCTACACCCGATCTCTGTTGGTGTTTAAGGATTTTTATCAGACTTTTTTGGATATTTTTGAAATTTTCATTTTCAATCTCAATCATTTCAGACTTATGGAGACTGTCCAGGTTCAATTGTTCGATATCCAACTGAAGTTTGGCCATTTCAGTGTTCAACAATTCGATTTCAGATGATAAAATGAAAAGGGCTTCAACAGTTTCCTTCTCTGTCTCGCTTATGGCTTCCAATTTTTCTTTTGCCTCATCCATTGGCTGATTTTCGGTTCCGGATGTGTATCCAAAGCCACCCAAAATCACTACTGATATCATAACAACCAAAAATATCTTAACGCTTTTCGTCATGCCGACCTCCTGCATTTCAGTCTGAAGATACCGATTATTAATTTTATCAGATTTTTTCATTTGAAACCATAAAATCTCAAAAACAATTGTGTTATAATACTAGGACATGCTAAAAATTTTCAAATGAGGTGTTCGATGTGCCCTAGAACGGTATCCACTGTAATCTACACCATGACATCACTATTTCTGATAACAGTCATGTTCGCATCACATATTTATTTTTCCCATATCGTCGTTGTCTTCATTCTCTTGCTTCTGACACTGACAACCTTGATCCAAACCTCACTGTTTATCCACTTGGATTTGAAATCGGATTGTGTCAAGACGACCGATCGGATCTTTGAAGACTTTTACATGCTCGTCGCAGGCGCACTTCTGACTTTTATTTTGGTCAAATTCGGACTTTCAGCCGTTCTTGCCTCTGCACTGGTCGGCGTCGCAGGCAGCTTGTTCCTAAAAAAATCGGCCCTTGCCATCTTTACCGGTTCTTTTGTCGGTATGACCTCGATTCACATATTCACGGATTTGGATTTGCTGGTCGCCGCAATCATCGCGGGACTTTTGTTTTCTTTCGGCAAAGAAGCTTTTCCCGGCATTGGGGGGAAACTTGGAACAACAGCGTTCTTCGGTGCTTTGCCTGTCCTCATGGTCCGTTACCCTTCCACTTTTGACTTCATCAACAATGGTATTGATGTCACACATCTGGATTATTCGACCGGATTTACCGTCTTATTGATTACACTGAGTGCGGTTGGTGCTTATCTGACCTATTACCTCTCCGATCGATGGCTTAAAAACATCGTTTTGAGTTCGAGTTTGGTAGCCATTTTCGCTGAGCTGACGCTACATTTCCTCATGGTCCAAAATGCGGGTCTGTTGTCAGGGGCGATATATTGCGCAACTTTCGCTGGTATGAGCACAAAAAAAAGACTGCATCCAGACTCGGTATTCTTGTTGGCTGGGGCTCTCAGTGGTTTTATCTTCTTCAACTCCAGCCCTATATTCGTTGGCATAGGCGGAAAAATGGGCACATCGGGATTTATTGCATCCATGGCGGCGAAAATGATTACGGATTATAGCAATAAAATGAAAAATGTCATATAATATAGATGATTCATTTAGAAGGAGGCGTTAAAATGCTCAAATTTGCAACAAATATCATGTTCATACTCATAATTTTCGTTCTTGCCACATCATTGCCTTTGAGTACTGATATTTTAACACTCAATTTGTCACAACCCATAATCGAAAATCCAGATGAGACCTCAGTGGAAGTCATTTCAAACATAACCATCGAACCCATCAGTGACTATTTGATCACTGACGGAAAAATTTCATTTTCACTAAACAGTTCAACTGACCAGTTCCCGGAAAATATACTGAGTCATTACACTTTGAATCTGATCGGCAATAAAAGCCAAGGTTCCAGTCATCCATTGGATCAGCTCAACAAAATGCAACCTCAAGCTCCCGCTACTGTTCATGAATATACTGTGGACCTCGGTTCAATCCTCGATTCGCTGCCTGAAGACTATTATCGGGTCGAAATTGTTTCCGACAAGGAATACGCTCCGACACAAAGTAGTGAAGACCTGGAGTTCCTGATCTCCACTTACGATTTCGGATTCAATTACAATGGGGCTTCGCGTTCTGTACCTGCCAGACTCATGGGCATGACGCTCTACTTCCCGACTCCTGATTATGACATGTTGGTGCCCGTCACAAGATTCGTGTCCATCCCCGACAACAGATGGAGAAGTTTATACACCCAGTTGGCAAACGGATCCAAACCTGGTCTGGGGCTCATTGAAGGCACACAGATCATCCCACATTCTCCGAACATAAGAATCTCAAATGGCATAGCGAATGTATATCTTTACAGTCAAAGTCTTACTGGTTTTGAAGACAAATTTTCCATCATCACGGAAGCAATCGCAAAATCAATGTTGTCCATGGGCTTCATCTCAGATGTCAACTTTCTTGTCAATGACAACAACACCGGTACTTTCGGCGATGTGGATTTGGCAAAATCCTACACTTATGACAATACATTGACCGGATATGTCGGTTATAACTCGGATTCGGAATTTGCATTTTTGATGCCTCTCACGATCGATATGGGACCAGAAAGTCGAGTGGACGATCAGATTGAAATGCTTTGGAACGTACTCAAGTTCTCCGATACCAAAATCACTTATGCTGAGGATTGGATCCAACTCGTTCCACCCTATATTGAAATTATTGATTACAGTATTGAAGGCGACTTGTTGACTTTGAATTTCAACGATGCATTCGAGACATTCACCAGTACCGAATCGGCTGAATACAAATTGCTGATTGACAGTCTTGTATACTCTTTCACTTCCATACCGGAAGTCAATCGCATTAAAATCACCGTGGAAGGCAATGTCCCATCCAATGCTGAATTGTCAACCGATCTGACACCCGCTCCATACATCAACATGGAACCTTAAACAACAAAAACGCCTATTGATGGCGTTTTTGTTGTGCCTATAGTATGTTGTAAATATGCCCTGCTAGCTTATTTAAAGCTTCAGGATCGGATACTTTTATCGTTCTGTGTGTCTTGACGATTATCCCTTCATCTTCAAGTTGTTGAAAAGCACGATGCAGTTGTCGGTATGTCGTGCCGATGAATTCCGAGATTTCTTGAAAAGAATCCATGAGTTCAAGACAGTTCCCCTCACCCAAATGTGCTTTGAGATAACTGGATAATCTGTTTTTCACAGGATTCAACAAGTTGTAGGAATGATGTTGGTCCGCTATGATCAGTTTGGTGGATAGCGATTTGATCACATACCTCAAAAATGGTGGATGATCCTTCGCAAACAGACGCATTGAATCAAATGGGATTCTTATGAGTTCTGAATCCTTGACCGCAACGACCGAGCATGTGGTCAACACATCATTCATGAATTCCACTTCACCAAGTGAATCGAACTGGGAATAAAATTGGATCAAAAGTGATCTTCCGTTTTCATGCACCTGGAAAATCTTAAGTTTGCCGCCAATGAAGAAATAAAAGTAATTCATTACCTCATTGGCTGTCAATATGGATTCGCCTTGCTCGTATAAACACAGTTCGGCGACCTCAATCAATGCATCCGGCAATATTTCATCAAGATTATATTTCCTTACATGATCGAGCAGCAGTTGTCTGTTTCCGATTAGTTGCATATCACACCTCTTCAATTATGATTTTATCATAAAATTGTAAAAAAACCATAAAAACATGACATATGTCATATTTTTATTCGGGTTCATTCTTTATAATAATCCTATAGATTGTATAGGAGAAAAAAATGTCAAAATGGTTAGCATATTTTACAGGTCTGATCTTGTCCTTGATGATTTACTTCAATGGACAACTGAGCTTGGTCACAACAACATATATCAGTAATGTCGTCTATCACGGCATTGGAGTTTTGTTTTTTGGAATCACATTGTTCGTATTTGGTAGGAACAAGAGTTCAACCCCGTTCAAATGGCACTACATCTTGCCTGGAGTCATGGGTTCATTGACGATCATCATCAACAATTTTGTCATGGCGGAAATTGGGGTCACACTCATGATCGCATTGACTATGCTTGGTCAGGTCGTGACCTCTCTGATCATTGACCGATTTGGTCTGTTGGGAAAGTCCGTCTCGAAAATACATTACAAACAGTGGATAGGAGTTGGAGTCATGTCCATGGGCCTTTGGATCATGTTATTTTAAGGAGACAACTATGATACTTATTTATTTTTTGGCGATTTTTATCGGTTTTCTAGTCACTGTCACGCCAATCATGAATGGCAGAAACAGCCTCGTTTTAGGAACTATCAAAACTTCCTTCTATCATTACTTTTTCGCATCGGTCACCGGGATGATTTTGATGATACTGCTCTCTCCCATGGTTACCGGCATTGAATTTAGCGACATTTCCTTAAAATATTTCATGGGCGGAATACTCGGGCTTTCCATAATAGTGATGATGAATTATTACGCCGTTAGAATCAAGGCGATTCATATCGCCATACTTCCTTTTTTAGGTCAGATGACTATGGGATTTTTTCTGGATTACTTGCTGTTTGGAGATCTCGATCTCAAAACCATACTCGGTATGATTGTTGTTCTTTTTGGATTGTTCATTCAATCTTCCGGTAAAAACTGAAATTCCAAATAAAAAACGCCACAGTGTCCATTTTGGATGCACTGTGGCGTTTTGATCTATACATTTTTATATGTTTCAAACTGATCCGTCACATTTCTCAACATTTTTCTGATCGGCAGATCATAAGGACACTTCGGTTCGCATTCTCCGCATTCGATGCAATCGGTCGACTTGATGTCCATCGCAAAATAACGCTCGATTGCCCATGTTTTGAGATTGTATCGTGTCAGATAGCCTTCCAGAAGAAATTGGGTGGGAATATCGATTCCCTGTACACAAGGAAGGCAATAACCACATCTCCTACAGAATGTTTCACCGAGTGATGCTCTTATGCTTTCTATTTCCTCTATCTCGGAATCGGACAACGCCAAGTCCATCTTACCCACATTTGAATTCTCATAGACTTGAGAAACCTTATCCATCCCTGGGATCACCACTGAGACATTTGGATTGTTGAGTATGAATTTCAGGCTGAGTTCTCCGTTTTCAAGAGCTCCACCAGCAAGAGGCTTCATGACAATCACTCCAATACCCCTTTGTGAAGCCTTCTGAAAGAGTTCTTCAGCTTGACGCTCTATGATATTGTAAGGAAATTGAATCGTTTCGAAAGGCATGTCCTCAATGATCTCATTAAGCAGATCCACACTATGTGAAGTGATGCCGATGTGTCCAATTTTCCCAGCTTCCTTAGCTTCAACGAGTGCTTTGTAGGCACCGTTTTCCGATAGGATTTGTCTGTATTGGTCCATTTCCTTGACCAGATGGCATTGGTACAGATCGATATAGTCTGTCTTCAGGTTGCTCAAACTTGTATCTATGTCAGCTTTCATTTGCTCATAATCTTTGGCAGGCGATTTTGTTGCAATTATGAAATTACTGCGTTTGCCATCCACAAGGGCATTGCCGATAAACGCTTCACTCACCGTGTATCCCCTTGCGGTATCGATAAAATTGATGCCGGACTTAATCATGGCCTCAATAATTGCATTGACTTCATCTTGCTCGACTCTCTGAATCGGGATTCCACCGAAACCGACAGCTTTGACATCAAGACCTGTATTTCCAAGTTTTCTGCTGATCATTGAACTCTCCCTTATCTTAAAGCATACGTGCTTTGCCTGCGTAGACAATGCCCTTTGTTGAATCCAGTGTAATCTCCATACCATCTTTAAGCAGTTCTGTCGCATTGTTGGCACCGACCACACAAGGTTTCTTGAGGCTTAGTGAGACGATTGCTCCATGGGAAGTATAACCACCCTCTTCTACAATAAATCCCGATGAGCGCTCAATATAAGGCACCAAATCCTTATCGGTATATGAAGCGACAATGATGTCACCATCCTTGAATTTGCCTTCCAAATCTTCCGCAGTGTTTCCCAAACATACTGTTCCTCTGATATAGTCTTTCACAAGTCCTGTACCTTTGATCAATACTTCACCGACCAAATGAATTTTCATGATGTTTGTAGCACCGGAAACACCAACTGGCACTCCAGCTGTTATGACTACAAGATCGCCATCGGTTATAAATCCGTTTTGCTTTGCTTTTTCAACGGAAATCTCGAAAATTTTGTCCGTAGATGTAGCATCACCAATAACAAGTGGGAAAACACCCCAAACCAATGATAATTTTCTACAGACCGCATCTGAAATGGTACATGCGATTATTGGAGATTTCGGCTTGAGCATGGAAACCTTCTTTGCTGTATATCCAGATGAAGTCGCAGTGATGATCGCTGCCGCATCCAGTTCTAGAGCCGATGTTGCGGTAGCATGACTGACCGCATATGTGACACCGTAATCTTTGGAATATAAGATTCTCTTTTGAAGCATTTCTCTGTAATTCAACGCTTTTTCGGCTTCATGCGCTATTTTTGCCATTGTGACAACCGACTCTATCGGGTACTTGCCAGCAGCCGTTTCCCCTGAAAGCATGACCGCATCCGTACCATCGAAAATCGCATTGGCAACGTCTGTCGCTTCAGCTCTGGTAGGTCTCGGGTTTCTCATCATGGAATCCAACATTTGAGTGGCTGTAATGACAGGTTTACCTTCGCGATTACAAAGCTCAATCATATGTTTTTGTACGATTGGGACCATCTCTGTAGGTATTTCAACGCCCAGGTCACCTCTGGCAACCATAAGACCGTCGGAAACTTCCAGTATTTCCTCCAGATTATCCACGCCTTCCTGATTCTCAATCTTAGATATGATATGAATCTCATGTGCCTTGTTATCTTCGAGCACTCTTCTGATTTCGAGCACATCGGCAGCTTTTCTGATAAATGACGCCGCGATGAAATCGATGCCGTTTTCGATACCGAAAATTATGTCACTGACATCCTTTTGAGTGATGGCCGGTAAATTGATGCTCACACCAGGAACATTGACGCCTTTGTTGTTCTTGACATCTCCACCGTTAAGCACTTTTGTGCGAATTGTCGTTTCGGTTTTCTCAAGAACTTCAAGTTCAATCAGACCGTCATCAATCAGGATTTTGTTTCCGACCACAACATCATTCGGCAACCCCTTGTAAGAAATTTGACATCCATTTTGATCCCCTACCGAATCATCGGTTGTCAGTAAAAATTCTTGTCCTTCGACCAAGGTATAAACAGGCTCAAGAAATTTTCCTGTTCTTATTTCCGGTCCTTTTGTATCCAAAAGAATCGCTACTGGCATTCCAAGTTCTTTACGAACTTCCTTGATCATGTCGATTCTTGCAAGATGCTCTTGATGGTCGCCATGTGAAAAATTCAAACGGGCGACATTCAATCCGTTTTTGACCAATTCCTTGAAGATTTCTTTTCCTTCACTGGCTGGGCCAATGGTACATACAATTTTCGTTTTTCTCAACATATAATCCTCCTAAGATTTAATAATACTATTCGTTTATGTCATATGGCCAAGATTCGTGCCAACTCATAAATATTTCGATCATAATCCTTCTTCATGCCCAGCACATCCTCAAAACTGATATCAATCATTTGATTGCCTTTGATGCCCACAGCCCTACCGAATTTTCCTTCCAAGAGGAGATCTACAGCATACGCACCCATTCTACTGCCTAAAATTCGATCGCTTGGACTCGGCGTTCCTCCTCTTTGCAGATAACCGATGACACTGACTTTGACATCGGAATCGGTTTTTCTTTTGATTTCCTCAGCCAACTCATACGGTTTTCCGACACCTTCCGCCAGCAATATGATGCTGTGGAGTTTGCCACGTTTTTTCCCATGAATGAGGGTTCTGCAAAGTGCGTCGACGTCGTTTGGAATCTCAGGTATTATGACGGCTTCCGCCCCACCCGCGAGTCCCGCATATAGTGCGATATCTCCGCAATCTCTTCCCATGACTTCGATTATGTTCACTGTTCCATGGGAAGATGATGTATCTCTGATATTGCCGATCGCACTCACAACCGTCGTAAGGGCTGTATCAAATCCCAGTGTGAAATCCGTATAGGCCAAATCATTGTCTATGGTACCAGGTATTCCTATTGTTGGAAAACCCGCATCAGCCAAACGCTTCGCTCCTTTGAACGAACCATCTCCACCAATCACCACCAAACCATCCAATTTGAACATACGCAACATATCGAGACCTTTATTGAATCCTTCTTCGGATTTGAACTGTTCACATCTTGCGGTTCTGAGCATCGTGCCGCCACGGTGGATGATATCACCAACCGAGGTGATTTTGAGTTCTTCAATATCGCCTTGGATCAGTCCTTGGTACCCCTGATAGATTCCAGCGACATCAAGACCGTGATAGATGGCTGTTCTCACAACCGATCGAATAGCGGCATTCATCCCTGGTGAATCCCCTCCACTGGTTAATACTCCAATTTTTTTCAAATCTTTCACTCCTATTCTTGACTATCGGATCTTGATATTGTCCTTGCCAACTATTTTTCCAAGGCGGTCCAACAAATCATGTGTGACTGCAACCGGACCCTCGATCTTGAATTTTTCCTTAGTGGGCTCTATATAAATAATCACTTCCATCATTTGAGCGCTTCTCTCAGGCTGCTTGGTTCGAGATTTTAGCGTCAAATCAATCTTATTGAGCAGAACAGGATTTTTTTCATCAAACCTGATATACAATTTTCTCGACTTGTTGTTTTTGATCCCTTCATCGATACTGATGATTTGATCGGCTATGATTTTAGGATCTTCATCTTCCTTGATGGTGATCCTTCCCTTGACTAAAACAACTTGGTCCTTGATCAAAAGCGTCTTGTATTGCTCATAAACCCTTGGAAAAATGATGATTTCTATTTGTTCAAAAAGATCCTCAACTGTTATGAATGCCATGTGCTGATTGTTTCTTGTGATCTTTGTCGTGATGTTCAGAATCATTCCTCCGACAGAAATATTTTCCCCGTCTTTTACAAGCGGAGTTTCATCATCGTTGACCGATTCTTTGATTTCACTCAAGTTCGCAGCTGTAAGGCTGGTCAGTGCGTCTTTGTATTGATCCAGTGGATGTCCACTGAGATAAATCCCCAGCATTTCTTTTTCGAATTGCAACAATGTCGATGGTCTTAGCTCTGGAATCATCGGCAATGTATTGCCGACATCCTCAGTGGATATGCTTGCATTCTCGAGATTGAAAATTGAAAACTGCCCCTCGGCACCTTTTCTTTTCATGGAATGCATTCCGTCAATCGTTCGTTCAAAAACTGCGAGCAGTTGAGATCTTTTGTGACCTAGACTATCAAAAGCACCTGCCTTGATCAGACTTTCCACAGCTTTTTTGTTCAGTTCGGAAGCATCCACCCGTTCACAAAAATCAAAAAAACCTAAAAACTCACCAGTTTCACGAGCTCTCACTATTGCATCGATATTGCCTTTTCCCACATTTTTGATCGCATTGAGTCCATAGCGGATACTTCCACTTTCCACACTGAAACTGCCGATGCTATGATTGACGCTTGGTGGCAATATAGAAATGCCATGATCTTTGGCATCCTGAATATACACTCCCAATTTCGAATGATTTCCCATGACACTGGTCATCAGCGCAGCCAAAAACGCAACCGGATATCTCTTTTTCAAGTAAGCGGTCTGATAGGCTATGATGGCATACCCCGCTGCGTGTGATTTGTTGAATGCATATTTCGCAAAATCGATCATTTCGTCAAAAATCGCGTTGGCTGCCGTTTCACTGACTCCGTTTCTCAAACAACCCGCCAGCTCCACTTCACCTTGATCATTCAATTTGCCATTGATAAAAAAGTTGCGTTCCCTTTCCATGACATCCATTTTCTTTTTGCTCATCGCGCGTCTAACGATATCGCTTCTTCCATAGCTATACCCTGCGAGTTCACGTACGATTCGCATGACTTGTTCCTGATAAACCAGACACCCATAGGTGACTTCGAGAATGGATTTCAATCTCTGATCCTTAAAGACGACCAATGATCGGTCGTTCTTGTTTCTGATATACACTGGGATGGAATCCATCGGTCCCGGCCGGTACAAAGATATCCCGGCTATGATATCTTCAAACACGGTTGGTTTCAATTCGCGCATAAAACGCCTGAATCCAGCCGATTCAAGTTGGAAGAGCCCCAGTGTATCCCCTTGACCTATCATGTCATACACTTCAGAATCATCATATGGAATTTTTAAAAGATCAATCTTTATGTTTTCTGTCTTCTCAATTAATTGTAAAGCATTTTTGATAACTGTCAATGTCCTTAAGCCTAAAAAATCCATTTTTAACAAACCGAGTTCCTCAAGCAAATTCATATTGAACTGGGTTGAAATATTGCCCTCTTGCAAATAAAGCGGAACATATTCATCTATTGTCTTCTTTGAGATGACAATTCCGGCCGCATGTGTGGAAGCATGCCTTGGTACACCCTGGAGTTTGATCGCCGAAGACATGAGTGTCTTGTTTTCTTCGGAACTTTGCACGAGTTCCACCAGTTTTGGATTGACAGTCAATGCTTTTTCAAGCGTCATACCGATTTCCATTGGAATTTCTTTGGCAATTCGATCAACATCCTGATAAGGCAGATCCATGACGCGTCCAACATCACGAATAGCGGCTCTGGCCGCCATTGTTCCAAAGGTGATGATTTGTGCGACTCTATCCTTGCCATACTTGCGTACCACATAGTCAATGACTTCCGAACGCCTGTCGTCCTCAAAATCGATGTCTATATCCGGCATGGTTATTCTTTCCGGATTCAAAAATCGTTCAAAAATCAAATCGTATTTGATCGGATCCACTTCCGTTATATCCAGGACATAGGCAACAATACTGCCACCGCAGCTCCCTCGGCCAGGTCCGACATAAATGCCTTGCTCCTTGGCAAATTTGATGAAATCCCAGACAATAAGAAAATAATCGTCATAACCCATCTTATGAATCGTTTCGAGTTCATATTCCAGTCGATCCAGATGCATCTGCTTCACATCGTATTTTTTTGAGATGCCCTCCATGCAAAGCGTTCTGAGATAAACATCAGGAGGTTCTGAAATGCCGTTGTATTCAGGCAAATGAGTTGTGTTGAAATCAAAGTCGAATTGACATTTGTTTGCGATTTTGACCGTATTGAGCAATGCTTCTTCTTTCGTTCCAAAAAGTTCACTCATTTCAGAAGGTGATTTCAGGTAGAATTCCTTACCTTGAAATTTCATACGATCGCGGTCAGACAGGGTCTTTCCCGTTTGGATGCACAACAGGATATCATGTGTATCCGCATCCTCTTTGTCAAGATAATGCACATCATTGGTAGCCACAAGCCCAATACCGGTATTCTTAGAAAGGTCAATAAGCCGCCTGTTGACAATTTGTTGCTCTTTGATGCCGTGATCTTGCAATTCCAGATAGAAATCACCGGGGTCAAACATGTCTTTCAGTCTTAAAGCCAATTTTTCAGCACCGTCCATATCTCCATCAAACAATAACCTTTGGACATCCCCTGCAAGACAGGCACTTAGTGCAATCAAACCTTCACTGTGGTTGCTCAACAACTCATAATCGATTCTCGGTTTATAGTAGAACCCTTCGGTGTAGCCTGCAGAAACCATCTTGATCAAATTTCTATACCCGATCTCGTTCTTCACGAGCAAGACCAAATGACCAGCGTTTTTGTCCACACCGGGTTCCTTGTCAAATCTGCTTCTCGGAGCGACATATACTTCACAACCGATGATCGGTTTGATGCCATGCTTTTTTGCCGCTTTATAAAAATCAACCACGCCAAACATAACTCCGTGGTCTGTAATCGCAACCGCTTCCATTCCAAGCGTTTTGACTTTCTCAAAAAGTTTATCGATTCTAGTGAATCCATCCAGCAAACTGAATTCTGTATGCAAATGCAAATGGACAAATGGGATTGTTGACATGACTGCTCCTCTTATTTCAATCTCCGATTGGTGGATTTAAAACGTGTTCGCTCCAGAGCTCGACAATAATCGCTCTGACGGATTCAGGTACTTCAGGAATCCTTGATCCAAGTAAAGCATCCTGCTTAAGGGATGTCGATTTCGTTTTCACGTTCCTTATGACATCATATGCCTCGGAAGCGGCATATCCGGGATCGTATACAGGCAGATTGCCCCAGTTTCTAGGTTCGTACTTAGAGCCTTGCATCTCAGGAGACAATAGCGCGTTGACTGCGGCCATGGCACCGGATTTGTTCGGTGCGTTGTAAGGAATGCCAATCCACTCGTTGAGTCCCATAGTCCCTTCCTGAATGACAAATGAGGATGAGCCTTCCGGATACTCGTAGTCCTTCAACTTATTGGTCACATGTTCAAAATCCAAATTCATCGAAAATACCAGCTCGCCTTCAACGAACAGTTCATCCATTTCCTCAGCTGTGGTCGGGTAATAAGCCCCTTTAAGATACATATAAGGTTCGAGTTCATTTAAAAAATCAAGTCCATTTCCGATTATCGCATAAACAGCTTCCTTATTCGGTTCAACAGTCATCAATTGATCCATGTCCACTGCTCTGGCGGCCACACCGACAACAAAGAGTTCCCCTACTATCGAGGTCCGAGGGTCCGGATAGACAAATGCATTATTATATTCTTTGACGTATTCCAATAGTGCATCGTATGTTGCAGGGGTTTCATAAAATATGTCCTGATCGTATGCAAAATACAACTGATTACGCCCATAAGGCGCCAAACTGTCATTTACCTCGATACCGTCCTTATATTTGAATTCAACATTTCCACGATCGACGTATGTCCTCATATTCGGCAACTTGTCTGTGAATGGCGTGTACAATAGACCTCTACCCGCCGCGCGCTTGAATCCACCATTCTCAAAAACAATCAGATCATAGCGACCGATCTCCAGTTCATTCCTTAAATCGTCTTCCAATATTTCCATGGTTTTAGCCAGTGTTTGCTCGACGACAATAAGCGTCATGCCATATTCGGACTTAAGGTAGGTCGCATAATTTTTCTTAAACCATTCCACAGCCATCGGATTGGAATGCTGCAAGGCCATTGTCACAGTGCTGTTCTTGGCACTGGACTTGATGAGCTCCCAATTTTTGACTTCAGGATCATTGCTCTTGAACAGATCTGACCCAAGACTGCAAGAAGTGGATATCATAATAATTGCAAGGTATAATAAAATCAACTTTTTCATAGGCTTCCTCTTCTTCTTTGGATATTTTCAGCAATTTCCATAATTTTCTTCAATCGATGGTTGACGCCAGATTTCCCAATAGGAGGACTGGCCATTTCACCAAGTTCCTTGAGGGATGCGTCAGGGTTTTCCAGCCTGAGATATGCAATATCCTGAAGTCTTTCAGGCAATGACTCCAAACCTTCATAGTCGTCAATGGCTTTGATGGCATTGATTTGAACATAGGAGGCATCTATGGTCTTTGTGAGATTTGCGGTTTCACAATTGACCACACGATTGACGTTGTTTCTCATTTGTTTGATGATCCGTACGTTCTCATACTCCAGCAAAGTTTGATGTGCGCCGATCACATTGAGAAAATCCACAATTTTCTCACTTTCTTTAATATAGACGATGTAGTTCTTTTTTCTGATGGTGGATTTGGAACCCAAATCGTAATTGGAATTCATAAATCCCACAAGTTGTTCAGCGAATTGTTGATTGTGTGTAATCAATTCAAGGTGATAACTTTTTTCCGGAGCGCTCAAGGAGCCTCCTCCCAAGTAAATGCCCCTTAAATAGGCTTTTTTGCAGCACTGCTTTTTTAAGAGGCTTTCAGGCAAATCATCATTGAGTTCATAGCCATCCTCAGTCAAACGCAGTATGTCGAGGTCAGTCAAAATTGCATTGGCATTCTCAATATAGATTTCATAGGAATGATGCTTGTTGAGGTTTCTGTTTTCTTTCATGATCAATTCACTATGTTGTTTGTAAATTTTTTTGAACAGTATGAAAACCAGTCTGGCAACCGCCGGATTCTCAGTGGTGATTCTAAGGTCCATTCGATTTCTTCCACCGAACTCAAGAACCCCACTGACCCTGACAATGCCCGACAGTTCAGCTCTATTGCAACATTTGCCCTCTGTCCTGATCAGAGCAAGCTCATTTTTTGCTTTTGATGAAAATGACATTTACTCACCCTCTATCGATTGAATAATTTCAAGCGCTTTCATTAAAATATCGCGTTCATCGTCATATTTTGCGAGTTGAACAACACTTCCGACATGTATGAACTTGGCATCCACAAAACCTTCCTCTCTTTGAGGATGGGTATTGGTAGTGACCGCTCTCATAAGATACCAGACCACGCTCTTCTCAATGACGTGATTATTGGACCAATAGTTTTTAAACCGATAGGATGTTTCTCCGATCGGGCTGATGATTCTGGCCTTGATGCCAGCTTCTTCTCTAACCTCTCGAACTGATGTAAGTTCGGAAGTCTCATTCTTTTCGATCTTCCCTTTGGGAAGTACCCAATCTCCATTTATCTTCTGTAGCATAAGTACGCTGTTTCCTAGGAAAACAACGCCTCCAGCACTGTAAACTCTCTTCAAGACATCACCTGCTCAGCACATTAATTATCTTAATAGTATACCATAAAAAAAGACGCATTACCAAACGAGCCCTCATTATTAGGGTGTTTTTTAATGCGTCTTTTGATAAT
Source organism: Firmicutes bacterium UBA5201 (assembly GCA_002412775.1). Classification (GTDB taxonomy): domain Bacteria; phylum Bacillota; class Clostridia; order Peptostreptococcales; family Acidaminobacteraceae; genus Fusibacter_D. Next base: position 5,314 of record DHVT01000008.1, on the reverse strand, counting down.
TATCGTCTTATTTTACGGGCTTCAATTTTGCTGTGAAATGTCTCAATACTTTTGGCTCGTAGTCAAACTCAAAACCTTTTAAAGTTTTGGCGTATTCTGCGACTTTGATCACCGCGTCAGCGACGTAATCCATGTGGTCGTTCGTGTAGACACGTCTTGGAATTGTAAGTCTCATCAATTCAAGTGGCGATTCCAGTGGCTCACCTGTCTCATCATCTCTTCCCAACAGGAAAGATCCGATTTCAACCGGTCTCACTCCACTTTCGATATAGACCGCGTTACAGACCGCTTGGGCAGGGAACTCATAGTAAGGAATTTGAGGACATAATTTTTTACAATCCACAAATACCGCATGACCACCCGTTGGGTATTGGATCGGCACGCCGGCTTCTCTCAAACGATCGCCCAAGTATTTGACTTGTGAGATTCTATAATCCAAATAACTGTAATCCAGTCCTTCTTCGAGACCGACCGCAAGTGCCTGCATGTCACGTCCAGCCAAGCCGCCGTAAGTCGGGAATCCTTCCATTGGCACTACAGTTGAACGGCAAATATTGTAAAAATCCTCATCGTCTTTGATGGCAATCAAACCACCCATGTTGACGATTCCGTCTTTTTTCGCGCTCATCATCATACCATCGGCATAACTGAACATTTCCTGAGCGATTTCAAGAACCGACTTGTCTTCATAGCCTTTTTCTCTTGTTTTGATGAAGTATGCGTTTTCGGCATATCTTGCAGCGTCGATCCATACGGACAAACCATGACGATGGGCGATTTCACTCGCACCTTTGATATTTTCCATTGAAATCGGCTGTCCACCGGATGAGTTGCATGTCACTGTGATGATCAAAGCGGAAATGTTCTCTGCGCCATGTTCACTTATAAAAGCTTCCAATTGCCCGAGATTGAAATCACCTTTGAAATCATCGTATTTATCTGTGTCGAATGCTTTGTCATCTATTAGGTTGATGGGTTTGCCACCCGCCAAAAGCACGTGACCCATAGTTGTATCGAAATGCATGTTGTTGAGGACATATTGTCCTTTATGCTTCACCAAATTCGGCAAAACAACTTGCTCCGCTCCACGACCTTGATGTGTTGGTATGATATATTTGTAACCGGTGATTTTTTGAACGACCTCTTCAAGCGCATAGAAAGATCTGCTGCCCGCATAGGATTCGTCCCCAATCATGATCGCCGCCCACTGACGGTCGCTCATCGCTCCAGTTCCACTGTCGGTGAGCAAATCGATATAGATATCCTCAGCTCTTAGTGAAAATGGGTTATAACCTGCTTCAACCAATCTTTTTTCTCTTTCCTCTTTGGGAATGATGCTGATTCTTTCGACCATTTTAATCTTAAATGGTTCCGGTACTCTTTTTGCCATAAAAAATGCCTCCTCAGTTTTTTTTAGAAGGTGAATTTTTTAAAAGATAAGAGCATTACCTTTGCAAATCACACTGTCAATTCTACTCAGTCAATACTAAAAAATTTTATGGCTTAAAATTTATTAGCTATTCCCATTATACAACAAAAGAAAGCCGCAAAGGAAAAATATTTTCCGAGCGGCCATATAATTTTTTTTATTCATTTTATCCACGGTCATATACTTTTTCAATGTATGCCAGCAGTTCTTTGCTGATTACAGAAGCGTTGTGACGCACATAGCCTTTCTTGACATCTATGAAATCGTCTTCAATCAAACCAATCCCGTTTTCCATGAGATATCGCTTATCCTCATCGGTTATTTTGACCATCTCGGCAGATTCATTGACATATCTGGAGACAATATCATCACTGGCGATGCCTTTGTTCGCCACCAGGTAATCCACACGATTGAGTCTCGTATGGCTGAAAATCAACTTCAGGTGCTCTCCTGCACTGAGTCCGTCTGTTTCTCCCGGTTGGGTCATGATGTTGGATATATAAAATATGGATGCGTCGCTCTCATTGATCGCATCCACCACCTGGTGGATCAACAAGTTTGGAATGATGCTGGTATAAAGGCTGCCAGGTCCAAGTACGATCATATCCGCCTTCTTGATTCGATCGACTACTTGCCTGCTGGTCCTGGCATCTGTCGGTTCAATCCAAATCCGTTCGATTTTGGATTTGCGTTTGATCACTTCATACGGTATGTTGGATTCACCTGCGACAATGGTACCACCAGCAAGTTCGGCAAATAAGGTCAAATCTTCCTCAGAAACCGGAAAAACTTCTCCGGTTATCGCAAATATGTCTGATATTTTGCGAATGGCCATCTCAAAACTATCGGAGATTCCAACCATGGCCGCAATCATCAGGTTTCCAAAATTCTGTCCTTTGAGACGACCTTCCTCAAATCTGTATTGAAAAAGATCCTGAAGGATCGGTTCTTTGTTGGCCAGTGCCAAAATGCAGTTTCTGACGTCTCCCGGTGGCAACATGCCCAGGTCCTCACGCAAAACGCCAGATCCGCCGCCATCATCCGCCACAGTGACCACCGCGGTGATATTGCTTGATATTTCTTTGAGTCCACGCAAAATTATGGATAATCCTGTTCCGCCACCAAGGGCCACAATATTCACCATAATCCGTTACGCTTCCCTTTTGATGTCACGATGCACGATTTTGATGTTGTAACCGTGATCGTCGAAATGCCTAGCAAGTGCGTTGATAAACGTCACAGAACGATGCTGCCCACCCGTACATCCTATGGAAACCACCAATTGCATTCTCCCATCTTTTTCGAAACAGGAAAGCGAGTAGTCCAGCAAGGTCTTGATATGTTCCAGCATTTTGTTGCTCTCTTCGAATCCCATCACAAAATCACTGACCGCCTCATCATTTCCGGTAAGTCCCCTCAATGATTCAATATAGAACGGATTGGGCAGAAATCTGACATCGAACAAAAAATCCGAATCGAGTGGGATGCCTTTTTTGAAACCAAATGAAATGAGCGTCAAAGAAATCGAATTTTTTGTCTCATCGATCTCGAGGTATCTGGAAATCTCATTCTTCAGTTCGGCTTGATTGGTGGTGCTTGTGTTTATGACATAATCGGCTTTGCTTTTCAGCGTCTCCAGCAGATCCTTCTCAGCGATGATGGCATCCTCGATTCTACCGCTGGGATCAAGTGGATGCGTTCTTCTAGTCTCTTTGAATCGCTTTAAGATCACATCGTCGTTGGCCTCAAAATAGAATATTTTATATGGATACGCCTTGCTTTTCAACAGTTTCAGATTATTCTCCAGATCTTTGAAAAATTTTCCGCCTCTGATATCGATGACGAGTGCGATATTGGAAATGTTCTCGGAGCTTTGCTCCAAAAGTTCAATGAAGCTTGGAATCAAAGAAGGTGGAAGATTATCCACACAATAAAACCCGAGATCTTCAAACACTTTTTTCGCCTGACTCTTTCCTGCACCTGATTGACCAGATATTATAATGAAATTCATGATGGCCTCCTACGACTATTCTACTATGATGTTATAGACTCTTTTGGGATCCAGTCCAGCTTCTATCACTCTTGAAATGGAATCCTCGACTTTGCCGATATCCTCAATCTTATGGGCATCACTGTTGAGCACGAATTTTACAGGAAACTGCATCGCGATAACAATCTCATCTGTGGTCAGATGACCATGGCTGTTGTTGATTTCAAGCATGGTCCCCGTTTCAGCGGCGACCTTGGCGACAGCGGCGATATCAATCGGTCCTTTTGCGCCGGGATGGGTGATCATATTGATCTTATTGTTTCTCATGGCTGAGATCATGGCCTCGGTATTTGTTTTCATAGCCCGCTCATGGATTTTCTTTGAAAATTTGCTGAGAATGTTGTCCAAATGAATTTTGTAATCCATTTTCAAATTGCTTCCAAAATGGTATCCTGCGTTCACCCAATCATTCAACCCACGCATCTCCTCATCGAGATCGATTCTTCCATCGACGCCGAGAATATTCGCTTCAAGGCCCAAAAGGACTTTGATTTGAGGATATTTTTCGTTTAAATGATCAATTTCTCTTCTCAGAACCCAGTATTCAATTCTTTTTATTCCATATCCGTTGTGGCTTGGACCATGATCCGTTATCGCAATTTCCTCAAGACCGATTTCAATTGCCCTTTGTACAATGCTTTCAAGATCGTTGTTGCTGTCTCCACTGTATCTCGAATGCATATGATAATCACCTCTGATTCTCATGCACATCACCTACTTTCATTATCATTATATTCTATTATACCAATTTTTTACTCATTAGAATCATTCATTCAACAAAAAAGCGCTCAATAATGAGCGCTCAAAGATACTATTCTTTTCCAAATATACGGACTTCTCTTTCAAGATCCACATCAAAAGTGTCTTTTACGACCTTTTGGATCACGCGAATCAAATCCATGACTTCATTGCATGTGGCTTTTCCCACATTGATCACGAAACCACAGTGTTTTTCAGAAACTTGCGCATCACCATGACGCAAACCTCTCAAGCCCGCATCTTCAATAAGCTGACCCGCATAAAATCCCGGAGGTCTTTTGAAAGTGCTTCCGGCACTTGGATATTCAAGAGGTTGTCTCGAGACTCTCTTGTAAGTGAGCTCATTTATGATCTCTTGAATGATCATCGGATCACCTTTTTCAAGTTTTATGGCACATCGCAAAACAATGTACCCTTTGTCCCTCACCACACTTGTACGATAATCAAAGGCCAGGGCCTTGGAATCAATTCTTATGATTTCATCTTCAGGGGTTATGACTTCTACCCACTCGATGACATCCTTGATTTCACCATCATAGGCACCTGCGTTCATGAAAATGGCTCCACCCAGTGTTCCTGGTATTCCCGAAGCGAATTCAAATCCCTTCAAAGATGCCCTTTGAATCATTTTGGACAGTTTGGAGAGCAAGACACCCGACTCCGCAATAACGGTATCTCCATCAAACTCAACCGAACTCATCTGTTCGGAAATTTTTATGATCAAAGCATCTATTCCTTTATCCTCGACCAAGATGTTGGATCCGTTACCCATGATCAGGTACGGTTGGTCCATAGATTTACACAATCTGATTGTATTGACAATCTGATCGGAATTTTCCGGTAAAACGAGGATCTTTGCCGGACCGCCAATCTTAAACGAAGTGTGATTCGCCATCGGTTCGTTCAATAAAATCTGATGTTCTCTATATATTTTTCTTAAAGATTCCAATACCATTATTTACTCCAATCAAATGTCTTGTGTAAAACCCTAAAACATTCTAACACAAAACCTTTGTAGTGACAACTTTCATTTATTTGATTTCCCCATGTTTATGATTCACATGTGATAATGTCCT
>DHVT01000025.1:209945-257736 GCA_002412775.1 Firmicutes bacterium UBA5201 | reverse complement strand
GTCTGAAGTGGTATCTAGCTTGCTAGGTACCACTTTGGACCTGTCCCCATTTGGATTTTCAACCTGTCCCCAATCGAATCACAATTTTATAGATTTTTCAGTTCATCTACAATGCCTTTAGCTTTATGGGTGATTTCGTGCTGTGAAGTGGATATGTCGTTGAGACGCATCACTTCTTTGGCTATGTTTTCATTTTCAAGGCTGAGTGCGCTGAGAAGGTCTGAAATCTGTCCTGCGAATTCACTGGTGTTGCTGGACATCTTTTGGACTTCGTTGGCGACCACCGAGAACCCTCTTCCATGCTCACCGGCACGTGCTGCTTCTATGTTGGCGTTGAGGCCTAAGATTTTGATTTGTTGAGTGATTTTGTTGACCGCACGGATCATTTCATCAGTCTTTTCAATGAATTTTTTGGATTCGTTGGACGAGTTCACCAAAGTGGCGTTGATTTTGTTCAAATCACCTGTCACTTCTACGATTTTGTTCATTTCCAGATGCAATCTCTCGCTGGTCTTGTTGATTTCCTCAAGCTGAAAATTCAGTCTGTTGGTGGTATCCACCTGTTTGTCTACGATGCCCATCATCAGTTGTGCCACGTCGGACTCAATGATTCTCTTCGAATCTCCAAAGTGATCTTTGATCATTTCTAGAACTTTGATACTACCAGTGGCTTCAACGATGGTTTCAGCTTTAAGACTGATATCGCTGATATCTGAGGTCACATGGATTCCAAGCTCTTTTGCCCTGAGAATCCCTGGTGACTGCATGTTTTTATCCACCACACTCACTACGGTAAGTCCAGGATATTCATGGAACAAATTGATCAATTTGGTTCCACCGGCACCTGCGCCTATTACTGCTATATTCATCTCTGTATACTCCCTTCAATATTCCTCAGTTTTTATTATATCATGGCGGGAGGGATTGTAAAGGGACGAAAAAAAGCCAGGCTCAGGGGGAACTGGGCCATGGCTATGAGGGCTGGTTAGATTTCGTTAAATGCTTCCACAGTAAATGGTTTGGGCTTATGCAGACACAGAGTCAAATCCTTGATATAATCTTCGATTTCATCTCCACGGTCATAGTAGTAGCCTTTGCTTGGATCGTTGGGATCTTTGAAGAGCAATATTCTGGCACTGTTGAGCACCACAGTCAAAACGACGATCGGATCGTCAAATGCTTTTTCCCTTCTCATGATGCCATCAAAGACACCTTTGGTGAGTCTGAGATCGGAATCCTCATCTGTGTATGTCTTGATCAGTTCGATGAGTTCATCGAGTTCATTTTTCTTGCCTTCATTTAAAAAATCATAAAATTTGGTCTTGTATTCATTGAGCTTTTCTTCCACCACTCTTAGGGGAATCAGCGCTTCAAGCGGCATATACTTCCGGCTGCTCAAATTGGTGATTGCACGCTTTAGTACAACTGCATTGCTTATTGTTAGGTGAGATTCATAACGAGTTGACCAAGCATATTCAAGTGATGTCTTCAGATGTGTAAGAGCGGATGCCCCATCTGCGTAGTTTTTTTCGTCGGCATTCTTAAGATGATCATTACCTTTTTTTATAAGTTCAAATAAAATTTGTTCCGAATTCATGATTTCCTCTACCGCTTCAATGGATTGAGCGTTGGATTCATTGGCAAATATCGGTGTGGAAAACAGCGACGTGATTGTTACGAACACAAGTGCCAGCGACAGCAATTTCTTCATGGTGACCTCCTTTCGCGGGTTCCTTGGCGTATCAGTATCTTATACGTGCATCTCTCCTGTTTTGGGTGAAAAAAAGGGCCCAAATGCGTAATCAAGCGCATCTGGACCTATAGGATGGGTTTTATATGTCTAACAAATTTCTTATAATGCGTTGTAAGCAACAAGCAATTCGTTGAAGAACGCTACCAATTCAATATACTTATACTCTTTAGCATCAATGTAATTTTCTATTTCAACAATCAATGCTATAAGCGCTGTTCTTTCAGCACTTACTGGAGTAATTAAAACTTTTGCTTCAGCATCAATAATCAATAATTCCAATACAGTTACTATTGAATCAAATAAATCATTGATGTAGTAATCAGTTCTATCAAGTAAATCATCATATGCTGCGATTGTAAAAAGTGCTGGATTATCAACATAGTAATTCAAATCAATAATCAATGTATTTAATTTTGTTGAATATGGAGTGTTGTATTTATCTTCTAGAATGTTGATGATCATTTTAACTACTGACATTTCATCAGCACCTAGTATTTTATTGCCTTTGAAAGTTTCCATGGCAGTATTCAATGTTTTTACTTGAGCATCCACTTCAGATTTGATTACGACCAAATTTTGGACCATATGTGTTGCAACAAAGTTTTCAGCTACTGTAATCGCATTTTTAAGTGCTGGGTTTGAGCCAGGAAGATAGTTGCCAGGCAATGTGCCTTCTACTACTTTAAAGTCTGAATTAATGTTTGTGATATCTTTGTACAACAAAATTTTAGCTTCAGTAATTTTGTTGTTAAGAACGATCATTGGATCTTCGAATGCTTTTGCTTCCATTACAATCTTGTCAAATTCACCTTTTGTAAGTTTTTCAGCACTAACAATTGTTGTGATGAAAATGATAAGTTCATCTAAATCATCTTGTTTATCATCAGATAATACTGCATAATAATTAGTTTTGAAAATCAATAGTTTTGCTAGAATGACTTCAACTTCAACCAATTTCTCATCTACGAATTTAGCATCATCAAAAACTTTCATAGCTGCTTTCAATTTATCAATTTCAGTTTTGATTTGTGCTTTTTGTGTTTCAACATACCCATCAGCAAAGTTATCTGCAACTAGTATAGCCGCTATAAATGTGTTGATAGTTGTTTGACCACCTTTGTATTCAGCAACAACAGCTGCGTCATCTTTGTTTTCTGCAGTTACAATAAGTGCTTTCAAAACTTCTATGTCTGTTCTAGTTCCAGGTAATGGATAATCTTCCATTAATCTTTTTCCAATTCCATATGGTAAGAAACCTGTTCTAGCAAAAATCTTTTGTAAACCAGGAGGTAGATCTGTTCTTTTTGCTAATCCGTATGGTAAGCCTTCACCGTTGAGCATTGTGAATCTCAATTGCTCTTTCAATGCTTCTTCTTCGCCTTCGTTCATTGTCTTATTCTTCACCTTGTTTTCAAAGGCTGATTTGTCTCTGTTGAATGCTGCGTTTGGATTGTTGTTAGGAGCCGCGAAAATAGCTGATGATGACAGTGTCATGATCATGACGGCTACCAATACAAGTGATAGTACTTTTTTCATGTTAATTCTCCTTTCAAATTTTGATGTCAAAGCCGTTGTTCTCGACCTTCGCTATTATATACGTACACCTCTTTTATTTTCGGTGAAACTTTTATAAAAAAATCTTGATATGTTATAATAACATTTGGATATATATAGAAGGAAAGCTGAAATGTAATTGAAATACTATATATAGGAGGGACGCTTTTGAAACTATCATTCAAAAATATACAATTTATGAAGCAAGCAATGATGCGTAAAGTCATATATTCGCTCATTCCCATCATTATCGCAAGCATCTACTTTTTCGGTTGGCGTGTTCTGGGTCTTCTGATCGTTACATCATTTTTCGGCAGTTTGACCGAGTGGGTTTTCGTAAGACGCACCACGAAGAAAATCACCGAAGCGGTTTGGGTCACCAGTGTGCTTTTTACTTTGACACTCCCACCTTCCACGCCTTATTGGATTGCGATCATCGGCATTATCTTTGGCGTCTTGTTCGGCAAAATGGTCTTTGGGGGATTCGGTAAGAATCCATTCAACCCAGCTCTCGTCGGACGCGCTTTTATTTATGTCAATTTTCCAAAGTTCCTTACTGTCGAGTGGACCCAGCCTGTTGAAGGCGTTATGGGCGGTTTTACGAAATACCTTGGAACACCCATCGATGCGGTGACGCAGTCGACGCCGATGCTTATCTATAGGGCTTCGGGTGAAACGTTCGAATGGTCAAGAGTCGTGCTCGGCAACATCGCAGGCTCTATTGGTGAAACCAGTGCCATACTGATTTTGCTCGCAGCCATCTATTTGATTTATACCAAAACCGCGTCAAAAGAAACAATGTTTAGTGTAGTCGGCGGTTTTCTTTTAATGAGTGGCGTTTTATACGCGCTCGGATTTGAGCAGATTCCGAATCCGATTTACGGTCTTTTCACTGGCGGTATCTTGTTCGGTGCGGTATTTATGGCGACCGACCCGATTTCGTCACCCAAGACCAAGGAAGGTCGGATCATCTATGGCATTTTGATTGGTGTCATCACAGTCATTATTCGTGGATTCGCACTCTTTGCCGGCGGTATCATGTTTGCGATATTGATCGGGAACACGTTTGCGCCAATTATCGATGAGGGCGTCAACGAAGTGAAAAAATCCAGAAAGGCTAAAAGAGAGAAGCTGGAAAAGGAGGTAAGCCATGGCTAAGAAAAAGCAGGTGCTCTACCCCGTTTTGTTTATGCTGATTTTGACGGCCGCATATACTTTTGTACTCGCTTTCATTAATGAAAGCACAATTGAGATCATTGAGGCTCAAGAGGAACTCAGGCTTCAGAAATCCATACTTTATGTATTTGACATCCCATTCGAGGATGAACAGTCCGTTGTGAACAAACTGTTTGAGGAACGTCTTGAAACGGTGGAATCAGAGGATATGACCTACTATATCTTTAAAAATGAAGGCAGTATCGACGGATACGCTTTTCCACTCGCCGGCAACGGACTATGGGGAAGCATCTCCGGTTATGTCGCAATTTCGCCTGACTTTGAGACGCTGCTCGGCATCGACTTCGTAGCCCACTCGGAAACACCGGGACTCGGCGGAAGGATTGACGAGGAGTGGTACAAGGAGCAATTCAGGACTCTGGACGCTTCGGGCGACCCGCCGGTTGTGTATAGACCCGCGTCAGGTGGCAACATTGATGCGATCACCGGTGCGACGCTGACTTCCACCTCTGTAAGCGCAATAGTCAACAATTTTATGACGGAAATCAAAATCTTTGCTGAGGAGGAAAATCTGTATGATGGAAATAATTAGAGTCTTAAAAGCCGGCGTCTACAAAGACAATCCGATTTTTAGACAAATACTCGGCATCTGTTCTTCTCTTGCAGTGACAAACCTCTTGCTCAATTCACTAGTTATGGGCGTCGGACTCATGTTCGTCACCGCATTTTCAAGTTTTACGGTTTCACTGCTCAGAACCAAGACCCCGAAACACATCCGTATGATGGTCCAGACGCTGATCATCTCAGCATACGTCATCATACTCGACTTGTTCCTTAAAGCCTATATGCCGTCCATGTCAAAAGCTCTCGGACCCTATGTGGGCCTCATCATCACCAACTGCATCATCATGGGCCGTGCGGAAGCATTCGCACAAAAGAACAAACCTTTCATCTCATTTTTCGATGGTCTGATCATGGGCTTCGGATACACATGGGTACTGCTGCTGATCGCTTTCTTCAGAGAGCTGTTGGGCTTCGGTTCACTGTTTGGCATCCAGATTCTCGGTGAAGGCTGGGTCAACTGGACGCTCATGATCATGCCTCCAGGCGCGTTCTTCATGCTTGGCATCGTCATCTGGGCAACCTATAGTCTATTTCCACATGAAGATACAGAAAAGGCAGGTGTTAAGTCATGATTGAAATCAGTCCATGGATTATATTCTTCGCATCAATATTCACCAATAACATGATCCTCGCCAACTTTTTGGGCATGTGCTCATTCATAGCGGTTTCTGGTGAGATCAAGACTTCACTCAGTCTGGGTCAAGCGGTTACTTTCGTGCTTGCCGCCACAAATGTACTGAATTATTTCATCTATCATTATATGTTGGTGCCACTGGGACTCGAATATCTCAGATTCATCGTTTTCATCGTCGTCATCGCAGCATTCGTGCAACTCGTCGAGATGATCATTGAACGCTATTTCGAGACACTTTACTACTCACTCGGAATTTTCTTGCCACTGATCACTGTAAACTGTGCGATTCTTGGAGTTTCACTTTTCATGATCATCCGTGACTACAACTTGATCCAATCCTTCGCATTCGGCGTCGGATCAGGACTCGGTTGGACACTCGCAATCGTTGCGATGGCAGGTATCCGAAAGAGAATCAAGGGTGCAAAGATTCCAAAGGGCCTCGAAGGTCCGGGCATCACACTCATCATAACAGGCATCATGGCACTTGCATTTTTAGGATTTTCAGGCATCGTGCAAATTCAATAGGAGGATTCTATGCAGACGATTGGAATAACAGTCTTAGCCATAAGTAGCATCACAGGTCTTCTCGCATTGCTTTTATCGATTGCCAACAAGACCATCGCCAATTACGGCGAGAAAAAAATCACGATCAACAAGGACAAGGAACTCATTGTGGATGGTGGCGACACGCTCCTTTCCGCCCTGATGGAACAAAAGGTTTTCATTCCGTCAGCATGCGGTGGCAAGGGCAGTTGCGGTTATTGCAAAGTGACCGTCATCGAAGGCGGTGGCCAGTTCCTACCAACGGAACTCGGCTATGTGACTCCTGAGGAAAGAGCCGATGGCGTTCGCCTTTCCTGCCAACTCAAGGTCAGAGAGGACATACAGATCCAGATTCCAGCGGAACTCCTCTCCGTCCAGCAATTCGAGTATCATGTGGAATTCCTCAAAGACGTCACACCAAGCATCAAACATCTGAGACTTTCACTACCCGAGGATGAGGAAATCGACTTCAAAGCCGGACAATACATCCAGCTGCTTGCCCCCAAATACAAGGGCAACGACGAGGAAGTCTACCGCGCCTACTCGATTGCATCATCCCCACTGGATCCCAAAGCCGTGGAACTCTATATCGGTTATGTCAAAGATGGTGTGGCCACAACTTACGTGCACAACTACTTGAAAGAAGGCCAAAAGATCACAGTGGTCGGCCCATATGGAGACTTCTACTATCAAGAGGGCGACCGGGAAATGGTCATGGTGGCCATTGGAACCGGTATGGCACCGATCATGTCGATCCTCAAGTACATGCATTCCAAGAAAATCGACCGCAAAGTCACTTTCTACTTCGGTGCGAGAACACGCGAGGACCTCTTTGAAATGGAAACTCTTGAAGCTCTTCAAAAAGATATGCCAAATCTCAGAGTGGTCACTTGCCTCTCCAAACCAACAGAAAGTTGCCACTGGGACGGCGAAAAAGGCCGTGTCACCGATATGCTCAAGAAATTCCTCGAGAATGCCGAAGACAAAGAGGCTTACCTTTGCGGTAGCCCGGTCATGATTGATTCGGTGACGCCGTTGTTGATTGAAAAAGGCATGCCGGCCGAGCGGATTTATTTTGATAAGTTTGAGTGATGCTGCCGAAGGCGGGCATCACGGTGGTTTTGCTCGCTTCTAGCGCTCGTTGAGCGCGTGAAGTGCGCAGTGGTTTTTGACGCTCTTTCAAGCGCGTCAAGTAGTTTTTGGCTGACGCCAAGTAGTTGGGAAAAGATAAGATCAAGTGCGTAAAAGGTCAAAAGATTAAAGTCAAAAGCGGGTAGTTTGCGTTGATGATCACAAAAAAACATGAGCCAAGTCAGTAAAAAATGACTTGGCTCATTATTCTTTTTTGTGATGTTGGAAACTGGTCTTGGTCTTGACTTTAATCTTTCCAACGCAGTTGGAACACGATCTTAATCTCTTGACTTTGATCTCTTGACTTTCTCTTTTCCTAACCACCAACTACTTGGCACTCGCAGAGTTGCCAAAAACCAACTGCATTTGAAGCCCGCTCGCAGAGCGCTTCAAAAGCAAAACCACTACAGAGACCTGACCTCCGTTGGCACGACTACTTATAAAGCGGGAATCTGTCACAGAGCGCCTTAACTCTCACCCTTGCAGGCTCGAGGTCAGCATCTCTGTTATCAATTACCCAGCTAATAATATCAGCAATCTCAATCATTTCAGCTTCGCCGAAACCACGGGTCGTGCTGGCTGGTGTACCGATACGGATGCCGCTTGTCACGAATGGGCTAGCCGTTTCGTTTGGTACTGTATTTTTGTTTGTGGTAATGCCCACTTCGTCGAGCAATTTCTCTGCAGCTTTGCCTGTGATGTCCTTGTTTCTGAGGTCGACAAGCATCAAGTGGTTGTCGGTGCCGCCTGAAACGATTTGGAATCCTTTGGCTGTAAGCGCATCTGCAAGAACGGAAGCGTTTTTGACCACATTCTTTTGGTAAGTTTTGAATTCTTCTGACATGGCCTCTTTGAAACATACCGCCTTGGCAGCGATGATGTGCATGAGTGGACCGCCTTGGATGCCCGGGAAAATGGCTTTGTCGACTGCTTTCGCATATTCTTCCTTGCAAAGGATCGCGCCGCCTCTTGGGCCTCTGAGGGTCTTGTGGGTGGTCGTGGTCACGAAATCAGCGTATGGTACTGGACTTGGATGCACACCGGCTGCGATGAGGCCAGCGATATGTGCCATGTCCACCATCATGAGTGCGCCGACTTCGTCACAGATTTCTCTGATTTTCGGGAAGTCGATTGTTCTTGAGTAAGCGCTTGCGCCTGAAACGATCATTTCAGGTTTTTCTGCGATGGCTTGAGCTCTGAGTGCATCGTAATCGATGAATCCCTTTTCATCCACTCCGTATGAAACGAAGTTGTAAAGTTTGCCTGAGAAGTTCACCGGGCTGCCGTGGGTCAAGTGACCGCCGTCAGAAAGGTTCATTCCGAGGATTTTAGCGCCTGGCTCGAGAACAGCCATGTAGACGCCCATGTTTGCCTGTGAGCCTGAATGCGGTTGGACATTGGCGTGTTCCGCACCGAAAAGTGCCTTCATGCGATCTCTTGCGAGGTCTTCGCTCATGTCCACGAACTCACAGCCACCATAGTAACGCTTGCCGGGATACCCTTCAGCGTACTTGTTGGTGAGGTGCGAGCCCATAGCTTCCATTACAGTGAGGCTTGTAAAGTTTTCAGAAGCAATCAATTCGATGTTGCTGGATTGACGCTTAAGTTCGAGTTCCATCGTTTCATAAAGTTCAGGATCGTTCTTTTTAATCAACTCTAAATTCATATCACGCTCTCCTTGATCTTCTACTATTTCGTTTTAATCGGTGCCATGTGAATGGCTTCGCCTTTCAGTCCCATTGTCGCTTCAGCAAAAGCCTCTCCGAGTGTCGGATGGGCGTGGATCGTGTTTGCTATGTCGTCCACCTTGAGGCCACTTGTGATGGCCAGCGCACCTTCATGAATCAAATCCGACGCATGAGGTCCCAAGATGTGAACGCCGAGAATGACATCATCCATGTCGGAAATGACTTTGATGAAGCCTTCGGGTTCTCCGATACTGAGCGCTTTGCCATTGGCACCGAACATAAATTTGCTTTTTTTGATTTCGATGCCCTTTTCTGCAGCTTCATCTTCTGAAAGCCCCACACTAGAGATCTCCGGAAATACAAATATACAGTTCGGTACCACATCGTGGTTACCCTTATGCTCTATGCCCATGATGGCTTCGGCAGCAGCGATTCCTTGATGTGATGCGGCGTGGGCCAACATGATCTTACCGTTGACATCGCCGATTGCATAAATGTTTTTAGCAGTTGTTTTATAGTGGGCATCGACTGTGATGCCTTTACGTGTATATTCAATGCCAGCGGCTTCGAGGTTGAGGCCTTCGAGTACTGGTGAACGGCCTGTGGAAACCAGAATCTGGTCCGCAGGGAATTTCACTTCGCCTTTTTTGGTCTCACCTACAAGTGCTATTCCGTCTTCAGTCTTTTCGATTCGGACGAAACTGACATTCTTGTGAAGATTGATGCCTTTTTTCTTGAGATACGGTGCAAAACGCTTTGTGATCTCAGAGTCGACTTCCTTAAGGAAACGATCGCTTCTGATGACTACGTCGACCTCACTGCCCATGGCTGCGAAAATGCCCGCGAACTCCATGGCGATGACGCCTCCGCCGATGATGACCAAACGCTTCGGTACCGATTCGAATTCCAGGAGTTCCTTGCTTGTGATCACGCCAGGCAAATCTATGCCTTCGAGTGGTAACATGCTCGGTTTGGATCCTGAAGCGACGATGATGTCGTCGCAAGTGATGTGGAATGTCTCTCCATCTTCTTTGGTCACGAGCAACGTGTCCTCTGAAACGAAAGATGCCGAACCTTGAATCACGTCGATGTCATTGACTTTGATGAGTTGCTCTATACCTGTGACGAGTTGGGTGACGATTTCGTCTTTGCGCTTTTGGATTTTATCCACATCAATTGAAACTTCACCCACACTGATTCCAAAATCATCAATGTGTTTTAATGTGTTGAGAAGCTCCGCATTTCTGTAAAGCGTCTTTGTAGGTATGCACCCGTAATTGAGGCAAGTGCCCCCGATTTTATGGCGTTCTATGAGCGTGACCTGGGCACCCAGCTGGGCGCCTCTGATCGCGGCAACATAACCTCCCGGTCCGCCACCTATAACGACGATTCTCTTTTGCATGAATGCAGCCTCCTAATTATTGTTTTTCCCATTTGAGGATTGGTGAACGCGCTGCCATGACCTCATCCACTCTGCGGATGACAGTGGTTGTAGGCGCATTTTTAAGAAGCTCTGGATTCTCATCCGCTTCTTTGCTGATCTGAATCATGACGTCGATGAAAGCGTCAAGTGTTTCAAGGCTTTCTGTCTCGGTCGGTTCAATCATGATCGCATTAGGCACGATGAGCGGGAAGTAGATTGTTGGAGGATGGTATCCATGATCCAGAAGTCTCTTCGCAACATCAAGTGTGCTGCATGTGCTGAGTTCATTTTTAAGACCCGCAAGAACAAATTCATGCTTGCAGATCGTATCTACTGGCAATGTGTAATAGGCTTTCAATTTTTCCTGGATGTAGTTCGCGTTGAGAACCGCCATCTCGGATACTCTTGTGAGGCCTTCAGCGCCCATTGTGAGGATGTAAGTGTACGCTCTCACCAAGATGCCGAAGTTGCCGTTGAAGCTCTTGAGTCTGCCGATACTGTCCGGACGGTTGTTGTCCAGTGTGAAAGTGTCGCCGACTTTTGTGACCACAGGTTTCGGTAAGAATGGCTCGAGGTGTTTCATGACGCCCACAGGTCCTGAACCAGGGCCGCCACCGCCGTGTGGCGTTGTGAAAGTTTTGTGGAGATTGTAGTGAACGACGTCAAATCCCATGTCGCCAGGGCGTGTTTGTCCCATGATCGCATTGAGGTTCGCACCGTCATAATAGAGCTGTCCGCCTGCTTCGTGGACCAGTTTAGCGATTTCTACGATGTTTTTCTCGAAAAGACCAAGTGTGCTCGGGTTGGTGAGCATGAGGCCTGCGATCTCATCGTTAAGTGCCGCTTTGAGGTTCTCGATATCGATGGCGCCATCTCTTGTGGATTTGATCTCAACCACGTCAAAACCGGCAACGTGAGCACTGGCAGGGTTGGTACCATGCGCAGAGTCAGGAACGATGATTTTGGTACGTTTGAAATCGCCACGCTTCTCGTGGTATGCCTTGATGATCATGAGTCCCGCAAGTTCACCCTGTGCGCCAGCTGCCGGTTGGAGCGAAAACGCATCCATGCCGCCGATTTCACTGAGCATGCCTGAAAGGTTGTGCATGAGTTCGAGAGCACCTTGAACGGTATTTTCATCCTGATGGGGATGAAGTGCGGAGAATTTAGACAGTGATGCCATATCCTCATTGATTTTTGGGTTGTACTTCATTGTACATGAACCGAGCGGATAGAATCCGGTGTCCACGCCAAAGTTCTTCATGCTGACCTGAGTGTAGTGTCTCACGAGTTGTGGCTCACTCACTTCAGGAAGTATGATTTCAGTTCCGCGTCTCAGAGCCGATGGAATCATTTCATCAAGATTCACATTATCAACTTTGCATCCGGGAAATGCATACCCTTTTCTGCCTTCTTTTGATATTTCAAAAATAAGCTGATCGTATTTTACCATGTGATTTCCTCCATTGCTTTTACCAGACAATCGATTTCATCTTTTGTACGTTTTTCAGTGACGCAGAAAAGAACACGGTTTTTATCTGATGGATAATCTTTACCTAAGTTATAGCCGCCCAGGAAACCTTTGTCAGCAAGTTGTTTGTTGAGGTCTTCGATGTCGATATCCGTTTCAAGTACAAACTCCCTGAAGAAAGGCGCATCATAAACAGATCTGAATTTGCCTGTTTTGATCAATTCCTGTTTTGCATAGTATGCTTTTGTCGCTGATTGCTCAGCCACTTCAGCCATCCCCTCTTTGCCGAGCAGTCCCATGTAAATGGTCGCCGCAAGAGCATTGAGCGCCTGGTTGGAGCAGATGTTGGAAGTCGCTTTTTCACGTCTGATGTGTTGCTCACGTGCTTGAAGTGTCAATGTGAACGCGCGCTTGCCATCGAGATCGACTGTCTGTCCGACGATACGACCTGGAAGTTTACGCATTTGTTTTGTGCTCGACGCCATAAAACCGAGGTATGGTCCACCGTAGTTGAGGCTGTTGCCGAGTACTTGACCTTCTCCCACTGCAATGTCCGCACCGTATTCACCAGGTGTCTTTAAAAGACCTAGGGAGATAGGATCGACATTCATGATGAAGAGCGCCTTGTTTTCATGAGCGATTTCAACCGCTTCAGTACAATCTTCGATGTTTCCGAAGAAGTTTGGAGTCTGGATGATCACGCCAACTGTGTCGGCGCTTGCGAGTCCTCTTAGGGCCGCAACATCTGTCAAACCGTCTTTTGCAGGGATTTCCACAACTTTGATGTTGTAAAATCGCATATAGGTTTTTACGACATCCCTGACTTCAGGATTGACTGTTTCGGAGATCAGAATCGTATCGCCTTTTTGGTTGGCTGATGCGAGCATCGCAGCTTCTGCAGTAGCAGATGCGCCATCGTACATGGAAGCGTTTGCAACGTCCATGCCAGTGATGTTCGCGATCATGGTTTGATATTCGAATATCGCCTGAAGTGTGCCTTGGCTGATTTCAGGTTGATAAGGTGTGTATGCTGTGTAAAACTCAGAACGCGAAATCAAGTGGTGAACCACTGATGGAATCGCGTGATCATAAGCACCGGCGCCTCTAAAACAAACGAGTTCCTCTGTGCTTAGGTTTTTATTCGCAAGATGTTTGACCATTTTGCTGACTTCAGATTCAGAACGGGGAATGTCAAGGTTCAAACGTCTGCCCAGTTTGATGGACTGTGGGATATCGTCAAAAAGACGGTCCACAGAATCCAGTCCGAGCACATTCAACATTTTTTCCTCATCCTGTTTTGTATTTGGGATGTAGGGAAACCTCATTTACGCCTCCTCTTTACAGAATGCTTCGTATTCTTCAGCATTCATCAACTCATCGAGATCAGCTTTGTTTGCGATTTCGATTTTACAGATCCAGTTTTCATATGGATCGCTGTTGATGAGTGAAGGATCGTTTTCAAGATCTTCGTTTACTTCAATTATTTTTCCAGTGACAGGCATCAACATGTCAGAAGCCGCTTTTACTGATTCGATTGTTCCAAAGTTTTCTTCCGCTTCAATTTCAGTGTCTACTTCCGGAAGTTCCACAAATACGATTGAGCCAAGTGCATGTGCGGCGAAATCTGTGATACCGACATATGCGGCGTTACCTTCCAATTTTATCCACTCGTGATCTTGCGTATAATACAAACCGTTAACAATTTTCATAGCCATACCTCCTGTGAATTCTCATCATCTTATTTTTTATTTTGGGGATTTAGGTCCCTTGGTAACAGTATAACGTAAATTACTTTGCTTATTGCCTATTTTTTATAATTTTTCTGATAAAATCTTTTGCTGACAACTGTTGCAGGATACACATTCTTACGTACTCTTATTCCGATTTCGGAGCCCATTTCGCCATATTTTGAGTCGATGAGCGCCATTCCGATATTTTTCCCCAGTGTAGGTGACAAGTAACCGGTTGTAACCACACCAATGACCTCATCGCCTGATACGACTTCATAACCATGTCTAGGAATACCTTTTGCCATCTCGAAGCCTACGGTCTTTCTAGGAAGTCCATTCGCCTTTTGAGCGACAAGGGCGTCTTTGCCGATGAAGTTTTCTTTGCCGAGTTTCACGAAGAAACCAAGACCTGCCTCAAGCGGCGTGATGTCGGCGTCGATTTCGTTGCCATAAAGCGGTAATGCCGCCTCGAAACGAAGTGTGTCTCTACAACCGAGTCCAGCCGGTTTGAGTCCCATTGGTGCACCGACTGCCATAAGCGCGTTCCATACTTTTTCAATGCTTGAGTTGTCCGTGTAGACCTCAAATCCGTCCTCGCCAGTGTAGCCAGTTCTGGAAACGAGACATTTGGCACCTTCGATGGTCACGTTGCGGTTGCAATAAAAGAATTTGATTTCCGAAAGATCGACATCGACAACCTTTTGTAGAATATCCTGAGCCAAAGGACCTTGGATCGCCACTTCTGAAACTTCAGGGGAAACATTGTTGAGTTCAACGTCGAAACCTTTGCTTTGTTCCTGCATCCAAGCGAAGTCTTTGTCGACATTGCTGGCATTGATGACAAGGTAGAAGAAATCTTGCTCGAATTTGTATACGAGTAAATCGTCAACGACTCCACCGTTTTCATAACACATCATACCATAAAGGATTTGGTTGTCCTCAAGTGTCGACACATCATTGGTCACAAGATTTTGTACGAAATCGAATGCGCCCGGGCCTTTAACTTCCACTTCACCCATGTGGGACACATCGAATATGCCCGCTGCGTTTCTGACTGCTTCATGCTCTTCAAGGATTCCTTCGTATTGAACAGGCAATGCCCATCCTGCGAAATCGATGACTTTACCACCAAGTGCCACGTGCGCGTCATAAAGCGCCGTTTTTTTAACTGAATCCATAATACGACCTCCTTCATTCTATACGTTTCTTTTATGCCCTTTTTACACGGCTTTAACCTCACCTTTGTAAACAAAAAAGGTATACAAGTGGACATAGCAATGCTAGGTGCCCCCTGTATACCCCTGTATCTTTACCTGAGAGTTATTCGCAAGTTTAAATTCCAAACCGCACTTCTTCCTTCGGTGCCTATTAAAAGGTCTCTCCAGAGTCCCATCCGATAACACTACTTGTGCCTGAGAGTTTCTGCTCATGTCGGCTAACATTCACATTGCTCCTTCGGCTACCTTCTTAAGGTATCTCGCATTACCATCAACTGGTCCTATCTTCAATTGGGGCGGATTTCATCCACCCCTCTTATTTTATGTGAAGAACCAGCTTTTTTCAACTTATATTTTACGTATTGTTCATTTTTTTTATAACTGGTTGTCATCCACTCCATCGAGATACGCCTTAAGAGCCGGAATGACTCTTTTGATGGAGCCTTCCTCAAATGGGTTGAACAGATTCGCGACCTTCACGAGTTCAGTGAATGGCATGCTTCCACCTTTGTTACACAAAGTGATATAGTCTTTCCATGCTTTTTCCCTGTCTTCTCTCGTCTTGACGAAAAACTGGAACGCACAGACTTGTGCCAGCGTATAATCGATGTAGTAGAAAGGATCCGAGAATATATGGCCCTGTCTGAAGAAGTATCCGCCTCTTTCAAGGAAATCATTATCCTCATACATTCTGTGTGGCAAGTATAGCTTTTCAAGCTCGCTCCATTTTGCTCTTCTCTCTTCCGGTGTCACATGTGGATTCGCATAGACGAAATGTTGGAACTCATCCACGAGCACGCCGTAAGGAATGAACAGGATCGATTCGCTGAGATGATTGAACTTGTATTTGTCCGTATCTTCCAGGAAGAATTTTTCCATCCACGGCCAAGTGATGAACTCCATGCTCATGGAATGGATCTCACAGGCTTCAAGCGTTGGCCAGACGTATTCCGGCAGTTCGTAGTTTCTGCTTTGATAGACCTGGAATGCGTGGCCTGCCTCATGTGTGAGCACATCTATGTCGCCTGAGGTGCCGTTGAAGTTCGAGAATATGAACGGCGATTTGTAGTTCGGTACGAATGTGCAATACCCGCCACCCGCTTTGCCTTTTTTAGCTTCAAGGTCGAGCAGCTCACCGTCCATCATGAAATTTATGAATTCTCCGGATTCCTTCGAGAGTTCTTCATACATGGTCTTGCCGTTTTCAAGAATCCATTTGCTGTCGCCTTTAGGCGTAGCGTTGCCGCTTGTGAATGCCAATGGCTCGTCGTAATATTTGAGGTCGTCAAGCTTGAGACGTTCCTTTTGTCTTTTTCTGAGTTCGGTGGCAAGAGGTACGATATCTCTGAGCACCTGTTTTCTATAGGTTGCGACATCATTCATGTCATAGTCGGTTCTTGTGAGTCTCATGTAGCCCACTTCGATGAAGTTCTCATATCCGAGTTTTTCGGCGATTCTATGGCGCACCTGGACCAGTTCATGGTAGAGGTCGTCGAACGCCTTCTCGTTGTCCTCGAAGAATTTTGTTGCAGCCTCTTGGGCGGCTTTTCGGACTTCACGGTCTTTGGACTCATAGAATGGCACCATTTGAGAGAGATTGCGTTCCTCTCCTTCGAACATGATTTTGGCGGATGTTCTGAGCTTCGTGTATTTTGATGACAAGGCGTTCTCGAGTTTCAGGTCTTCCATGATTTCCGGCTTGAACGTTTTGAGATTCACTTCGATGATATTGAAAAGGTGATCGCCATACACTTTTCGGAGTTCCTCTTTGAATGGAGATTCTCCGAGTGCTCGATAGTATTTGTCCACCAACTCCGTATAGGCGGGCGTGGTCTCATCTATAAAGTCGTTTTCCGCGTCATAGAACGGGTCTTCAGTGTTGATGGAATGTCTGACGTGCACCAGTGTGGAAGCAGTATCAAACTCGTTTCTGAGCTTGGTGATCTCACCTATGCACTCTATTTGACTTTCCACGGTCGGCGCGCCCTTAAGATTTTCAATCTGCTGATTGAATTCTGCCTGGTAGGCAGTCATGTCAGGTCTTTGATAAGTAAATGAACTGAATTTCATTGGGTCTTCCTCCTATTATGTACTCAAATTAATACTTTAATAAATTTTATCATAATTTGAAATGCTCGTATAGTTTTTTTTATACGGCAAAGTAAGTGAACCGCCGAACCGCCGAACCGCCGTTTGCGTACCTGGTACGCAAACGGCGGTTCGGCGGTTCAGTGGTTCAGTGGTTCAGTGGTTCATGTGGCGTTTAAACAGCCAACGCCTAGCCTATGATCTGAACATCATCGGGGATTTCAAGTTCCATTTCGAAATTTTCGTTGATGATCAGGTCTTTGAAATAGTATTCATAGGTGCTTCCACCCGCCATTTGCACTTTCAATCGAATGACGATACCCTCATCCTTCCAAATGTAATAGGTGGTTTTTCCTTCACCGGACTCGTATTCATATACAGCACAATCTTTGCCATCCAGGTTTTCGTCACCTACGTATTTCATTCCGGCAATTGCCGAATCTTCGAGATCCGCTGTCATCAAGAATGGTGAATCCCACTCGTTGTCAATGGATTCAAGTGGCATTTTGATCATGGTTTTCTCTGCGGGCATGTAAAGAAGTCCCTCTTTTTTATTATAGTCGAGATAGAAGGTTTCCCCATCCATACCGCCTTCAAAGCGGATTCGATTGTCATAGGACCAGATCTTGAATCCCACTTGTTCGGCTCCGTCTATGGATACCACGTACTCATAGTAATAACTGTCCGCTGTTGGATTGTCGGTTATGAGATCCGCCGCACTCTCTTCTTCCTCTTCTGGTTCAGGTTCAATTGTTGGTTCTAGTGCTTCTTCTGCTGTAGGGGTCTCTTCAGGTGCGGGTTTATCATCCACCACATATCCAGGGTCCGCGTCAGTTGACCCGCATCCCACTATCAACAAGGAAACTGTCAACATGCTCAGTGTCAAAATCAACCATTTGCTTTTTTTCATTATAGTCACTCCTAACTCAATTCTTATAGATTGGAATAAAATCCATAATCGGCTTTCCCGGTTCGCTTGATCTGATACAGCGCCTTATCGGCTAGATCCAGCAATACATCCGGGTCCTCTCCGTCCCTTGGGTAAAGGGCTATTCCTATAGAGCATGAAACCGACAGACTCTCATTATCCACTACGAATTTCGGCTTGAATTTCAGTATGATTTTTTGTACTATTCTTCCAACCTCGTTTTCATGATCCACACCTTCCAGAATAACCGCGAATTCATCTCCGGAAAGTCTTGCAACCATATCTTCCGTGCGGACGGCCATTTTGAGTCTGTAAGCCATCTCCTGTAGGACGACATCCCCGGCACGATGCCCATGGGAATCGTTGATGTTCTTGAGATTGTCCACATCGAGGAAAAGCAATGCAAAAGGCTTTTTCAAATCAATCATGCCATTCAATTTGGCACCGAACTGCAATCGGTTGGGCAGACCCGTCAATGCGTCGTGCATCGCCATTTGCCTTGACTCCGCTTCATTCATTCGCATTTCATCATTTTCCAGCTCCAAAATACTGATGAAATCCCTCATTTTTTGAACCCTATGGGAATGATTAGTTATATCAGTCACCTGGATCATGATAAATGAGGTGTGATAATGGGTCACACGATCGAATTGTATGTTCTGTACAAAATCACCGAAGAACGACTTGTGGAGGGCACCGGAAAGAAATCTAGATTGTCCGGTTTCCATGACGTTTTTCAGAATTTTGCAATATTGGACCAGTTCAAATTTGGGGGCGAACTCGGCGATTGGTTTTCCCAGAACCTCAACGAGCAACAGTCCTGTCTTCCTCGTGAGCCAGTCGTTCCAGAACTGTATCTTGAAGTCCTTATCGACAAGAACAATACCATTATTCAGTTTGTTAAGGGTATTCTCCAAAAGATTATTCATTCATTTCACCTATGATCTCATTGATTTTGTCCACAACCATATTAAGGGAATGCATCCCTAAGGCAATGACGACCACGCCTTTTATTTCCGCCATCTCCATTTTGAAACTGGTAAAGAACATCAACATGTAGACATTGTTCTTCAAATGAGAAATCTGCTCATTTTCAGAAACGAAAATAAGCTCCACATCCGGAATTCCAAAATCGACTTTGGTGCCAAGCAGATTGGAGAACTCCCCGACCACCGAATTGAGGATCACGTTGCTGATTTCCTTAAGCACGTCGAAATCGGTGTCCGTCAGTTCTTTATTGAAATCGACGCCTGTGTTCTCGAAATGCGTACCCAAACAAACATCAACCAACTGTTTCGCTTTATTGGCGGGAAAAATGAGATATGCGCGTCCTGAGAAATCCTGTCCGAAACGTATGGAACTCGATACAATGTGCCCATGTTCGAAAAAAGTCTTTCCATTTGTGGCGTTTTCATCGTTCATATCAATCACTTCCAGCTCCTGTACCGAAAGCAACACACGCTGGTTTGTCATCTCCGAGAGCATGTTCGCAGCCTGCCCGATGAAAACATTGACATATTCTTTGAGTATGGATTTTTGCATATCATCAAGCATTTTATACTCCTCTTATTGTGTCTACAATCGCTTTTAATTTTTCGGCGGTAAGCGGTTTGTTGATGAACTTCACAATCCCCATTTCATAGAGCTCATCGCGGGTGGCTTTCTGGATGTCCGCAGATGCGACAATGATTTTGGGCATATCAAATTTCTCTTTGATGTTTTCAATCAGTTCCTGTCCCGTCATGACCGGCATAAGCAGATCGACGATCATCCACTCGGTCGGTTTTTGACTGAATGCCTCAAGCGCTTCCTTGCCACTCGGGCATGCTATGATTTCAATCCCCTTGAAATTCGTTTTCAACATTTTGATCATGATCCTTCTAACAAAGGCCGAATCATCGGCTATGATTATTCTCACAGTACCACCCCATCATTTCTATTATGAATCTCTCATTAGGATATATACCACTTAAAACAAAAAAGCATCAACGTTTTATCGTCGATGCTTTTTATAGATGGTGCAGGTGACAGGACTTGAACCTGCATGAAGTTACCCTCACTAGAACCTGAATCTAGCGTGTCTGCCATTCCACCACACCTGCATGGCTCTAGATAGATTATAATACCAAATCTATATGAGCACAAACATTTTTTTTATTATTTGTGGTGAATCAGGCGTCGCGACTCTCAAAAACAGCTGATTCGAAAGGTTTCAGCGTTCCAGAAATATGTTCGTCACCATAACTGGATATGATCAAACGACCGGTGTTTTGAAATTTCAGTGGACTTTTCGAGAAATTCAGTGCAATCGTCCAAACCTGACCGCCAAGTTTTCTTTGATAGACAATCACGGTTTTCGATGCTTTGACCGGTATGAACTCACCTTCAAGCAACACTCTATTACGTTTTCGTAATCTGATCATCCTCTTGTAATAATGGAGTAAGGAATCCGGATCATTCTCCTGTTTTGCCCTGTTGATTTTCAAATAGTTCGGATTGACCAACAACCAAGGCTCATGCCCGGAAAAACCGGCGTAGTCGTCTGAATTCCACTGATAGGGTGTGCGTGCGTTGTCCCTGGAATTTTTTCTGATCATGCTCCAGAGGTACCACTTTGGAATGCGAATATTTTTAGCGAACCTCACCACGTTATGCGTCTCAATGTCTTTGATCTGATTGAGTTTTGTGAATCCGTAATTGGTCATGCCGATTTCCTGTCCTTGGTAGATGAAGGGCGTGCCCTTCAGTGTCAACAGGCATGTGGCGAGCATTTTAGCAGAGGCTTCCCAGTACTTCCCATCATCACCGAATCGGGAGACACTGCGGGGCTGATCGTGGTTTTCAAAATAATTGGCATTCCATTCAATGGTCTGCTGCCACTTGAAAATCACCTCTGCGAATCTTTTGGGGTCGAATTTCCTTTTGAACCATTTGACGATGAATTGATCCGTCTCCATATGTTCGAAAGAAAAAATCAGATCCAGTTCCCCTCGGCTCTCATCTGTGAGAGTTTTGCCCATCTCAGGAGTGACAAATACCGTCTCTCCCACCGTGAAACAATCGAACCCTGAAAGGACATCCCTTCTGAGCGTTCTCAGAATATCATGTGTGCCTTCCTGTGCCAAATAGTGTTCGCTTCCGGTCAGAACCAGTTTCTTTTTCCCGTCTTCAAGACTGGTCTTATAGATGATGTTGATCACATCGCATCTGAATCCGGAAACACCTTTTTCCAGCCAAAATCTCATGATGTCTTTGATCTCTTCCAGAACTTTCGGATTGTGATAATTGAGGTCCGGTTGTTTCACACCGAAAAGATGCATATAGTATTCGTCTGATGTCTCATCGTATTCCCAGCATCCCTCGGCAAAAAAACTGGTCCAGTTGTTGGGTGGTCCACCCTCTTTGCCTGGGCGCCAGTAATAATAATCCCTATAAGGACTATCAGGGTTCCTGCTCTTGACAAACCATTCGTGTTCATCGGATGTGTGGTTGATCACGAGGTCCATCACGATCTTGATGTTCTTTTTTTCGGATTCATGGATCAGTTCCATCATGTCATCCATTGTGCCATAATCCTTATGTATGCTCCTGTAATCGCTGATGTCGTAACCGTAATCCGCATTCGGCGAGGGATAGACCGGACTTAGCCATAGAACATCGACACCAAGGTCACTCAGATCATCCAGGTGTGCGATGATGCCTTTGATATCACCGATCCCATCATTGTTGGAATCCTTGAAACTGCGGGGATAAATCTGATATACGACGCTTTCTTTCCACCACTTCATATCGACCTCCTGAACTGGGTTCTATGGTACTATTACCCTTTTTGAAGTCGCTATCAACAATGCAAAAGAACTGTTACTCCAATATGGACAACAGTTCTTTCAATGCTTATTTGCTGCTTTATTTACTTCATGCATTTTTTTATAGCCTCCACATCTTTGTATGATGTGATGATTGGTGGTCCGGATAGTGTGGTTGAAGACAGTGCCACCATAGAAATGAAATTTCTTATTTTACCCATAACTTGTTTCCTCCCCGTGATTGATCTGAGTTTCTTACAATTCCTATTATCTACCTCTTTCTTAAAGAATTGATTTAAAACAGATTATCATCGGGTTAAAATGGGATGACTTTTTCGTAATGGATCAGTCCCAGAATTCCGCATTGCCCGCACCGTCAAAATGCATCAGACAATCCACTTTTCCGGTCAGCGAAAGCGATTCCACCAGAGTCCCTCTGGAGAACACCTCATTCTCAATGATGTATAAAAATGCCGCTCCTTCCTGAAACGAGAAATCATCGTCTGACAGACCGGTCAAATCTTCGATGATCTCACCATGCTCGTCGTAGACTTCGCCGGAAAACGAGCTGAGCCTCACTTCAGTTTCAGTTTCCAGATCAAGTCCATAAATATCATAGTTCCCGCCTGATTTTATGAAATAGATGTGTTTGCCGGATTTGTTGTAATAATCACCACCGGAGAGCAAGACTCTTTCGCTTGAGCCATCGAGATCCATTTGATTGAATGTGCCCTCATTCACGCTCCAGTAACAAATGCCTGTGTCATCCACAATGACATAAGCGGAATAGGTGTCCGTGAGTTTTTTATGCTCACCTGTCACTTGGTCAAGTTGCCATAAATTGAGACCGTCTTTTGCTATGTAATACACGACTTCATCATGATAATAGGCCATGGAGGCTTCAGGTATGATCTTCTTCAGATCACCGCCGTTTGTGTCCATGCTGTAGACGTGGGACATATTGGTGTCGTCGCGCATGTCGAAATAGAGCCTCTCACCCGTCACATAAAGATTGGAGCAATAGCCTTCCAACAGTCTTTGTCTCTCAGACCCGTCCGTTGTGATCTTATAAATGGAAAAATTGTCATCAAAGTTGGTGTAATAGACCCATTCTCCCAGAACATTGATGTTGCTGATCCGGTCATCGCTGAGTTTATGCTTCTCCGAGCCGCCTATGTTGGCTTTGTAGAGCGCCCAGTGATCCGTTTCACTTCTATAATAGACATTTCCCTGAGTGTCCCCCGCCATCAGACCGCCCAGTCCGATATTGCCTGCGAGGAACCCATTGCCCTCCGCCGCAACAACAGGAGATGCTTCTGCTTGATCCTCCGCCGCAACAACAGGTGATTCTTCTACTTGATCCTCCGCCACACACGCGGTCAATGTCACTAGCATGATTGCCATCCATACCATAATCATCCGTTTCATCTTTGCCTCCAGGGACAGTTAAACGAGAAAGCCAATTCCCAAAACGATCAGGCCCGCAAATGCGAAAATGGTCATGAAAATCAGATTTTCATCCATCTTGGCGGCACCTCTTTCATACTTCACAAGGTCAGGGTTGGACATCTTGGCCATGTTGTAATTGTAATCTCTGTTGAATCCGCCTGTGCCCAGTTGCGATGCGAGTCCGATGAACACAATGACGCCACCCACAATCTTGAGGACAGTCGACAAGTTATACGCCCTAAAATAATGGATCAGATAACTGATCACGAATCCCACAACCACGATAAGCAAAATGTATTTCACCATCTTGATCAGTCCGTAAGTGAAGTTTTCAAATTTCGTTTTGACTGCAACTTTTTGTTTTTGATCGGGTTCCATACCGCACCTCCATTTATGACCATTATACCACTTAAGATTTTGCTTTATTCAATTGTTAATGCAACTTAAGGCTTGCTTAAGCATTTTTTAATGATTTGCTCTTGACAAATTTATCAGACAGGAGTAATATAAACTTAAGATTACCAAATAAGCATTTGATTAGACAACAATAAGGAGGTCAAAGTGACAAATCGGGAACAGGAGATCCTTGAGCGTCTGCGCAAGAATCCCCTCATATCACAAAGTGAACTTGCCGAATCGCTTGGTATCACGCGTTCATCGGTTGCGGTTCACATTACCAACCTTATGAAAAAAGGCTACATTTTGGGAAAAGGCTATATCGTCAGAGAAGACGATTACGTCTGTGTCATCGGCGGATCGAACATCGACATCCAAGGGTTCCCTTCATCCGAGCTGATTTATAAGGATTCGAACGTCGGAGAAGTGAAGATTTCACTCGGAGGCGTCGGGAGAAACATCGCTGAAAACCTCGTGAGAATGGGTGTGAACACCAGACTGATCAGTACGATCGGCGACGACGTGTACGGCCAAAAGATTCTCGATGAGGCTCGAATGGTGGGCATCAACATGCAGGATTCTCTGATTGTAAGCGGTGCATCCACTTCCACTTACCTGTCCATCCTCGATGACACCAAAGATATGGTCCTTGCGATCTCGCATATGGACATCAGCGACCAAATGACGGTGGATTTCATAAAGGGCAAAAGGCATGTCATTGAAAATGCTGCATTTTGCGTTCTTGACACGAACCTGCCGATTGAAGTGCTCGAGTACATCGTAACAGCCTTCAAGGACAAGATTTTCTTCCTGGATACGGTGTCCACCACCAAAGCCAATAAAGTCAAAGACCTGATCGGTTATTTTCACACCATCAAGCCCAATAAGATTGAGGCTGAAATGCTCACCGGCGTCAAAATCATCGATGAGGCGGATCTCAAAAAAGCCGTGGAAATCCTCCATCAAAAGGGTGTCAAACAAGTTTTCATAAGTTTAGGTGAGCGCGGAGTATTTTATAGCAACTCCGAAACTTCTGGAGTCATTCGCCCTCCAAAAATAAGGATCGTCAATGCCACAGGAGCCGGCGACGCTTTTATCGCGGCACTCGGTCTAGGATTCCTCAAAGGCATGAGCACAAGTGAAACCGCTGAAATTGCAATAGCGGCATCCATTATTGCACTTTCACATGAAAATACAATCAACCCTCAAATGTCTGAAGAGACTATTTTTGAAAAAGTAAAGGAGCTTAAATTATGTTAGAAAAGTATTTGGACGTCAGTCCTGAAGTGGCAAAAGCGATCCAAGACGGCAAAGCAGTCGTGGCACTGGAATCCACCATCATTTCACATGGCATGCCATACCCAAGAAACGTTGAAACCGCTCTCAATTGCGAAAAAATCATCCGTGACCACGGTGCGGTTCCTGCAACGATCGCAATCCTCGGCGGCAGACTCAAAGTGGGTCTCTCCGAAGAAGAAATCGAGTACCTTGGAAAAGCCAAAGATGTGATCAAAACCTCCAGAAGGGATATTCCTTTCATCGTTGCGAAGAAACTCGACGGGGCGACTACTGTGGCTTCAACGATGATCCTTGCGGCACTTGCCGGAGTAAAAATATTCGCGACTGGCGGCATCGGCGGTGTGCACCGTGGCGCTCAGGAAACTTTTGACATATCGGCGGATTTACAGGAACTGGCGCACACCAACGTAGCTGTTGTCTGTGCCGGCGCAAAATCGATCCTCGACATCGGATTGACCCTTGAGTACCTTGAGACCAACGGCGTACCTGTAGTCGGATACCAAACCGATGAACTTCCCGCATTCTACACAAGAAAAAGTGGTTTCGGCGTGGACTACAGAGTGGACTCCCCACTTGAACTCGCCGAGGCACTCAAAGCGAAATGGGACCTCGGACTGGACGGCGGCCTGGTAGTAGCCAATCCTATCCCAGAAGCTTATGAGATGGACTTTGATGCCATCACCGGCGCGATTGAAACTGCAGTTGCAGAAGCTGAAAAAGCGGGAATCAAAGGCAAAGAATCCACTCCGTTCCTGCTGGCGAAAGTCAAAGAAATCACAGGTGGAGACAGCCTCGATTCGAACATAGAACTGGTGTATAACAATGCGAAGGTCGCGGCTCAACTTGCTGTTGAATACTCGAAATTGTAAAAAACTAAGAAGGACCCTGCAGCGAAGCTGCAGGGTCCTTCTTAGTTTTAAGCGGAGTAATAAGTGGCCTGAGCATTGAACATCAGTTCATACTGCGACCCTTTATTCCGGATGAGCTCATCATGCGAGCCCACTTGTATGATTTTTCCTTTGTCAAACACCAGGATGCGGTCACAGAATCTGCAACTGGACAATCTGTGCGAGATGTAGATCGCGGTTTTATCCTGGACCATCTGGTCGAAACGCAAATAGACATCGTGTTCCGCAAGAGGATCCAGTGCCGCAGTCGGTTCATCCAATACGACAATCGGAGCATTTTTGTAAAGTGCCCTCGCGATGGCGATCTTTTGCGATTGGCCTCCTGAGAGTTTGGTCGCCTCTTTGTCATACCTTTTGTCGAGAGGTGTTTTAAGGCCGAAAGGCAAGGCTTCAATATCGCCAGATGCCCCCACTTCTCTTAGAATCTCAAAGAGTTCAGGACTTTCATCTTCCGAGGCAATCTTGCCTGTGATGTTTTCTTCCACCGTCAAACCGAACAGCCTATAATCCTGAAATACAGCTGCAATCTTTGACATGTAAGTTTCGTAATCCACCGTTTGTATGTCGATTCCATTTACAGTGATCTTGCCCTCTGTTGGTTTGTAAAGCCTGGTGAGCAGTTTTACGAAAGTCGTCTTCCCTGCTCCATTGAGGCCAATGATTGAAATCTTCTCGCCGGGACGAATGGTCACCGAGATGTTTTTCAGAGTGAAATCGTCTGCCCTTGGATATTTGAAT
The DNA here is from genome assembly GCA_002412775.1 of Firmicutes bacterium UBA5201. GTDB lineage: Bacteria > Bacillota > Clostridia > Peptostreptococcales > Acidaminobacteraceae > Fusibacter_D. The sequence goes on along the minus strand of DHVT01000025.1, from coordinate 231,180 downwards.
GACACATCGTGGAACTCGATTTCATAGTTCTCGCCCTCCGGCATCGGCTGGTTGCCACTGTCTTTGGACGCGGGAATCTTTTCGTATTCCACCAAAAGCTCAAGCTGCCTGCACAGTCGATTGACTTCAATGATGCTGCTCACAAAAGTGTTCATGCTCATACTGAACTTGCCCACAGCACTGGCATACATCATGAAATTGCCGATGGTCACGGCTCCCGCTAAAGTTCTCGCGGCCAGAAGATAATAGATGATCACCGTCTGGATCTGTACATTGACACTGACCAGGCCGTTGAGTCTGCTGATGGCACCATAGATTTTGAGATACAAAGTGTAAGTCTTTAGATTGAAACGGTTCATCTTATCGATCACCATCGGTGACATGTCATATAAGCGCAGGTCTTTTGCAACCTCGAGGTCCGAGGACTGATTGATGTAATAGACGAATGCCCTGTTGGCTCCCACCGTCTGGGTGGATTCGAGATAATAATATTTCTGGACTTTCTTGAAAATGAAGCTATTGATGATCACCACACTTATGAGAAGCACCAACACCCATGGGCTGAACGTCCATATGATGGCAGAAAGTCCTATGATCAATATGATTTCATTGGCCACCTTCGACAGCGCCTCCACCATCACATACATGAGACCGTGGTTTCTGACCGCAAACAGCGCGCGTTCCTTGAGATTGAGAATTTCCGGATCCTCAACGTTCTCAAAATCGATTTCAACTGTCTTTTTTGAAATATGCCTCTCAAATGCATTGTTGAACTGATAGGTCATGAGTTCAGTCCGAGCTTTCAGCACCTTCTCAACCGCACCGATCGCAAAATTTCCTATGGCGATCGCAGCGATCATAAGCACCAAGCGATCTACCCTTTGAAGTCCTATGAGTTCATCGACAATCAGTTTAGGGCCAATGATGAATATGAGTGGTCTCATGGTTTTGAAAAGTGACTGGACGAGCAGTGTCGGCATATATTTCGGAGAGAGTCTGCCCACCAAACGGACAAAATACTGGATGACATCCCGGTTGCTGTTCAAAAATTCATGCTTTTCCATCAGGCACTCACCTCCATCCCATTTTCCTGGTAATATTTCGCTTGAGTGTTGAACATATGGGCATATTTTCCGCCAAGCGCCATAAGTTCATGATGTGTGCCGTATTCCTTGATAATTCCATTCTCAAAATACGCGACCTTGTCACAGAACTTCGTGCTGGACAAACGGTGTGAGATGAAAATGGCGGTTCTGCCGTCGATCATGTCACTGAAACTCTCGTAAATGTCCTTTTCCGCTATCGGATCCAGTGCGGCAGTCGGTTCGTCGAGAATCACGATAGGACCATTTTTGTAAAGCGCCCTTGCCAGGGCGAGCTTTTGATTTTCGCCACCCGAGAGCTCGAGTCCGTCGTCTTCAATGACTTTGAGGAGCGGCGTATCCAGCTTTTTGGTCAATCGATTGACTTTGTCCTTAAGACCTGCCCTTTGAACCGCATCCCAAACCCAATTTTCATTATAGGTTTCAGATGCCGCGACATTTTCAGAGATGTTTGCGGCAAGCGGTTTGATTTCCTGATAAACCACAGAGAACAATTTGTAATGCTCTGTGATCGGAATAGTGGTTATATCAGTGCCCTCTATGGTTATTTTACCTTGAGAAGGGCGGTATAATCCGGTCAACAGCTTAATCAAGCTTGTTTTCCCAGCACCGTTGATGCCCACCACCGCAAGTTTCTGTCCTGCGGGAATATGAAGGGAAAGGGATTTGAACACATGCTTTTCAGTTCCAGGATATGCGAAATCGACATTGTGAAAGTTGATGGAAAGTCTGTTGCCGGCTGGAAGTGGCGACGGCTCGTCCTTGATTTCCTCATTTTTGATCTCCATGAAATCCCGGTAATCATCCACATATCTCGTGGTCAATCTGAGTTCGGTGTAATCCCTCATAAGTTCCTGCATCCAGACGGCAAAACCACTGATGGCAGTCGTGTAAAGAATGAAATCACCAAAAGACATGCCACCACTGAGCGTCATATAGGTGATGTAACCGTACACCATACCGTCTCTCAGTAGTACAAGTCCTGTATCCACGAGCTCAACCTTCAGCTGCTTTGAGTGGATCTCTTTTTCGACGGCTTCCGTTTCAATGTTGAAATGTTCCATTTTCTTCAGAAGCATATTTTTGAACTGATAGATCCTCGTGTCTTTTCCAAATTCAAAATCGGTTAAAACCCTTGCTATGTATCCCGCTTTTCTCTCGACCGGGCGTATGTCATCCTCTCTGGACAACCTATATTGATCGGATTTGCTTTTAAGCCTGTAGACCAGAACGACACTGACCAACAGATATGCGAGTATGACCGGATGAAGTCTTAAAATAATGCCTGTGTAACCTATGAATCCAATGAGGTATCCAAGGATTGAGAAGGAATATTTCATGACGCCTCCGATTCCATGATTCGGATTGGAAGTGGTTCTGGTCGCCTTGTGAAGGAGATTTTGTGTATCGACGTTTTCAGCATAGTGATAGTCCAGATTCATGGCTTTCTCATGAAGTTCCAGACCGAACAGCATCCGGATTCTCGACATTTTCATCCTGTAGATCCCGATGCAGGCTTCCTTTGTGAAGTGAACCACTCCCGTTATGATCAAGGTCACTGCAAGTACTGTAATGATCCAGTCCAGTCTCGCTCCGCCTTGAAGCTCATCGATGACCAGCTTTGGCACCACCACCCAAATGAAAGGCGCCACTGCCACCGCAAGGGTGTTCAGCACCAGCATGGTGATGGATTCAGGATGCCACTTCATCATGTGCCGGTACACATAAAAAGCATTGCTCATCAGCGATCTTTTCATCTTGTTTTCTTGATTCATGTTACCCCCAGTAAAATGATAGAAAATTAAAGAGTGACTTAGTTATTTTACCACAACACTTATCTCGATAGGCGAATGTCACAAAAAAATAATATTGTTCTTTTACGGTTATTTTTTATTGTTTATCAATAAACAATATGATATTCTGTACTTACGGAGGTGAAGTAGATGTACGATATTCTGATCATAGGTGCCGGTCCTGCAGGTTCCAATCTGGCAAGACTGCTTTCAAGTGACAACTCAAACCATTATAAAGTCGGGCTGGTCGACAAACGCAGACTTGATCAACCTGTTGACCCACACAGACGAAAAGCTTGCGGCGGACTACTTTCACCCGATGCGCAAAAAATGCTGGCCAAACTCAATCTAAACATACCGTCGGATATTCTTGAGAATCCCCAAATATTCAAAGTCAGAACCATCGACTTTGACAACTCGTTGGAACGCTACTATCAAAGGTATTACTACAATTTGGACCGTGAAAAATTCGATCGCTATCTTTTTTCACTCATCCCGGATCATATAGACAAACACGTTGGTGATGTGGTCAGCTCCATCCATGTCAAAGACGATCACTGGGAGGTTCACCTTAACCAGGGCAAAACCATACTCAGAGCACAATTTCTCGTTGCGGCCGATGGTGCGAATTCTTTGGTGAGACGCACCGTTTTAAGTGAATATGCAAAGCCTGAAAAATACATCAGCATCCAGAAATGGTATCCTATCGCATCGACTACGCCCTACTACACAGGTATTTTTGACAGTACAATCACGGATTACTATTCATGGACCATACAAAAGGGCAATCAACTCATATTGGGTACTGCCCTTCCATTAAACGGTCCGCATGCTGACACCCCAAAGGAAAGGCTTCAAAAATTTGAACTCTTAAGAGAAAAAACTGCAAATTACTTGGGCGTCTCACTGGAAACCCCATTTACAACAGAAGGCGCGTTCATTGAACGTTCAACATCGGTAAGACAACTTCGATTTGCATCCAGACTGAATCTTTCATCTGGTGGGAAGCTCTCCATGGCACTTCTCGGAGAAGCTGCAGGCGCTACAAGCCCAACATCCGCAGAAGGTTTCAGCTACGCACTGGATACCTCTCTCAAACTTTATGAATCGCTGAAACAAGGACTGGAATTCGCAGAACTCAGATATGACCTGTCCTGTGATCACATCCGAAGAAACATTTTCCTGAAAAACCTCAAAAGCCCCGCCATGTACTCAAAGAACATCCGCAATCTCGTCATGAAATCTGGGATCGGTTCACTTAAGGACTTATCGTTCGAACCAACTTTCGAATAAAAGGGGATACAAAAGGGGACAGGTCCAAAGTGGTATCTAGCTTGCTAGGTACCACTTTGGACCTGTCCCCTTTTATCATTTTTTCACGGGTTGATGCACGGATCCCGCGAGTACCATACCTCCCAAAGCCAGGATTGCCATTGAGACAAAGACTGTGGAATAACTTCCAGTGAGGTCATAACTGAGACCGAAAGGTACAGTTCCAAATGCTGAACCTATAACTGTAAACACTGTCGCAGCACCGCGAATGCTTCCAAGGTGCTTTCTTCCGAAATACTGTACCCAGAGCACGTTGATCGAAATATTCTGAATGCTGGTCACAAGTCCGTATATCAACATGAAGATCATCGCTCCGATCACGGATTTCACCGTCAACATGAAGAACATGTCCATCGCAATAGCAAAGAGCGTAAAGAGAAGTATGATTCTCGGTCTATAACGGTCAATGACCCATCTCGAAACGAGCGGTGATATGAGTCCTGGCAAAGCCACAAGTCCAATGACGAAAGCCGTCTGTTCCGGCAGGACATTCTTTGTGCCCATCAGAGAATAAAAATGAAACATCATCCCTGTGCTGATGAGCGGCACAATCATTGAAATGAATCCAATGGCCCAAAAAGCCAAAGTCTTGATCGCCTGATCCATTGAAAACGAAGTCAGCTCCATTCTTTCCAGCTCGGCTCTCGTCTCATTCTCGTCCAGTGCGATCCTGTTGTCGGGCAAAAGACCGATATCCTCAGGTTTGTTGATCACAGTGGCGACGACCCATGGTATGAACACCACGAGGAGCAAAACACCCCAGACTTGCCATGCGAAGCGCCACCCTTTGCTTGCGATGATTATTGTAGTGAATACAGGCACAATGAGGTTTCCAAGGATATTGCCCATGGTCACGATACTGAGCGCAAATGCCCTTCTTTTTTCAAACCACTGAGGCACCAGTGCGCCTGGAATCAACGTCAATGACCCTTGACCGAAGAATCTCAGGAAGAAAAATCCGATGAAGATCATCGGGATGTTCATCACCGTACTATTGAAAAAAGTGGTCATAGCGAGACCGATTCCCGCAACTATGAGCATTCGCCTGGATCCAAAGCGATCGACGGCTCTTCCCATGAAAATCATGAGCATACCGGAAATGACAGTGGCTATGGAATATATGGTGGAAATATAAGTCCTCGAATAACCGAAATCATTGATATAGTGACTAATGAACGCAGAGATCGAATAGGTCTGGCCTGGTGATGAAAAAAATGCCGCCAATGTTGCCGTCACAAGAACGATCCATCCATAATAAAAATGTTTGTTGATTCTCAGCGCTGTCTTTTTGATCATATTGAGTCACGTCCTCTTACACTTTCAAAATTATATCCGAAAAAAATGAAAATCAACGAATACATTTCAAGAAAAACCGCTGAATTTCACCCATGAGTGAATCGTCCAAATCTTGAGCCAATGAACGGTCAATATTTGAATAGAATTCCTGCCTGATCCCATAAGGTATAGTTGCATCATATTGATCATATAATGCTTTATACTCTACATTGACCTTTTCAATATATGCCACTGCGGTTTCTGATTTGAACAGACTGTTGTGCCCATTTCTTCCTGGAAGGCTTTGTACGACAGTTTCAACTTTTGGATTGGTCACTTTCTCTATTCCGGCGATAACGGCGCTCCCATTATAGTCCACCATCTCATCTTCAGTTCCATGAATGATCAGAACCGGAATGTCCTTTTTATTGATGGCCTCAATAGCATCATAGGATACCGATTCACCAAACAATAATCTTTGATAGAGCCACAGATATGGGTACTGGACATAGATGAATCCACCCATCATCCTTTCCCCTTGTTCCATGATCATGGACATCGCACTGCTCGCTCCAGAAACACTGACCACTCCAGCTATTTCATGATCAAAATGTAGCACATTCGCGACAGCATAGCCACCCCAGCTGTGACCGAAAAGCACTACTGGAAGCGCTTCAAACGATGTAATAGAATCGATGTAGCTCAGTGCGGCGTCAAGGTCAAGTAGTGCCTGCGGAAACCCTTTAGTCGTTTTACCTTCACTGTCAAAACTTCCTGTCGCATCATAGGCAAAAACACGCCATCCATGATCGACAAAATATGTGATCTGAGGCAGATAACTGTCTGCTCCACCACCCAGACCGTGTGCAACCACAACGAGTCCTAGAGAGTTTTCAGAACCATAAACATACCCTTTCAAAAGATTGTCCCCTGATTTGAAATCCACAAGTTCTCTCGGATAATCCGGTTCCAGATCTCCATATCTCAAATTTGCCGAGACCGTTTCATCATGTCGTTCATATCTTGGAAACTGTCCATCATAAATAATTTTGCTCACAACCATTGAAACCAGTGAAAACAGAACGATGATCCCTAGTAAGTAAAGTCCGATTTTTTTCATATGTATTGCCCTCTCACACCTTAATATTATATATATTTCTATTCCAATAATCAGTATACCATTTTTTCAGTTTGTTTTCTCTTTTGATGGATAATACACTATAATAGATAATAAACGTCTTTGATCAAGGAGTATATGAATGAACTATTACCTAGCACCACTTGAGGGTGTGACCAATTATATATATAGAAAAGCCTATCACAATCACTTTGAGAAAATGGACAAATACTTCACCCCATTCATCTCAACCAATTCCAATGCCCGTCTTTCCGCGAAGGAACTGGATGAAATTCTTCCTGAAAACAACATAGGACAATACACCGTCCCTCAAATTCTAGGAAACAATTCCGACGATTTCATCAGTACAGCGAACGTCATATGCGAATATGGCTACGATGAGATCAATCTCAATCTCGGATGTCCGTCAAACACCGTAGTCGCTAAAAACAAAGGGTCCGGGTTCATTTTCCATACCAACGCACTTGACCAATTTTTGGATGAGATCTACAGCCAAGCAAAAATGAGAATTTCGATCAAAACCAGACTAGGCAAATATGATCCCGAAGAGTTTTATGAACTCGTGAAAATTTTCAACAAGTATCCCCTTGAAGAACTGATTATACATCCTCGAATCCAAAGGGACATGTACAGGAACACTCCAAATTTGGCAGTCTTTGGCGCAGTACTGGATGAAGTCAAGGCACCGGTATGTTACAATGGCGATATTTTCACTCTAGGCGAACACCAAAACATCGTCTCAAAGTATCCAAGTGTCGAGAATTTGATGCTCGGTAGAGGCATCATCGGCAATCCAGGACTGCTCGGCAATATCAAAAAGACCACCCCTACAAACAAGGCGGTCTTCAAAAGTTTTCATGACACGCTATTCAATGATTATCTGAAGGTGATGAGGACGGAGCAATACGCGCTCTCCAAAATGAAAGAAATCTGGTTTTATATGATTCATATTTTCGAGGACAATGCGCAGTTTGCCGATCAGATCAGAAGATGCAACCATTTGAGTGATTACAAAACCATTGTTGAAGCTCTATTCGAAGATAAACCACTACAGGAGAATACTGAGGGCTACAGATGTGTGGTCAATGCGCTGAACCGGTGAAACGGTGAATCAACTGATTTCATGCCCACATTGATGACAGTACTTGGCATTTTTATAGTGTTTTTTTGTGCCGCAATTGTGGCANNGCTATGATGGCATAACCGAGCAACATCAACGCACTGGCAATCAATTTTCCAAGTGAGGTCTGCGGAGACAAATCTCCATAACCGACTGTGGAAACAGTGACAACAGCCCAGTACATGGATTCGGGTATATTGTCAAATCCATTTTGAGGCCCTTCGACGATGAACATGAGTGCCCCGACGATGACAATAATAAACAAAATAGTCACAAGAAATACGGTGATTTTTGTCTTGCTGGCGTGCATGGCTCTCATTAGAGCACCCGATTCAGAGATGTAGCGCCCCATTTTCAATATGCTGAACAAGCGCAAAAGACGCAATGATCTCACAATCAGAAAAACGCCGCTTCCAGGGATCAAATAACTCAAATATACCGGAGCGATTGCAAAAAAATCCACCACTCCATAGAAACTGGTGACATACTTTCTTTTATTTTTTGCGACATAAACCCTAGTCAAATATTCAATTGTGAAAAGTCCCAGGAAAATATTTTGAACCCATTGAATCCATTGACCATATTGAATGTGGATGGACATTACCGAATCGAGGATTAATAGCGAACTGCTGATCACGATTCCCCATATCAAAAGAATATCAAATCCTCTTCCCATCGGCGTATCGACGCCATTTATTATGGTATCCAGTTCATTTCTCAAACGTTTTGTATCCATCCTTAACCTCACAAAATTGTATTTTGTTTAAACTTGAATTCCATGCCTATATTATATCATAAAAATGGGTAAATACTTTTAGAGAGAAGGAGGTTTGACATGGACTTGATTATAAGAAATGCACGTATGAGAACTGGTGAAATTGTGGATATCGGGATAGAAGACGGGAAATTTTCACAGATTGCTTCCAATATTGCATCCAAAGGCACTACAGAAATAGACGCGGCCGGCTTGTTGACCACCCCACCTTTTGTCGAGCCGCATATACATCTCGACAAAGTAAACATACTGGATGTGGTGCGGCCTAACGTCACCGGCACATTGACTGAGGCCATTGAAATCATATGGGACAAAAAGAGAAGTTACACGGTGGACGACGTTGTCGAACGTTCTATGAAAGTGATTCAAAAAGCCATTCAAAATGGAACACTGCATATGCGCACCCATGTGGATGTGGACACCATAGGCGGATTGAAACCCCTTGAAGGGATTTTGGCCCTCAGGGAAAAAGTCAAACATTTGATTGATCTGCAAATCGTCGCATTTCCACAAGAAGGCATCGTCAAAAATCACGGCTGCGCCGAGTTGTTATGGCAAGCCATGGATATGGGTGCCGATGTGATCGGAGGTATGCCCGCCAACGAGACGTCTCCTACCGACAGTCATTACCATGTGGATCTCATCTTTAAAATTGCGAAAGCCTTCAATGCCGATGTGGACATGCACGTGGATGAAACAGACGATCCCTTTTATCGCACGCTTGAAATGGTTGCGGATGCGACTTTTAAAAATCACTGGCAAGGAAGAGTCACTGCAGGACATACTTGCGCACTCGCCGCTTATGACGACCACTATGCGAATTTCGTCATGGACAAGGTGAAGGCATCAGGGATGTTCATGATCACCAATCCCGTGACCAATCTGATGTTGCAGGGAAGAAGCGACAAACAGCCCATTCGAAGAGGCATCACACGTGTCAAGGAGCTCCTTGAGCGTGACATCGTCATGAGCTTTGGCCAAGATTGCGTACGTGACACTTTCTATCCGTTCGGAAGCGCAGACATGTTACAGGTGGCACTGATCACAGCTCATGCGGCTCAAATGAGCCTCCCTCATGAACGCGAGAAAATCTTTGACATGATCACCAATGATGCCGCAAAAATTCTGAAGCTTGACGACTATGGCATTTCCGTAGGCAATCCTGCCAACCTCGTCATCACAGACGCCAAAAATATAGACGAGGCCATCAGCCTACAACCGGAACGAAGATTTGTCATCCGTTCGGGCAAGGTGATCGCCTCAAGTTTGAGAGAAACATATAATCAATTGAAAATTTGAAGCAACTGATAGGCTTATGCCAGTTTTTTTGATAGTCTTTTAGCCAAAGCTATGATGGTCAAAATCGGCGGCAACCCCGGTGTAGTTGGAAACACACTGGCATCACAGACAAACAGATTTTTGATTCTCGTTTCGAGGTTGTTGTCAACAACCCGCCCCACAGCTGCTGTCCCACCGGGATGAGCACCAGCTGGTCGTGAAACGATGATGGATTTTGGATCTACTCCAACTTTTATAAGAATTTCCTTTGCCAAATCTGCTCCAGCATCCAATTTTTGTTGATCTGGGGCAGTCACTTTTTTTGAAATAGTACCATCTGCATGAACATGCCCAGAGGCTTCATCCGATGTTTTGTTCATGAAACCAAGTATTTTGTTGTTGGGAAGGGCAAAACCCTTAGCACCGGATTCAATCATTCTAAATGATTTGGAATGGTTAAAGAATGTTGATAATAGGAAGCCCTTTTTTTCATGCTCTTCGATGATCACCATTGCCATTTGGGGTTCATGTGCCATGCTCATTGTATCGTGTTCACCATAAATGTTCACAAATGTATCAATGAAAAGATTGGTTCCAGCCTCATCAATGCCAGATGCCTGAAGAATAACAGGAGTGCCAATACCTCCCGCAGCCAGTATGACAGTGTTCGCCAATATGCTTAAATGCTCATGTCCTCGATGCAACAAAACACCTGTTACTTTGCCATTCTCTGAAGTGACCTTCTCCACTGAGGCATTGTACAAAACTTCAACTCCATTTTCTGTTGCTTCTCTCAGATATTCTAGCGGAGTCCATTTGGCTCCCATTTTGCATCCGAATGTGCACAGTCCACACTTGATACATTTGGATGCGTCTATTGATTTCATCATATTTTGCATGTTGTAGCCCAAATCTTTTGCTGCTTTTGCCAGAGTTTTAGAACTGTCTGAAATCAACTCATCTGCTAAAGGGGCAATCCTGATTTCATTTTCAGCTTCAATAAATTCTTCTTGAAGGTCAATTCCTAACTCACTGAACTCTTTCTCCAAACAACGACAAAAATTGCCTGCCGATACAAACGCACTCCCACCTGCCATCATTGTTCTATAAAGTATTACACCCTCACTGGATTTCAACGGTACTCTGGTGACTCTATTGCCATCATAATACCTTAATGCGTCAGCAAATGTTCCGAATTTGTCTTCATAATCCCCTTTTTCAATCACAAGGATATCACTATGTGTTTTACTGAGTTCTCTTGCCAACGTAGCACCACCTGCACCGGATCCAATAATCACAAACTCATATTTCTTACTCATTCAAACCATCCCCAAACATTATATTTGGCTTTTATTAACATTTAATTTTTTTGGGAATTGTATAATATAATTTGGTGGCATTACAAAAGTCACCAATACTTTACCCGATTTCATCCATATTATTCATAGCTCAGAGCAAAAAAACCGCCAATCAATTGCCGCTCGGGTACCAGGTACCCAAACGGCGGTTGATTGGCGGTTTGATTTTATTGATGAATTGGTGGTATTACTTCTTTTACAAACAAATCCACTAAATCGGGATCAAATTGAGAACCTGAACACCGTTTGATTTCCTCAATGGCTTCTGCCACTGTCATCGCAGCTTTATAAGGTCTTCCACTGGTCATGACATCAAATGCATCGACCAGAGAAATGATTCTTGCAAGTATAGGTATTTCCTGCCCTTTCAAACCTCGTGGATAGCCATTGCCATCCCACCATTCATGATGAGACAGTATGCCCTCCGCAATTTTAGTAAGCTTTGGGGAAGTCCCTGCAATTTTATAGCCCAGATTGGGATGTCTTCTCACTTTTTCCATTTCTTCTTCAGTAAGTGGTCCTTCTTTAAGCAAGATCTTGTCCGGTATGGCCACTTTCCCCAAATCATGTAAATCAGCCAACGATGACAGAGCGTTGAGCTCTGGCTGTGTCAGTCCAATGAGTTCACCGAGTTGTAAAGCCATTTCTTCCATACGTCTACTGTGCTCAGTAGTTTCTTCAGTGTTATCTCTTAGCATGGCCTTAAGGGAATCCAGAATTCCTGTATGCGTGCTTTCACTTTCATACATTTTGTTTTCATACATTTGGTCTTCCGCCTTCTTAAAGACGGATTGCAAACTTTGATCCAAATCCACTCTTTCAGAATGCCCTAATGCCACGGAAAGTTTAATGGGATCCATCTTTGCTTCATCGCAGGCAATCTTTACTTTATTGCATAGCGTTTGTGCCATTTGATCGGTTCCACCTGGCATCAACACGACAAATTCATCGCCGCCTATGCGAGCTACACTATCGTTCTCACCGCAATTTGATTTTAAGATCTCAGCGATTTTGTTGAGCAATTGATCACCTATCTCATGACCTAATGTGTCATTGGTTATTTTCAAACCATTGAGATCGGCCAATACAATGGATAATGGCATTACTTTCGACCTTTCGAAATGTTCCAACTGCTCTCTATAATATGTGCGATTGTAGAGACCCGTCAATTCGTCATGGTACGATTTGTATCTGAGTTCCTCAGTTTTTTCAAGGACAGCCTTTTTCAACAAACGATTCCAAGCCATGATCATCACGATCATTGCGCTCAGTCCAAATAAAATTGTGCCTAAACCAATCCAAAAAAACCGATTTTCAACGATGCTTTTTCTTTGTAATGGCACCCACTTGTTCTGGATGTATTTTTTCTCGGCATCTGTGATTTGCGCAAGTCCTTTGTTCAAAATGGTGCTTAGCATCGGCCAATCGTTTCGAGTGGCTATGGACAAATTGGAGTCATATGCAATTTCAGTGTTCACCATCAAATTGGTGATCTTATCTTTTTCTATTTCCGCCGAAGCGCTCATGACTTCTACAATAAGCGCATCTGCTTCGCCAAATGACACGAGTCTTAAACCATCTGAAGTGTTTGGTACAGTTCGGAACTCCAGTTTCGGATGATTTACTTCAAGATATTCCACGATGGAATATTCTTCAATGACCAAAATGTCCATACTTGAGTTTGATAGTTTTTCAAAGGTCAACTTCTCCGAAAAATTTTTCCGGGTTATGATGACATTTGGATTCATGATGTATGGGACTGTGAAATCCAAATAGGTGCTTCGCTCAGGGGTTTTTGTTGCAGCGGTTATGCCCGATACCTCTTTTTTGCGTGCGGCTTCAATCAAGTCGCTCCACTGCTCGAATCGCACCATTTCAAACCTGGTGTTCAACTTCGTCTCCAAAAGTTTGAAATAATCCGCAGAAATTCCAATGTACTCGTCAGAGATCAAAAACTCGACAGGCGGATAGTCTGTGGTGTATCCAATTCGGATTTGTCCTTCATGCTCAGTCAACCAAGCTTGTTCCTCTTCGGTTAAAAAATAGGATTCACTTTCCTTTTGACACGAACTCAACAAAACCATCAAAGCTATAAGGACTATTAGTATTTTTGATTTTCCATATGTATTAATATGCCAGTCCCCCTTTTCGCGAAGGATTAGACCTTCTCCTGTTCATTTTAACATTTACTTTGCAACCTTTCAACTTCAACGAAGTGTGGTTGCTTCTTTATGGGTTTGTTCACAATAATTCCCGAAATAATGGGTAAACACATAATGTAAACTTTGAGTTGAGTATTAAGGAGGAGAATCATGAGGCAAAAACTTGTTAAATCTGTTGTGTTAACGATTGTTTTGACCATCGCATTGACATGCGGTAGTTTTGCATCTCCCTACTCTGACATTGACAATAACCCGCACAGCGATGCCATCTTGGAAATGTCGAGGCTCGGCATTCTGGAAGGTGTCGGCAACAATCAGTTCGCCCCGCTGCTTGAGCTTAACCGCGCTGCAGCCGCTAGAGTAGCAGGACAGTTGCTTGGCTATACAGAGGCTGATGCGGCAACTGCCGCCCTATCGAAATCTCTTTTCAATGACGTAGAAGGCACTCGTCACGCATGGGCCATGGGATGGATCAACCTAATGGCGCAAGATGACATTCTAAAAGGCGTCGGAAATAATCAGTATGCTCCTGGTGATCCATTGCAGATGGTGCACTGGGCTGCGATTCTCACTCGGATCTTACAGCATGAGGGCGAAATCATAGTTTGGCCTGACAGCTACAATCAGATGGCCAGCAGTTTGGGACTCGATCGGGGTCTTCATTATCTGGGAAGCGGCATCATGAATCGTGCAGAAATGGCGCGGATGACCACCACAGCACTTTATTTGGTAGAACGTCCAGACGGACAAAGAATCATCGATGTCATCACATTCGCCACAGAGCCCCTTGAGGAATGGCACGTCTCTGAGCGTGGTGAACCAATGAACTACAGAAATGCAGATATCAAACTGCAACTCAGTGATGCCATCGTAAATCCAGGCGGGGGTCAGACCATCAAAATCACAGTCACTGCGACACATGGCGACAGCAATCTTCCTGCAGCCAATACAAGCATCGGTTTTTTCGCAAATTCAGGCAATGTTGACAGAATGGCACAGCTGTCCGCAACGGAAGCAATCACAGATGCAAACGGCATGGCCAGTGTCAACTACACCACACTTGCTGCGGATGATCACGTACAACTGCGTTTTTTGGCAAACATCTATTCAGATGGCGAGTGGATTGATAGAACGATTTCTGCCATAGCATCCAATACTGCTGCTCTAATCAGTGGTCGTGTCATCAATCCATTTAATGGAGAACCCGCCACCAACGTCAAAGTGGGAATTATGCCAAGCAATAACCCACAATCCTATTCTCCGATTGACGTCGACAGCCAAGGCTATTTTTCCAGCCCTGTCAACGCAGGGAAATACGACATCAATATTGAGTTGAATGCCGCCGGAACCGTACCCCATGCAGGCAATTTCAGCGGATCCCATTTTAACCTCAGCGAAGATGGTGACATGAGAATCAGTTTGCAAAACCAAAACTTCACCAGCGGCAAAAGTTACACCATCCCTTCTGAGATGGGAATTATCACTGGGGTAACCAATCGGCCAGCCGGCAGTGAAATCTACATTGTACGCAAATCGGACCAAGTCACGCAAATCGCAAAAATATCTACCGGGGGTCGGTTTATAATTACTCTTTCACCTGGCATATACGATATTTACAACAACGTAGGCACTGTGCTAAAAGGTAACATAACGATTGAAGAAGGTAACGTCACAGACGTTGGAACATTCTAGAGAAAGATATTCACATCTAGAGGTGAGATCATGATCAAACGTTATATTTCAGCACTGACCAAGTACCGAAAACTATTGATAATCTTGATGGGCTTGACCCTGATTATGGCGATTGCCGGCATCAGGCAACTGCAAATCGAAGTGGAATTCGATTTGTTCGCATCGGATAACAGCCCTTACGCCGACACATTAAATACCTTGAATGAAAGCTTTTCAACGAATCAACTCACTGTGCTATTGGTTTATGACCAAGAGACGTTTCAAGTCTCTGACATTATGAAAGCGATGTCCGTTCTGCAGGTGGCAGACCGTCTGGAATCTTTTGAGGTGTCTCAAATGCCGATGTTTTCATCGGAATTCATGCGTCTTCCCGGTGAACGCAGTGATATCACAGCTGATGCTTTCGTGGAAATGTTGGCACCACTAGGTCCTATGTCACCAGTTACTCTAGGTGAGGACAAGTTGTATTTTAGAATTGATCTGCCCATCAAGGACAAACTCTCTGTCAGTGATCTCCATCAAATGGAAGATCACCTGAATGATCAAGAAATCACCTTTCACTTGGCTGGCGATGATTATATGCAAAACAAGCTCTTCGACTATTTGCTTTCCATTTTGGTCTTTTTGCCCCCATTGGCCATTGGAGGTATTTTCCTCGTGTTCAGCTGGCAAATGGGTAGCATCAAAGCGACACTGCTGTCTGTTTTGCCTGCGATTGTCGCATCGATTTGGACCATGGGAATCTTTGGTTGGTCCGGTAGCGGCGTTTCCATCACTACCGTTTTGGCACCTATTTTCACGTTGATCATAGGAAGTGCAGATGGATTACACTTTATCTCACACTTTCAAGAAGCTTACGAAACCAGTCATGACAAAAAACTTGCTGTCACCAAATCTCTAGAAATGGTCGGGGTACCCATGATCATAACCACCCTTACAACCATGGTGGGCTTCCTTTCACTGCTGTATGCAAGAGAAGCTGTCGTCAATGATTTGGTCATTGCTGCGAGTTCAGGTGTATTTCTTGCCGGAATAGCAACCTGGTGGTTTTTACCTGTTCTACTGATGTCAAAATTGACCCTCAAGCCCATCAAGCACCGTAACGAACGAATACTTTTGAGTTTGAAAAGGCTCTGGGGCAAGCCTATCGTTTTATTGCTCATTGTCATGATTGCACTTACAGCAGTGGTTCTACCCTCTATCCGAACCGATTTTAACCAGTTGATGTTCTATAAGGAAAGCACCGAGCTCTATCAAAGCTTTGAGCAAATCGAAAAAGCAACCGGAGGTGGCATACCACTAATGGTCGCTTACGAATGGTCAGAAGGTCAATCTCCACTCGAAATTTCAAAGGTCATAGAGACTGCACTTATGGACACTATATACATTTCAAGGGTTATCGGCATTAATCAGATCGCTGCATCGCTGGCAAACATAAGTGAAGCAATGCAATCTCAATTTCTGGATATGAATAGACAGATCGGCAGAGTCATTGCATTTCCAAATCAGCTGGATGATACTAGTCTAAAAAGTATTGAAGCGGACCTTTCAAGGCTTCCCCTTTCCAATTCAGTAAAAATCACAAGTGTCCAGTACATCATGAAAGATCTAAACGATCAGATGGTCGCTTCACAGTTGCCTACTCAAGTGGTGGCCCTGCTGCTAGTCTTTATCCTAATCTTCATTTCTCTTAGAAAACTCATTCCATCACTGGTGGCGCTGGTCCCGATCACATTGACCATATTCCTTCTGTATGGCTACTTGGCTATTACTCAAATTCCACTCAATCTATTTTCGATGCTCATGTTTTCAATTTCCATCGGTATTGGAATCGATTATGCGATTCACTTCATTTCAGTTTGGGGCACCTTCAAATCCAGGAACATGACTTCTGAGGATGCCATCAATGAAGCCTTTCACTATACGTCAAGGCCCATCATTGCAAACGCAATCGGCCTCGCCATAGGTATGAGCGCACTAATGCTCTCACCATTAAAGATCCACACTTACGTCTCCATGGTGATGTGGTTTACAATGATCACCAGTGTCATACTGACGCTCACGCTTTTGCCGACCATTCTACGGAAGTTATAATGTAAAAAACCCATGCGGGTGCATGGGTTTTTTCATTAAATGGATTCATAAGGGCGATCAAAACGTCTCTCATAGGCGCCATTGCGCTTGAGTTGCATGTCCCAGTACATACGGCCCAGAGGTGATTTCATTATGATCGGCAATATTATTTTTTCTGTCGTTGACAAGTGCGCTCTGCTCGCAAGCGCATGAACCGTACTTTCACTCATCATACCTTCCAGTGCGTATGCCTCACCCAGTGCCGAAAGCTGTAGGTAGAGCTTTTGATTTGCCTGATCCGGTTTCATCTGAAGGGACTCCATCCCTCCTTTGATGAGTGTTCCACCATATAGGCAATTGATTTGCATAGGAAACCGTGCAAGCCATGCGCGGAGGTAATGGGATTGAAAACCTTCGGTAAAACCCGATTGTACGAAAAAGCTCAGTTGGCATGTCCCTGTTGTCGAAGGTTCGATTTTTTCAAAAAATTTCATGACGGTGCCTGGCATTGCATGGACGTAAAGCGGTAAAACAAAGAAATGTCTCGAATGGTTATGAAAATCCTGCACCCACTCTTCATGATTTGATTTTTCTACAAGATGCCGGATGAGGATATCTTCATTGGGAACGCCACTCGCTTCAATTCCCTTTGTTATCCCATTCAATATTTTTAAGCTATTGCCTTTTTTTCCACGTGGAGAGCAGTTATAAAGAACAATTTTACCTTTACGGTACTCCTCCGGGAGCGGTTGCCATTCCAAATCTTCAGCAGGTTGGCGATTGGTGAGGGGTATTTGAATCAAGCTCCCTGAAATATCATGTTTAACAATGGCGCTGTCGACTCTGAAATGTGTAGCGGTCCTACTCAGGTAATCTTCAATCACTTTTGTGCCCTCATCAGTCAGACCAACTGAATCAAAATAGTAATCTAGAACTGGAAAATCATGATAACGTTCCTCATGCATCAATTCATTCTTGTGCACAATAATATAAGGATGAAAAAGCGGGATCAAACGATCAATAAATGTTTTGGCGGCACCACTCAAAAATTGAGCCTGAGTCGGCAATGCGAGTACGACTTGATCACTGGACATAATAAGTTTATAAATCTCTTCCATATTGTCATTATGTATACATAGTCCTGGTGCTTTCACCCAACAATTCCAACATCCAATGCAATCCTTTAGTGCGGTTGCATCGAAAATATGTAGTGAAACGAGTGCTTGTGGAAATTTACTTCGATATAGCGATTCCAATTCTTCATGTAACTTCATGTCGTGCTCGGAAAGTAATGAAATGATGTTGATTTTCATCTTGAGTTCTCCTTTGAATCATAGATTTTCATTGCTAATTATACCTTACTAAAACACTTGAGTCTATACCGCCGTTCGGGTACCTGGTACCCGAACGGCGTAAGTGGTGAGAGTGTTCAAAATCCAGCGCTTTCCATTATATACATCACCAGAACTAGTGCTGAACCTATTGGTATAGTATACTTGAACGGGTTTCCGGGAATCTTATGGAAAAGACTATGCCCACTGAATCTGTCCTTTGTGTGAATGCCTTTCGCTATCAGCGTTTCATACATCAAAGCATAGATGACCGTCCCCAGGACAATTCCTATGACCCCTCCAAATAAAGCATCAATAGATCCATTACCTATCGCTCCGGCTATTGTGCCCGGACAATACCCTAATAGTCCAAACCCGATGCCAAATAGGAGCCCTCCAATGATCGCATTCTTGATGGATCCTTCTTTTGTCTTCACCGGAACCATATCCCTTGGGTAGAAATAGCTTACACCAAGCATGGATACCACAACAGCCGTGAGGATTATTTTTATTACAGTAAAATCTGTAAGTCTCAATTGGCCCATTATGACGTTGTATTGTGTTACTCCACCCTTCTGAAGGAAAAATCCAAATAAAATACCTATCACAAGACCTTGAATCATTTTTTTATTATTTTTTTTCATCCTCAACACCTCTATATTCCGTATACAAGGTAGGCAACAGCTATTCCGCCAACAAAAAATGCGATAGAAGCCACCCAGCTCAAAGCCGACAACAGTGAGGTACCACTTATACCGTGCCCACTAGTACAACCATCAGCCCATCTTGATCCAACTCCAAGGAAAATGCCTCCAACAATCGCAACAAAAAATCTAATTAAAGAACTGTCTGAAACTTCTGTTGCCCACATGTTCGGTACAGCAGTAAGGTTGAAGCTACCAGAAAGTTGCGCCGATGCAAACGCTCCAATAACGATTCCAACCACCAACATGATTCCCCGGTCGAGCTCCAACTTGCTTTTCTGATAATAGACATTGTTCGCTACCTTATCCTTGTTAAAGGTCCTGAAAATAATACCTCCAAACTTCATATAACTGGTGGATGCTCCTAAAGCTTTCTTTGTGACTAAAAGCGATCCAATATTCAAAAGTCCTATCAAGACTCCCAAAACATAAGGAGACCATCTTTCAAGCATTAAAAATTCCATGTTCACTCTCCTTTACATGTTCTTTCAGATATAAAAGAAATATACCATCAAAGATGATACCAAAAGAAATATGACACTCATAATCCCTCCAGCCTTTATAAAGTCTGAATTCTTATAATTACCTATGCCCACAACATATGCATTTACCTGATGTGTAGGTAAAATAAATGAATTTGAAGCAGCAACAGCAACCAATAGTGCAAGTCCTCTTGGATCTATTCCAAAACTCTCACCCATGATCAGAATCAAAGGGACCATCAGCACTGTCGCTGCAACGTTGGACATAAAAAGTGAAAAGAAGGATGTGATTACACCAATCACAAGGATTATAAATATTACATTCCATGACTCTACCACATTAATAATCGCTTCTGCTACAAGTCTGGCCGCACCTGTCTCTTCAAAGGCAATTCCAAGCGGAATAAGTCCAGCGAGCAGAAAAACGGTTTTCCAGTCTATTGCCTTGTATAACTCTTCCTTGTAAATCACTTTGGCAAACAACATCAATACCGCTGCGGAAAGAAAACTTAATGGGAGTGGAACTCCAAGCAAGATCATCAAAATTCCCACACCTAAAATCACCATGGCGTGTATCTTTTTGTCAGCCCTTGAAACTTCAGGTGGTGGCTTGATTTGGCTGATGACCACAAAATCCTTTGAGTCCTTGAGACTCGTAAGATCCTCCCATCTTCCAAAGACGATGGCTTTTAGTCCGGACTCCATTTCCCAATCCATGTAGTTCAATCTATTCCCATCGTTATTTATATAGATGATGGGCTCAATTTTGTAGTTTTTCCTTAGTGCAATTTCTTCTATGGTTTTTCCTTTCAGATTTGAATCGGGTGGGAGAATGATTTCAGCAAAAGCAGCTTCTTGATTGTCTCCAAGTTCTTTAAACGTAGTCAATTGATCTTTTGGTTTTAAATCAAAGGTTTTAAAAAAATTCTCAAGTTGCTCTTCTTCTCCGAATACGGCCAATGTCTGCCCTTCCATTAAAAGGGTCTTTCTCCAGGGAATATAAATCTTGCTTCCAGAATCCCAAAGGGCGAGAATATGAATCCCAAAAGTTTTCCATATCGCAAGTTCCTCGATTGTTTTACCGTTCAAATCACTGGCTCGAACCAAATCGACTTCATAAATTTTCTTGGGCAAATCATATAGGTCAAGAAGTTCATCGTTTCTCAAATGGGATTTCTCCTTCCCCCTTGGAAGTACAAGCTTTGAAAAAAAGAAGAAGTAGAGTACTCCCGCTGTCAGGAGTCCAAGACCTATGGGGGAAACACTGAACAGTCCATATCCCTCATATCCACCTTCTGCAAGCAGGTCATTTAAAATGATCAGAGGTCCAGAGGCTACCATCGTAATAGTTCCTCCAAGTATTCCTGAAAACGCCATCGGCATGATCAGTCTTTGGCTGCTGATTCCGGTTTTGTTTCCAATTTTCTTAACTGCAGGTAGGAACAATGCAACTGAACCGATATTTTGCATAAATGAGGAAATGATTCCCGTCACTACCATTATAGTGGCTACGACTCTATTTTCTTTAGTGCCTGTTTTATTCATGATCACCAGAGCCAGACTGTCCATTATACCTGTCTTCTCAATTCCATAACCAATGATCATAACGCCCATGATAG
>DHVT01000025.1:0-209922 GCA_002412775.1 Firmicutes bacterium UBA5201 | reverse complement strand
ATAGACGCCACATCATTCCTGATTTTTTCTATGGAGAACATGATCACTGCGGCAATCAAGATCACAAATACAATAATCACATCATAACTCATGTTTATCCTCCTTGACTATACGATACTCCTGTACATCTCTGCGCCGCCTGTTATGACAACAGCCTCATAACCTCTTACTTTTAGATATGCCGTAGCTGTTGTTGCCCTGTTTCCTGAGCCGCAAAGTACATAAATCGTCTTGTGCTTATCCGTATCGAGTTTTTCCAGACTTTCATAGAGACTTTTTAGAGGGATATTCACTTTGTTCTCAACCGGATCTTTTTCTTCCATTTCATTGAAATCTCTTATATCAAGAAGTACAAAGTCATCACCTTTAGGCATTTCTCTATATTCCTTAGCGGATATTGTAGCAAGTTGCTCTACCTCGTTGCCTTTTTCCTGCCACTTTTCAATACCATCCGGCAAGTATCCGACAATATTGTCAAATCCTATTCTTTTGCAATACCAATAGATTTCTTCCATTGCACCAACTTTTCCATCGATAACAAAAGCGATTTTTTCTTCAGGGTGGTATATGGATCCGAGAAAAGCAGTAAGATTCCCTTTGGGCAAATAAATTGATCCTGGGATGTGTCCCCCAATATAGCCCTCTTTTGTTCTGGAGTCTATCAATAGGACATCCGCTTTCATTTTAGCGACTTCATCAACGGTCAAAGTATTAAGTACAACTTCATTGCCAACATAGTCCCCACCTTTTACATTGAGAACCTCCATCCGTTCAAAATACCTCGGTTTGATTCTCATTCTTGCAAACTTCTGGATAAACTCATCTTTTGAACTCACCTGTAACAGTTTGTTTGTGATTTTTTCATATCCAATTGAAGAATACGGTCTTTCATCCATGGAGTCTCCGCATGCCGAACCGGCACCATGGGCAGGACAGATAAGCACGTGATCTCCCAAAGGAATGAGTTTTTCAAACACGCTTTCATACAAAAGTCCTGTCATCTTTTCAAGGTTTTCTTCACCATAAAAGTCTGTTCTACCAAGGTCTCCCATAAATAAGCAGTCCCCTGTGAATACCATATAAGCTTTCTCAACATCTCTTTCATACAAAGCATAACTCATATGGCCTAATGTGTGACCAGGAGTATGGATAGCTTTTAATGAGATTTTTCCAATTTCAAGCACAAATCCATCTTTAATTTTTTCCCCATATACATGACCAAGGTCCTCATGGTCAGAAATGTAAATCGTCGCACCTGTTTTATCAGCCAATTCCATCGATCCTATAACATAGTCCTCATTTCTGTGGGTTTCAAGAATATATTTGATTCTCATCCCCGCTTTTCTAGCCTCGTTCATGTAAACTTCCACATCTCTCATTGGATCAATTACGACAATATCATCAGCGTCACCAATCATATAAGAATAATGGGCAAGTCCTTCGGTTTCAATTTTCTTAAAAAACATAAATACCTCCTTATTTAGACCGGGATGTAAGTACCGCGAAGTTCCGCGTACATAGGGTTGTGCGTTGCCAGAAATCTTTCCATCGCTTCTACTGCATGAGTTTTGAGCACTCCTCTTTGACTCCCATATTTCCGAGGGACTCCTTGTTCAGTCACGAAAGCTGTATGATATTTACGCGATGTCTCCAAAGGCTCGTTGCCGACAAAAACTTGTTGTATACGTTGGCCAGCCGGATTTTCAATTTTAAAATACACCGTGAGTCCAAGCCCACGTTTGATATACCCACCCATTTGATCAAATGGATCTGCAGCAAATGTCCGTTCCAAATTTTCCTCGAGCATATTGATTAGTTCATCACCTGTGAGTTGAACAGTTCCAATAGGGGGATCCATTGGAATGATATTGTAAAGATCGTTAAGTGTAACCGGACCGGGAATCACTGGCGCTCCATATCTCCAACCGTTTGAAAAAGCAAGCTCTGCTCCTGAAACATCCATGATGGACTGCAAGAGAAAATTATCCATAGTGGATTCCAGCATAGTGTAACGATTGAGTGGAGTCACAGTCTCACCGACCACTGTGTCGAGTCTGTCTTTGAACAGCTCGAGAACACTCCCAATAATCTCTAGCATAGCAGGATCAGGAATGATGCTTGATTCCACTTCAATCAATTGATGTTCATAACTTGAAATTTTTCCACTTGTCACTTCAAGGTCAATTCTTCCAAGAAATGAACCATGACAGCCCGATTGAATAATCAAAGTTTCCCCCTGCTGGACAGGTCGGGCATTTCGATTATGTGTATGACCACTGAGGCAAAGGTCCACTCCCTTTACTTCTGTCATGAGTTTCATATCTTGAGGAAATCCGAGGTGTGATAAAAGAATGATTAAATCCACTTGCTCACTTGTTCTCAGTTGATCTATGACACCCGGCAATTCGTCTTTGCCAAGTGTAAAACGGATTCCCTCACTAAAGGAAGGCGGCATGGTGCTGTCAACAATGTTGGAAGCGATGCCAATTATTCCAACTCTCAAATCACCAATCGTTTTCACAACATATGGTGGGAAAATCAACTCATTTGTTGTTTCGTCATAAATATTAATTGCCAGCACCGGAAAATTCAGTTCTGAAACCCGTTTCTTGAAAATTGATGGACCGTAAGCAAACTCCCAGTGTGATGACATCGCATCCAGTCCTAATGCGTTCACAACAGGGACCATTGCAGCACCCTCCGTCTTGACCGCTGGATAGGTGCCGTTCAGTGTATCACCGTTATCTAAGAACAAGACGCGGTCTTCGTTTATTTCTCGTATTTGTTTTACAAGCGTTGCGATTCTAGCATATCCGCCAACTTCGCGGTAAACCCCACCATCAGGTCCCCAGAACATTTCCTGATGTATATCAAAATAGGCGTGGCTATCATTCATTTGAATGACTGTCAGTAACGTTTTATTTTTCATGATTTCTCCTCTTTGAATTCGTTGATACATGAGTTGATTCACTTTGATAAAAAATTACCATAGTTTTTTATATATACCCAACTTCATCAATGATATAACCCAAGAGCAGACATAAAGAGACCACATTGAAAATGACTTCAATGTGGTCTCTTATATGTCACAATGGACTAATTCATGCCTTCAAGCAATATGTTTGCAATGGTTTCGCATCCCAAGTGATATGTTTGTCCATCACCAACACGCGCCACTATGAAAATCGGGTCGCCATAGCTGGTGATCAACACTTCTTCTCCATTCTCAAGTTCAATGGTCATGATGTAACCTGTGATCATTTCAATATAAGCTGTATCCATGACAAAGCTTTCGTTGAAAGCCGTCTCAATTTCAAACATTTCTTCGTCAGTGAATAATCTTTCAACTTCATTGCCTTCGATATCCTTTAGAGTAATGCTTTTGATGCCTTCAATCTTTGCTTCAAATTCAGCTCCAGCAAGTGATGTCTCACCAATGCCTTCGCCTGGTTCGACTGCTACTGGAGGGGTTGCGATGAGGTCATCAGTATCGACCTTACTTTCATCTGCTTTTGAACACCCAGACAGGAAAAGTACACCCACCAAGGCCAAAATGCCCAGTTTTCCTTTTATGTTATTCATAATATGATCTCCTCTTTTAACTTCTATTGTGTTGCGGTTACTTTAATTAGACGCAACTCAAGTTAAAAAAGTTCCATCGATGCCACCATTCATTTGACGATCTCCCCAGGCCAGTCAATGATTCCACCGAAATCGTATACGTTGATGTAACCGAGCTCAACCAAAATCTTGCTCGCTTGAGCACTGCGACTACCACTTCTGCAGTAGACCAAAATAACAGCATCTTTATTAAGCAGTTGCTCCACGGACAAAGTTTCAATCTGGTCGACTGGCAACAACAGTGCACCCTCAATGTGACCTTCATCAAATTCGGCCTGCGTTCTAACGTCCACAAGAATGAAATCCTCCCCAGACGCCATCATTTCAATGGCAGTTTCTGCATCTATCGTGTTAACAGTGGCAACCTGTATAATCTCAGGTGCATCGCCCATGCTTTCATTGTTGCTTTGATCCTGGCTACAACCTACCATACTTATTGAGATGAGTAACAGCACACTCAGTATAATCACATTTTTCATCTTTTCATCTCCTTCGTAATATTATAGATACCCGAAGTTTGGCAAAAAAAAACCACATTGAACCTAAATTCAATGTGGCCTCGAGTGCATGTAAATACTAATTATCGCCTTCTAATAAAATGGTTGCTATAGCTTCACAACCTAAATGATAAGTTTCGTCGCCAATACTTGCCACGATGAAAACAGGGTCACCATAACTGGTGATAAACACTTCTTCTCCATTTTCAAGTTCAATAGTCATGTTGTATCCAGCAATCATTGCAATGTACATTGTGTCCATGATGTAACTTTCGTTGAATGCGGTCTCGATGGCAGCTACTTCCTCGTCAGTGAATGTCCTTTCGATGACATTGCCATCAACATCCTTAAGTGTAATACTTTTAATGCCTTCGATCAATTTGTCGAATTCCATGGCTCTAGCGGTTGATTCATCAATTTTTTCACTGGTGCCTGCAGCGGGGCTTTCTTCCGGTATTTCTTCAACAGGCTCTATAACTACCGGTAAGGTTGTCGGATCATCTTGATTGACGATTTTATCCTCTACTTTTGTGCAACCCGATAGGAAAAGAATCCCTACCAAAGCCAATATGCCTAATTTACCTTTTGTGATATTCATAATTATGTCTCCTTTTTATCTTGATCAGTTGTGTTGCCGTTATATACATTTAGACGCAACTTGAGATAAAAAGTTCCATTTGCTTCAATCCCTCTTGCTGAGATCAACTCATTTTTTTGAACAATATAATGTGAGGTCCAATCGGAGGATAGTCAAAGACATCGCCATACGTTACAAAACCGAGCTTGCTGTAATATTCAATGACATTCGTTCGACCTTTGCA
Source organism: Firmicutes bacterium UBA5201 (assembly GCA_002412775.1). GTDB lineage: Bacteria > Bacillota > Clostridia > Peptostreptococcales > Acidaminobacteraceae > Fusibacter_D. The sequence continues at coordinate 204,983 of DHVT01000025.1, read as the reverse complement.
CCACAGCAAATCACATCCCACATGGACCAGTTTCTTTTCGGCATACATAACAATAAGTCTTCCCGCACCCAACTTTCGATACTCCGGCTTGGTTGCCATTGCTCTTAATCTAAACGGGTTCTCTGCACATAAATCATCATTAAATTCCATATTAAATGATGCGATACTAATCATTTTTTTATCATGGAATGCACCAACGTGAAATGTTCCCTTGTGTTGATCGGTATCGTAGATGCAATCCTCTATGGACTGATGGGGTCTCAGTATTTCATGTCTAAAAGTGATTATGTCTTCCAAATTCACCTCTTTGATTTCAAACATATGATGCCTTTTGTTTCTTTGTCAGTGAATCATATACGATTTCATAAGAATAATCCATCAACTTATAAATTTCTTCATCAGGCACATCACGATCGAAAACCACTGTATTCCAGTGCTGTTTGTTCATATGATAACCGGGAATGATCCCGCTGTATTTTTCTCTAAGTGCGATCGCCGATGCCGGATCGCATTTTAAATTCAATCCAATTTCATCTTCACGATCATACACAAGGCCGAACATCTTACCTCCGACTTTAAAAACCAGAGTGCTCTCGTCAAATGGGTATGTCTCCTCAGCATGAGGTTTGCTCAAACAATACTGAATTGCGGTTTTGATATCCATTGTTCAATCCTCCAAAATTAATATTTCATTGTTCATGCTCAACTCTGAATCTAGTATCTTTTAATCATATCATATCCTTCATCTCTTAAAAATGATCCCTCTATATTATCGATTTTAATGTTGAGTTCTTCGACTTTACGTTTCAATGCGATAAACTGCAAACCATACATGACCCAATAATCAGTGAAAATAAATATAAGAAACAAAACAATATGAATTCCAATATTGGCTTTGGATGAATATCCAAAAATAAAAGTCAACCACGAGAAGTAAACCGTAAATGATAGGAACATGTTAAGGGCAATTCTAGCATAGTAATGGGCAACCTCTTCTTTGATCAACGGCATGCATAATGGAAGTATCGCCCCAGTCCAACATGCAATCAAAAATTGATAAATATAAAGCTGGAGATCTGATCCAAGAATTTTCTTTGACAAGAGGACAGTAAGTTCTCCTCTATCTAAGGACAATACGATGAGCAAACCATGTAGTATGAAAACGCTAATCAGCATGCCAATCACTGATTTTTTGATTTTTGGCAAAATTGACTTTGACAAATCCATCCCTCCTATTCTTATAATCCCAAATGACTTTTTATTTTGTCTACATATCGTCTGGATACATAAGACTTGTCTCCGTTTTTGAATTTGAGTGTAATAGTCCCTGTCAGACTTAAATCCAAACTTTTCACTTTCTGAAAATTGACAATTTCAGAGTTTGAGATTCGAACGAAATACTTGCTGGGAGGATGTTTTTCTATCTCATAAAGCCTGTTTTTCAATATGTAAGTTCCTTCATCACAAAGAGCTACGATTTTTCCACCCTCAGTTCTGATGCTGAGCACTGTGCTTGAATCCAACATAAAAACTTCTCCATTTTCATACCCCAACAATCTTTGATTTGATATATGCCCCAGTTGATCGATCAGAGTTTGAATATCCTCGGTGATTTTGTCGGTATATATTGTCAAACAAGGGGTATTGAATTTTTCATCAATTACTATTTTTATATCCAATGTAAGCTCCTATTCAATTGACTTAACTTAATTGTAGTTAAAATTTCCACTACATGCAATAGAAGTAAAGCAAGTGGTCGAAATCAGAATATAGATGGTTACAAAGCACATTCATTAAAACACATTTTGGAGTGGATTAACAAGAAAAAAACCACCTAAGGTGGTCTTTTTCAATATTATATGCTATAGCGTTTCAAAGCGACCATCGATTCCCACAACTCAATGGTAGTATAGGCACCTGGAACTCTGCTTCTTTGACCGGAGTCACCTGAAACTTCCAAATATATAAATAAGAATTCTCTGAGTTCAGTTGAAATGTTTTGTTCATGACGTGTTCCTCCTTCTGATGATTGTTAATAGTCCTTATTCTTTATTTCCGTTTCCAAAATTAGTAAAGAAAATCTCTATCAATTCAGGATCGAACTGATAACCGGCACTTCTTTTCAATTCAGCAATGACAGCGTTCATTGACAATGCTTTTTTATACACTCTTCCCATACTCATGACTTCATAGGCATCCGCAATGGCTGTGATTCTAGCCAGTAAAGGGATCTCGTTCCCTTTTAAACCTTGAGGATAGCCATTGACATGTATTGACATACTCCAGCACTTTCTTTGTATATTCCTTTTGTTGGTTTTTTTCTTCATAAGTTTCCACTTGTTATCACACCACCTTGAATAACATGTCAGTGCACCCCGCAAGGCATGAATTAAACGTCTTTACTACACATTTACCCATTTCTGAAGTAATACAAACGGGTACCGCTCGACAATCGACTGCCCTAATCGCCAATAAAAAAAAGACCCACAATAAAGCATGAGTCTTTCCATATATTAGATTTGGTACTTCATATGTTATGTCTATTTTTCAGTAAACTGACCAACTCCAAAACTTTATCTTTGATTTGATCCCTCACTATTCTGGTTTTGGCTAAGCGCTCTTCATGAGTTCCCTCAAACGATGACGGATCGTCAAAACTCCAGTGAATCATATCCCTAACCCCAGGAAATATCGGACATCTCTGACCACTGGTCTCATCGCAAACTGTTATGACATAAGAATATAATTTATGACCTTTGTAGAATTCAAAGACACTGTCAACTTCATTTTTTGATATATCAAACCCTATTTCAGCCATTGCTTCAACAGCCAAAGGATTGAGTACGCCTTTTTCAAGACCTGCACTCTCTGCTATAATAATACCTTCACCATAGTGATTCAAAAATGCCTCTGCGATTTGACTTCTTGCTGAGTTGTGAACGCATACAAATAATAATTTGATCGGTTTCATTGATCTTCACACCTCCCTATCAAGAAAATCACAGTTATTGTCATCTTTGCAATGCACATCACAATACAATTCTTTCCCTCGCATTAATGCTGTTTTATAATTAATGTAACCAAAAATTCCTAAAAAAACGATCAACCCTGTTATAAACAATATGTTCTCAAACATATGGCACCTCTCACCTTTAATCGCTTGACAATAATCGATTTGTAATTCAAGGATACCATTACCATGTTAAACCAAAGCTTTGCTTTTGTTAAATCCACGTAAATTAACCATAACAAAGTTTATAATCAACTTTTTGGACTTTGTCGTTCCACGTCTCTGCGAAGCGCGAGCAACAGTAAAAGCCCTAAGACTGTTGTAACTCCAGCCAATAGAAATGCAGGTGTAAACGAATTGGTGAGATCAAGCAGCCTGGATCCGATCAAACTGGTAAGTGCTCCAACTCCAAAGGCACTGAAGACCAAACCATAATTCAAACCTAAGTATTTTGTGCCGAAACCTGAGGCCACCAGTACAGGAAAAAGTGCAAAAGTAGTCGCATATCCCACACCCAGTAACAGTGAACATAAAATGAGCAATCCCATGTTTACCGCTACCCATGGGAAGATGAGGAACACTGTTGCCTGGACGATATATACAAATGTCATAACACGCAGAGTCCCAAAACGATCGGACAAATTACCGACAATTGGACGCCCCAAACCATTCGTCAATGCATATGCAGACATGGCAACCGCCGCAATGGCAGGTTCTAATTCCAATACAATTTCCCCATAGGCAGGAATAAGGCCAATAGCGGTCAATCCACCACCAATGACCATAGCCAGTGCCAACCAGAGGACATAAAAGACCCGGGTTTTAACAAACTGTCTGGGTGAAATATCCTCAACCACTGCCATCGATGGGTTTGCCCTGCCTTTCACGGAATCTTTCCGTTTAGGACATACGTATCCATCAGGGGGATTTTTGATGATCCGTGCTCCAAGTAAAGCCACCAGCGCAACGAACAATGAAAGCACCATAAAAGTGCCATCAACTCCCCAGAAATTGATCATCTGTCGCTTAAGAGGTGAAAACACGACAGCTGCGAGACCGAAACCCATAACTGCAGTCGATACTGCGAAACCTGGTCGATCAGCATACCATTTGCGGGCAGTCGGAGCAATGCATGCATAGGTAAGCCCACAGGCTACACCTACTATAAATCCATATGAGAATACCAGCCAAGCGGGGTGAGGGATCCACCGAAGCAAACCCGATAGTGCATAGCCAATGAAAAACAGTACGGCTCCCCATGTGGCAACCTTTCGGGGCCCAATCAAATCTTGAATCCATCCAGCAGGGATCATCGTTATGGCAAATACAATAATCATAACTGTGAATGGTAGTGTGGCTTGTGTTGCGGTCCATCCCCAGTCTCTTACCAAAGGTACAACAAAAGAGCCCCATGCATAACTCATGCCTCCCATTAACGATAGTAGGAATCCACCGAATAGAATCGTCCACCGTCTGCTAATACTCTGTTCAAAATTCTTGGCTTCTAGTATTAGTTCTTCTGTCTTTAACATAACCATTATATTTCCCCCTTTTGACGATTCCATGATCCTCAGTAAGTAACGAAACAAAATGCCGATTGAGAAGAATTTAAGTGATTTTACATTATTTTAACATTTATATGCACCTTTTATCAACAAGTACATGTCGATTGAAACAATCAGTGACCGTGTATTCCGGAAAAGGTAGTGGTGAATTGAAACAGACCGCCGCTGGCGGTCTGTTTTCTTGGGAAACAGCATACAATCGATTTTATATGGATCTGATTTCACTGATGTCACGCTTGTACCCATTGATAAACACACTCGCGTCTATGTTGTACGCAACACTGTCAAATCCTTTTGCAAAAGCATTTTTTGTAGCCTCCACACTACCGGCATATATGATTGCAGGCTTATTTGCTTTTTTGCAGGCATTCAGTATGCGATCAATCGCTTCTATGAATCTTGGATGATCAAACTGAACTGGAACGCCTAACGAAATCGACAAATCAAATGGTCCGACAAATATACCATCAATGCCATCCAGCTGAACCACTTCCTCAATGATTTCAAGTGCATCCACAGTTTCACATTGCGGCAGAACCAAAATCTCGTCGTTGCATTTTTTCATGAAAGTTTCAATACCAGCACTGATGTTCTCGTCGTATCCGTAATTGTTGGAACGTACACCTGCAAAACCTCTGTTTCCAAGTGGTTTATATTTTGCAAGTGAGACGACCTTTTTAAAATCCTCTAAAGTATTCAGCATCGGAACAATAATGCCTTTTGCACCTTGGTCCAGACAGCGCTGAATTTCTTTGTGATCTGTATTTGCGACACGCACAAACGGTGTAATTCCAGCATGCTCCGCACCTCGAATCAAGCTAATCATATGCCCGGTATCATAAGGTCCATGTTCTGTATCTATAATCACATAATCGAGTCCGAGCTCACCCATGCACTCTATATGACTCTGTGTTGCCATAACTAAAAATGTGCCCAGAGGTTTTTCTTTATTAAGCATTTTTTCCTTAATTATATTCATCCCTTTATCCCCCTCAACTTTCTTGGACCTGTGTTTATTGTTTTGATTTGAAAAACTCGCCCAATCTTTTCATGGATGCCTCAATCACATGTTCATTTATGCCTGCAAAGGATAAGCGCAAATACTGACTGCCATCATGATTTTTTTCAACAAAGAAGTCACTTCCTGAACCATAAGTGATTCTCACCTCTTCTATGGCTAATGGCAGTAGTTCTCTCCCGTCAAGTCCTTGAGGCAGCTCAACCCAAATATAATATCCGCCATCTGGTGATGTTTGCTTTGTACCTTCGGGGAAATGATTCTCAATTGCCTTTTTCATTGCATCTCTTCTCGATCGATAGATATTACAAAGATTTTTGAGGTGTGACGGATAATGACCACCATCAAAGAACTCAGCACATATGGCTTGTGTAAACCCATTTGTACAGGTATCTATCGCAAGCTTCATATCTACAAGGTCCTTCATAATAGCAGCATCTGCAACAAGATACCCAAGTCTTGCACCAGGAGAAAAAATCTTTGACAAACTATTGGCATATATGACGTTCTTGCTATCTGTATATGTTTTGATTGGATTCAATCGTTCACCGCTATAACGAATTTCACTGTATGGATCATCTTCCAAAATAATGACGTCATATGTTTCTGCCAGCAAGGCCAGCTGTTTTCTCTTCTCTGCTGACATGGAAATTCCTGTGGGATTTTGAAATGTCGGCATCGTATATATAAGTTTCGGATGATACTTGTTTATTTTTGCTTCAAGATCCTCCATATTCAATCCATCCGCATCCATTGCACAGGATTGGCACTTGACCTCAAAACTATCAAATAACATCTTTGCGTGGACGAATGTTGGGGATTCCACAAGAACCACATCACCCGGATCCAGATACAATTTGCAAACAAGATATAGGGCTTGGATGCCACCAGCAGTAATCATGATCTCATCCATACTCGCTTTAATTCCATTTGGAATCAGCAAGTTTTCCTGTACGGCTTTTCTCAAGGTTGTGAGTCCAATGGTCGCTCCATAGGAAAGTGCTTGCATCGCCTTTTCTTCATTGTTTAGGACTGACTGCGTCAATTCTCTAATCAATTCTAGTGGATAAGCTTCCTTGGCCGGCGCACCACCGCCAAAGGATGTAAGTTCTTTATTTGTCAAAGACTCCATAATATTATGCATGCAATCTATGATGTATGCCATCGATTCACGCCGTTTCGCATATTGAACCATTTCTTCACTCACCTTTCATTCCGTAGTTTTGACAGTATTATAGCCTCTACAGATAGTTTACTTCATCGACCAATTATTTGCCATTGTATTTCGAAATGGCTTGAACATAATCTTTGTTTTTATCAAATATGATATACTTTATCTATGCATTTCACCATTTTGGTATAATGGATTTAAGATTCGTAATTTGGTTTATGAGGAGGTTGGAAATGGGGCATATTACAGCTCGTAGTGGATACGAACAACTTGTAGACAGACTTAATCGCTTCCCACAAGGTGCACCCCCGTCAGAAACACTTTACAAGATTTTAGGCATTCTCTTTGATGAAGAGGAGGCCAAACTGGTATCGCAGTTGCCTATACAATCGTTTGTCGCAGCTGAAGCGGCAAAACGTTGGAAACTGCCTGAAATGGATGCAGTTGAGATCCTTGATCGACTGGCACGTCGTGCGCTTTTAGTAGACTATGTAAAGGATGGTACGACCTACTATGTTCTTCCTCCACCAATGGCGGGTTGGATAGAGTTTTCTATGATGCGCATACGAGAAGATATAGATCAACAAAGCCTTGGTCAATTGCTACACCAGTATATGAATGTAGAAGAAGAGTTTGTGAAAAACCTCTTTTTTGGTTCAAAGACAAAAATAGTGCGGACGTTTGTCAACGAAGAGGCCGTTTTAAAAAGCGCTACCCAAAATAATCACAAGCATGTCAAATCAGATGGCGATTTAGAAATCATGGACTATGAACGAGCATCACATATCATACATACGGCAGAACACATTGGCATTAGTACATGTTATTGTCGACATAAGATGGAACACGTCGGTCAAAACTGTGATGCACCGATGGAAATCTGTATGACCTTTGGTAAAACTGCTGACTCACTTATCCGATCAGACTATGCAAGACGAATAGATGTGAAAGAGTGTTTGGAACTTTTAGAAGTTGCCTATGCTCATAATTTAGTGCAAATAGGTGAAAATGTTCAAAATGAAGTTGCTTTTATTTGCAACTGTTGTGGCTGTTGCTGTGAAGCGCTATTGGCTGCTCAAAAATTTGGAACGTCACAAACGATAGCAACAACTAATTTTTTACCAAGAGTCCAGTTGGAGAACTGTAAAAAATGTGGGAAATGCATAAGTGTTTGTCCTGTCAGTGCTCTTGGAGATAAAGGTGATGCCAATGGAAGGACGCCTATAGTCCAGGAGACCATGTGTCTAGGCTGTGGCGTCTGTATCAGAAACTGCCATTTTGATGCATTGGTATTGGAGCCAGTTGATCAGCGTCGGATTACTCCCGTTAATTCAGCTCACCGTGTCGTGCTTATGGCACTCGATAAAGGCACACTGGCAAATCTCATATACGATAACCAGTCATTAGCCTCTCATCGCATACTTGGTGCACTATTTACGGCTATTTTAGCCTTACCCCCAGCAAAACAATTGGCTGCAAATGAACAACTCCGATCGAAATATCTCGCTAATTTATTAGCAAAGAGAACAAATCAAGAAACTTAAGGTCCGATTTCATCAACACCAGTCATAAGCAGTCTATTCTCTCAAGATGCTCACCATCCCATCCAACAAAGCGATGCTGGTATGCATATAAGCTGCAGGGTTGATTAGAATCCCATCAAAGGAATCCCCTGCTTCCTGTATCCAGTCAACCAAGTCTCCTTCATGATTGGATTGCCTAATTTCAAGTTTTACGGAAAGGGCCTTCGCAAGGTTTTCCAGTTCACGTGTCCCTAATCGGTTCAGATTAGGACCATTAATAATCATGATTCTTCTGTGCAAACCTATAGATTCTGAAATCATCATCATCTCTTCAAGTGTTTTTAAAGGGATATCCTCGTTTTGAACAGAAAAATCCGCTGCCTGACGGTAAAATCTCTCTCTCTCCCTAGCCATACCATGGATTTTTTCGGGATTTTTTGCGAGTAACGGTCTCCCTTCCACGTCCAATGTAGATAAGATCAATTCAGGCTTCCTCAAAATCCGGATAATGTTGCCCGAACATCTCATGGTCCGAATATTCTGTTGATCAAGGACCACCCCGCCTCCTGTGGCGATCACAGATGGATTCTCATTACTGCAGTGCTGTTTTAGTACCTTTGCCTCAATAATCCTGAACCCCTGTTCACCTCGAGTAGCAAACAACGCGTCTACCGATTGCCCTGTAACCCTTACTATTTCGCTGTCAATATCAAAAAAAGGGCGCCCCAGTCTTTTTGCAAGTTCAGCTCCCAAAGTGGTTTTTCCACTGCCGGTCAGCCCGATCAGGATAATATGCACCCGTTGTCTCATACAAATGCGCCTTTCCGGTAGCTTCCAAGGAACTTGAAATACGAGCACTGTGTTTGAACACCAGCGAGTGCACGTTGAACATTTTCACGCTCAATACTGCCTTCCACATCCAGGAAAATAAAATATTCCCATGGACGGTCCGGTATAGGACGGGATTCAATACGAAAAAGACTGACCCTTTCTTTTGCAAAGAAACCTAGGATTTCATAGAGTGCACCGATCGTATGCCGTGTCGTCAATACGATACTGGTGCTGTCAGCATCGGCCCGCACTTCCTGGTTTTTCGAAAGGATCACGAACCGTGTCGTATTTAAAGTGCTGTTCTGTATCGAAGGCATCAGTATTTCCAAACCATAGAGTTTTGCCGCCCGTTCGCCACCGATTGCTGCAAACGCAGGGTTCATCTGCTCTGCCACATGTCTTACACCAAAGGCTGTATTGTCCATGGGAACAAGTCGAGCGGATTTCAGACCACTTAAATAAATTTCGCACTGTTCCAATCCTTGAGGATGAGAAAAAATTTCATCCACAGCCTCTGGCGTCGCACCCGGCAAACCTATAAGGTTATGGACGATAGGAAGGCAAACCTCACCTATTATATATAAATCTTTCTGTCTAATCAGGTCATAAACTTCCTTGATGCCACCAGTCGTCGTGTTTTCCACAGGTAGTATGCCATACCCAATATCTTCCTTTATTACTGCGTCACAAACCAATGAAAATGTAGCATAATTTCGAATCGGTTTCTGAAGTTCTCCGAAGTAACGAACGAGGGCACTTTCTCCGAATGATCCAGGGATACCGCAGTAACCGGCAGTGATTGAATCGTCAATATTTGGACGAATAGGCTTTACTACATTTCGGTATTCTTCAAGCGTGATCATCTCCATCCCTCCTTCGTTTGAATTTGCTGATCCAACATCGCCTCCATAAGTGCCATCGCCGCAATTGCCTCTACGACTGGACACGCTCGAGGTACGATGCAAGGATCATGTCTACCGTGAATTTCAAGGACAGTATCACTGCCCGTAGTGAGGTTAACTGTATCCTGAGGCATTGAGATGCTTGGCGTTGGACGGAATGTGACCTTAAAACGGACTGGCATGCCGTTGCTGATGCCCCCATTAATACCACCGCTGTTATTGCGCTTTGTACGGATTTGATCCCCTTCAGTTGTCCAAGGGTCATTGGCCTGTGATCCCTTCATACCTGAAAATTCAGTGCCTGCACCGAATTCCAGTGCTTTGATGCCAGGGATTGAGAATACTAGATGTGCAATGCTGCTTTCCAAAGAATCGAAAAACGGTTCTCCCCAACCTGGTGGAACGCCTGTGATACAAACCTCAATTTGCCCCCCTACCGAATCGCCACCGCTTCGCAGCTGTTCAAGTAAAACAAAAGCTTCAGCGATTGATTCATCGGATAAAAAGGGCACCGGTAGGCCTTTCAGTTCACCACTGCAAATCCGCACCACACTGGATTCCTCCAGCACTTCTGGATGGTCTTTCACTGATCCCATACGGAAGATTCGACTACCGATTAACACGCCCTCCCTTTCCAGCAACTGGTTTATCAATGCGCCTGCAAATACGATTGGCGCAGTGAGACGCCCCGAAAAATGTCCGCCACCGCGAGGGTCTTGATGTCCTCCGTATTTCATCATTGCGGCATAATCTGCATGTGAAGGCCGTGGGGTAACAGAAAGGCTTTGATAATCCTTTGATCGGGTATCGGTATTCCAAAAAAAAACAGTGAGTGGCGCACCAGTGAGTTTCTCATTATGAACTCCGCTCAGGATCTCGTAGTCGTCACTTTCCTGGCGGGTTGTGGCATGAATTCCAGAGCCCGGCTTGCGGCGAAGCAGCTCTTTGCGTATCCTTATAAAATCAGGTTGAAAGCCTGCTGGCAAATGATGAATGGTTATCCCAACACCTGATCCATGGGATTCACCAAAAAGCGAGTAAACCACTTGACGGCCCCAACTACTACTCATTGATCATGCCTCCGAGTGCTTTGAAATCGTCAAAAAAATGAGGATACGATTTTCCAACCGCATCACTGCCTTCAATCGTCAAGGGGCCATCACATTTCATAGCTGCAACCGCTAAACTCATGACAATCCGGTGATCCTCCCAGCCTTCTACGACTCCCCCAGTGAGTCTTTCAACACCATTAATCACAAGACATTCCTGCTCCTCTTTGATATTCGCACCTAACTTGTTGAGTTCTGAACAAATCGCACGCAGGCGATCAGACTCCTTGATTCGGACTCTTCCAGCATTAATAATCCGGGTTTCTCCTGAGCTGACTGCTGCAAGCGTCGCCACTATCGGTACCAAATCCGGGCATTGTGACGCATCTATGACCGCCCCTTTCGTCTTGGTTCCTGTAACATTTAGCATGCCAGCATCCCACTTTAGGTTGCCGCCCATTGATTTTGCAATCTCTAAAATACGTTTGTCCCCTTGACGCGTGTTCTGATCCAGTTCCGCAAGTTCAAGTCCGTTTCCCATAAGGCCTGCCGCAATCCAGAATGCCGATTGGGAAAAATCACCTTCCACTCGGTACCTTGCTGGACGATATTGTTGATTGCCACGAATTATGTAGTGCTCCGCCGTAACGGTTTCGACATTTATCCCGAAATGTTTAAGTACCTGTATAGTCAATTCAACATAATCCCTAGATTCAAGGGGTGAGGTAAGGATGATTTCAGAATCGCCATCCAATAACGGGAGCACGTACATAAGTCCTGTAACGAACTGTGAGCTTACATTACCAGGCATCCTGTAAGTGTCCGCCTTTAACTGACCTTCCACCAGCAACGGCAACTTTCCATCATAATAATACCGGACACCCTGCTGATCAAATAAATCAAAATAGGGATCAAGAGGTCGTGTACCCAGTTTCCCTTCTCCAGTGAAAACAACCGGGCCATCTACTAGACACGCAAAGGGAATCAGGAACCTTAGAGTAGATCCAGACGCTTTGCAATGTAGCGGCCATATAGGCGATTCCAGTTTTCCTCGCCCCATGATCTTGAGGGAATTCTTGCTTTTCGAAATTTCAACGCCCAATCCCATTATGGCCTCTAAAGTTGCCTCAATATCTTCTGAGAACACCAGGTTTTCTATTGTGCTTACCCCATCAGTCAATGCCGCCGCGAGTATAGCTCGGTGGCTCAAACTTTTTGATGGCGGTATTTTAACGATTCCGTTAAGTATGGCTGATTGTACAGTTCTAGTCATGATGTACTCCTTTTGGTTTTATTTTCATCAATTTTTATCGTAGTGAAAGAAATGTGTATAGCTCCTCCTGAGCCACCTCATGGAGAAAACTGATGCCCGGTTTTTTCATAAGGGCCAGTTCAATGCCATTGCTCGTCTTTTTCTTGTCACGGTTCATCCAAATCATCAACTCATCTAGGGCAATCCCCGATTCTGTGGGAAGTCCCATTCTTTCAAGTAAGCCAACAAGTTCAGCTGTTGATCCCTTTTGACTCAATCCCGCTCGTTCCGCACTTCTTGTGATCCATACCATTCCCATGGCTACGGCCTCTCCGTGCGTCCATCTCGTATATTGTCCATAAGCTTCAAGTGCATGTCCGAGCGTGTGACCAAAATTTAGGAGCTTTCGGCACCCAAACTCTTTCTCGTCGGATTCCACCAGTTGTTTTTTCACCGTCAGCGCCATGCTGATTATTTTGACGGCCTCTTGGGATTCCAAAGGCCAGACGCATGTCTCAAGCATCTGATACAGCGTTTTGTTCATAATGCAGCCGGCTTTTACGACCTCCGCCATCCCATCCTTGAAGATACGATCGGATAGCGTCAGAAGATAATCGGGGTCAATCCAGACTTCTTTTGGGTGGTAGAATGTTCCGATAAGGTTTTTCCCTTCCGGGAGATTCACAGCCACTTTACCGCCGATACTGCTATCCACTTGTGACAAAAGTGTCGTTGGGATCTGTATAAAAGGGATCCCCCTCAAAAAGGTTGCTGCAGCATACCCGGTTAAATCGCCGATAACTCCGCCACCAAAAGCCAGAACCATATCTTTTCTGGTCAAGCCAAAGTCGAGCCAGCGTCGGTAAAGCATCATCAGGTTTTCGTGGGATTTGGAACTTTCACCAGGAGGAAGTACCGTCAGGTCGTACTGAAAACCAAGGAGTTGTTGCGTCATCAATTCCCCATGGTGCTTCCAAACCGTGCTGTCGGTAACCACCACCAATCGATTACAGCCCATTTGCTCAAGTCTTGTTTTTATTTGAAACCTTAGCGACGCTTCAATTGTAATAGGATAGCTGGCCGTTGCCAGATCGATTGTTATCGTCATATGATCAGTCCTTTGCTGCTAAACTTGAACGTGTTTTCTGAGTTCTTGTCAGATTGTTTTTAATTTCCTCATGATTTTCATTCACGAGCAGTGATTTGAATTTCAACAGTTCGTCAATCAGTCCATCAATGCCTATGGACAACTGTTGTTTATTCTGAATAAAGATGTCATGCCATAACTCGGGCTCCCCCATTGCAATCCGAGTCGTGTCACGGAACCCGCTTCCGGCAAATTTCAAGAAATCCTCTGGATGATGCTCTTTAAATGTGCTTACGAGTGCGCAAGCTGCCAGGTGAGGCAAGTGACTGAGCTGAACGACCAGCACATCGTGCTCAGCAGGCGTAGTCATCACAGGGATTGCACCAATCATTTTCACCAGTGACTGTAGTTTCTCCAGTTGCGTTTTCTGAAAGTGAGAACCGAGCGTAAGGAAGTAATATGCATTTTCAAACAATATCGGTGAAGCACTTGAAAATCCTGATTGGTCTGAACCCGCCATAGGATGTCCTCCGATGAAAGAAATGTTTGACTCAAGAATTTTCTCTGTCATACGGTGAACCGTGGTTTTCACACTTCCAGCATCTGTGACCAATGTATCCGGGCCAATCAAATGCGATGTAGCACTTAGAGCTTCAGCGAACCTGCCAAGCGGAACCGCTAGAATAAGCAAATCTACTTGACTGGACGATTCTGATGCGTTCTCTAGTACCTTTTCAAACAGTCCGGATGCCTCTGCCAGTTTTCGGGTTTCCGAATCCGGATCAATGCCGATGACACTTCCAGTGTACCCATTCAGTCTCAATGCTTTGACCATTGATCCACCAATCAGTCCCAGTCCCGTAACAGCAATACTATTAAAAAATCCGCCTTCATCCATTGATGATTCAAATGGCTGCATGTATCTTCGCCACACTTTCAGTTTTTTCCGTTTCCACACAAGCTGAATGGACCCTTTGGATGTTCTTCATCAGCTTTGAGAATTTTTCAGGTTTGAGGGATTGAGGGCCGTCAGAGAGCGCTTGATCTGGTTCATGGTGGACCTCAATCATCAAACCGTCACATCCCACCGCAACTGCTGCTTTGGATATCGGCTCAATCATTTTCCATCTGCCTGTTGCATGACTAGGGTCAATGATAATTGGAAGATGACTGAGTTCCTTGATCGCGCATACGACTGCAAGATCCAGCGTATTTCTGGTGTAGCTCTCAAAGGTGCGAATACCACGTTCACATAAGATCACATTTGGGTTTCCGCTCGCCATGATGTATTCTGCAGACATAAGGAATTCCTCAATGGTAGCAGACATACCCCGCTTTAGTAACACTGGTTTCTTCGATTTGCCGACCTTTTTCAGTAGCGAGTAATTTTGCATATTTCGGGCTCCAATTTGAATGATATCCGTGTAAGTTTCCACCAGATCGAAATCCTCTGTGCACATCAACTCGGTACATACTGGCATGTCATATTTATCTCCTGCCTCTCTGAGTAGTTTCAACCCCTCTTCACCCATTCCTTGAAAACTGTAGGGTGATGTTCTAGGCTTGAACGCACCACCTCTCAAAATCTGTGCCCCAGCGCTCTTCACTGCAGCGGCAATAGTAAATAGTTGTTCCCTGCTCTCAATACAGCAAGGACCTGCAATCGCAGTAAGGCTTCCGTTACCAATGAAGTGATTACCCACCTTTATGACACTATCTTGATGATGAAAGGCTCTGCTCGCCATTTTGTATGGCACTTTGATCCTAACGACTTTCTCCACATAATCCATGTCCTCAACAATTTCGATCATCTTATTTTTCTCCTCTGCGGTAGTTCCTGACTTTAGTACGATCACCATAATTTTTCCTCCTGATTTTGTTGTATTTATTTTGAATATTTTACTTTTTTTAACATCAAAAGCATAAAAGGGTTCCTCGCTCAACGAACCACCTCCTCAAAAAAATAAAAGGCATTTCTTTAAATTACTTAAAGAAATGCCTCGTTATATCCGTAGCATGTTGATTTCATTTGTCTCTAAGTATGAGTTTTCCTATGAATTTTTTTGTACGCAAAATAGCCAGCGCCATAAAAGAAAAAGCTCCAGCTAAAGTAACCAAAATATTCATTTGTCATTTTAGGTGTACTCAATGACAGATTCATAGGTTTTCATCCATTCTCGGGCCTTATTCGACCCTGATTTTTACTTAGTTTACCCGCAAAGTTTAAGTCTGTCAATCATTATTGCATTTTTCTGTCTATTTATTTTATTTACAGGCTAAATATGCGAGCAACGCCTGTTCAATAGACTTGCTTCACGACATATCCCACATTATTCAGTCCATGAACAATATTATGAATATGTTCATGCCCATTGGTTTCTACCGTAACCTGTAATTGCACATGATTGAATCTGTCAAAATTCATGAATTGGTTATGATCCAGTTTAATGACATTGGCTTTCTGATCCGATAAAATTTGTGATATCGTCAATAGTTGTCCTGGTGTGTCCGGTAAATCAACAGAAAAACAAAAAATACGTCCCCTTTTCGTCAGTCCTTTGTTGATCATTGCAGAAACAGTGACAACATCTATGTTTCCACCCGAAAGCACACTGACAATAGTCTTGTTTCTCACATTCAGTTTTTTGATGGCTGCCAAACTGAGAGCACCTGAATTCTCTGAAACAATTTTATGTTTTTCAAGCAGCATGAGAAATGCATCCATAATTTCATAATCAGTCACTGTTACCATTTCATCAACCACATGTCTTGCAATCTCAAAATTTTTATCACCTATTTCTTTGACGGCAACCCCATCTGCCACAGTATGAACCGAACCCAGTCTGACGATTTGCCCTCGATCCATTGAGGTCTTCATTGACATTGCGCCTTCTGGTTCGACACCAACCACTCTGCAATTCGGATTGACACTCTTCACATAAGCACCAATTCCACTGATTAGTCCACCGCCACCGACAGGTACCAGTATGATATCCACATTTGGCAGTTGATCGAGGATTTCTTTTCCTATTGTCCCCTGTCCAGCAATCACATCAAGGTCATTGAATGGATGTACCATTGTTGCTCCTCGACTGGCTCGTAGTTTTAGTGCATGAGCAAAAGCATCATCATAAGAATCTCCATAAAGCTCAACTTTGGCACCATAATTTTTTGTCGCATTGATTTTGATTAGTGGTGTTGTCGTCGGCATGACTATTGTAGCTTCAATCCCCATAAGACTCGCTGCATATGCTACTCCCTGAGCATGATTGCCGGCCGACGCGGTAATTACTCCAGCTTCTCGTTCGGATTCAGTCAGTTGGGCCAACTTATTGTAGGCCCCTCTAATCTTAAATGCTCCAGTCTTCTGAAGATTTTCCGGTTTGATGAAAATACTATTGCCGGACTCAAAGCTGAAGAAATCACTGTAAATCAAATCGGTTTTATCGAGTATGCCTTTAAGTCTCAGATCAGCATCGAGAATGCGTTCATAAATTGCCTTTATTGTCACAATGACACCTCTCTTTTTGTCGTTTCGAACGCAGTGACCATTTCAGTAATGCCTTTTCCAGGGGGGATAATCGGATAAACATTTTCATCATGGTCAATGATACAATCCACAACGACTGGACGCTTAATGTTCTTGATGATCTTCAGAACGGCCTCAAGTTCTTCTTGTGTGGACACTCTGTATCCGTCAATACCATAAGCTTCAGCCAGTTTCACAAAATCAACGGAATCATCTCCATCTGTCTCACTGAATCTCGATTCACAAAACATACGTTGCCACTGTCTGACCATACCTAGAGCATTATTATTGAAAATGAATGTCTTGATTGGAATATTGTATTTGCTTACCGTTCCCAGTTCATTTGAATTCATCTTGAAGCTACCGTCTCCGGCTATATGGACAACTGTCTGCTCAGGATTACCGATTTGGGATCCTATGGCAGCTCCTAGACCAAAGCCCATTGTGCCAAGTCCACCGGATGTTATGAACTTTCGTGTCTTCTCAAAACCATAATACTGGGCTGTCCACATTTGATGCTGCCCGACTTCCGTCACTACGATTGCTTCATCACCAAATGTTTGCCTAATCGCTGAGAGCATTTGTTTTGCTTTATGGTCCACATCACTTTTCTTTCCTGCATCTGAACGGGATTTCCACCTAAAACCATCGAGTTTTTCACTGAAGATTGACAAAACTTTCCCCAAATCACCAACTATAGGGTACATGATTTCCTTGTTTTTCCCGACTTCATTGATGTCTATGTCGATTTGAATAATTTTTGCACCAGAGCAAAACTTTTCTGAGGCACCTATGACGCGATCGCTGAAGCGCGCCCCGATTGCGAGGATGACATCAGAGTTTGAGAGGCAGCTATTGGCCACTACGGAGCCATGCATCCCAATCAATCCATAAGATAAATGATGGCTTTGTGGAAATGCTCCACTGCCCATAAGTGTGTTGACAACGGGAATATTGGAGCGAATCGCAAACTCTTTCAACACATCACCGGCACTTGCATGACTGACGCCCCCTCCTGCTAAAATCACAGGATTTTTTGCGTTTTTAAGTGCCTCTATTGCGACTTGAATCGCTTCATGATCCAACTCCTGATGTACAGCGTTTGGTTTCATGACCTCTCCACGATACTCGACAACTTGAGTCATAATATCTTTGGGAATATCGATCAGCACGGGTCCAGGTCTACCCGACCTTGCTATTTCAAAAGCGCGCATAAGTGTACTTTCAATTTGACTGGCGGTCTTTACCATTTCACAATGTTTGGTTATGGTCAGAGTCATTGCAGTGATATCCACTTCTTGAAAAGAATCTCTGCCCAACAAAGGTCTTCCCACTTGTCCCGTGATGATCACTAGAGGCACGGAATCCATATAAGCCGTTGCAATACCGGTGATGGTATTGGTGGCTCCAGGTCCCGATGTGACAATACAGACGCCCACTTTTCCTGTAGTCCTGGCATAACCGTCAGCCGCATGAACCGCTCCTTGCTCATGACATGTCCTATAGTGTTTCATTGGATACTTCGCGTCGTAGAGCGCATCATATAACGGAATCACAGCACCACCAGGAAAACCGAATATGGCTTCAACTTCTTGAGCGTTGAGACACTCTATTACGATCTGCGCACCACTTAATTTCATTGTCACTCCTCCTGATCTATCTTATTTTCTGAACACGGCTCCTTCTGATGCGGATGTCACGAGTCTCACATATCGAGCCAAATACCCTTTGACATTGAGCACTTTCGGTTTAAAAGCAAGTGTTCGTTCATGAACTTCCTCTATAGTGAGGTGATGATCCAGTGTCCCTTTTGAAATATCGATACTGATCTGATCACCTTCCTCTATGAGGGCAATAGGACCACCCTCTTGGGCTTCTGGTGATATGTGTCCTATGGCCGCACCTCGCGTCGCACCTGAAAATCTACCATCCGTAAGCAGTGCGACATGTTTATCAAGTCCCATGCCTGCAAGCGTTGATGTAGGAGTGAGCATCTCAGGCATACCAGGGCCGCCTTTGGGCCCCTCGAATCGAATAACGACCACATCCCCTTTATGGATTTGACCACTCAGTATCGCTTCTACCGCTGCCGTTTCACCATCAAACACACGTGCCGGTCCGGTATGATTCATCATAGCGTCTGCTACCGCAGACTTCTTGACTACTGCACCTCCCGGAGCAAGAGAACCTCTTAAGACTTGAATGCCACCAGATTCACTATAGGGTGCATCAACCGCTTTGATGACTTGACCGTCTACAGATTTTTTCTTGTGTTTTTTAACGCCATCACTAAGCGTGTTGCCCTGAACTGTAGGGCTGTCTCCATATAGGAGGCCGGCTTCATTGAGTTGATACAGCACTGTTTGAAGCCCACCCACTTTGTAAAGATCTTCCATGTGATGTTGACCTGCAGGACTTAGTCTACAAAGGTTTGGTGTGGATCTGCTGATCGCATTCACCCATTCGAGATCGAATGGCACATCGGATTCATGTGCTATGGCTGTAAGGTGTAAAATCGTATTGGTGGAACACCCCAGTGCCATATCCAGTCTAAGTGCATTATGAAAGGATTCTTTCGTGAACAACTGAGAACATGTGAAATCATCTTTAATCAGCTCAACTATTCGCATTCCCGTTTCCTTTGCCAGTCGGATTCTTTCAGAGTAGACTGCAGGTATTGTTCCATTTCCCGGTAATGCAATTCCGATTGCTTCAGTCATGCAATTCATGGAATTCGCTGTGTACATACCTGAGCACGACCCACAAGTTGGACATGCGCTTTCTTCGTATTCCGATAATGTCTCCATTGACATTTTACCGGCTTTAACCGCTCCTACAGCTTCAAATACGCTGCTGAGATCGACTATGGTTCCATTGGTCTCACCGGCAAGCATAGGGCCACCACTGACGAGGATAGTGGGGAGATTGAGTCGCGCCGCCGCCATCAACATGCCTGGCACAATTTTGTCACAGTTTGGCACAAGCACAATGCCATCGAGACTATGGGCGGTCACCATGATCTCAATCGAATCGGCAATCACTTCTCTGCTGGCCAGTGAATACCGCATGCCTTCATGATTCATGGCAAGCCCATCGCACACACCTATCGTTGGAAATTCCAGTGGAGTGCCTCCGTTCATTCTGACACCTGCTTTGACCGCTTCTGTGATATTTTTCAGATGGGCATGGCCAGGTACGATCTCACTGAATGCACTAACAACACCAATCAAAGGTTGTCCCATCTCTTTTTCTGTCAATCCCAGAGCTTTTAACAGCGATCTATGTGGGGCACGTTCTATGCCTTTGGTCAGATTATGGCTTCGCATTTAATCCTCCTGTTTTGGCAGCCAACTCATCATTGATCTGAGTTTCTTTCCAACTGCCACCATCGGGTGTTCTTTTTCTTGGCGTCTTCGCGCATTGAACATCGGTCTATTGGCCATGTTTTCAAGGATCCAAGCCTGAGCGAATTCTCCACTTTGTATTTCAGAAAGTACTTTTTTCATCTCGAGTCGCGTCTCATCAGTTATGATCCGCTTTCCGACTTTGTAATCCCCATATTCTGCGGTGTCGCTCACAGAATATCTCATTCGCTCAAAGCCCCCTTCATAGAGCAGATCCACAATCAACTTGAGTTCATGGAGGCATTCGAAGTAAGCGACTTCCTCTTGATATCCAGCACCTACCAAAGTATCAAAACCTGCTTTGATCAGTTCACTGACACCTCCACAGAGCACAGCCTGTTCACCGAACAGATCGGTCTCTGTCTCTTCTTTGAAAGTGGTTTCTATTATCCCAGCCTTTGCACAGCCTATTGCAGAAGCATATGCCATCGCGAATTTTCTGGCGTTTCCTGTAGCATCTTGGTATACAGCAAAAAGAGCAGGTACGCCATTGCCCTCAGTGTATAATCTTCTCACGAGATGCCCTGGACTTTTAGGTGCGACCATGAACACATCCACATCCTCAGGAGGTACTATTTGATTGAAGTGGACATTGAAGCCATGTGCGAAAACAAGTGCAGCACCTTTTTTCATATTGCCCCTCACCACATCATTATAGACTTTTGCCTGCTTTTCATCTGGTAAAAGCATCATGACAAAGTCGGCTCCTTTGACAGCTTCCTCACTGACTTTCACATCCAGTCCTGCTTTTAGCGCCAAATCCCAGCTTTTGGAGTTTTCATACAATCCCACTACGACATCAACACCACTTTCCTTGAGATTTAGTGAATGAGCATGACCTTGACTACCATAACCCAATACTGCAACTTTCTTTCCACTGAATACTGATAACTCACACGAATCCTCATAAAACATTTGCGCCATAACTGCCTCCATTTAATTTTATATTTCTTCTACGGTGTGCACATCCACTACTTTTCCAACTGTATTCAACGCGACTGTAAATGTTGGTCCTTCATCAGCAAGCGTGATGTTCAGCCACGCACCAGATTTGAACTCATCTGCCTCCATTAGGATCTTTCTCATGCTGTAACCTTTTCGCTTCAAAAGCGCCGTTACTCGCATCATGACTTCAGGTTCATTTTCGATATAGGCTCTTAGTGTTCTTTCCATATTTTCCTCCTTATTCCACTTTTTTCTGCATTTTGAACACAAAAAACCCCTCGACAAAATATTATTTGTCGAGGGGCGAGTATATTGATCCCGCGGTACCACCCTGCATTCCAGCGTTAGCTGCTAACCAGATCGTTCGATTTGAGCTCAAATCGAATTAATCCTGACAATGTAACGTAAGTCAGCCCGGCGCAGTTTACTCGGAATCCCTTTAAACTTTGCTGCTCATGAGTGATTATTAAATATCCCCTTCATGCTACTTTCCACCAACCAGTAGCTCTCTGTAATGAATGTCCAGATATGTTTCTCTCAATCGACGCATTTCAAATCTATTAAAATTCATATTACACGTTACTCAAACCGATGTCAACACATTTATTGATAAATCTGAATTTTCAAAATACTTGTTGACATATGCATGAAATGTTGCTAATATGCATAACAATACAATAAACAAATGCGATCAGGGAATTAGTTTTGTGATTTATGTCGTTTAAGAGAGCCAATGGATGGTGAAAATTGGTACGACAACACTAAAACAACTCACTCCTTAGCAGTTACCCTGAACTAACTAGTAAGGGTGAACGGGATGTCCCGTTACAGACTAGAGGTTTGATTGAACCTTTAAAGTGGTCTCTTCGAGACAATTAGGGTGGTACCGCGTGGCATAGCCTCGTCCCTGTAAGCGTTTAAGCGCATGCAGAGACGGGGCTTTTTTGTTATCGGTTAAAAGAAAAATAAAGGAGAGTATATTTTATGGCAAAACATATTGCGATTTTTGATACCACATTAAGAGATGGTGAGCAGTCCCCTGGATGTAGTATGAATCTATCCGAAAAACTACTCGTGGCAAAGCAATTGGAGAAACTTGGTGTTGATGTCATAGAGGCTGGCTTTGCTATAGCGTCCAGAGGGGATTTTGAATCGGTACAGGCAATCTCCAAAACTTTGAAGCACACTAAAATAGCAAGTCTTGCAAGAACGACTAAAAAAGATATCGACTGTGCGCTAGATGCACTGGAATATGCTTTATATCCTAGACTACACACATTTATAGCAACGTCGGATTTGCATATGCAGTACAAACTTAAATCTACTCCGGATCAGGTTTTGGAAAGAGCGATTGATATGGTCAAGTACGCAAAGCTCAGGTGTCATGATATTGAGTTTTCGGCAGAAGATGCTTCAAGATCGAATCCGATATTTTTATATAAGGTGTTGGAAGGTGTGATAAAGGCTGGTGCTACAGTAATCAATATTCCAGACACGGTTGGATATACGACACCAGAGGAATATTATCGCTTAATAACAGGGATTAGAGAGCATGTCAAAATGCCTGATTATGTGTCTATCAGCGTTCATTGTCATAACGATCTTGGGCTGGCAGTGGCCAACAGTTTATCCGCCATAAGAGCAGGTGCCACGCAAGTTGAAGTCACTGTCAATGGCATAGGCGAGCGCGCGGGGAACGCAGCCTTGGAAGAGTTGGTTATGTCACTAAGGACTAGAAATGATTTGTATCAAGTCGAAACCCGCATAGATACAACTCAAATTTATCCGACCAGTAGGCTTGTTTCACAAGTGACGGGTGCAAAAGTTGCAAGAAATAAAGCAATCGTTGGTGACAATGCATTTGCACACGAGTCCGGCATACATCAACATGGTGTTCTAGCCAACCCGGAAACCTATGAAATTATGACACCTGAGTCTATAGGTTTGAAGAAAAATCGCATGATCTTAGGTAAACACTCTGGTCGTCATGCCGTGAAAGATCGACTTGTAGAAATGGGTTATGATTTGTCAGAGTTAGCCCTCGATAAAGTGCTTGAAGCATTCAAATCGCTGGCCGATAAGAAAAAATCGGTCGATGATCGAGACTTGGAAGCATTGGTAGAAGGTACATGGCTGGAAAAACACAGGCCTTTTGAGCTTTGTAGTTATGTGATCAACACGGGTAATGAGATGAGATCCACAGCCACTGTCAGTATTATGGCTTCTGGTGAAAGAAAAGAAAGCGTTGCCATGGGAGAAGGACCGGTAGATGCAGCATTTAAAGCACTGGATAGCCTGGTAACGCATCATGGACTCTTGGAAGATTATCAAATTCAAGCCATAACTGAAGGTGAAGATGCCCAAGGTGAGGCAAGAGTCACTTTAAGGTTCAATCAAGAAAGTGTGATGGTAAAGGCGTGAGTATGGATATTTTGGAAGCGAGTTTAAAGGCTTATGTCGATGCTCTTAATCGTTTAAGTGCTCATAAAGAACAAGCTGTTGTCATGGGGGTGGTCTAATGGGTATGACAATGACTCAGAAAATTTTAGCGGCTCATGCAGGATTAAAAGAAGTAGTCGCAGGACAATTGATTGTGGCGACCCTTGATTTGGTTATGGGTAATGACATTACGACTCCCGTTGCAATAAAATCTTATGATGAAATTGGAGCTACAGAAGTCTTTGACCGCGATAAGATTGCCTTGGTGCCAGATCATTTCACACCAAACAAGGATATTGCTTCAGCCATTCAATGTCAAACGATGAGACAATTTGCGCACACGAAAGGGATTACACATTATTTTGAAGTTGGTCGAATGGGCATAGAGCATGGGCTGATTCCTGAAAAAGGATTAGTTGTCGCAGGCGACGTCGTGATTGGTGCGGATTCACACACCTGCACATTTGGTGCCTTAGGTGCATTTTCTACTGGTGTGGGATCAACTGATATGGCAGCCGGTATGGCGAGGGGGAAAAGTTGGTTCAAAGTGCCGAGTGCCATTAAATTTGTGTTGACAGGCAAACCATCACCTTGGGTCAGCGGAAAGGATATTATTCTTCACATTATTGGCATGATAGGTGTTGAAGGTGCTCGCTACAAGTCTATGGAGTTTTTTGGAGATGGGCTGAATTACTTGAGTATAGATGATCGCTTTAGTATGGCGAATATGGTCATCGAAGCAGGGGCCAAAAATGGTATTTTTCCAGTGGATCAACAGACAATAGACTATTTGAATCGGCAAGCAAAGCGCGTTGGGGTTATCTTTGAAGCTGATGAGGATGCTCACTATGAAAAAACGATTGTTATAGATTTAAGTTCGGTACCGCTGACAGTGGCATTTCCCCATCTTCCAGAAAACACACGCCCGATAGATGATGCCTGTGGAGTGGCCGTGGATCAAGTTGTGATAGGATCTTGTACAAATGGACGATTAGAAGATTTACGTGTAGCAGCTGCTATTTTAAAAGGCCAGAGTATACACCCTAGAGTTAGAACAATTGTGATTCCCATAACGCAAAAGGTTTATTTAGATGCGATATCGGAGGGACTTATACAGGTGTTTATTGAGGCGGGAGCAGTAGTGAGTACACCTACTTGTGGCCCCTGCTTAGGTGGACATATGGGCGTATTGGCAAAAGGTGAGATCGCATTATCGACTACCAATCGAAATTTTGTGGGTAGAATGGGACATCCCGAGTCTGAAGTGTATTTATGCAGTCCGGCAGTGGCGGCGGCATCCGCTATTACTGGTGTTATAACAAATCCGGCTAAACTGATGGAAGGAGTGTTGATATGAAGGCACAAGGAAGTGTATTTAAATATGGATCACATGTGGATACAGATGTCATTATTCCTGCCAGATACCTCAATGCATCCGATCCTGAGCATTTGGCGAGATACTGCATGGTGGATATCGATGCGAATTTTGCAAGTCAGGTCAAACTTGGTGACATGATTGTCGCTGAGCACAATTTTGGATGTGGTTCTTCAAGAGAACATGCACCATTGGCGATTAAGGCATCCGGAATCTCCTGTGTGATAGCTTGTTCTTTCTCAAGAATATTCTTTAGAAATGCCATCAATATAGGCTTGCCAATTTTAGAATGTGAAGAAGCTGCAAAAAGAATTGAGAGTCAGGATGAAGTCAGCGTCGATTTTGTTACGGGAGAAATTATTAACCTCACAAAAAAAGAGACGTACCAAGCGACTCCATTTCCGGAATTTATTAGAAACATTATAGATGAAGGTGGCTTAATTGCCTATACAAAACGAGCTATGGCAGGAAGTGAGGGGGTCTAAATGATTTATAAAATTGCTGTGCTACCCGGAGATGGTATTGGCCCGGAAGTTATTCGCGAAGCCTTAAAAGTACTTACAGTTGTCGAGCAACTTTTTGATTTAATATTTGAAATAGAAATTCTTCCCTTTGGTGGACATGGCATCGATGTATGCTCAAGTGCACTTCCAGAAGCGACTAAAGATGCCTGCCTAAAAAGCCATGCCGTGTTGCTGGGTGCTGTCGGAGGTCCAAAGTGGGATCATTTGACAGGTGACTCAAGACCTGAAAGGGGTCTTCTAGAGTTAAGAAAGGCACTTGGAACCTATGCGAATTTAAGACCTGCAAAGTTGATCAAGCCACTTGCATCGTCGAGTCCACTGCGTCTAGATTTAGTGAGTGATGGATTTGACATTATGGTGGTAAGGGAATTGACAGGTGGAATATACTTTGGTGCCAAGGGGCGAGATCTAAGCGATGATGGTCATGAGCGTGCCTACGACATAGAAGCGTATACTACAGTTGAAATAGATCGGATTGCTAAAAAAGCTTTTGAAATTGCCAGGAAGCGATCGAGCCGTGTTGTCAGTGTGGATAAAGCCAATGTTTTAGAGAGTTCCAGACTATGGCGCGAAGTTGTGAAGGCGGTTTCCAAGAACTATCCAGATGTTGTGCATGAACATATGTATGTGGACAATGCAGCGATGCAACTCATACAAAACCCTTCGCAATTTGATGTTTTACTCACTAACAATATTTTTGGAGACATACTTTCAGATGAAGCGAGTATGTTGACAGGCTCTATAGGCTTATTGCCGTCCGCGAGTATCGGTGATAGCGGACCTGGTTTATATGAACCGATTCATGGATCCGCTCCTGATCTTGCTGGACGTGATATTGCCAATCCGATAGCAACTATTTTATCTCTGGCAATGATGCTGGATTATAGTTTCAATTTACATGAACCTTCAAAACATATCTACAAGGCCGTTGAATCGGTGTTAAATGATGGTTATAGAACGCAGGATTTGAAGTGTGATCAGACTAATGAAGTTGTGAGTACAAGTCGTATGGGCGACTTGATTGTAGAATCAATGCAAAATTAAAAATAGAATCAGAGGGGCTTTTATAGGCAATGTGATTGCCATTACTAGAAATTAGGAGGTTTATATGGAAACGCAAAAAAATATGTATACACCAAAAAATGAGGACCAAAAAGAAGACGCAATGGAAATTTTAAATTTTAAAAATGCTCAAGAAATGCCTGCTGAATATGTGAATTTTTTCGGCTGTAAACCGAGCTGGTTAGAAGATGACATGGAGTAAATCTATCTAAAAAGGCCACAAGGATATCACACTGTGACATCTGTGGCCTTTTTGGTGTTTTATTGTCACTTGACCTTGGGTGTTTGACAACTAGCTAAACATATGCGTTATTGCAGCGGCTTATCCAGTAGGATATTACCGAGTGTCGCACCTGCTTTTCCTTCTACCAGGATCTGGACCTGTTCTATTGAATCAAATTGTGTCAGTGTCTTTACAATTGATGCTAAGGTAACAAGTTCACCAGCGCTGCCACCAGAATGATTCTCGACAAATTCCTTTGAAAAGTCAACAGTGCATAAACCATCACTTACTGAGATATCAAGCAGTTTTGTGCCCTCTGCCAGAGATGCCACAAGTCCTTGTGACTGTGGCCCTTGGATCAGGCCAAGAATCGCCGCACGAGCGACTCCGCCATCGATAATCATCATATTCCTGGTTTCCGGATACACTTGATCTCCCGATGATATCGGAAAATATAATAGAATAGGCATCTCTTTTAAAATGCCGCTTACATATAGGGTATAACCAGCAGGGAAACTCGTATCTGAGAGCTCAAGTAGTTTCTCAACGGAAACGACCCCAACACCCTCACGGATGATACGTTCTTCAAAATAAGCTGAATTGACATCATCGTAACGAATCGTATACTGTGTCTTGTTGTCATCGACAATCTCAACCTTCTTGATGATGGCACTGATTCTTGAACTGTTTCCATCTTTGTCTATGGCATCTTGTGTCCAAGTTGTCCCTGCAACCAATGGCGTCTTGATCAGTGTTAGACGATCGAATTTGGAATCGAGCATGTGCAGCTCAGCTTTCTCCTGAATAAGCTCATTTCCAGACAGGATATATTGGATGGATATAGAGTTATCTGCAAAACTTTCGCCACCTGACATGTCATCTACTTCACCGGTAATGGTATAAATCCTTTGGGTGGGATCATCCTCTATATTATTCAAAGTCATAGTATGCCCATATTCAGCAAACCCATTATAAATCCATGAATAACCCAATTCACTCGGCAGTAATGCTGATAATGGTATTTTTTCATATGTGACATCAAGAATACTCGCTGTTTTGTTGTATGCATTCCAGCCGACTTCCTTACCAAAAAGCTCTGCTACTTCACGTATGGGCACGTATGTTGTCCCATTGTATAGAAAATTGTCCATTGTCACACGTTGATTATTAACATCAACTTTTATCAAATTTCTAAAAACATCAATCGACTCACTCGTGTCAACAGCACTCGAAAAACCAAAAGTTAAAGCTAAAATTAGGATTGTTAAAAGGAATATACTAGATATACGTTTCATTTAATCCACCTCCCATTCTTACCATACTAAAACCAATTCATCCACTTGATACCCCTTTGCATGTCATATATTCAAATTCTTGAGAAGGGTCTTGAGGGTCAGACATGAAAATGCCGTTTGGGTACTGCCGTTTGGGTACTGCCGTTTGGGTACCAGGTACCGTCGCGGCGTTTTCTATAGATTTTCTGTCAATTGGGATACCTTTAATCGTTGTGTCCATATCCATCGTGCTTCTCATATCTATTCCAACCATTGCTGCAATTAGGAATCCGCCTTTCAATATGAAGTTGTCTTTATACTTTGAAACCGAAATTCTTTCAAGAAGTCTTTCCATCATGAAATTTTGAAGCAAAGTATTCGCATTTAGACTATTGTTTTTAGCTACCATGTTGTTAATCCAGTCTTTTAATTGTCTTGGACTGCTAATTTTCATGTTAGAACCTCCATGTATTTGCGAACTAAATCTTTAATTTTGAAAATTTCAGCATATTCCAGTAATATTGAATAGTCCACTCCAGGCATTTTCATATACCTCCGAAGAGCTTCGTTGACAATATCAGCATCCAACTGATCTTTCTTTTTAATGCAATCACAAATAGTTCTTTCCTTATCGTAAACAAAGATTTGATGTCCATAAGGTGTCTCAGTAGTAGTTTTACCAATAATGTGAAGCTTCTCATCGATATAAAAGAACTTGTACTTATCTTTTTCTTTCAGGAGTCTAGTGTTATACCCAGACGGTATGGTCAACATCATTTGTAATGGCATTCTATCTGATAAATCATGAAAATATAGTGCTGTCTCGTGGGAGAAGATACCTTTTTTACATCTGTACTGCGTTAAATAGAACTCATCTTCCATTTGATTGGGATCCATATACAAACCTTGTTCAAGTTTTTGAATTTCACCTGATTGGTTCATTCTTTGAATTGTTTTATATGATACACCAGCCTCTCTAGCTTCTCCTGATGTCAGAATTCCATTTTTTTCTTTTAGCAATTTATCCACTAAATATTTTTGACTCATCACATCACCTCATTTGTTATAATTGTTCGTATATATAATACATTATACGAACGAATATGTCAATTCGTTTATGTTTAACTTCCACATTTTTTCTAGTCCAGTTCAATAACAAAAAAAGACCACCAATGAGGCGGTCCATCAATACTTTACATTAGTGGTTTTTCGTTGCATTTTTCGTAACGTTTTCCAACCTAGAATTCGCTCAGGGGGGATGTTCTATTCATATGAGTACTGCACTCCTTTTGATACTATTACCAATCTCATTATCTTTGAGTCCATTCTCTGAAACTACATCTACCCTTATATTCAACAGACTTTCAAGTTCCAACTTAATCTCAACTAGATCAAAAAGAGTTGCATCAGCCCTAAACTTAACCAATATATCGATGTCACTTTGGTCTGTTGCGCTACCAGTTACAGTAGAACCAAATACCTTAACCTGGCTACCTTTGTTTTTCTCAACGATTTTATAAATATCTTCTTTTTTATTCAACAATTCGTCGAGAAGCATCAATATCACTCCTATCTACCCGTTTTCAAGTGATTTCTTATAATATTATTATACAAAAATAAAACAACTGTATCACTTCAAATGGGAGAAGAGCAACCACCGTCTAAATACATTACAGTTCCGTTCGAACAACAAGAGTGAGATTTTGCGCATTCAGAAGTATCTATATAAATATAGCACTTATCACACCATCTCCACCATGGTCGCTCCGTTCGTGCAAAATCCAAACACAACAGTATGTGGAGTCGAGCAATTGCCTACGGCACTTGCCCCTCTCGCTGCGCTCGAGTTCGTCATAAGAAAATGCTCACGCATTTTCTTTGTGCGTCACCGTTTGTAGACACGTCCAATCCGGTACGTCCTGTTACAGGCGTTACACGCTTCTTAGTTTATAATGAATATAATATTAAGAATTAATCTTTATTCATCAAAGAATCAAGCTGATTCTTCAGTTTCGGAATCTCAATAATAACAGTATGCCAAACATCTTCCATTCTAAGTGTTTGGTATTTATGAGCAGTCACATCTCTCATTCCAGAGATGCCCCTCCATGAAATATATGCAGTTTCTGATCTTAATTCATCAGTAATACTCTTTGCCAACTCTCCAATATTGATCAGTGTCATGCATACTGCACGTTTAGTTTTTTCATCATCAAGAAATAATTCTTGAGTGTAATCCACAATTAAGTTATCTATAACATCAATCTCAGAAAGTATTATCTTAACAATTTGTTCGTCTCTAATTTTCATACAAAGTCACTACCTTGTTAATTTTTATTATAGAATTCGGAGGTATTGGTAAATGTACTAGATCAACATTTTTTTTAAGTTCATTTTCAACATCCGATTTTAACTCATATAACATGAACAACGATACTGTTGGTGTTAAAAATTCAACTAATAAATCAACATCACTATCCTCATTCGCATTTCCATCAGCATATGATCCAAATAATGAAACGGATTTGATTGGATACTTATTAGCCGTTTTAATCAACGCATCTCTTATCTGACTTTGAGAAAGCATCATGACACCTCCAATTATAAATTTAATGAAAATTGTAGTCTAACTGTACCACAGAAATACTATGATTTTATATATCTTCTTTTTATTCAACAACTCATCTAGAAGCATCGATATTATTCCAATCTAACTAATTATCAATGAATTCTTATATTTTAATTATACTACAGTGAAGGCTCTCTGTCACATCAAATGGACATAGAACAATTAGCCCAATATCTACTGGAAATAAAAGTCGTGCCTGTAGATTCACTTGCTTATACATTATTCCACACCTCATCATCAGTCTGATTATCCCAGAATGAAATACTTGATTGGCTTGCATTTTGTAAATCCAAATGCTCTTCTTTCATTTTTTCGGATTTAATATATTCAATATATTCAAGAACTTCTAGTGTTTCTTTTTCTGACAGCTCATTAATTAAATTGTGAATATATTCTTTAGCAGTATTCATTCTAATCACCTCTTTCTAAAAATATTATACATCAAAATACAATACTTTTCACTGAATGTGGCCGTTAAACCTCGTGAACACATTGCAAATTCGTCCACCCGTTATTTCGGCTTCGCCGAAATACGCACCTCTCGGGGTTCGACCTCCCACCATCTCCACCCCAGGGTCGCTCCGTTCGTGCAAAATCCAAACACAACAGTATGGGGAGTCGAACAATTGCCTACGGCACTTGCAGCTCTTGCTTCGCTCGAATTCGGCATAAGAAAAATTACTCATGTACAAATCCGAACATATTTACTTAGGCTCCTGCGTTTGCATGAGCTAGTATAGTTTCGCTTCGCGAGAACCATACCTACGCTCAATGTTTCACTAAGTGAGAACATTGTAGCTACGTTCGCCCGTTCTTTCGGCTTCGCCGAAAAACGCACCACTTTGTGGTTCGACTCCCAGCTCTGCCGGTAAAAGGAAAGACCCATGCGTTTGCATGGGCCTTTCCTTTTATTGGTGGAGATGGAGCTGCACCGTCCGTATACACGTCCAATCTGGTGCGGCCTGTTGCAAGCAAAGGGTGAGATTTTTAAGTACAATTTTCTTGTTGTACTCAAAAACCTCACCCCAGCAAACTTAAATATAGTGACATCCATAGATTATAACATCTTTTTATTTTTCAACAACGAACTGAATGGTCATACTACTTTTCATATCTTCATTCCAATTTGCCCAGAATGTAGTTTCATAATGGCCAATAACCAAATCTTGGAATTCTATTGTGGTTTCATAGATTCCATCAGGCTCTAAAATAATGTCCTTTGTTTCTTTCTCATCACTTTTGTATTTTTTCCCGGAACTAGTATGCCTAATTTCGTAGTTTAAGATATCACCTTCTTTAAAAATTACGGTACTGACTTTAGAACGGTTTTCCACTGTCCAAATAAGAGATTGGGTATTACCAGTAGTTGAAAACCTTAGACTTACATAAATGTTTGGCGTTTCTTCTTCAATCTCGTTTTTGCATCCTTTAAAACCTAAAAAAAGAATCATAGCTATTATAACTATAAGCAAAAAATATTTTTTCATAATATTTGTCAATCCTTTCAATGCCGAATGTGCAAAGACACATATTTAATTGATTTGTTGTGAATTCCTAAAGAATTCGAAACTCAAAATAGGACCACTTCCTACTATCTCGCCCAATAAAAACAGCAATATCAGCCTTTTCTATTGAACCTAAAATAGGGGATGTAAATATCAATATTTTCAAATTCTAAATGTCTATGATCATTAGCAGGATAAATCTGTTTCACATTTATCCAAAAGTTATAAAACCGTTACCTTACGGTATAACTTGATATTCTAGTTTAAATCTTTTTGCTCTTCAAAATTAATATGATCGTATATACATGTCTATATTATCAATCTTTCGTAAATAATATTTTGTACCTACTTGCAAAGTAACATCAAAGCCAGCACCAACTAGTTGATTTTTTATAGACAGATTTCCAGAAAGTGATGTATCTATAACCGTTTCTACTGCACCCCGAGCATGGGCTTCTGCATTAGAAGTAGGAAAACTGTTTGGATAAGTATATAAAGTATACTGATTCCACTCGTACAAACCACTTCCTGCCGCCCCAGTCCATGTCGCATCTATTGAATTAATTTGTCTAAAGCTCCCGCTGTAGTAAATTGTATACGCCATGCCCAATTCAACTTTTGTACTAAAAGTAGAGTTTGGAGAGAAATCTTTTGTAGTAATTGCTTGAATATAACTATATCCTGATCCCAATGGTGTAATATTTTCAGAATTAAATCTAGCCATAATGTTGTTATCTAATGTCTCTTTCTCATACATATCTAGTTTAGACTTTACTTGTTCTTTTGACAACTTGCTATGCTTGACTACAAGCTCAATATACTGTTCTTCTGTTAATTCCACAATTTCTGTTGTAACTATAGTTTCATTTTGAGTCTTATCTTCTAGGCTGTTTGTAGCAATTGAAACAGAATTCACCATAGATATAAGTAGAATAATTGTTAAAAATACTGATACTAATCTTTTCATTTAATTTCCCTCCTAATATGTTTTTATGATACTATAAAAATCTGTTTGCTCTATTAGATTTCCACTTTTATAAACAAATCCACTTGATATCATCCTGTATTGATATCCTTTTGGGACATAATACGATCCACTCACTCCTACATATGTACCTGCTGAAGTATTTGTCCAACTCTTAATTGTCAACCAATTTCCATTTTTAAATTGCTGTAAACTTGAATCAATTTTTACATGGTCAACATTTCGAGCCGTCAAATACACTGAAATAGATGCTTTTCCGTCAGTTAAGATATCGAATACATTTTGAAAAACAGTAATATTCGTGAAAAATGGCGTTACTATCTCATAGTTCCCATTCGAATTTGACACTTCTGGTTCATCGCCATCTGCAAACGTCGGTACATTAATTGCAAAAATGACTACTAACAGGCTCAAAATCCATCTTGATTTTGGAATTTTCATCTTCCTCACTTCCCTTCATACTTATTTAACGAATGGGATAGTGGATTTGTTACACTATTTTGAAAAAATATTTAAACTTTCTACCATTTTAATTATTTCATCTCCTTCCATTTCACCATTCACGTTTACTTCCGTAACGACAGCGTCTTCTGTGACTATTTGGTATTCTGGATTTACAGGCGTTTGAGAAAACTGAATTTCTTTACCAGCTACATTAGAATAAAAGATAATTTCTATATCTCCGAAGTTTTCACTGTTGAAATAGGTATATCCACCAAGAATATACTAATGTACTAGGACATGCAATTTCTGATGCATCTGCTGAAATACAATTAAATTCTTCAGCTACATGAGTAATGTGATTTTCACCTATCTAATTATAAAAGCTTTCCATAACTTTGTTCTTATTTTCCTTCATTTGCACATGTCCTTAACTCATGACTATAGAATTCATCGTCATGCATCAGATTTCTGAGTTGAGATTTTGCTCTGCTCAACCTTACGCGGACATTCATATGTGAGGGTTTTAGATTCTCAGCGATTTCTTTATCCTCAAATTCGAAGTAGTATTTAAGTGTCAATATTTCAGTGTAATCAAGGGAAAGCTTCGCCAATTTTTCAGCAAGCATTTTGGCATCACCCAATCTTATGATGATATCTTCCATGGACTCCGTATTAAAATCTGGAATATATTCAGCTACTTCAAGTTCTAACATAGGATGGTTATTCTTTCTCCTGTAGAGATCTATTACAGTGTTTTTGACTATAGTAACGATTAAGTACTTGGTTTTGTTACACTGAACATCATTTATTTTTTCTTTGTAAGAAATTAATTTGATTATGGATGTTTGTACAACGTCCGCAGCATTGTGTGAATTGTTTAATATATTATTAGCGATGTAGTACATTTCCTTGTGGTAGGCGCGATAAATCTTCACTCTAATAAATTTCTTGATTTGGCATCATCTATGACCATTAAGAATAGTAAAATGATTCACCTGCATCATACAACCGCCGCCCCAGTAGCTCCGTTGTTACAGGGTCTAATCACATACACATGGGGAGTCGAGCAGCCACTGCGTGTCTGCGCCTCTCGCTTCGCTCGAGTTCGGCACAAGAAAAATTACTCATGTACTCATCCGAACATATTAACTTAGGCTCCTGCGTTTGCATGAGCTAGTATAGTTTCGCTTCGCGAGAACCATACCTACGCTCAATGTTTCACTGTGTGAGAACATTGTAGCTAAGTTCGCCCGTTATTTCGGCTTCGCCGAAAAACGCACCACTCGGGGTTCGACTCCCCCCATCTCCACCAACGAAAAAAGACCGCCATAAGGCGGTCCATTTCATTGTATAGTCCGAACAAGAAAGCTAACATTTAAAACCCTCTGATTTCATCACTAAATGAATCTTGATGACACTTCTATCAAATATTATTTCATTCTATACGACCTTAAGAAATCTGTCTAATTTAGTGTAACCTATCCATACATTTTATTGTTTAAGCATCATGTCACAGTCTTGTAATATTTTAAGTACAATTTTCTCATTGTACCAAAAAACCTCACCCCAGCAAATTTTAATAATCGATCACTATTTTTCTGCATTTTTTACAGATATTACATTTAACTTTTAAGACATGAAAACGAGTTACATATGGTCCGTCCAATACTACTCCCCCTTTTAATTCAATTTCTTTCTTAGTTATAATTCTTCCATATAAACTGTTTTCAGTATTAGGAATGTAATACAAACATGGACTACCATCAGTTCTTAAAATACCAGCTTCCATCTCAATACCACAGTTAGAGCAAATCATCTAAACTCCCTCCTTCATAATGTCATTGAAATAATATTGAGTTCACATGTTATACTCAAATCGCAATTAAACTCTTATTATTATCTGACTAAATAATCACATAGTGCCAATCAACACTCATGTCAATACTGTCATAATCATTTATTAGAACATCTCTTATTCCTACCATTTTTCTCCAAGGTACTGCATCATACTTCACCTTGAAATCATCTGAAATTTTTTTGGCGATTTCACCTATGATCTCAATATTTCTCATGACGGCATCTTGTATGATTATTGTTTCGTAAAAGACATCTCGTCCTTCAACGGTATACTCTTGAATTTTATTAATTGCATCCAATATTTGATTAACATAAGTTAGATCTCTATTCATATGAGTACTGCACTCCTTTTGATACTATTACCAATCTCATTATCTTTGAGTCCATTCTCAGAAACTACATCTACCCTTTTATTCAATAGACTTTCGAGTTCCAACTTAATCTCAACAAGATCAAAAAGAGTCGCATCAAGTCTAAACTTTACCAATATATCGATGTCACTTTGGTCTGTTGCACTGCCAGTTACAGTAGACCCAAATACCTTAACCTGGCTACCTTTGTTTTTTTCAACGATTCTATAAATATCTTCTTTTTTATTCAACAATTCGTCGAGAAGTATCAATATCACTCCTATCTTACTTTCTTTGCCCATATGGTACAAAATCCATTATCGCATAGTCAATCATAATGACGCCTTCAACATTTGTAATGCTGAATTGTCCATTCATGATTATTTCTTCTTTTTTATTCGACAATGTATCAAATGCCGTAAGTTGAACTTCATATTCATATATTCTTCTTTTTTCTTCTTTTTTTTCAAGATTGATCTTAATATCATCGATGCTATAATATATTCCTTCAGTATATGTTATGAAGTCAATATCATCAAGCACAGTTGTTTTAGCTAGTAGGTCAATTGCATCAGCAGTTAAAATACCTGAATATTCTTCGTATAGCTCACTGTAATAGTCGTCATATGAAAAATTTTGTACATCTTTCTGGGCTTCAAACAATCTATCTACTCTCGCCAAATCATTGTCAGTTACTTCATAATATTTTTCAAGAAAGGTTTTTGCAACTCGTTCATAACTGTCATATTGAAACAATAAAACAATCAATGTTATTAAAAGAAATATTGCTAATATTCCAAAAATGTATTTCTTATTCACTGAAGCCTCCTATTTGGATCAGTATCTGAACCTAACACCCGGCAAGGTGTTTAAAGTCGTATATCCTATTGAACTAACATACATTTGTATTCCACCACCCCCAATTAATTCAGGATATGACGCTGTCGCATAATTACCAATCATATTAAATTGTAGAGGGTGATACTGTGTCGCAAATACCATGTAGCAGTTCTGACATTGAAAGGCTGAACCATTAATAACAATACTTCCATTGACAATAACTGTTGCTCTTCCATTTGATTTTGCATCACAAATCCCATTTCCATAAGGACAATTCGTAACTACTCTAGTGCCTTCTGCTGTTTCATTACCAATAATTATTGTCAATTCTTTTGCATTATGTTTGTTTACGATTACAGAGATATCATTTTTATAACCCTCCTCTCTGACGTCATTCGCAAACGTTGCAGGTGATAATAAAATCACTAAAATCAAACAAACACTTAATATTTTTCTCATATTTGCACACTCCTTTGAATTCTATTATACTAACCAACCATATAAGACCATAATCCCATATTACGATAACCTAATCAAAATTATTGCTGAATGTTTTGATGCAATTCCACTATAGCAGTTATAATTAGTTCATCTGATAATAACTTTCTATGTTTCTTTCGACTTTCACCTCCAATTGATCTTCTTATTGTTATGGAGAAATCACAAATAGTGTCCTACTATAAGCTTTCTCAACTTCATAATACATTACTATTCGAATAAACACCCCCTTGTTAATAAGGGGTTAATGTGAACATGGTACCATCGCTGCAGAATTCCAGTAATTTAGAGCTGCACATGCTACTCTAGATTTTTCTTATGGTTAGTTTTAAACAAGTACCAGATACAAACCCAGTGTTATCGGGAGTCGAGCAGCCACTTCGTGTCTGCAGCTCTCGCTTCGCTCGAGCGTCACAGTCGAAATTGCTTGCGCAATTCCTTTGTGTTCCGCCCACTTTCTGGTTCGACTCCCAGCTCCGCTGGTAAAAGGAAATTATTGTATAGTCTGAACAAGAAAGCTAACATTTTTAACTGTTTTTCGCACTTTAACTTAATCATACTTTCTTGGAATCCTTTAAAAGCCTATCAAAAGCATACTGTATCACACCATTTTTTTGTGTGGGATGAGTGGTATTGACTCTCCTTAAATGTATATCCAGGATAGTAGATGTTATTTTTTAATCATCTGGATTATAGAACGTAAAAGAGTTGCATTTTTATTACTAACGCTTATAAGTAATCCAGACTCGACATCCTCAATCACTAATCCCTCAGGGTAAAAAGAAGAAGTGCTAGGTTGAGGTAGTGATAAAAACACAGTACCATTTCTATTTGCTATTAGAACAACTTCTTCTGACGATGCATTTAACCAAACACTTCCACCCACTGATCCTATTAATGGTTTCTTGTAATCTTTGCCTCCTGTTGGTGTATTGTTGAGATTTTTCTCAAGATAATCACTCGTCAGCTCAATAATGATAGTTTGATTCTCTTCAGAATAGACAATTTGCTCTATATCCGAGCTCGTAACTTTGGGAGTGTGTATCTTATCGAAAGTATAGATTTCGGTTGAATCAAGTACATAAATAGCCCAGTCTTGAAACGATTCTTTCTTATTAATTTGGGGGCGAACTACAAAAACCAAAAGAACAGTCAGAAATGAGAGTACTATTACAATTAATTTTTTCGTCTTCGCCGTATTGTAAAATAAAAAAGATTTTTTTCTCATTTTTACCCCCCTAAGGCATTTCGTTATAAAAACTGATGTTTGTGGCTCCTGGGTAGGTTAATGTGTTTACGATTTCTACAGAATAAAACTTCAGCTGCATATAGTCATCATGGTTTTTAAGGATGATTTTTAAAATAACATCATACCCACTTTGCGTAATGTCTAGCGCTTCAATATATTGATTGCTCTCCTCTACGGCACGCTTGCCTGCAAACAAATTCTCCCCGATGATTGTATCACTTAAATGAAGCGACAGGGTCCGACTTGCTGCATCAAAGGCGGTCGTCGTGTAAGGCGGTATGGTGTAATCCGCATAGTAATATACGTCATCGGGTTTCTCAGGCATAAATCCTAACTGGATGCCGTTTAAAGTGAGTACCAACCCAGAAAGAACATGCCCCTCTTTACCACCAAAGTCTACAGGTGCTTCTAAAGGTGATATTTTTTCACTGAAAACAGAGATGAACTCAACGATTCCCTCTGCATTAACCGCTTTAAGGCAAGTCATGACATAAGGGACATCGCGGTAGTTGGATTCACTGTTTTCACCTGTCATTTGAAAGATGATTTTACTCTCATCCATGATCTCATAGGAATCAGTGAAGCTAATGCCGAGTGGCATCAAGTATACCTTTTGCTCCCTCGCGTCATAAGCAAAATAACAATCTGCATAGGTTTCTTTTTCAGCTTTAACGAGGTAAAAATGCGCGTTAAAGGCTTCGATAATTGCCACTTGGTCGTACTCAAACCAAACGTATTGTTCCTTGATGCGTTTCTCGATACTTGCCAGCGTCACTTCACCTAAAATCACATCAGAAGTTACAGTTTCAGATGAATCAGCGTTGGATGGTTCTGATGTGCCCTGTTCACTTGAAAACACATCTGGTCCGGTAGGCTCCAGTGTGGTTGCATCACTAGGATTATTCTTATTAACCGCACAACCCATAGAAAACAACACCAATAGCACCATTAGCACGCACAACCACTTTTTCAGAGCATTCATCACAGACCTCCAAATAATATTTAATTTCACTTATTTTCGCCAGTTTCTCCGCAAGCATTTTGGCATCACCCAATCTTATGACGATATCCTCCATGGACTCTGAATTCAAATCTGGTATATCTTCACCTACTTCAAGTTCTAACACAGGATGCTTAGTCTTTTTCCTGTAAAGATCAATTGCAGTATTCTTAACAATAGAACGATTAAGTACTTGGTTTTGTTACACATTACATCATTTGTTTTTTCTATGTAAGTCTTTTGATTCGTCATCTTCTATAGCCATTAAGAAAAGTAGCATGGTTCCCTCTTTTTTGTAAATTATTGGTAGTTGTTGATGTTATTATATCATAAAGTATTGTAGGTTTTGATTTATATGAAGTTCATACGCATACATATGGGAGTCGAACAATTGCCTGCATCACTTGCCACTCGGGGTTCTTCTCCCCCCATCTCCACCCCCAGGGTCGCTCCGTTCGCGCAAAATCCAAACACAACAGTATGGGGAGTCGAGCAATTGCCTACGGCACTTGCAGCTCTCGCTTCGCTCGAGCGTCACAGTCGAAATTGCTTGCGCAATTCCTTTGTGTT
This sequence comes from Firmicutes bacterium UBA5201, assembly GCA_002412775.1. Classification (GTDB taxonomy): domain Bacteria; phylum Bacillota; class Clostridia; order Peptostreptococcales; family Acidaminobacteraceae; genus Fusibacter_D. The sequence goes on along the minus strand of DHVT01000025.1, from coordinate 164,873 downwards.
CCGCCCACTTTGTGGTTCGACTCCCAGCTTCGCCGATAAAAGGAAAGACCCATGCGTATGCATGGGCCTTTCCTTTTATTGGTGGAGATGGGGGGAGTCGAACCCCCGTCCAAAAACAATTCACTTTCACTTTCTCCGAGCGCAGTCGCTAATTAAGGTTTCGCCACAGGTCACGTGTAGCGACACACAAGTCCATAGGCTATTTCTATTGTACTACAGTATTAGATTAGAAAAGTATCGTATACTGAGGCCCCAGCAGGGGTTAGGTCACGGATTCTCAGCGGCTGAGACAAGGCCAAGAGGTGACGCAGCTTACGCTGCTAATGCAAATTTATTGTTTGCGTTTGTGTTTAAGTGATCCAGTTCTTTAACGTGTACCCCAGATCAAGAAACACGGCTCGCTTACAAAAGATCGTCATCCCTGTCGAAACCATTACATCCCCTCATATGGGGTGTTACTGGTTGTAGGCCTTAATGGCCTTTTGGATGCGTCTGTCTGAATCCTTTTTCGCTATGGTATCCCGCTTGTCATAAAGCTTTTTACCTTTCGCGACGGCAAGTTCGACCTTGATGAGGCCTCTACCGTTCAAATACACGCGCAGTGGCACCAATGTATAGCCTTCTCTGGTGGTCAGGGCACCAATCTTGTTGATTTCACGCCTATGAAGCAGCAGTTTCCTGGTTCTGATCGGATCCTGATTGTGGATGTTTCCATAATCATAAGGGGTCACGTTCATTCCGAGGACGAAGATTTCTCCGTTTTTCACTTCCGCATAGGCTTCCTTGATACTGACCTTTCCATTTCGAATCGACTTCACTTCGGTTCCAAATAGCTCAATCCCAGCTTCATACGTCTCTTCGATAAAGTAGTCATGTCTGGCTTTTTTGTTTTGAGCTAATAATTTAAGTTCGGCCATTGCATGCCTCCTTTCAAAGAATCGCAATCATGGGACTGCACTAGTTATTTTAGCACAAATAAGGTGCCACTTCAACGCATGTCATATTAATTTAATATCTGGTTCACACAACCTAAAATTATTTTACAAATTGATCGAGTGCATACACAAGTCCATCATCTTCATTGCTTTTGGTGACGAAATTTGCGATGGCTTTGAGTTCGGGCGTCGCATTTTCCATGGCGACACCAACACCCGCATACTCGATCATATCCATGTCGTTCTCATTGTCACCGAGTGCGATGACGTCTTCGATCGGTATGCCGAAGTGAGCGCGTATGGCTTCGATGCCAGTCGCCTTGGTGACGCCACTGGCCATGACATCAAACGATGTCGTGAGTGATTTGCAGGTCTCTACACCCTGAAGTTGGTTGATCTCAAACATCACCTGAGTGAATACCTCAGGCTTTTCACTATAGAGACCGATTTTGTAAACGGGTACGATATCGATGAGCTCTAGGAGATTCTCCCTAAAGTGCACCTCGAACTGGAATGCTTCAGGCAACCCTTCCATCTCGTCGCTGTATTTTTGGGCCAAATGTTCATGCTTTTCAGCATAGATGGCCTCGATATCATAAAGATGAAAATAGGCGTCGTGTTTCTTGCAGATCTCCACGACCTTTTTGGCGATGCCTTTGTCGAGTTCAACGGCCCGGATTACCTCACCTGTCTTCAGATGCTTGACCACAGCACCGTTACAGGAGATGAGGTATCCGTCATAATCCAGAGTCTGTGTGATGATCCTACCCGCCCCGTGCATGCGTCCGGTTGCGATGGCGAACAGATGGCCCTCTCCGATCAAACCTAAAACTTTTTCTTTTGTCACATCCGATATGGATTTGTCGTTTCTGAGCAAAGTCCCGTCGATGTCACTGACAATCAGTTTTCTCATGTATGACCTGCCTTAGTTACGCGAGTTCGAAGTCGATTTGTCTGAGTTCAGGGCTTGCGCCAATCACAACGACTTCCACTTCTCCGCCGAGTTCGAATAATTTTTTAGTGCGCTCACCGACGAGTTGCATTCTGGATTCATCATAGACATAGTAATCGTCATCCAGATTTTCAAGTCTGATGAGACCCTCCACAGTGTTCTCCAGTTCGACGAACATTCCAAATGACGTGATGGTCGAGATGACACCACTAAACGTCTCTCCGATGAACTGAACCATGTATTCAGCCATTTTCATGTCATCCACTTCACGTTCTGCAAGTTCGGCGTTGCGTTCTTTTTCAGAACTTTGGATGGAAACCGCATCTACAATTTTCCTCAGGTCCTGAATGCGTTTCTCATCCATCCTGCCATTCAGAAGATCTTTGATGATCCTATGGATCTGAAGGTCCGGATAACGTCTGATCGGCGATGTGAAGTGGCAGTAATGCTTCGCCGCCAGTCCAAAGTGCCCCTCGTTATGTGGTGAGTATTTCGCTTGCTTGAGCGATCTGAGTGTGAGCTTGCTGATGACATGCTCCTCTTTTTTGCCTTCCACTTCTTCAATCAAAGCTTGAATGGCTTTCGGATGAATATCGTCCGGTCCGCCTTTGATCTTGTAACCAAAATGGTATAGGAATTTATTGAGCGCTTCTATTTTCTCAGGTTTCGGATCCTCATGGATTCTGTATACGAATGGCAGCTCAAGCCAGAACATATGCTCAGCCACAGTTTCGTTGGCGGCGAGCATAAACGACTCGATCAACCTGTGCGCAACGCGTCTTTCGACTTTGCCCACATGTATCGGTTTACCGTCGCCATCGAGTGAAATTTTGGTTTCAGCGAAATCAAAATCTATGGCTCCACGACGCTCTCTCTTATTGAAAAGGATATCCGCCAAATCTTTCATGTGACCCAGATCCGCTTCGAGGTAACTGTATTTTTCTTTGAGGTCCGGTGTAAATGAACCTTCAAGGATATCGGAAACATCGTCGTAATTCATACGTTCCACAGTCTTGATGACGCCTTCCACAATTCTATGGTTGACCACATCACCGTTTGCATCGATTTCCATGACGCAGGACAAAACCAATCTGTTGACTTTGGGATTGAGACTGCATATGCCATTGGAAAGTCTTTCAGGAAGCATTGGAATTACTCGATTGAGCAAATATACACTCGTTGCGCGGTTGAGCGCTTCCTTGTCTATTATTGAGTTTTCCTTGACGTAATGGGTGACGTCGGCGATGTGCACTCCGAGCTCGTAGTTGCCATTATCCATCTTTTTGATGTGAATGGCATCGTCAAGATCTTTTGCATCCTTGCCGTCTATGGTGATCACAGTTTCATTTATGAAATCTTCTCTTTTGGCGATTTCGTCTGGCTCAGCTTCTGTCGGAACTTTGTCGGCCTCTTCCAAAACCCTGTGATTGAACACTTCCGGAAGATTGAATGTACGGATCACCGCCAAGATGTCCACACCAGGCTCCCCCGATTGACCGAGAATCTCGACGATCTTGCCTTCGGGATTACGTCTGTCCTCAGGCCATTTTGTAACCTCGAGCACTACCTTGTCGCCTTGCTTTGCGCCAAGCGTGTTGTTTCTTGACACAAATATGTCCTTGCGGATTTTTTGGTCATCCGGTACCACGAATCCGAAATTTTTACTTTCCTCATATGTGCCGACGAGTCTGGAATTGGCTCTCAGGACAATTTTGATGACCTCGCCTTCGCTCTTTTGGTTCTCTCCACCGACCTTGTTGAGTTTGACCATGACTTTGTCGCCGTTCATGGCCCCCATAAGGGCACTGGCGGGAACAAAGACATCTTTCATCTCGGCATTTTCTATGATCACAAATCCAAATCCTCTGACGGCAATTTGAATTTTCCCCACATAAATTTTAAAAAACTCAGGCAAAGCGTATTTGCCTTTCTTGGTTTTTATGATTTTACCTTCATCTTCCAGTTCTTCCATTGTAGCGATAAAAGTGGAACGGTCAATCTCTTTGACTCCAAGCGCGTTCATAAGATCCATTTCCAAAAATGGCCTTTCATTATTCAATTTCAGATATTCGAGTATTTTTTCTTTTTCCATAACTGCCTCCTTAGCGGCATAGCCTGACATGCTTCTACTAACTCCATTATAACATTTTAAGCGCAAAAAAGCACACTGCAAAAGCAGTGTGCCCTGAAATCGAAAGATATTATAAGATAGAACCAAAAGCTACGAAAAGCGGTGCAAATACAAGTGATACGATGGTCATAAGCTTGATCAGGATATTGATCGATGGACCAGAGGTATCTTTGAAAGGGTCACCAACTGTATCGCCGACAACGCTTGCCTTATGGGCTTCAGAACCTTTACCACCGAAGTGGCCTTCTTCGACATACTTCTTGGCATTGTCCCAAGCGCCACCTGCGTTCGCCATGAAAATCGCGAGCAACACACCCGTTACAAGTGATCCAGCAAGCATTCCACCGAGTGCTTCTCCACCCAGCAAAAGACCTACAGCGATAGGTGAAAGTACAGCCATAAGACCTGGGAGCATCATTTCTCTTAGGGCAGCAGTTGTACTGATATCCACACAACGTGCGTAATCAGGAGTTCCAGTGCCTTCCATGATGCCATCGATTGTCTTGAACTGTCTACGGACTTCCTCGATCATCTCGTATGCCGCTTTACCAACCGACTCCATAGTGAGCGCGGAGAAAATGAATGGCAACATACCACCGATGAAAAGTCCGACAACGACTTTTGGATTGAGAATATTGATAGTCGTAAGTCCAACAGCTTGTGAGTAAGATGCGAATAATGCAAGTGCGGTAAGTGCCGCAGACCCGATTGCAAATCCTTTACCGATTGCAGCGGTCGTGTTACCTACGGCATCCAGTTTATCTGTGATCTTTCTGACTTCTTTTGGAAGTTCACTCATCTCAGCGATTCCGCCCGCATTGTCTGCGATCGGACCATAAGCGTCAACCGCAACAGTGATTCCTGCAGTTGAAAGCATACCTACCGCCGCAAGCGCGATTCCGTATAGTCCGGCAAATTCATACGCAACCAAAGTAGCTGTTGATATGAAGATGATTGGCCATAATGTGGAAAGCATACCGATACTCAAACCTGAGATGATGGTAGTTGCCGCTCCAGTCAAAGATTGCTCAGCAATTCTTTTCACATATTTGTAATCCCCGGAAGTATAAATCTCAGTGACCACACCAATCAATATACCGCAAAGAAGACCAGCTGTGATCGCAAAAAACGCATTCAATGAGTCAAAGAAATAATTGCTTAGGAAAAATGCAGACACAAGTACAATCAAACCACTGACATAAGTTGATTTTTTAAGTGCCTTATGGGGATCGGATTTCTCGTCGCTTTTTACAAAGAAGGTCCCGATGATGGATGCCACTATTCCGATTGCAGAAAGCACAAGTGGGAAGTAAGCTCCTGAAATACCGAATGCGACAAGTCCAAGTGTGATGGAAGCAATAATGGATCCCACATAGGATTCAAACAGGTCTGCGCCCATACCCGCGACGTCACCTACGTTGTCACCTACGTTATCTGCGATAACGGCAGGGTTACGTGGATCATCTTCAGGAATGCCAGCTTCGACTTTACCGACAAGGTCAGCGCCGACGTCGGCTGCTTTGGTGTAGATACCACCGCCAACACGCGCAAACAGTGCGATTGAGGAAGCACCCAGACCAAATCCGGTAACAATTTGTATATCGTCAAAAATGTAATACAAAACGCTTACGCCAAGCAGTCCAAGACCGACAACGGACATACCCATGACCGCACCGCCAGAAAAGGCTACGGATAACGCTTTGTTCATGCCACTCTCTTTTGCTGCGAAAGCTGTTCTGACATTGGCTTTTGTTGCGACTTGCATACCTATGAAACCTGCCAATGCCGAGAAAAAGGCACCTACCAAAAATGCGATTGCGGTTTTATAGCTCTGCAGTCCAAACGTGATTGCGATTGCCAATACAATTGAAAAAATGACAAGTACTTTATATTCTCTTTTAAGAAAAGCCATGGCACCTTCGTGGATGTATGATGCGATCTCATTCATCCTTTTGTGGTTTACAGTAATCGTGTTTATTTTTCTAACCACAAGAAAAGCAGCAAAAACAAGTGCCAAAACACCTGCGCTTGCCGACAGCAATGCGTAGTTCATTAATTCATTCCTCCCCACATTTGATAAAAAAATAATGAATAATTCCCTTATGAAAAAAATATACAATAATTAGCTATATTAGCTAATTATTGTATATAAGCCATCAACAGTGCCGATACCATAAACACGACTGCCGATATTTTTGTGATTTTGTCGAACTTTGCGTCATAATCTCTCGCCTTATTCTTACCCCAGAGCTGTTCAGCACCGCCGCCTATAGCGCCTGATAATCCTGCTGATTTACCGGATTGCAATAAAATACTCGCGATTAAAATGAGTGATGATACGATCAATAAAATATTCAAAACAACATCCATTCTTCTACACCTCCATTTCACTTGCTTAACATAGGTATTTTAACACAGTATACCCTAAAATACAATTCATTCATTATTTTTTTATCAAAAAAGCACAAAGCTTGGTGGTTGCTGTCCACCAAGCCCATGCTACCTTTGTGTGTAATCAAGATTTGCTTATATTTTGACCATTTTGAGGTTCCTCAAAGTGGGTAAAGCCAATGAATCAATGACTATCTTAAATTGTAGAACGCACTCATGCCCGCATAAATGGCATTGTCTCCAAGTTGCTCTTCAATTCTCAACAATTGGTTGTATTTTTCAACTCGGTCTGTTCTTGCAGGCGCACCTGTTTTGATCTGACCTGAATTGACTGCAACAGCCATATCTGCAATTGTAGAATCTGAAGTCTCACCTGATCTATGAGAGATGATTGTCGTATATCCGGCACGTTTTGCCATTTCAATCGCGTCCAAAGTTTCAGTGATCGATCCGATTTGATTCAATTTGACCAAAATGGAATTCGCTGATTTTTCCTTGATGCCTCTTGAAAGTCTTTCTGTGTTGGTTACGAAAAGGTCGTCGCCCACGATTTGAATCTTGTCGCCAAGTTTTTCCACCATGAGTTTCCAAGCTGGCCAATCTTCTTCCGCAAGACCGTCTTCAATTGAAATGATTGGATACTTTTCAACAAGACCAGCGTAGTAATCCACAAGCTCAGCAGCGGTGAATTCACGACCTTCGCTAGAAAGTGTGTATTTTCCGGTTTTCTCGTCGAAGAGCTCGTTAGCCGCAACGTCAAGCGCCAATTTGATTTGCTCGCCTGGTTTGTAGCCCGCTTTTTCGATTGCTTCCATGATGACTTTGAGTGCATCCTCATTTGTTGGAAGATTCGGTGCGAAACCACCTTCATCGCCTACTCCTGTTGCAAGACCCTTTGATTTGAGAACTGCCTTGAGTGAGTGATAAATCTCAGCGCCCCATCTTAAAGCTTCTTTGAATGAAGTCGCTCCTACAGGCATTACCATGAATTCTTGAACATCCACATTGTTGTCAGCGTGTGCGCCACCGTTCATGATGTTCATCATTGGAACAGGCAATGTTTTTGCGTTTGTTCCACCAACGTACTCATAAAGAGCGAGGCCAAGTGAATCAGCAGCAGCTCTAGCCACAGCGATTGAAACGCCAAGTATTGCGTTTGCTCCAAGTTTCGCCTTGTTCGGTGTGCCATCGAGCTCGATCATGAACTTGTCGATGCCCACTTGATCAAACACATCCCAACCTTCAAGTTCAGGTGCGATCAACTCGTTGACATTGTCAACAGCCTTTTGAACGCCTTTTCCCATATATCTGCTTTTGTCGCCGTCTCTGAGTTCAACCGCTTCAAATGCGCCAGTGGATGCTCCTGATGGTACTTGAGCTTTTCCCATTGCGCCGTCTTCCAAATAAACTTCAACTTCAACGGTAGGGTTGCCTCTTGAATCTAAAATTTCTCTTGCAAAAATATCCGTAATAACTGACATGTGATTACCTCCATAAGTTAATTTTATTTAATAATGATTGATTTTCCAGTCATTTCCTGTGGCTTATCCAGCCCCATAAGTTCCAGTACAGTCGGTGCGAGGTCGCAAAGTTTGCCGTCACCACTGAGCTTCACATTTCCAGCGCCACCGAGTATACAAGGTACATGGTTGGTGGAGTGGGCAGTGAATGGTTTTCCATCTTCTGTGAGCATTTGCTCAGCGTTGCCGTGATCCGCTGTGATCAGGAATGCACCTTGCTTCTCTTCAAGTTTTTCAACCACTTTTCCGAGGCACTCATCGACAACTTCAACAGCCCTTACAGCCGCTTCAATGATGCCCGTATGACCAACCATATCAGGGTTCGCATAATTGATGATAATGAAATCATAATAGTCGCGATTGAGTTCACTCAGAAGTCTGTCTGTCATTTCATAGGCGGACATTTCCGGTTTCAAATCATAAGTCGCAACTTTTGGAGATTCGATTAAGACGCGATCTTCTCCCGCATTCGGTGCTTCCACGCCACCGTTGAAGAAGAATGTCACATGTGCGTATTTCTCCGTTTCGGCAATTCTCAGTTGAGTCTTGCCAAGTTTCGATAAATACTCACCCATCGTGTTGCTGATGGATTGTTGTGCATAGGCGATCTCGATGTTTTCAATAGTTTTGTCGTACTGGGTAAAGCCGACATACTTGGTTTCGAAATAGTCTCTTTCAAAACCGTTAAAATCCACATCCACTATGGCGCGCGTAATCTCTCTTGCTCGATCGGGTCTGAAGTTGAAGAACACAACTGCGTCATTTGCACTGAGGGTAGCAACAGGATTTCCGTTTTCCACGATTACAGTAGGTAAAACAAATTCATCCGTGATCCCCGCCTCATACGTCTTTTCCATGACCTCCACAGCGGATTCAGAAGTGCTTCCAATGCCGTGAACCAACATCTGATAGGATTTTTCAATGCGTTCCCATCTTTTGTCCCGGTCCATTGAATAATATCTTCCTGACACGCTGGCGATCTTCCCAAAATCCACTTCCTTCATGTAGGCTTCAAGTTCTTTGATATAATCAATTCCAGAAGTCGGGGAAGTGTCTCTTCCATCCATGAAAGCGTGTACATAAATATTCTCAAGACCTTGGTCTTTCGCCATTTTAATAAGTGCCTTCAAATGATCGATGTGACTGTGTACCCCACCATCCGACAGTAAACCCCAGGTGTGTAGTTTGGTTCCGTTCGCTTTTGCGTGATGCATCGCGCCCAACAGCTCCTCATTTGTAAAGAAGTCACCATCCAAGATGGATTTAGTGATTCTCGTGAGTTCCTGGTAGATCACTCTGCCTGCGCCTATGTTCAAGTGACCGACTTCCGAATTGCCCATTTGACCAACGGGAAGTCCGACATCAAGTCCGCTTGCTGCAATGAAAGTATTTGGGTATTTTTGAATGAGACGGTCGAAATTCGGCGTATTTGCCATGGCTACCGCATTACCGAGAGTACTGTCACTTTGTCCCCATCCGTCCATGATGATTATTGCAGTTGGTTTTTTCATGTGTTCAGCTCCTTAAAAATTGACCAATTGAACGAAGCTGTCCGCTTCCAGACTTGCGCCACCGACGAGTGCCCCATCGATATCCGCTTCATTCATGATTTCTTCAACATTGGCAGGTTTGACGCTACCGCCGTATTGAATTCTAACTTCTTCAGAGACTTCATCGCCATAAACGGACTCAATGACTTCTCTGATATATGAAATAACATCGTTCGCATCTTGACTGCTGGCCGTTTTACCGGTGCCGATCGCCCAGATTGGCTCATAAGCCACCACGACTTTGACGGCGTCCTGAGCTGAGATGTTCTCAAACGCTTTAACGATTTGAGTTTTACAAACATTCTTAGTTTCTCCCGCTTCTCTTTGCTCCAGCGTCTCACCGCAACAAACCACAGGAACAAGTCCTTTTGAAAGCGCTTTCAGCGTCTTCAAATTGACTGTCTCGTCAGTCTCAGCGAAGTATTGTCTTCTTTCTGAGTGACCGATGATGACATGTGTCACACCGATGTCCAGAAGCATATCAGCGCTGATTTCACCGGTATAGGCACCAAAATCTTCGAAATGCATGTTTTGTGCGCCTATTTTTACACTTGAGCCTTTTGCGGCTTCCACAAGACTCGGAAGCATTGTAAAAGGTGCGCAAACAAGCACTTCCACATCAGTATCTGTAACTTCAGGTTTGATGGCATTGACAAATGCAACACCCTCAGCCACTGTTTTATGCATTTTCCAGTTTCCCGCTATAATTGGTTTTCTCATTGTTCCTCCTATTTGTCGTTGAGTGCTTCGATTCCCGGCAATACCAAACCTTCAAGGAATTCAAGAGAAGCACCACCACCGGTAGATATGTGAGTCATACGATCACCAAAGCCAAGTATGTTGACTGCCGCCGCACTGTCTCCACCGCCGATTACTGTAGTCGCAGAGGAATCCGCAAGCGCTTTTGCCACTGCGATCGTTCCTCCAGCGAAATTCTCGAATTCGAAAACGCCCATAGGGCCATTCCAAATGATTGTCTTTGCTTTTGAAGCCGCTTCAGCGTAAAGGGCTGCAGTCTTAGGTCCTATATCGAGACCCATTTGTCCTTCGGATATGTTTTCATCTTCAGTGACGATCGGTTCAGCGTCCTTATTGAACTCTGTTGCAACTATATGGTCTACAGGAAGCATCATAGATACGCCTTTTGCCTTTGCGCTGTCGAGCATCGCTTTGGCGTATTCGATCTTATCCTCTTCCACTAATGAATTTCCAACTTCATAACCAAGTGCTTTCAGGAATGTGTAAGCCATACCGCCACCGATGATCAAAGTGTCCACTTTGGTCAAAAGGTTCTCTATGACCTTGATTTTATCCGAAACTTTAGCTCCACCCAAAATCGCACAGAATGGTCTTTCAGGACGATCCACTGCCTCGCCAAGGAACTTGAGCTCCTTTTGGATCAAGTAGCCACAAACTGATTCTTTGACGTACTCAGTCACTCCTACTGTAGAGGAGTGTGCTCTATGAGCGGTACCGAATGCGTCATTAACAAACAAATCCGCCAAGGAAGCCAAATCTTTTGAGAACGCCTCGCCGTTTTTTGTCTCTTCTTTTCTGAATCTTGTATTCTCAAGTAGCATCACTTGACCATCTACAAGTGCTTCCGCAGCTTCGATGGCTTTAGGACCGACCACTTCCTCCTCAGAATGGAAAACGACATTTTGTCCAAGCAGTTCGGACAATCTTTGTGCGACTGGTGCCAAACTGAAATCAGGGGTAAATGCTTTAGGCTTTCCAAGATGAGAACATAAAATGACTCTTGCCCCATTTTTGACCAGGTATTCTATAGTAGGCATCGCACCTAAAATTCTATTTTCATCCGTAATTTTGCCTTCTTGAATCGGAACATTGAAGTCACATCTCACAAGGACTTTTTTTCCCGATACGGCAACGTCTTCAATTGTCTTTTTGTTATACATTCAGACCTCCACTATATTCATAAAGTAAACCCCGGTTCATCATAAACCAGGGTTAGGCTGCAGACTCAGTCTACAGCCTAACTTATTTATACCAATATTTATTTGCTTGTCATGAAAGTCAAGAGGTCAACCACTCTGTTTGAGTAGCCCCACTCGTTGTCATACCATGAAACGATTTTGAAGAATCTTTTTTCTCCAGGAAGGTTGTTTTGAAGTGTTGCAAGTGAATCGTAGATTGAAGATCTTGCATCGTGGATGAAATCCGTAGAAACGAGTTCTTCATTTCCATAACCCAATATATCTTTAAGGTAAGTTTCAGATGCTTTTTTGAGCAATGCATCGATTTCTTCAATTGAAGTCTCTTTTTCAGATCTGAATGTAAGGTCTACGACAGATACTGTTGGAGTTGGTACTCTGAATGACATACCAGTCATTTTACCTTTTGTCGCAGGCAATACTTCTCCAACCGCTTTAGCGGCACCTGTTGATGATGGGATAATATTGATTGCTGCAGCTCTACCGCCTCTCCAGTCTTTCTTTGAAGGACCATCGACAGTTTTTTGAGTTGCTGTATAGGCATGAATTGTAGTCATAAGTCCGGTTTCAACGCCTATGCCTTCTTTGAGAAGAACGTGTACCACAGGTGCGAGGCAGTTTGTGGTACATGATGCGTTGGATACTATATTGTGAAGTGCCGGATCGTATTCGTTTTCGTTTACGCCCATTACTATCGTCTTGACATCGCCTTTGCCTGGAGCGGAAAGAATAACTTTCTTAGCGCCTGCCTCCAAGTGACCTTTAGCTGTGTCAGAACTCGTAAAGAGGCCTGTACATTCGATTACATAATCGACTCCTAGTTCTTTCCAAGGGAGTTCAGAAGGATTTTTTGTCGCCATGATACATTTTGTCTCAAAACCGTTGACTACGATAAGATCTTCTTCTTTGAGCTCAGGACTGCTTTTCTTTGTGGAGATTTCGCCTTTGAATTTGCCTTGAGTCGAATCATACTTCAACTGATATGCGAAATAATCAGCATCCGTTGTCATATCCACTACTGCCACAACGTCAAACTTTGTTCCGATAAGGCCTTGCTCAGCCATTGCATTGAAAACCAATCTACCAATTCTTCCAAAACCATTAATTGCTACTTTTACCATGTGAATTTCCTCCTTAAATCAAATACGTTAGAATTTTTTTTGCTGTGCGTTCGTCTGTCACCAAAACCATGTTTGGATTGAGTTTTCCGATGGAGATGATCGCTTCCGCCTTATCTTCACCTGCTGCTACAGCAATGACATGTTTAAGAGATTTGAATTTATCTAAATCAATACCAATGGTACTGATTTCATGCACGATTTCACCCTGCTTGTTGAAGTAATAGCCAAACGATTCGGCTACGGCGCCTTTTTCCATGATATGGTCGATTTCATACTGTTCCAGTACACGTCTATCGGCCATGACGCTCGCTCTTCCGATACCGAACAACAATATGTCGATCTTGTCTATATAAGCCAGGATCTTTTGAATGTTCGGTTCATTTTTCAATTCTTCTATGGTCGCTTTTGAAAGATTGTCCTGAGTGTAGAGCAATTGATAATTTGACTTCAGTTTTCCTGCGAGTCTCTCGGCAAGTGTGTTGGCTTGATACTCGCTTTTGTTGCCAAGTCCACCTCTGGCCGGGACCACCATGATATTGCTTCCGTCAAATTGCACCCAGTCTGCTTTATACCCACTTATGACTCTTTCTATCGATGAACCACCAGTTAAACCTATAATACTTTTTGGTGTGATCAGACCACTGAAATATCTGGCGGCCTCAATCCCTAGTTCTGAGAGTGTCTGTTCCTCGCCCGAGTCACCCAAAGATCCGACAATCACTTTGTTGATTCCCAGCAGATTGCTGAGCTTTGATTCAAATTCATTGATTCCGGACATCTTATAAAACAAATCCGACAAAGCGTTCAGAACTTGACTGCCTCTTTCGGTGATTCTCATCCCGTCGGGATGATAATCAATCAATCCGGAATCCTTCAAGATATCGGATTCCCGTCGTACGACACGTTCTGTTATGTTCATGCTGTTCGAAAGCATTCTGCGACCGACAGGTTGGTTGAACTTTATTGTGTTGAGTAAATTGTAACGAAGCGGTAAAAGTTCATCAGTTTCGGGGAATGCGTATCTCAGAACCATTATTAACTTTTCTTGATCGATCAATTCACGTTCGCTCATATCGCCCACCCTTCCGGGATAAATTATGTGTTGCATAAATTTTTACGTCCCGCTAGTTATAGTATAGCACTATCAATAATAAAAACAAGGACTTTTGCAAATTATTTTGGACTTTTTTTGTCCCTTAGGGATAAAATAAATCCCGTACAAATGCTTGTGCGGGATTAAAAACGCTTTCTCTTTGAAGAAGGCAAAATATTCATTTCATCACGGTATTTGGCGACTGTACGCCTGGAGATGTTGATACCCGTATCCACTAAAGTGTCCGCAATGGCTTGATCGCTTAATGGCTTCTTGGGATTCTCCCTGTCAATCATATCCTTCATGACCGATTTGACGCTTTCTGAAGAGACGCCTTCACCACCGGCGCTTTTGACGCCACTTTGGAAGAAATACTTGATTTCAAAAAGTCCGTTGGGGCACTGAATGTACTTTCCATTCACAGCCCTGCTCACTGTGGATTCATGGACTTCGATCTCATCGGCGATGTTTCTCAAATTCAGGGGTTTCAAATAGAGCATGCCTTTTTCGAAAAATTCGTATTGGTATTCTATGATGGCATTGCAAACACGATATATCGTATTTCTACGTTGCTCGATACTCTTGATGATTCTAAGGGCGGACTGCAGATTTTTTGAAATATACTCTGTGGTCATCGTATCCTTGTTGAGTTGCTTGAGGAGCCCTTTGTAAAACGAATTGATCTGAAGCCTAGGTGCTGCGGCGTCATTGACCATGACCACATATTCATCTTTTACTTTTTCCACATAGACATCCGGCACGATATACCTGACTTCACGCAAAGAGCTGAAGCTTCTACCCGGCTTGGGCTCAAGAGTCTTGATATAGTCGTATGCCTCCTGGACGCGTTCTGCGGTTTCACCCAATTTTTTGGCGATTTGAGCGAATCGCTTCTCCCCGAGTGCCTCAAGATGATCCATGACAAGAGTGGCTTCCAGGCTATCCTCGAATCCTTGTTGATACATTTGAATCAACAGGCACTCCTTGATGGAGCGGGCACAAACGCCAGGCGGATCGAAGGTTTGGATCAAACGGATCATCTGATCGATTTCCTCACTGGTGTGGTTGAACAGGACCATGGCTTCCTCATCATTCATATGGAGGTAACCATTGTCATCTATGTTTTCAATGATGTATTCACATACCTTTACGATTTTTGGATCGAGTTTTGTCACTTTGAGTTGCATGAGCAAATAATCCTTCAGCGTCTCCTCATCAGCGACAAAGTTGTCGTAGTTGATTTCAGAATCAGGATTGTAACTGAGGTTCCCAAGCGGTCTCGCATCTTCGAAATAATTGACCATGTCTTCCCAATCAATCTCTTTCTTGTCGCCTTTGTCGAGATTGTACTCATAAGGTTCTTCCGTTTCACCTTCAGGCTTGATTGGTGCCTCTTCTGCTTCCGGAGACTGGGTCACTTTTTCCAAAATGGGGTTGTTTAAAAGTTCCTCATTGATGAACTCGTTGAGTTCCATTGCGTTATATTGTAAGATTTCAATAGCTTGTTTCAACTCAGGCGTCATAATCAGCTTTTGAGTTTGAATCAAGTTCAAATTAAAATTCATCTTCATTATGATACCATCTCATCCTAAATCAAGTCGTGTGAAATCATCCCAAGTTGTATACAACTTGAATAATTCAAGCATCCATTAACTCAATAATTATATCAAATTGTCTTTCAAAATGATAGTCCAATAACTTTATGCAAAACAAAAGGCAAAGATTCCCAGATGGTATTTCTGAAAATCCTTGCCTCGATTGGTTATCTTTGTGACTTGTCGTAAGGGATCCCTTCCGCTTTAGGAGCTCTGGACTTTTTGGATGTGAACGCCAGAACCACCATTGTTGCCACATAAGGCAACATTTTGTAATAAGTTTGGTTGATTCCAAGTCCATCCAGGAAAGGAATCAGTGAGACCGAATACGCCAATGTTCTCAGGAATGCGAAGAACAGTGCGGCAAAGAAGATTCTTCCAGGTTTCCATTGACCGAAAATCATGACGGCAAGTGCGAGGAAACCAAAACCGGCAACACCGGAGTGTCCGCTGACATTACCATCCATGACACCTACAGAGTAGAAGAAACCGCCGATGCCTCCGAGTATACCGGATAAACTGACTCCGGCATAACGCATGAAGTATACGTTGATTCCCACAGAATCCGCTGCCTGAGGATGCTCACCACATGCACGAAGCCTGAGTCCGAATCGCGTCTTATAAAAGATGATGATCGAAATGATCAATAAAGCAAAACCGATCATGACCGTCAGATAGGTCCTTTGGAAAAACATTTCCCCAAGCAAAGGAATCTTGCTGAGTACAGGAACTTCCCTGATATAGAAATTCTTGGTGGTGGTGATTCCATCACTGTTGAAAAACATTTTTGAGAACAACAAGATTGCAGCAGGAATAATCATATTGAGGGATACACCCGTGATGGTCTGGTTCGCTTTCATCGTCACTGCCGCAAAAGATAGGAGCAACGAATAAATCCAGCCCGAGAACGCCGCTATGAGCATGCCTAGGATCAATAACACTTGAGGGTTCATGTCCACACCTTGAACGGTATAAACGAACAATGCTCCAAAGAATGCACCAAAAAGCATAATCCCTTCAAGTGCGATATTGATGACACCGCTACGCTCACTGAACATTCCACCAAGGGCTACCAAAAGAAGTGGAATCGCAACAGGAAGCATGTTTTGAATCAAATAATAAATAGTACTCATTATTCTGCCTCCTTTGCTTTGACTACTTTTTCATCTTTACGGGTAATATGTCGTTTCACAAATCTTGCGAGTGCGGCATTCATGATCATCGCAAATGCCGAGAAGTAAATGATGACACCGATCACCACATCAATGATCTCAGGTTTATATCCAACAAGACCGGCTAGAGATCCGCCACGCTGGATATGAGAAATGAAGACTGATGAGAATATGATTCCGATTGGATGTGCATTTCCGAGCAGCGCAACCGCAATACCGTTGAAACCGTTGGCCGCGATTATATTGATCGGCTCGTAAGTCATGCTGCTTCCGGCGATTGCAGAAGGTGCCAATATTGCAAAAGCACCGCCAAGACCCGCCAGACCACCTGCGATGACCATTGTGAGGATGATGTTTTTCTTGCCTTTCATTCCGGCATAATCACTCGCATACTTGTTATGACCTGTAGCTTTGAGTTCATAGCCGAACGTGGTTTTCTGTAGAACGATATAAAGTACAATTCCAATTATGACCGCCAACACTATTCCAAGGTTGACGTTGGATCCATCAATTCCCAGTGAAGGTATTTGTACGCTCATAGGCAAATAATTCGTTCTTGATTTCGAAGAGACAAACATGACGGCATTGCCTTGAATCCACATATCGACCAGATACATTCCGATATAGTTGAACATGATGGAAGTGATGACCTCATTTACATTGAGCAACGCTTTGAAAATCCCCGGTATGAAACCCCAGATCATTCCTCCGACCATTCCTGCCAGAATTGCGACAATCCAGTGTACTCCGGGAGGCAAATCCCACATGAACCCGACATATATCGCAAAGAACATACCCATCGTATATTGTCCCGAGGCACCGATGTTGAAAAGCCCCATCTTGAATGCAAATCCGACAGCAAGTCCAGTCATCAATATTGGTGTCGCAAAATAGAGAACGCTACCGAATCGCCCAAGTCCACCCACCAATACATAACGAAATCCTTTGATGGCGTTCTCAGGTTGTGCGAAAAGCATAACAATAAATCCGAAAACAAGTCCTAATATGATTGCGACCAATGCAGACGAAAATGCAGAAAATCCACTACTATGCGTAATGTTTTTTAAGAAATACTTGTTTTTTTGAGACGTGCCGTTTTTACCCTGCATTGTCAATCTCCTTTACAGTATTGCGTTTCGCGCCCGACATATATAGACCGAGTTCTTGGACAGTGGTTGTCTTTGGATCCAGTTCACCTACGATCTCACCTTCATACATCACCAGGATGCGGTCGCTGACGTTCATGACCTCTTCCAGTTCAAGTGAGACCAGGAGTACGCCTTTTCCGGCATCTCGTCTTTCGACAAGTTGTTTGTGGATATATTCTATGGCGCCGACGTCAAGACCTCTGGTCGGTTGGACCGCTACAAGCAACTCATGTTTTTTATCGATCTCACGTGCGATGATGGCTTTTTGTTGATTGCCACCTGACATGCTTCTTACCATAGTGATCGGGCCTTGACCACTCCTGACATCAAATCGCTCAATCAGGTTTTCCGCATATTTTCTGACTTCATCGAATTTGATGAAACCCTTATTCTGAAATTCTTTTTGCCAGTATCTTTGAAGGACCATGTTTTCTTGAAGCGTATAATCCAGAACAAGGCCGTGTTTGTGTCTGTCCTCTGGAATATGGCTCATTCCGGCGACAGAACGGTCTCTGACTGAAGCTTTTGTGATGTCTTTGCCACATAGTGTCACTTTTCCATCAACCATTTTTTCAAGACCTGTAAGTGCCGAGACGAATTCCGTCTGGCCATTGCCGTCAATACCCGCAAGACAGACAATTTCTCCAGCTTTCACATCAAAAGTGACGTTTCTGACAGCATTGTTCTTATGATGCTTCGATGCGACAGTGACATTGTTCACTGAAAGTACGACTTCTTTAGGTTCGGCGGGTTTTTTGTCCACACTGAAACTGATGTCTCTACCGACCATCATTCTGGAAAGTTCTTCCTTGTCGGTGGTTTTGACATCCACGGTACCAATATATTGGCCTTTTCTGAGCACGGTGCATCTGTCGGCAACTTCCATGATCTCATTGAGTTTGTGCGTTATGAACAGTATCGATTTCCCTTCACTCGCAAATCCTCTCATGATTTTGAGCAACTCTTTGATTTCCTGCGGAGTCAAAACAGCCGTAGGCTCATCAAAAATCAGTATTTCATTATCTCTATAAAGCATCTTGAGGATCTCCACTCTTTGTTGCATGCCAACAGAAATGTCCTCGATCAATGCATCAGGTTTGATGCTCAGTCCGTACTTCTCACTGAGTTCCAAAACTTTTTTTCGCGCCTCATTTTTTTGAAGAAAACCCATGGTATTAGGTTCCACACCTAGAATGATGTTTTCAAGTACAGTAAAGATTTCTACGAGTTTGAAGTGTTGGTGAACCATCCCAATACCTAGTGCATTGGCGTCGTTTGGATTGTTGATCTTGACAACCTGTCCATTTTTTCTTATCTCACCTTTTTCTGCTTGATATAACCCGAAAAGCACACTCATCAGTGTGGATTTTCCAGCGCCGTTCTCACCGAGCAACGCATGAACTTCCCCTTTTTTCAAGTTCAGGGTAATATTGTCATTCGCAATAATACCCGGGAATTCTTTAGTTATACCTAGCATCTCAACAATATAATTTTCCACTTTTACCTCTTCTAATTACTATTTTGAATTTCATAACCAAATTGGTTTGTGATAGTTACTTTATACGTAAAAAACCGAACCTTCAAACACTGATTTTTTAGTATAAAAAAATGGGGGAAGACTTACGCATCCCCCATTAATAGATTTTTACTCGCATAAGGCGATCGCCAATATGTCAGAATTTTCTTACTATCTAGTGGTCACAGAAACCTTTACAAGTTTCAATGCGGAAACAAGCTCATCTGCTGTAGCAGCTCCACTTGGATCAGCAACTGTGATTGAACGGAGAATTGAAACGCTTCCGCTTTCAAGAGTAGAGAATACCGCATCATAAGCAGCTTGATCAAATGATTCAAATCTGTCGAATGCACTTGCAGAATCATCACCAATTACTTCAGTAGGAAGACCTACGCCACCGTTGGCAGCATTGAAGTAAGTTGTTTTTCCTGAGTATGTTGCCCAGCTGTCAGTTTTGAAAATAGATTCAAGAACGCTTACAACTGAAGCGGCAAGACCTTTTGTAGCAGAAGTGATTACTGTTTCGCTGTCATATCTTTGGTCAACGTCAACGCCGATTACTTTGCCATCTGACTCTGCAGCAGCAGACATAACGCTTTTACCAACTGCTCCACCGGCAGCAAAGATAACTTCTACGCCTTCTTGGAACATTGTTCTTGCAGTTGCTTTGTTTGTGTCGTTTTCTTCAAAGTTTCCTGTGTAGTGGTAAGTCACAGTCACAGCGCCATCAGCAAGTCCGAGTTCAGCAGCAGCAGCCTCGGCTCCTTGAAGGAATCCGTAACCGAACGCTTGAACAGCAGGAACTGCCATACCGCCCATGAAACCAAGCTTTGTCATGCCATCTTGAACAGCGGCGTAACCTGCGAGGTATCCTGACTCTTCTTCAGAGTACATGATACTTGCAACATTTGATTTTGTTTCAAATGTTGAGTAATCCGCAGTATGTGGCGCACCATCAAGAAGGATGAACTTGATATCAGGATATTTTGTTTGTGCTTCGTAGATAGGTACTTCGAAAAGGAAACCAGGAGTCACAATTACTTTTGCTCCACCAGTTACGGCCAAATCGATGGCTGCAAGGTATCCTGCGTCTGATGCTTCTTCAGGCTTGATGTAAGTATGTGAAACTTTGTTGGCTTCAGCGTACTCAACAACACCTTCCCAAGCGCCTTGGTTGAATGATTTGTCGTCGATATTTCCTTTGTCCGTGATCAATGCGATTTCATAAGTGTCATCAGCTTGTGCACAACCTACTAACCCCATACTTACCAACATGATTGATAGTACAATTAGTAATACTTTTTTCATTCTAAACCTCCACTTTTAATTTCATTCGACTTGCGTCTATGAATCAATTATATCGTTATCCAATTCAAATTACAACACTAATATCTCATCAAATCCTCTTATTGCACTGATTTCACCCTTTTTAGACACTATTGTACGAACGTCGATTTGTAAAATTTTCAAAAACAAAAAATATACTCCACTCAGTTGGAACATTTATTGAAAAAACTATGTGAAAAAACTCCAAACATCCCCGTCCATATGCATCGTCTCACGATTTGATGTGTTAACATCTCACAAACAATGATACCCTTATAACATCACGAGCAATTATAGTCGCTTTATTTTGTATATTATTAATAAAAAACGCAAATTTCAAATTATTCGGAAAGCCATAAAAAAACTTCAGTGTCAAATGACACTGAAGCTATTATAGATGTCCCTACAAGTGCGTTTCAAGCAGATTGACAATCCCGTCCCTGGATGCATTGTCTTTGATGCATTCCCCGACTCTGGCGCCATCTTTGTATAGCACGATGGTAGGCAACCCCAGAACACGTTGGCTAAGGGCCAATCTTCTGTCTTGGGTCGTATTGAGTTTACCGAACTTGACGCGGCCTTCGTATGCCACCGACAGTTCATCGAAAGCAGGCATCAAAGCGCGACAGGGTTCACAGCCCTCACCCCAGTAGTCCACAAGAACAAGTCCTTTTGCATCAAGAACTTCCTCTTGGAAGTTTTCTTTGTTGAATTCCAACATATACAGCCTCCTATTCTTCAAATGTGGCGTCTACATATTTTTCAGCCTGAACAGCCGCAATGGCTCCATCAGAAACAGCAGTCACCACTTGTCTGAGTGATTTGGATCGAATGTCTCCCGCAGCGAAAACACCGGGAATATCCGTAAGCATATTATCATCAGTTACTATATAACCTTGTTTGTCCAATTTTAGCATATCCTTGATCAGTTCATTTTCAGGCAGATATCCGATGAACACAAAGATTCCCATGATGCCGTCATCAGGGTTTGCATCCAAGGTTGTGGTCTCACCTGTTTCGAAGTTTTCAATCACGACACCTTGCACGATCCCATCGCCAAGAATTTCTTTTGGCCCTGAATTATAAATGAAGTTCATTTTTGGATTCTTCATGGCTTTTTCCACAATGGACTTTGCCGCTCTGAAAGTATCGCGTCTATGGACAACCGTCACTTTGCGTGCGAATTTTGTGATGAACATACCTTCTTCAAGAGCGGTATCGCCACCACCGAATACGATCACTTCCAGGTCGGTGAAAAATTCCGCGTCACAAGTCGCGCAATATGAGACGCCTTTTCCGGTCAGTTCATTTTCACCGGGCACTCCGAGTTTTCTAGGAGATGCACCAAGCGCCAAAATTACGGATTTTGCCTCTATCAAACCTTGATCCGTGTGGATTTTCTTGATTTTTCCGTCGAGTTCCAGTGCTGTCACGTCCGCTTTTTTTCTAAGGGCACCAAACGACTCGCATTGTTCCACCATCCGCGCAACGAGCGAAGGACCTGTTGCGTCTTCAATCGAACCGGGATAGTTTGCCACTTCTTCGGTACCTGAGATCTGACCACCGGTTTTGTCTCTTTCCAAGATCAAAGTGGACATTTTTGCACGAGCCGCATAAAGCCCAGCGGATAATCCTGCCGGACCGGCTCCGATAATCACTACGTCATAAAGAGATTCCATAAGATTGCCTCCAAATATGTTTTTATTCGCCTCTTACATCCAGTACTGCAAGTGCAATATTGGATGCGTGGTCGGAAATGCGCTCGAGATTGCTGAGCATATCCAGAAAAATGATTCCAGAATTGGTCTCACAGCGTCCTTCATTCAGTCTTGTTATATGCTTCTTGCGGAGTGTTTTCTCCATTTCATCAATGGCCCCTTCAATCTCCACAACTCGTTGGGCTTTGTGACGGTCGCCTTCTCTCAGTGATTCCATGGCCATGTCAAATGCTGTTGTAACCTGATCCACCATATCCTTCATCTCTATGACTGCTTTTTCAGAGAAAGTCACTTCATTGTCAACTTTATACATGCCGAGTTCAGCGATATTGTCCGCATGGTCACCCACGCGCTCTATATCGTTGATTGTGCTGAAAAGTCCGTCGATGATTTGACGATCCTCAAAATCGATGGCCGTATTGGACAATTTAATCAGATAATTGCTGATCTCACGTTCCAACATATTGATGGTCTTCTCAATCTTGAATGTTTTTTCTGCAGCTTTGACATTATTGGTTTCTACACTCTCAATAGCACTTTCAAGTGATAATTTGGCCAGATTGCCCATATGGAGCACTTCCTTGATGACTTGACCCATTGCAATGGTAGGCGTCTCAAGGATACGTTCATCCAGATATTTTGTGCCGAACATCTGCTCTTCTTTTTCCTCATCCGTCACAGGAAGAATCTTGGTCACCGCTTTAACGATCAACCCGGCAAAAGGAAGGAGCAATAGCGTATTCACAACGTTGAAGAAAGTATGGGCATTCGCCAATTGTCGAGCCGGTTCATCACTCATGCTTACGACCAGATTCACAGTCATCTTGCTGAAGAAGATAATGAACACTATGGTACCGACCAGGTTGAACAGAAGATGCATCAGAGCCGCACGTTTTGCGGTTCTGTTGGCACTGATGGAAGAGATCAACGCGGTTGTACAAGTTCCGACGTTGGTACCGAGCAATACCGGGAATGCCGCCTGAATCGGAAGCGCACCAGTGAGTGCCAGCGCAACAAGAATTCCTGTTGACGCGGATGAACTTTGAACCAAAGTGGTGATAATGAAACCAAGCACAAAGCCTTCCACTGTTCCAAGAAATGTGCCTGACCCTATGGCGGCGACCATTTCTGTGAAACCCGCAAAATCCTTAAGAGGAGACATCGCTTGCTTCATTATGTCCATACCGAGGAACAGCATACCGAAACCGAGGACGATCTCTCCCAAGATCACCTGCTTGTTTTTCTTTGAAAACAGTTTGATGGCACTACCGAGCGCTATTGCGATCGGGGCAAGTGCCGTAAGATTGATGGATACCAACTGGGCTGTGACGGTGGTACCGATATTGGCACCCATGATGATACCGATCGCCTGGGTCAGGTTCATGATTCCGGCGTTGACAAAACCGACCACCATAACCGTAGTCGCCGATGAACTCTGAACGATTACCGTGACAATCGCCCCTACCAATACCCCTTTAAAAATATTGCCGGACAATTTCTCAATGATCTTTTCCATTTTATTGCCTGCGGATTTTTCTATACCATCACTCATAACATTCATTCCATAAAGGAATAATCCCAAACCACCAAACAGTGGGATCAAAATCGCCAAAATGTCTTTAGCCGTAAAGCTGTTCATAAGAATCTCCTTATAAAAAAATAATAGTCCATAAAAAAGCACCACAAGCGATGTTTTCAACATGAATGTAGTGTTTATTCAAATCTGTCTTACTTGAGATCGAAAAAATCATTTTGCCTTAGCGCTTCGTATAGTATGATCGCCACAGAATTGGAAAGGTTGAGGCTTCTCAAATTCTCATCTTTTTTCATGGGAATCTTGAACCGCGTTTCAGCGTATTTTTCATGTATATGCGCAGGAAGACCTGATGTCTCTTTGCCAAATACGATAAAACAATTGTCCTCAAATTTAAACTCATCATAATATTTGTTGGCCTTGGTCGTGGCAAAATACAATTTTTCATGACCGTATTTCTCAAAAAAAGCTTCCTCGTTCTCATGGACCTCCAAATCAAGAAATGCCCAATAGTCGAGCCCAGCCCTTTTCACGTGCTTATCGTCTATGGAAAACCCAAGCGGTTTGATCAAATGAAGCCTAGATCCTGTTATCGCACAAGATCTGGCAATATTTCCCGTATTGGGTGGAATTTCGGGTTGATACAGTACAATATTGATTCCCATGTGTCTTCTCCAAATCTATCGTTTTATTCCGATATCAAATTCTATTTCTCCAAGAGTTGAAACCAATGGGACACAAATCGTCTCAAGGCCTGATGAGGTGATTTCGATCGCTTGTCCTTTGACCAATGATGGTGGTGTTATGTCTATTTTTACGCCTAAATTGAACAGCAAGGTCGCAGAGTTGCCCATGATCATATTGCCAAGTTCTGACAGGGCGCTTTTTGCCATCTCGTCGATTTCATCGACCGGCATACCCATCATCATACCGGATGCAACTGATTTCGCCATCGGTTCGGACAAACTGAAAACGGCTTGCCCTCTTATATCACCAGTGATTCCCAACAGGATTACGATTTCTTTGGTCGGAAACGGATTCTGCCTGATATAGGGTCTACCCACTGAAAATTTCTCTGTGACAAAGTTGTTAAGAACTTCGGTAGACGCTTTGATAAACGCGTTTACATATTCTGCTTTCATTCCATCGCCTCCCATTTCACCTTTCAATTAATAATAATACTATAGCACATTTCATTTATAGATTATATATTATTATAACAATGATTCCCAAAACGATCCTATAATACGCAAATATTTTCATATCGTGTTTTCGTATATAATTCATGAAGAAAGCAATAACAGCGTATGCCACAATAAATGACACAACAGTTCCGATCCATAACATTTGCCATTCATCGGGAAGAATTTCACCCGAGTAGGATATCATTTTATAGAATGCGGCACCGAGTAGAGCGGGCATCGCCAGATAGAACGAAAATTCAGCGGCAAGCTTTCTGGAGTAACCGACATACAGTCCTCCAATGATTGTCGATGCCGACCGTGACATTCCGGGGAGTAGTATCGCCAGTGTCTGAAATATGCCGACTATGAACGCATTTTTATAGGTGATCTGTTCATCCGTCTCAATATTGGAGACATGATGCCTCGATTCCATAATGATCAACAGCACGCCTCCGACAATCAATGCGATGGCTACCGTGATCGGATTGAAAAGATACATGTCAATGAAGTCTTCAAGTGTGAATGCTATGATCACAGCGGGAATCAATGCGAATGCAACTTTAAACCACAGTGAAAAATATGCCTTCATGGATTTTTTGCTGCTGATTGGAGGAATCACCTTATCCCTGAAATAAATCATTGCGGCGAAAATGGCACCCGCTTGAATGACTATGGCAAAGAAATTGGCAAATGCACCCTCAAAGTCCAGGAACTTGTTCGCTATGATCAAATGGCCTGTTGAAGATACCGGAACAAATTCCGTCATGCCTTCAATGATCCCTAATATGATTGCTAAAATAATTGTATTCACTATTCACCTCTTTATTGATTGATTGCTTTGATGACCGGGAAGCCCATCACATATTCTACTTTGTTGATACCACAATTGTCAATGCCGAATCTCCAATATCCGGATGTGTCACCATAGCACAAATAGCTGAGCAACGTTTGGATCACTCCGCCGTGGGCGACTATTACAATATTGTCTTTAGAGTTCAAATCCAGATCCTTTATGATCTCTTTGTATGCCTGTGTGGTCCTTGCAAACATTTCAAGCACACTTTCACCTTCAGGCACTTTGAAATGGTCAAAATTTTCGAACCAGCTGTTCAACAGATCGGGTTCTTCCTTTTGAATGGTCTTGAAATCCTTGCCTTCCCAAATACCGAAATTCATTTCCATCAACTCATTCTTGATCAGGACTTCAACATCGTGGTGACTTGCGATTTTCTTCGCGGTATCATGGGCCCTTGAAAGAGGTGAGGAATAGATTGCAGTGACCGGAATATCCTTCAATCGTTCAGCGACTGTTGCCGCTTGCTCCACTCCGGTATCGTTGAGTGCGACATCCCATACTCCAGCAAATTTTTTCTCTGCGTTTGCGTAGGTCTGTCCGTGTCTTATGAAATAAATGGTCATGTCAGCTCCCTTGCTTAAGTTTGTTGTTTTCTTCAACTGAAAGTGCCCACTGTTCCTTTGCATATTGCTTGAGCAGCCTATTTTTATATGCGAACTCATGCCTGATGGTCATGTCGAACCACCTGACGGCCTCCTTATAGTTGCCCAGTTGCCTGTTGAGTTCACCGATCAGATAAATAATCTCAAGTTCTTTTTCAGGAACCTCTTCAAACTTTTCCGTTTCATAGCTGGATAGAAATGAGCTCAATGCCATTTCAGTATAACGTTTTGCCTCATCATCCTGTCCGAGTTCCCTGTTGAACCAAGCCAATCTGAGATATAATTTTCCAAGTACGCTTGGCTTGGCATTATGGACCTTATAACTGGCCAGCGCAATCCTATGCACATTTATGGCGATTTCCGTGGTTCTCTCCTCACAGAAATTTTGGGTTCTCCAGTGACTGGAAATGGTCTGCTCGATAATTGCTCGATCGGAACTGTCCAGTTCTTTTTTGAAGTCGTTCTCGAATTTGGCGTAACCGCATTTCGGACAACAAATCACACCATAATAAGTGGGATTCTCGCCACTGAACAGTGCGTGAAAATCCTTTTTTCTTTCCTTCGCCCTTATAGCTGATGTTTTGACCTGCTTTGAGGTGAAGGTGTTACCGCATACCTGGCAGGTATAACTGCGGTCAAATAATGAAGACATATCCACTCCTAATTCTTCCAATGAATATCAATGATATCCCCGTGTTTCAAAAGGTCGGTGTATTTGGCGCGCTCGCCGTTCAATTTGAGATTGAGGATTCCTCTCGGTTTCGTCAAATCAAAATCAATATGATTGAATACATCCACGAAAACGACTCCACTGGTTTTTTTTGCAATGACAACCGGCTCACCATTGATGATCACTTGAAGATTCTCATCTTCATCAACCTGAAGGATGGGTTCCGATTTTACCGACTGATGCTCTTTTTTCCTGTAGTGGTATTTCTCTCCAAAACGGATCGAATCCTCCTCATCCATTGGTGTTTCTCCATTGAATAAGGTGAACCGGTTCGGGTCGAGTTCCACCAATCTGAAAAGGTCTTTTGCTGTTTTGACACCGATTGTTTCGATGATGTCATTTTCACTGAGAATATAATCTCCTGTTTTATGGGTGCCGTTCACACTGATGGCTTCAACACATCTGATTTCCTGACCTTCCAGGTAAATGGAAGAACCCGGATTGACAACCTCTCTTAGGTGGATTTTCCTCTTTCCGCCTTTGGCGGCCGGAATGACAACAATTTGGTCCTTATGGTTGATTCGCGTGTCAAGAGCAGATAGAGCACCATTGACCAAAATCTTCGCAGGTTCCCCATAATCTCCTCGGATGATTTTCTCTGTGCCGTCGATAACGACCGTATAACTCTCACCTCTTTCAGAAATGAGGCTTCTGGCATTATAACCGGTGAGGATCAAAGCGTCTGACACGTGAAGCGGTTTTGTATTGAATAATCTGATTGCGGTCTCATTGACATTGACTTGGATGAAGTCCTGATCGCGTTCTTCAAATGCCGTCACTCCGATTCCAATCGGCGTTATGAACTCAGGTCCATGCAGCGGACTCGTCTCAAAGCTGAGGATATCGAGCTGATCCACAGATTTGATGACGACACGTTCTTTTGACAGCCCTAAAGCCTCTGCCAGATGCTCTGTGAAATTCGGGATCTGAGAGCCGCCTCCGATGCAAAAAACGGCGCTGGGCGCTTTTTTATTGAGCTCCAGCATATTGTCAGCGATCTCTTTTGTGATGCCTATGATGGTCGAATCAATCTCTTTCATGATCTCAATTGTGGACAAGTTGTGCTGAAGTCCCAAAATATCCACAAACTCATGTTGTTCTTTGTTCATGAGCTCAATTTTGAGTGCCTCCGCCATATTGAAATCCAATAGATAGGTTTGAGCAAGTTTTTCTGTGATCTCATCTCCCGCGAGTGACACCATTCCATAGGACACTACGGAACCTCCGCTGGATATGGCGATATCGGAAGTCCCGGCACCAACATCCACCAGTGCCAGATTGAGAAGTCTCAGATTCTTTGGAATTGCGACGTTGATGGCGGCAATTGGCTCGAGTGTCAAATTCATAACTTCAAGTCCCGCCTTATGAACCACTGAATATAAGCTGTCCACCACTATATGAGGCAAAAACGTGGCTATGATTTCCACACTGAGCGTGTTGCCTCTATGTCCGATCGGATTGAGAATCATGCTTTGGTCCAAATAATAAGCAACGACACTGTAACCCACACAATAATATTCAGACAAAGAAGTCTCTGCGGCGGAAAGATTTTTTTGTGCCGTCTGGATCGCCTGCATATCCACACTGTCTGTCAAAGTCTTCTCAATTTCCTTGGTGACATCAATTTCCATGTTCACCTTGGCGCGTTCTGTTTTCAGTGAGCGACCCGCTGCCGCGATTGCGGCTTGTTCAAGCTTGAAGCCGTTTCGCGATTCGATTTTTTCAACAACCGATTTCACGACTTCAGTCACTTTACCAATATCATGGATTTGTCCATCAAACATCGCACGATCGGGATGCGCCATCATTTCATGGTCAACGACAACATATTTGTCGCCTACCTTCCTCGAAAGTATTCCAACAACACTGCGCGTTCCGATATCGAGTGCAAACATCAAGTTTTTAGGCATAGGATTTAATCTTTTACTCATATGATTACTCCTTCACACTTTTTTTGTAATAGTCGCACAAGGCGCTCAACGCACACTCAGAACAGTTTGGGTTTCTGGCTTTGCAGACTCGTCTTCCATGGAAGATCAGCTGATGGTGCGCTTTTGTCCAGCGGGATTTCTCAATGGCGCGTTGAAGCTGTAGTTCAGTTTCTTCAACCGTCTTCGCCTTCGCAAGCCCTAGACGGTTTGAAACTCTGAAAACATGGGTGTCCACTGCGATCGCAGGTATCCCAAACACGTTGCTCACAACTACGTTTGCGGTTTTTTGACCAACACCTGGCAGCGTTTTCAGCGCTTCGTGGGAACTTGGCACTTCACCGTTCCAGTTCACGACAAGTTGCTCGGCGGTGAGATGCAAATTTTTAGCTTTTGTTCTATATAATCCACACGGTTTTATGATAGTTTCAAGGACGTCAATAGGCATTTCGAGTAGCGACTTCGCATCCGGCGCTAGTTCAAAAAGGTCTTTCGTCACCATATTGACTCTGACATCCGTACACTGAGCGCTTAAAATGACTGCGATCAAAAGTTCATATGGATTTGTGTAATCAAGTTCAGCTCTCGCATCAGGATAAAGAATGTCGAGAATGTCCACGATCTCTTTCGCCCTTTTTTTGGTCATCAGAACACCTGTCTTTCCTAAAATTCATTTCCTTAAATATTATAACACATCTGAAAAAAAAAATAGGTGCAAAAGATTGCGCCTATTTGATTTGAAATTTAGTTTTCGCTTGTCAAATTCATGACTTTGCTGAGTGTATAGATGATCCAGGAATAAATGGGGATTGTCACCACAGAAGCGATGATCCTTCCAGGAAGAAGCGCTATGAACCCTTTGTCAAGCATCATCGAAAGCCAAAGTGTATTCAGGAAAAGCGCATTGAAAACGTATGTGATACTGACTGTGAATGCAATTTTATCAAACTTGATCGTTTGCTCAAGATGTTTGAAACGGCTTGAGATAGCAAAAGGGAGAACGACGAACAGTGCGGTCACAAGTGCCATCAGAATCAGAATCGGCATAGCCGATGTGTCGTTGAACCTCAGTGCCCCTTCGGAAAAGACAATGACATCCGTTGTCATCATCAACATCAATATGCCACCTGCAAAAAGTACCATCAGAATCGCATTGATATAATTGAAATTGATTTTGGATTTATGAATTTTGAGATTTTGGAACAAAATGCCTGAAATGATACCATAGAGCGCGGCTGTCAGTGTGAACCCGGGAAAGAACATCCCTCCCATGGGATTGATCATAAAACCAACAAGGTCTGAAATGACCCCGACAACACCACCGACCAGTGGTCCAAGCATCATACCCGCAATGATGAGTGGTATGTTTCCGAAACCGATTCTAAGGGCGGGCATTCCCCCGATTGGAATCATGTAGGAAAAAAATCTTGTGAGTATGATACTCACTGCGGCAAGCAATGCCGCTTTGACCAAAACGGATGTACTGAATCCGTTTTTTGGTTTGACACTTTTCATATTATGCTCTCCTTTCATGTAAATTCCTACTATTACATTACTATATGAAGCGCATAATAATGCAACAGCGGACGCGGCAAAACATCGCAGACCTAAGTCTTTCGTTTAAGGACAACTTCCCATTCCTTAACACTTGACGCGTTTTACCTACTCTGTTACCGTAGCAATTCTAATTCTAAAGCAAAGCATCCAGTTCGTCAACAACCTTCTTGAACACACTTAAAGCATTCGCAACGGGAGCTTTCGTCTCCATGTCGGCACCCGCTTTTCTGAGTATGTCAATCGGGTAATCGCTGCAACCGCTTGAAAGGAATTCCAGATATCTTTCCACTGCCGGATCCCCTTCTGTCAAGATTTGGTCCGCCATTGCGATTGCGGCTGAAAAACCTGTCGCGTATTGATAAACATAAAAATTGTAGTACATGTGAGGAATCCGTGCCCATTCGTATTTGATGGCATCATCTATGATCACATCGGGACCGAAATATTTCTTGTTGAGTGCCAGATAATGGTCGCACATGAATTCCGCGGTAAGCGCTCCACCGGATTCGACATGATTATGGATATCCCTTTCAAATTCGGCGAACATCGTCTGTCTGAAGATGGTTCCTCTAAATTGCTCGAGATAATGGTTTAGGATATATTTTTTCTTGTCCTCATCATCAATGATTTTCAAGAGATAGTCATTCAATAAAGCCTCGTTTGTGGTGGATGCCACCTCTGCGACGAAAATCGAATAATTGCCATAGACATAAGGCTGTTTTTCTCTGGTCAGATAACTGTGCATGGAATGACCAAGCTCATGTGCCAGAGTGAACATGCTGTCCACATTGTTCTTATGGTTCAAGAGCACATAAGGCTTCGAATCATAAGTGCCCCAAGAGTACGCTCCGGAACGCTTTCCTTCCGTCTCAAACACATCGATCCATCTGTCTTCAAATGCGGTCTTGACCGTATCCTGATATTTCTTCCCAAGGGGACCCACCGCTTTGGTGACAATCTCACGCGCTTCATCATATTCCACTGGGAATTCGACGTTTCCGACAATCGGTGTATAAATGTCATAGAGATGGAGCTCCTCAAGTCCAAGAACCCTTTTTCTGAGTTTCATATACTTGTAGAATGTATCGAGATTGGCGTTGACCGCCTCGATCAACCGATCCGGAACCGAAACGGGAATGTTGTTTTCAAATAGGGCCGCCGCCCTGGATGAGGAATGTTTTCTCATTTTGCTGTAAAAAATGTTCTTCTTCACTTCACTTTGCATCAAAGTGGCTATCGTATTGATATGGCTTTCATAAACTTTGTAATATTTGTTGAAAGCATCCATTCTGAGCACACGGTCTTTGCTCATGAGGAGTGGAACATATGAGCCGTTTGTGAGCTTGTGGGTTTTTCCCTCCGAATCTGTGACGTCTTCGAAGGTCATGTCGGCATTGAGCAACATGCCATAAGCACTTGATGGAACGCCGGCGAGTTCCTCAGTCTGGGCAAGTACGGATTCCATCTCCTCCGACAGTGTGTGCGGTTTGCCTCTAAAGAGGTCCACAAATGCCTGTCGATACAAAGAGAGGGGTTCAAATTCGAACATTTTTTCAATGGTCTCGAATTCCACAGCGAGCAGTTCAGGATTGAAAAAGGATAGGATGTCGCCTACCTCTGTCATCAGCGTTTCACTTCTTGAAACTAATCCTTGGTATGTGGGACTCTTTGTGTTCTCATCCAATTTGAGCCTTGAGTAGGTCACCAAATTGTTGAGTTTTCTTGAAATGCTTTCCCTGGACTGAATGGCCTCAAACAATGTTTCAGGTGATTCCAATAGTTTGCCTTTGAAGATTTTGAATGCTTCAGTCTCTTTTTTCACTTCGGTGAATGCAAGTTCCCACTTGTCATCATTATCAAATAGATCGCTGAGATCCCAAAGGTATCTTTCATCAATTTCTGAACGCTTCATCAATGCCTCCTCGTCAATTGCTATATTTTGTAGTGCTTTCATCGAGAGATGAGATGTATGTCACCAGTTCATCAGGCATATATATGAGTTTCAATCCACAACTGAATACATCCCCCTCCGATTTGCACCAAACGACTTTACCGATGATGACATAATTTTCGTCATCGAGATCCAAATTCATACTGATGGTGACATCCGGGTCGAGCTTTATGGACGATTTGATGCCAAGTCCGCCAGCGGATATGTCTCTAAACGTAATTTCAAGTGGAGTATGGATTTCTACCGAACGATTTGTCGCATGAAAATTATACGTTTCTAAGTTGCCAAATTCGTTAAAACGTTTATCACGACGATGATCCATGAAACACACCTCCTTTACTTATACTTACCCTTTATAGGAACTTTTTAACGAAACGATGCGATTGAACACCAAATGTTCCGGTTTTGACAGCTTGCTGTCTTTGACAAAATAACCATGTCGAAGGAACTGAAAATGTGTATTGTCAATCTCATCATTGAAACTCGGTTCCAATTTGCAGTTTTCCAGGACCACGACTGAATTGGGATTGAAGATCAAAGTGCTGTTGTCATCGTTTTCATCTTCACGATAGACCAAATTGTCATAAAGTCTCACAGTGGCGTCAACGGCTTGTTTCGCACTGACCCAGTGAATGGTGCCTTTGACTTTTCTGCCTTCAAATCCAGATCCGCTCTTTGTTTCAGGATCGTAAGTGCATCTGAGCTCGATCACATTGCCATCCTCATCGGTAATGGCTTCGTTGCAAGTGATGAAATAAGCCTTACGTAGTCTGACTTCATTTCCGATATAAAGACGATGGAATTTTTTGGGAGGGTCCAGTTCAAAATCTTCTCTCTCTATATATATTTCCCTTGAGAATGGTACCAAACGAGATCCAGCACCTTCCACGTCGCTGTTGTTTTCATCATCCATCCATTCCACACTGTCTTCAGGATAGTTTGTGATGACCACTTTCAGTGGATCGAGCACCACCATTTTTCTTGGTGCCTTGAGTTTCAAATCTTCTCTCACACAGTGTTCAAGCAGACCTCGGTCCACTATGCTGTTGCTTTTGGCAACACCGATGCGTTCGGCGAAATCCTTGATGGCTTCAGGAGTGATCCCTCTTCTTCTCATGCCTGAGATTGTGTCCAGTCTCGGATCATCCCAGCCTTCGACCACACTGTCATCCACCAGTTTTTTGAGATAACGTTTTCCAAGTACGGAGTCTTTGATATAGAGCTTCGCAAACTCAATTTGTCTCGGACGCTCAACCGCGTAGTCATCGAGGTTCATCAATACCCAGTCGTACAGTGGCCTATGGTTCTCAAATTCAAGTGAACAGAGGGAATGGGTTATGCCCTCGATGGCATCTTCAATCGGATGTGCATAGTCGTACATCGGATATATGCACCAATCGTCACCAGTATTATGGTGGGTAGCATGAGCGATTCTATAGATTACCGGATCTCTCATGTTGATGTTGGAACTCGCCATGTCGATTTTCGCACGCAAGACACGAGTACCATCCGGAAATTCTCCATTTTTCATTTGTTCAAACAATTTGAGGTTTTCTTCCACACTGCGATTGCGATATGGGCTTTCGCTTCCGGGTTCAGTCAACGACCCTCTTGTCGCTTTGATTTCGTCTGCACTTTGGTCGTCAATATATGCCAGACCCTTTTGAATCAACTCAACCGCATAGGCATACATCTGACCGAAATAATCGGAGGCATAAAAAAGCGCATCCCACTTGCATCCCAACCATTCGATATCTTCCATGATTGAATTGACATATTCCACATCTTCTTTAGTCGGATTGGTATCATCAAATCTCAAATTGAACTTGCCACCATATTTTTTGGCGGTCAGATAACTGATCAATATGGCTTTGGCGTGTCCCACATGAAGGTAGCCGTTGGGCTCAGGAGGAAAACGTGTCACTATGCTCTTTACCTTTCCGCTGGTGAGTTCTTCTTCTATGATGTTGTGGATGAAATTTGAGCTCATTGCTGTATCGTCTTTGATCATATCTTCATTTTTCATTTGAACCTTTCCTCCTTGATTTTCTCATTTTCTGTTTCAAAATATTTGATGAAAGCATGAACTACGCTCGGGTCGTATTTCTTGCCTGATTGCTCTTTGATATCTTCAATGGCCTCCTGGTGGGAGATTGTCTTCCTATAAGGTCTGTACGTCGTCATGGCATCGTAGCCATCCGCCACAGCGACTATTCTGGCGACAAGCGGTATTTCCATGCCCTTGAGCCCTTGCGGATATCCTGAACCATCGTAATTTTCATGATGTGAAAGGACATATTCACCAATCCCCGCCAAGTTTGGAGAGGAGATTAAAAGGTGGTATCCGATTTCCGGATGCTTGCGGATGGTTTTATACTCTTCCTCCGAAAGCGGCACTGTCTTTTCCAGTATTTCAGCTGAAATCGACACCATCCCGATATCATGCATCAAAATGGTGAGTTCAAGTTCTTCCATCAATGCTTCACTCATATTGAGCATGATGCCAATTTGTTCGGCAATATTCTTCATCCTGTTGCAATGGTCAAACGTTTCAAGACTGTTTTCCGACAGCTGATTCTGAAGCGACTGGATCATCATGGACTTGATGCGTTTGGACTCCCGTAGTTTTTTCCTGTACATCTGGTGGTCTGCTTCCCTGAAAAGGCTGTCGATGGATTGCGACTTGTTCTTCTGGATCGCGTATCCGAGGGAAATGTCCATCGGAAAGGGAAACACCCTTTGTTCTTTGCATTTGACATTGACACGGTCAATCAGAATATCTATGTTCTTTTTAAGGGTCAATATCGCGAATTCATCGCCGCTCAATCTTGCGATGACATCTGTTTGCTCATCGAATACGGAAAGAAAAACCTTTGAGATTTCCTGAAGCAAAGCGTCGCCGTTTTTATGTCCGAAAGCGTCATTGATCATCTTGAGCCCGTTGACGTCTCCGATTATGATGGCGACATTTTTGTAGTTCGACTCTGAGTATTCATTGAGTTTTCTATCAAAATAGACCCGGTTGTAAAGGCCGGTCATAGCATCGTGTTCCATTAAGAATTTAACGGTTTCCTCCGCTCTTTTTTTGTCTGTGATATCATTTGCGACAGATTGGATCTCAACAATCTCTCCAGAATCATAAATGACCCTGTTGCGCATTTCAATGAACAGCAAATCTCCATTCATGTTTTTCATTTCAAGTTCAAGTCGACTGCCAATCCGATCGAGACATGCCTCGAAAAAAGTTTGTTGACTGAACCGAGCGGATGTTTTGTCTGAAAAAAGATCATCCAGCTTTAGAATCTGTTTGTCCTCATCAATCATGAATGTTTCTTTGAAAGTCTTGTTGCAGCTGGTTATGCGTCCGTTCTTGTTGAAGGTGAATATCAGTGCTGATGCGTTGTCAAAAAGTTCTTTGTAACGGGATTCACTTTCCTTCAGTTTCATCGCGATCTCATGGGCATCGGTAATATCCCTCAAAACGCCTTTTTCATGTGAAAGCACGCCATCAGGAGTATATTCATGAATGACCCATTCTTCGACCCACCTGACGCTGGAGTCCTTGCAAACCACCCTGTATTGATTCTTGTAGGATTTCGTCTCATTCTCTCTTGCGCTGTAGAGTTCCCTTTTGACACGTTCTCGGTCTTCCTCGTGGACAAACTGCCAATAATCGGCCAAAGGTCCATTATAAAAATCCTCAGGTTTGTATCCGAAGATGGATATGTTGTCCGAGACGAAGTCCGTTGGAATATCCTCAGAAAGTGTCCATTTGAAAATCACCAATTTGCTTTTTTCAATGATGTCATATGCTTCTTCAAGGTCGATGTTGACTCTTTTGGAATGTGAATGCTGTTCCATGCTCTGCCCCCCGAAATATGATTTCACGTCTACTGGTGCAATATTTTTTTGATCGCTTCTATCGCATAACTGATTTCAGCATCATTTGTAAAATGGGAAACACTGAATCTGACTGTGCCTCTGGGATATGTGCCATAAGCCTTGTGTGCAAGTGGTGCGCAGTGCAGCCCCCCCCGGGTTGAGATATCATAGGATTTACTCAGCTCGTGAACCACAGTTGAGTTGTCCATTGTCAAAAAGTCCATGGCCAATATGCCTACCCGCTTACTTGGGTCAGAGTTGCCGATTATTCTGACTCTGGAATCATTTTCAAACGCGCTCTGAAATTTCCGAATCAAACCGGTCTCTTTTTCTTGGATGCTTTCCAGTCCAACGGAACGGATATATTCGATCCCGGCTTTCAGTCCAAGAATCCCAGGTGTGTTTTGGGTACCGGACTCAAACTTGTCGGGCATCATTTCAGGTTGCTGAGGGGATTCGGACACACTTCCTGTCCCTCCGAGTATGAATGGAGCGATCTGACCGGAATAACCGGGTTTGATCAGCAGTCCGCCGATGCCTTGTGGCCCGAGCAATGATTTATGACCGGTGAAAGCCATAAATGTAGCCCCGGAAGCCTTGAAATCAACATCGATCACACCGGCTGACTGTGCGGTATCCACCAAAAATGGCACATCGAATTCCGCACACAATGCCCCGATTCGTCCAATGTCGACTATATCACCCGAAACATTGGAAGCGTGGGTGGCAATCATCAATTTCGGTCGGGCCTTGAGTTTTGTTCTTAGTGTGTCATAATCCAGTTGTCCCTCCATATCCAGCGGAACCACGGAATAAGTGATGTTTTTATTGGATTTCAAGTACTCAAGTGGTCGGATTACAGCATTGTGCTCCAGTGTGGTGGTCACCACATGGTCTCCGTCTCTCAGAAATCCGTTCAACACAACGTTTATGCTTTCAGTGATGTTCTTTGTGAAAACCACGTGATCTATGGCGCCAAAATTAAAAAAATCCGCAATCAATGCTCTTGCATCATATATGGAACGCTCCAAATTGAGTGCTTCTCTGGATTGACTTCGATGCAAACTGCCGCTGCCATGATGCAATGCCTCTATAATCGTATCGATCACAACTTTCGGTTTTGGGTAGGAGGTCGCTCCGTTATCCAAATATACTATCATTAGAACCTCTCGCTCTGTCATATCGTTTTTTAGACCTTCTTACAATTATATCATAGGAACGAAAAAAACGCAGATAAAATCTGCGTTTTGCCATTAACTCTCGTTGCCTGAAAAATGTCTTCCTTCAACACTGAAGATGACCCATTCAGCTATGTTGGTCGAGTGATCCGCCATTCTCTCCAGATATTTGGCTATCATCAGAAAGTCCATACATTGTTTGATTTCGTCAGGCTTGTCTTTCATGATGATCTCAAGATCCTTGAATATCGTTCTGAAATAATCATCCACTATATCATCATTCTTACAGATCACAACGGCTTTTTCGACATCTTGTTCGATGTAGCAATCAATTGTCATCTTGATCATCTTTTTGACTTCTTTGGCCATTTTGGGAATATCTATGAGTGGTTTGACATAAACCTTGTTGGCCAACTCAATTGTTATCTTTGAAATATCCTGGCAATGGTCCGCAATCCTTTCAAGATCCGTTACAATCTTAAGAACCGATAGGATCTCTCTCAGGTCAGTGGCTACAGGCTGTTGTGTCGCTATTGCAGACATGCATTTGCTTTCAATGTCCAGCTCCATCTGATCGAACACATCGTCCCCTTTTATGATTTTCTGGGCCAGTTCCACATCCTGTTTCACCAGGGCTTCAATAGTCTCTTCTAGCGCTTTCTCAATCAACGTGCCCATTCTGATAATTTCGACATTGATGGAATGTAAATTATTATCCAGTCCTAATCTCATTTGAATGATCTCCTTTTAATATTTTTAACCCGTAATCTGTTGGCATCAACCGAATCTTCCAGTGATGTAATCTTCCGTTCTTTTATCTCTGGGATTTGAGAACAGGACTTCTGTTCTGTCGAACTCAATCAAATCTCCCATGAGGAAAAATGCTGTCTTATCTGATATTCGACCGGCTTGTTGCATGGAGTGTGTGACGATGGCAATCGTATAATCCTTTTTCAGTCGATCGATCAGTTCTTCAATTTTTGCAGTTGCAATCGGGTCCAGTGCCGAGGTCGGTTCATCCATCAAAATCACATCAGGTTGTACCGCAAGCGCTCTGGCAATACAAAGACGTTGTTGCTGTCCCCCTGAAAGACTATATGCGTTGATGTTGAGTCGATCTTTAACTTCATCCCAGAGTGCGGCACTGCGCAGACTGGTTTCTGCAATTTCCATCAAAATATTCTTGTCTCTGATGCCGTGAATTTTGGGACCATACACGACATTCTCATAAATGGATTTTGGAAACGGATTGGGTTTTTGAAAAACCATTCCGACTTTGGTTCTGAGTTCCTCAACTCTTACATTGCTATCAAAAATGTTTTCGCCATGATACAGGATTTCTCCCGTT
This sequence comes from Firmicutes bacterium UBA5201, assembly GCA_002412775.1. Classification (GTDB taxonomy): domain Bacteria; phylum Bacillota; class Clostridia; order Peptostreptococcales; family Acidaminobacteraceae; genus Fusibacter_D. The sequence continues at coordinate 126,000 of DHVT01000025.1, read as the reverse complement.
GTCCGAACACTTGGAATGTTTTCGATCATTCTATTGAGTGTTTTTATGAATGTGGATTTTCCACATCCGGAGGGACCTATGATTGCCGTGACTTCGTTTTTTGCGATTTTCAGGTGGATATCCTGAAGCGCCTTAACATTTCCATACCATAGATTAAGTCCCCTCACATCATACACAATGCCATTTGGAGTCATACTTTCATTTTCATTCATTTATTGTGATCCTCCCTCTAGAAATTTCTTTGAAATTTGTTTCTTATTATGATTGCCAATGAGTTCATCGCAAAAAGTGTCAACAGTAGAACGATAATTGTCGCCGCTGCAAGATTCGCATATTCTGCGGTGAGCACGGTGTCCAGCGTCCAATAATACACCTGAATCGGCAGTGCGGTGAAATCATCCATGATGGATGTAGGCACTCTGAGGATCAACGTTGGAATGCCGAGGACGACCAGCGGAGCAGTCTCTCCGATTGCTCTCGATATGGCCAATATGGTCCCTGTGAGAATTCCGGGTAGAGCAACGGGAATCACAACTTTCCTGATGGTGGTCCACCTGTTGGCACCCATCGCATAGGAGGCTTCGCGTAAAAATCCAGGCACGGCCTTGAGTGCCTCTTGACTCGCCACTACTACAACGGGAAGCACAAGAAGTGAAAGTGTCAGACCGCCAGCCAGTATACTGGAGCCGAGACCAAAAAACCTTCCAAAGACGGCAAGCCCCAACAATCCGAAAATTACTGACGGGACACTGGCCAAATTTGAAATGTTGATTTGGATAAAACGCTGTATTTTCCCTTTTTTAGCATATTCTTCAAGGTAAATGGCTGTGGAAACACCAAGCACAAGCGTCACTGGAATTACTACAACCATCAATCCCACAGAACCAATGATGGCACCTTTGATCCCCGCTTTTTCAGGAAAAATGGACAAGTTGCCGGTTAAGAAATCCCAGTCGAGCCAACCAATGCTTTGAACCCCGATTCTATATAATAAGATGGCGAGAACAATCAACGCGAAAACAGTCGAAAGTGAAAAAATATACTTCGATGCATTATTCAGGCTGATGCGTCTCTTGATTCTTTTTTTGTCTATTTCAAATTTTATAGGTGAATTCATTTTAATATTCCTCCCTGTATTTATGGGAAATATACTGAGCAATCAAGTTCATGATCATAGTAAATCCAAACAAAAGCAAACCCACCGCATAAAGACTGTAATATCCAGTAGTACCGCTACCGGCGTCACCACTGGTAAACTCGACGATGTATGCTGTCATGGTCTGCATGGACTGTGTGATGTCAAACGAGAACGCTTTTGAGCTGCCGCTGGCTATGGCAACAATCATGGTTTCTCCGATTGCCCTGGAAATCGCGAGAACGAAAGAAGACATGATTCCAGATACTGCAGCAGGAAGAACCACTTTCAGTGTCACTTCAAGTTTTGTCGATCCCAGTCCGAACGCCCCTTCCCTCATCGTTTTGGGGACTGCGTTCATTGCATCTTCCGAAAGGGACGCAACCATGGGAATTATCATAATGCCCATGACGATTCCCGGACTTATGACGTTTTTAGCTCCAAGCGTAGGTATGATTTTCATCAATAGTGGTGTTACGAAAGAGTATGCAAAGAAACCATACACTATCGTCGGTATGCCTGCCAATACCTCCATCATAGGTTTGAGTGTCTTGCGCATCCTATCCGATGCGAACTCACTTAAAAATATGGCTGCAGTCAATCCAACAGGGATAGCAACCAACATGGCTATAAGCGAAGTCAAAACAGTGCCGTTGATCAGAGGCAATATGCCAAATGAAGGATTGTTCGCATTGAGTGGAGCGAGTTTTGTGCTGAAAAACTCAGCAAATGACACTTCCCTGAAAAATTTGATGCTGTCCGTGATCAAAATCAGTATGATGCCGGCTGTCGTAAAAATTGAAATGGATGCTGTCAGCAAAAAAAATAACGGCATGATCTGATCGGTTGTGTTTCTTTTTCTTTTCATGTTATTCTGTATGGTTTCTCTGATGTCCAATGCTTTTTTGTTTTCCAATGTTTTCATCCCCTTCAAGTTTTAGACAGCATCAAGATGAGAAACGTATCCGCTTCTCATCTTGATGACACCTTTATTTATTTCAAAGCTTCAAGCTGCTTGGCGTATGCTTCGTAAGTTGCCGCAGGAAGTGGTGCGAAACCATTTGCTCCAGCGAGTCTGGCAGCGCCGTCTGGTGATACCACATACATTGCATAATCAAGAACTTCAGGTTTTTCTTTTGCATATTTCACATTGAGGTATGTGAATACCGGTCTTGTGAATCCGGCATAAGCAAGATCTTCACCGATTGTCGCAAGTTCGGGTGCGACTGGTCCGTTACCAAAATCGATTTTAACCGCTTGCAATTTGTCTTGGTTGTTCACATAGTAACCGAATCCGAAGAATGCGATTGCATTTTTGTCCTTGGATACAAGGTCCACAAGTGTTGAATACTCTTGTTGCAAGTTTGCTGTAGCGACCATGTCCTGTTTATTTAAGATGACTTCGTAAAAGAACTCGTAAGTACCGTGGTTCTCATTCGGTCCGTAAAATTTGATTTCCTCACTTGGCCAATCCGCTCTGATGTCTGACCAAAGAACCTTATCGTCATCTCTGTATGTTTTTGAAAGATACATATCGATGATTTCCTCTTTTGTCATTTCAGTTGCCCATGTGTTGTCCTTGCTGATGACCATTGTAAGTCCGTCAAGAGCCAATTTGAATTCATACACATCTACGCCATACTCGAGACCATTTTCTTTAAGTCCTGCGATTTCTTCATCCTTGATTGCTCTTGATGCATCTGCAAAGTCAAGTTCGCCTGGAATGAATTTCTTAAGACCCGCACTTGATCCTGCTCTACCGACTTGTACACTTACACCGTTTTGCTCGTTGACCATGTATTCTTCTGCGATATGTGCCATAAGCGGGTAAACTGTTCCTGAACCATCCACTATGACTTGACCTTTGAGTTCAACCTTCTCATCCGCCGGTGCTTCTGTTGATGTTTCACCAGGTGTCTGGGTTGCCGCTACCGGAGCCACATCTTCTGTTTTTGAACCACATGCGGCTAGCGTAAATACCATGATTGCCATCAACATAACCAAACCAAAAATTTTCATATTCTTCATTTAAAAGTTCCTCCATTATAGTTTTGCTTTTTTTAGGTACTGCTTCAATCTGTCTTACAAACTTACTTTAACACCATCATGTTATAGACAAATATGCTCTATGTTAAATCCGTGTAAAGTGTTAAAAACTAAGAGGACACCGCATCACTATGTGATGCGGTGTCCTCTTAGTTTATGAACGCTTGTTGGGCAGTAGGATTTCAAAGCGGGTTCCCTTGCCTGGTGTGCTATCCACTGAAATTTTGCCCTTGTAGAGCAAAACAATATGCTTGACTATGGAAAGTCCAAGTCCCGTTCCACCATAAGAGCGGCTTCTGCCTTTATCCACCCTGTAAAATCGTTCAAACAACCTTTCTTTGTATTTTTCGTCGAATCCGATTCCAGTATCGGAAACAGTCGTCTTGATCCATGAGCCTTCCGCTTCAAGGCTCACTTCGACTTCCCCGACTTCGGTATATTTGATCGCGTTGTCCACCAAATTGATGAACATTTGCTTGATTCGGTCTGCGTTTGCATTGATATAGAAATCACCTTCTATTCTTTTCTTTAGCATCAGGTTTTTGTCACTGGCCTTAAGTGCAAGCATTTCAACCACTTCATCCACAATTTCGTTGATATGGACTTCCGTTTTATCCGGTTCCCGCTCCATAGTTTCAATCTCGGAGAGGAGCAGGATGTCATTGATCAATCTGTAAAGTCGATCGGATTCAATATCTATTATTTCGAGAAAACGAAGAGCAGTCGCCTTGTTTTCGAGGGCACCACCTTTAAGTGTGTCCACAAACCCTTTGATGGAAGTGAGCGGCGTTTTGAGCTCATGGGAAACATTCGAGACGAAATCGCTTCTCATCTTTTCAAGCTTTCTGATTTGTGTGACATCCTGTATCACGACTATGCTTCCTATGATGTCCGATGTGGAGGTCATGATCGGATTCACATAGATTCTAAGCACTTTGTCCAGACTCAGATATTTGAGTTCTTTGACTTGTGATTCGCCATGGCTGATCGACTTTTCAATCATTTCCGCCACTTCATCGTTTCTGATGATTTTGTACATGGATTCATTTTCAGTCACAAAATCCTCAGGCAACCCCAAGATTTCGAAACTGATGTTGTTGATCATAAGAATATTTTTGTTCTGATCGATTGCAATGATTCCGTTGATCATACTGTTTAAAATAGATTCGAGTTCTATATTTCTTTTTTTCACTTCCTTCATTGAAGCGTCCAAATTGAGACTCATTTTATTGAAGGATGCAGTCAAATCGCCAATCTGGTCTTTTGACTGTGTATATATTTTTCTGCCATAGTCCCCTTCTGCGATGCTGTTTGCCGCTTTGGTAAGCTCGTAGATCGGTTTGGTGATTTTTCTGACCATCACAATGGCCATGGCGGATGCCAATAGGGATGAGATTACTATGGCGGCCAAAGCAAAATTCAGCATTTGGTAATTGAATGTCTTGAGCTCCAGTAGCGGTTTGGAAATTCTGATGACATACTCGAAACCGTCCAATTTGAAAACTGTCGCTGCATACAGATGATCCGCCTTTACGGTATCACTATACCTCAGTCTGACATTGGTTCTTCCTGTTTCAAATGCAGACTTGATTTCGTCTCTGTTGATATGGTTCATCATATTCTCTGAATTCTCATCCGTATCGGAAAGGACCCGACCCGTTTTATCGACTATGGTCACCCTGACATTGATTTTTTCCTTTATGAGTTCCGAAAACTCTTGAAAATCCACATACTCATTGTCTTCATTCTCAATCATAGCTTTCACAAGCTCAACTTCGTTGATCAGATTATGTTCAAACTGTATCAACATGGCGTCCAGGAGCGCGTCTCTGACGATCCATGAAAAAATGGCTGCCAGTAAAACTATAAGCAATAAATAAGACCCTATTATTTTTTTCCTCATTCCATAGCCCTCATTTCCACAATCATGATTTCAATTTGTAACCGATCCCTCGAACTGTCAATATGACTTCAGGATTCTTATCATCCTTTTCGATTTTCTTTCTGAGTTGTCTGATGTGTACATCCACTGTCCTCGTCTCACCCATGTAATCATAGCCCCAAACGGATTCCAGCAGTTCATCTCTTGTAAATACACGTCCTGGTGATTTCATGAGCTTTTCAAGCAGTTCAAATTCTTTCAAAGTCAAGAAAAGCTCAATCCCGTTGTTGAAAATCTGATGCGTTTGGGTGTTTAGTGTCAAGCCTTGCTTCTCAACGATAAAATCGCCCACTGAATCGGGTTCCACCTGTATTTTGGCATTCGCCCTCCGCATGACCGATTTCAATCTGGAGATCAGTTCACGTGTCCTGAAAGGTTTTCCGATATAGTCGTCAGCACCCATCTCAAGACCGATCACCGCATCAATTTCCTCATTCTTCGCAGTCAACATGATGATCGGAAGATTAGCCCTATCTGATTTCCTGACATTTCTGAGAACCTCTATACCATCGATACCAGGCAACATCAAATCGAGAATCATACCATCTATCGACTCCTTTGAAATCAGCTCAATAGCTTCTTCACCAGTTTCGGCCTGAACCACATCAAAACCATTTGTCTCCAGATTGTATCTCAAAAGTTCGAGTATATGTATTTCGTCATCGACTATCAAAATTTTCTGTTTGATCATTGCGCCACCTCTTCTTCCTTCTTATGTCCATTCTATAATAGTTTTCGATTTCTTAACAAGTTAAATTTGCGTTCAATCTTTGTAAAGTTTCGTGTATAATAAATTAGCGTCACGAAACTTTGGAGGCATTATGATTTCACTTGGTTATAAAAAGAACAAAACCTTCTACAGCATATTATTCGGTATCATGCTGCCAATCGCACTGCAAAACTTGATTTCTTCGTCTCTCAACCTGGTTGACAACGTCATGATCGGGCAGCTCGGTGAAACGCATATCACTTCGGTGGGACTTGCCAATCAGATCTTCTTTCTGATGACATTGATCCTCTTCGGAGCCAACAGCGGAACGAGCATATTCATCGCTCAGTATTGGGGTAGACGGGAAGTCGATAAAATAAAAAAAGTGCTTTCCGTAGCACTATGGTTCAGTTTGGTCATTTCCACATTCTTCTTTATTGTGGGATTTTTCTTTCCGAAGTTGGTCATAGGATTCCTATCCAAAGACCTGGCTGTGGTCAAACTGGGGGTTGAGTATCTACAAATCGTAAGCCTCAGTTATGTTATGACCGCCATCAGTTTCGCATACGGGTTTTCATCCAGAAGTATAGGAAAACCCAAACTGCCCATGTACGCCAGTGCCATATCACTTCTGGTCAACACGCTGCTCAATTACATCCTCATCTTTGGCCATCTCGGATTTCCCGCGTACGGTGTCAAAGGTGCCGCAGTGGCAACTCTGATTGCCAGAACAATTGAAGTGACCATAATCCTGATTCATATATACAGGAATACCCCGGAATTATCCGTACGTGTCGCTGACATGATTTCTGTTGGCAAGAGTGAATTCAAGCGGATTGGCAATAAGGCATTTCCGGTTATACTGAATGAAACATTCTGGGCGCTGGGAATGACGACCTATGCACTTGTTTATGCGCGCATCGGTACTGAGGCGGCTGCCTCGGTCATGATCTCCACAACGGTCAACAACCTTTTCATGGTGATCAGTTTCGGCCTCGGCAACGCTTCGGCTGTAATGCTTGGCAACACACTTGGAGCGGATGAGATCGATACGGCGATCGAATACAACAAGAAATTCCTTTCCCTTAGTCTTTTGGGGGGTGTTGTCGTAGGCGGTCTGATCTTTTTGTTCTCACCGATCATCGTGTCCAATCTTTACAATTTAGGTCCTGTGGCTTATGACAGCACAATGATGACCCTTAAGATCATGGCCTTCTTTATGCCATTCAAATTCTACAATACCATCGTTGTCATAGGAACCCTTAGAAGTGGTGGCGACACTATGTTCTCCATGTTTTTGGAAATGGGCTCAGTATGGCTCATCGGTGTGCCACTGGCTTTCATAGGTGCGTTTGTTTGGGGACTGCCTGTTTATTGGGTGGTCGCACTGGTCTCACTCGAAGAAATAGCGAAGATGTTCCTGGGCTTTCCTAGAGTGCTGTCCAACAAATGGGCAAAGAACATTGTCTCTAGCCACTGATTTTAATCCATTCGATTTCCAAATCAACGCTCAGTTCACCTTGGTTGTTTTTCAATCGGTGAATCGAGCGTTTTTCATTGAGGCTCAAATCATCCACAAAGCTCTCTATGTCTATCTCCGTATGGGCGAACACTTCTTTTTTGAAGTTCACTTTGAGCGTCTTGGGTTGCCAGTTTTCATCAAAAGCAAGAGGAGACAACTGAAGCGCATCCAGTGCCCATCTTATGTACACGACATTGTTGACATGCTGATTGACGTCGAGGTCGGAGTCATGACTCATGATCTTCGCCTTATATGATGTTTCGCTCTGTGGGACGGAAATGACCATACGCTCTGGCTTATAGGCACCTTCCTCAACTTTGAAAATCTCATTGAACACTGCGGGAATATTGGCTTGTCTTCTGGAGCCGATGTCCAGATATGCCCATTTGCTCACGCCGGTTCCTATGATTTCACCGTTTTCATCTTCAATCATATAACCTCTATAAGCTATGAATTTTCTGAAATAAGTGGGTTCTGTCGTCACTCTGATGGTCGTTATCGTCTCTGGCATCTTTATGATATCAAGCTTCCACTCCACAATGACCCATAGCCCGAGCGGATCACTGTATCGATCCTTGACCGCACTCTCAAAATGCCTGGTGGAAATGTCTTGAAGACAATTCACAAGGCTGGTCAATCTCACTTTTCCATTTTTATCAAAATCATACGTATTCAAAGCGTACTCTTGAACGTAGGTCACTCCCATAAATCGTTCCTCCTAATTGTTCTTTGCCATATTTGATATTTCAACTATTTCTTTGACGACCGGATCAATCCAATCATCTGGAATGCCACTGTAGGAAAACACGAGAATCCTATTGTCGGGATATTCCTCAACACCTTCAAGCATCACGCCCATGGCTTTTGCCATTGATACCACTTTTGTGATTTTCACATCCACATGAAAATCCAGAACCACATGAAGTCCGGACTCTTTGCCGATCAATTTGAAATTTTCCGTGGGATACCGTTTGAATGCTTCAATCAAAAGTTGGTTTTTTCTGCCGTATATTTTCTTGATTCTTCTGATGTGACGTTCAAACGAACCTTCTGACATATAGATGGCCAGTGCCAGTTGTTCTATCTTCGAGACGGATTGAGAGTATCGCCCTTTGATTCTATTGAAATCGTCCATCAGCCGCTCTGGAAGAATCATAAAACTGATTCTTAGGGAAGGAATGAGCAGTTTTGAAAATGACCCCACATAAATGACATTTTTCCCATAATTGAGCCCCTGAAGCGCTGGAACCGGGTACCCTTCATAGCGCAACATGCTGTCATAATCGTCTTCTATGATATAGCCACCTTTTTTACTGGCCCAGTTTAGAAGCTGGATGCGTTTTTTGATCGGCATGATGCTCCCCGTCGGATATTGGTGCGAAGGCGAGACATAAACAATTTTCGTTTGCGATGCCTCCAATCTTTTTAGATCGATGCCATCGACCTCAACCGGAATTTTGACAGTCTGATAGCCATAATCCTCAAAGATGTACATGCCTTTTGAAAAACCGGGATATTCAAATCCGATTTGATCTTCCTTGCCTCTAAATAGAGTGGCAATCAATCCAAAAAGTACTTGAATTCCCGCACCGACAATGATTTGATCCGGATGGCACCTGCCACCTCTGGACTGATGGATGAATTTTGCAATCTCATACCTCAGCGCATACTCTCCCTGTACATCCCCGTAACTGAGCAGAGTCTGCGTGTCATATTCAAGGACGCGATTGACCGCTTTTTTCCACTCGCTGAAATTGAAAGTTCCCTCATCTGCCCGATCAAACTTCGCAGGCTCTTCTATGGTTGTGTGTTTTTCCGGTGTCGATATTTCCTGACCGTTAAGCTGGGCAAATGTGAAATCATCAAAAGCGATGACATAATAACCACTTTTTGACCGACTCTCGATATACCCCTCAACCACCAGCTGGCTATAGGCATTTTCAACTGTCGCCTTACTTATTTTGAGTGTCTCGCACACCGATCTGACAGAGGGTAATTTTTCACCTTCCGTCATATTGCCCTCCATAATCTCCTTTTTTATATACTCATAAAGTTGAATATATTTTGGGACTCCTGTACTTCCCTCGAAATTAATCACAAAACCAATCATAAGCCCCTCATCTGTCCTGGTCACTTTTCAATTAACTGCCTCTATCAACAATGTCAATTATATCTTATATTGTAATTGAAAACAATATTAAATCGGGGGTTCAAAATGAAAGGCAACTTAAAATTACTGATTTACACAGCTCTTATGACCGCTTTTGTGTTCATAACCACATCAGCAATCAAAATACCAATTCCATTCACAAATGGTTATATCCATCCTGGAGATACCACCATTTTTCTCGCAGGCATGCTTCTTGGTCCATGGTATGGTGCATTCGCCGCAGGAGTAGGTTCTGCATTAGCGGATTTCCTGGGTGGCTATGCGCATTGGATCCTTCCCACTTTGATCATAAAGTCTACCATGGGTTTTCTCATCGGCTATTTTTCAAGTGAGTCACGCAATCAAAAACATGTCCTCTGGACCACTATGGGTATTTGGTTCATGGCTTTGATCGGGTTCGTTTTCACCATCAGAAACACAAGCTTGAATTTGATTCTGGAAAACGTGGAAGATGTCCCTTCCTTGCAGGTCGCCTCTGAAATGGCTTCAAAACTCAACTGGCAGTTGCTTGTCGTTGCAATAGGACTTCCGGTACTCGGTGCGCTATTGTTCAAATTGAAACAGAAATATGGTATTTCCTTCAATCAATTGGTCGGTATGATGGTGGCCGGCATCTGGATGGTACTGGGTTATTATGTCGCCGCTGGAATCATATACGGCAACTTCATGGTGCCGATTTTCAGCATCCCCTGGAACATCGTCCAATTTGCTATCGGTGCGATCTTGGCATTCATAATCAGTTCCGGACTAGATAAAGCGAATATCAATTATAATTCTCTTCATAAAAGTCGATAATTGACCTGAACTTAGCAAAAATCTAAATGGATTCTAACACAACTCTAATACTAAACTTCTACAATGAATATAGTCAAAACATTGTAGGAGTTTTTTTATGCAAACGAAAATACAAAAAGGTATAATTTTCACCGCCTCAACAGGTGGCGGACACAATCAGGCCGCAAATTCACTTAAGGAACAACTGAAATCCGATGGTATGGATGCTGAAATCATAGATGTCTTCAGAGACAACAACATGATTCTGGAGCTGATTATTGAAGATGCCTACAGCGCCATATTGAACTTTGTCCCATCACTATATGGTGGACTATATAAGCTTTCTGGCCGTCCCCTTCCCAATTCCCAACTTAGACGCTTGTTCAAAAGACTACTTAGAAAAAAAATGCTGAACTACCTTCGAATCCATAATCCTGATTTTATGGTCTCCACACACCCACTGTTCGTTCATACTATAGCGGAGCTGAAAGCCGATGGGTATACAAATGTTCCGTGCATCTCCGTAGTGACCGATTTGGGAGTCCATCCTTTTTACAGGCACTCCATGATTGATGCATACATAACAAGCCATGAACATACCAAAAAATCTTTGATCAAACTTGGAATTTCCCCTGACAAGATCTTTGTTTACGGAATTCCAGTAAAAAAATCATTTTATGAGCCGCCCCAGAATTTGAGGAGTGACTCCGATGCGTTCACTGTCCTTTTGATGGGTGGCAGCCTTGGAAGCAAAAAGCTTCATCACTCGCTGGAATCATTGACGCAATCCAATAGAAAACTCATCATTCACGTTGTCTGTGGACAAGACACAGCCACTCTCAATGCAATAAAGAGGGACTTTGCCGAGGTTCCTGAGAACATCGAAATCCATCTCTATGGCTTCGTCAACAACGTGGGCGAGCTCATGGACAAATCCGATGTCCTGATCAGCAAACCAGGTGGTTTGACAGTCACGGAAGCGATTCACAAACACATTCCACTGGTCATCCCATTTTTTTTGAGGGGACAGGAGGAGGAAAACACCACCATACTTGAAAAAGAAGGTTTGGCAGTTTATGTAAGTGATATCGAGGCTCTGGATCAAATGATCGAACACTTCATAGCCAATCCGTCAACTCTGAATCAAATCAGAACCCGCATGCAAAATATTTCCAGATCCTATTCTCTGGATAAGATCGGTTTATTGTGTTCTCGTCTGATATCGCAAAATATCGCATGAAAAAAAACCATAACACGGCCGGCATTCCGGTTCCATGTTATGGCTTATCATTATTTTTTAAAAGATTCCGCAAGTGCGGTGAATGCATGTAATGACCTTTCAATCATTGCCATATCCACACAATAGGAAATTCTGAAATATCCAGGATATCCAAAACCACTTCCCGGAACAAGAAGCAGATTGTGTTTTTTTGCTTCCATGACAAAGGCGACATCATCTTCCATCATAGCCTTTGGGAACAAATAGAATGCACCGTTGGGCTTGACCATCTCAAAACCGATTTTTTCGAGATGTTCGATCAACACATCCCTACGTTTTTGATATTCACTGATATCCACAGTTTCATCAATGGAATCGGCTGTGACTTTTTGCCACAAAGCAGGTGCGTTGACAAATCCCAGCGTTCTGTTGGCAAATGCAAGTCCGCTCATGAGGAGTTCAGAATTTTCTATTTTGCTGTTCACTGCGATGTAACCGATACGCTCTCCTGCGAGTCCAAGTGATTTTGAGTAGGAGTTGATGATCATAGAATTTTTGAAGATGTTGTGAATATTGGGTACTTTGATGCCATCATATACAAGCGCCTTGTAGGGTTCATCCGACAACACATAAATATTGTGTCCATACTGAGCTTCTTTTCTGGCGATGATCTCAGCCAAATCTTTAAGAATTGCTTCCGAATAGATGACTCCTGTCGGGTTGTTGGGTGAATTGATGATAACCGCACGTGTTTTATCAGTGATTTTACTTTCAAACAAATCAAGGTTGGGTTCGAACGTGCTTTCATCTGATTTCACGATTACCGGTACGCCGTTATGATTTTTGATGTAAAAAATGTATTCCGCGAAATAAGGTGCGATGATAACAACTTCCTGTCCAAAATCGAGAATTGTTCTGAGGATCACATTGATTCCACCTGCCGCTCCTACAGTCATCAATACATGGTTGAATCCTATAGGATCGACGATGTCTTTGTTGACTGAATTCGCCACTTTTTGTCTGACATCCTTGAATCCGGAATTGTCCATATATCTGTGTGCACCGGGCTCATCAGAATTGACCACTTCCTTGAGTTTGTCGATGACTGATTTCGGTGGTTCAAAATAGGGATTGCCAAGGCTGAAATCATATACCTTGTCATCACCGAATTCTTCCTTCATTTTTGCGCCTTCAACAAACATTCTACGAATCCATGATGCATTTTTTAAATTCTCTTGAATATCCTTTGAGATCATGTCACGCCTCCTCCTGTATTCTTAACTTTCAATTTATTATAACACGAATAAAAAACGTTGCAATTTTTTTGTAACAATTAAAATAATTTAACAATTCTTTTAGCTTGACGTTTATGCTTATTTTGAGTAAAATTAAATTGTTTTTAGGTGCCATTTATGGAGAATAGGGAATTAGGTTGAAATCCTAAGCGAACCCGTCACTGTGTTGCGGAGCGATAGCAAATACCACTGGATATCCGGGAAGGTGCGAATCGCGTTGAAGCTGAGCCAGGAGACCTGCCTAACAACAGTTGGTGAACGAAGGTAAAGTTCATTACCCCAAGGGGTAATGGGCTTTTTTTTTATTTCAAATCAGGAGGATGCCATGCTGTACGAAAAATTGAAACAGATCAAATCACTTGAAAACGAAAGGTTACAGTCCACTCGGAATCGTGTGGATCAACTCATCAAGCCTCAAGGGTCACTAGGCAAGATCGAAGAGATTGCCATCAAACTTTCCGGAATCACCGGACAGGCGATGCCACGACTTGATCGACATGCCATCATTGTCATGTGTGCGGATCATGGTGTCTGTGATGAAGGGATCGCATCAGCCCCACAAATGGTGACACTGCTTCAAACATTGAACATTTCAAAACGCATCACTGGAGTAGGAGCACTTGCGGACCCACATAAAACAAAGATTTATACCGTGGACATCGGTGTCAATTCCAAAATTGAAGACCCCGCAATCTACGCCCGAAAAATCAGAATGGGAACCGGAAACATATCGCGCGGTCCGGCCATGAGTCGATCTGAGGCGATCAAAGCTATTGAGGTCGGAATCGAAATGGCGGAAATGGCTATCAATGAAGGTGCCAAAATACTTGGCACTGGTGAAATGGGAATCGGCAACACAACACCCTCAACAGCGATCCTTTCCATCCTGACCGGAACTTCACCCTATGAAATCACCGGAGTCGGTGCGAATTACCCCACTGAGAAACTGGAATACAAAGCTTCTGTTATTGAGCGCGCTATAAGTGTGAATGCTCCAAATGCATCCGATCCACTGGAAATCTTATCAAAAGTAGGCGGACTTGATATCGCGGGAATGGCCGGCGTCATGATCGGCGGTGCGGCAAGTAGGGTACCCGTAGTGGTCGATGGATTCATATCCACCATTTCGGCATTGATCGCATGCGCTCTGGAACCCAACGTCAAATCCTACTTGTTCGCTTCCCACGCATCGCATGAAAAAGGTGCAAAACTGGCATCGACGACACTTGGACTTGAACCTTTCCTCAATCTGGAGATGCGCCTTGGTGAAGGCAGCGGAGCCGCACTTGCCTTCAGCATCCTTGAAGCCGCATGCCGAATGAACTCCGACATGATCACTTTTGAGGAATCTGGAATCGGAGTCGTCTAACCTTTTAGAAGGATATTTCCCAATTTCATCGAATACTATAGGTATAGATGTTTTTGGAGGTGTAATATGACTAAGATAATAGGACATAGAGGCGCGGCGGCATATGAAGTGGAAAACACCTTGCCTTCGTTTAAGGCAGCTCTTGAGCAAGGAGCGGATGGGCTTGAGCTGGATGTCCACTTCTCATCGGATGGCAAGATCGTGGTTTTCCATGATTTCAGCTTGAAATCCTTGACTGGAGCACCCGGTTTCATTTATGAAAAAAGTTTGGAAGAACTTAAAATGATGACCTGTACATCTCATGGAAAATCCGGTGTAATTCCAACACTGGAGGAGGTGCTGGAATTGATTGTCGAATTCCAGACAAAAAGCTCCAAAGAGATCCTGCTCAATGTGGAATTCAAGGCAGGCAGTGATCACTATCCGGGTATAGAAGAAAAAACTCTTGATTTATGTCATAAATATCTGAAATCGCATCAACTGATTTTTTCATCGTTCGACCATTATGCGCTCCAGACGCTCAGGAACATATCTCCTGATTTGAGACTTGGCATATTGACCGCCTCAGCGATTGTGGATCCTTGGCTTTATGTCGACCATCTCAAGGCTGACTTCTACCATCCACATTACCTTACCCTTTCGGATCGAGAACTTATAAGAATTAGAGAACACAAACTCCAGATCATCTCCTATACAATAAATGATCTGGAAATCGGAAAAAAGTTGATGGCACAAGGAGTCTATGCAATCATCACCGATATGCCCGATAAAATGTTGGAATTACGTGATTCCAATTGACCAAAAAAAACAAGACACCCAGGTCATACACCTGGGTGTCTCTTTGTTTCCGCTATTTGACTATATAGATCCAGCCTTCAGGTGCTTCAACTTCCCCAAGTTGAATGCCCACAAGTGTATCATAAAGCTTTTTGGTCACAGGTCCTACTTCTGTTTCACTGTGGAATACATGTAGTTTGCCTTCAACCTCGATACCACCGATCGGTGTGATCACTGCAGCGGTACCGCACGCTCCGGCTTCGACGAATTCATCCAGTGAATCCACTCTGCAATCGCGCTCTTCAACAGTCAATCCCAAGTATTTATCAGCCAGGTGCATTAAAGAATATTTTGTTATACTTGGTAAAATGGATGGTGATACAGGTGTGACGAATTTTCCGTCTTTGGTGATCCCGAAGAAATTCGCTGCCCCTACTTCTTCAATCTTGGTGTGTGTAGCAGGATCCAAATAGATACAATCAGCAAAACCTCTTTTGACTGCATCTTCATGTGGCAACAAACTTCCAGCGTAGTTGCCGCCGACTTTTGCTGCGCCAGTGCCATATGGTGCGGCACGATCCATATCCGCAATTGTGAAGTTTACAGGAGCCATGCCACCTTTGAAGTACGGGCCAACCGGTACACAGAAGATACCAAACATATACTCCGGTGCTGGTCTAACCCCCAAATTATGGCCTACGCCGATTAAATAAGGGCGAAGGTAAAGTGTTGCGCCTGTTCCGTACGGTGGAACAAAATGCTCATTTGCTTTTACCACTTGCATACATGCATCTATGAATCTGTCGACAGGAAATTCAGGCATCATAACACGTCGGCAACTTCTGCCCATACGTTTCGCATTCTCATCAGGTCTGAACAACTGGATTTCTCCATTTGCAGTTCTGTAAGCCTTGAGGCCTTCAAAACACTGTTGACCATAATGAATTGCAGTGGATGACTCACTGATTGAAATCATATTGTCCTCAACCAACTTACCTTCATCCCATTTACCGTCTTTCCACATAGATACATAACGCAAATCAGTGTTGTAATAAGCAAATCCTAATTTGCTCCAATCAATTGACACATTTTTACTCATCTTCCAAGCCCCTTTCAATTTTCATAAAATTCGATCTTGGAAAAAGGTTACCCAACAACATTATACCCATTAAGATGTGCTTTGTCACTATTTCTCATAGGCATTTGCATATTTCTTCTCTGTATTGCGCTTTTCATATTGTTTGACTCTTTTGTTGAGTTTCAGCTCCACACCTTTTTTTCGGTTGTTAAGATGTCTGACTTCCCTCAGCATTTTTAGATAACGCTCATATCTGTCCATGGGGAGATCACCGGATTTGAGCGCTTCTCGCACTGCACATCCTGGTTCCGACTTATGCGTGCAATTGTTGAATCGACAATTTTCCATCAACGCCGTTATTTCTTCAAATGAAGTATCGATGGTCTCTTCCTCACACCATAGTTGGATCTCCCTGAGCCCTGGAGTGTCTATGATTAATGTGCCGTCTTTGGAAACGAGCAATTGTGCGGTAGTGGTCGTATGGACGCCTTTGCTGGTCTGTTCGTTTGTGTTTTTTGTCAACTGCACATCTTCACCAAGCAGAAAATTACTGATAGTCGATTTTCCTACCCCGGATGATCCCAAAAAGGCTACAGTCTGCCCTTCGCCCAAATAAGGTTTTAGCTGTTCCATGCCTTGATCGCTGATTGCACTGAGTGCATGGATCGGGAATCCAAGCGAAACACCTTCCACTTCAAAGATCTTATCGTCGACGTCATCACAAAGGTCCAGTTTGCTCAGTAGAATCACCGGTGCCGCACCACTGTCGAGACAAAGTGTCAGATATCGCTCGATTCTTTTAGGATTGAAATTCTTGTCCAGCCCTGTCACAATGAATACCGTATCAATGTTGCTCGCCAAGATCTGCTCCTGTGTGGTGCCTCCTGAAACCACGCCGTTGATGATTTTTCTTCCACCATCGATTTTTTGACGTCTCGCAAATGCGCTTTTTCGTTCCAATAATCTATAGATGATATGTTGGTCCATTTTTCTTCTCACCATGACCCAATCTCCCACTGCGGGATATTCCACATTGGTGTTCGATTCATGGAGATACTTACCGGACAGCGAGGCATCGAATTGCCCAGTTTCGGTCAATATTTGGAAATGGCCCCTATTTTTGTTGATTACACGCGCCGGGAATCCTTCTTCATCAATATTCAACTGATTTTCAAATGTTTTATTCCATCCCAGAGCATTCAAATTGTATTTCGTCATTGTTCCTCCTCAAAATATGCGGGATATATTCTATCCCAGTAGATTCAATTAAAAACACGATAACCTAATCGTGTACATCAAAGAAAGGTTATTCAATTTTCGTTTATTCAGTTTTTAAAGTTCCCCTTGTCCATTAAAATTTGTGCCATAATCCCACACATCCTTTCTTTCTTATATTTGAGGTTTTGTCCAAATTAATTATAATCCAAGCTTTCTGAATTGTCAAATTATTAATTCTTTATAAACGATTTATAGCATTTCCGGCAATCACCTTGATAGGTGGTGTTTCACTGATGTATGATTGAAATAACGCATGTACATTACAGGAGGCAATATGAAATTACCCGAACTTAAAATTGGGGATTTGGCAATAAAATACCCTATCATACTTGGGGCCATGGGTGTCGGTGTGACACGATCAGGTCTCGCATCCGCCATAACCAATGCAGGTGGCCTTGGAGTGATCTCAGGTGTCAATCTCGGATTCAAAGAACCCGATTTTCTCACCAATCGACTCGAAGCCAATCTGAGAGCAATGAGAAGAGAAATCCAAAAGGCCAAAGCACTATCAGGCGGTGGACATATCGGAATCAACTTCATGGTCGCAATGAACTCATACGCAGAACATGTGAGGGAAGCCGTCAAGGAAGGCATTGATTTCATAGTGTCAGGAGCAGGCATCCCAACGGAACTGCCTGGACTTGTAAAAGGCTCATCCACAAAGATAGCTCCGATAGTATCCTCTTCCAAAGCAGCCGCTCTGATAGCAAAACTCTGGGACAGAAATTACGCTGTAGCACCTGACGCAATAGTACTTGAAGGTATTGAGGCAGGTGGCCACCTCGGTTTCAGTAAAGAGGACATACTTGAAAAGAACTACGATGTCTTTGCGACCATCGAACAAATCAAAAAAGTGATTTTACCCTATGAGGAAAAATACAATAAGAAAATACCGCTGATCGTCGCCGGAGGCATCTTTGACGGTAAGGATATCGCAAAAGTGATCGCCGCAGGTGCGGACGGTGTTCAAATGGCCACACGCTTTGTGGCTACCCCGGAATGTGACGCGGAAGACTCGTTTAAAAGAGCTTACATCGCAGCAAAGGAAGAGGATGTCAAAATCATCATCAGTCCTGTAGGCATGCCTGGTCGAGCTATCCAAAACCCACTTTTGGACAAACTGGACATTGGTGACAAACCGCCGATCAAAGTTTGTGTGAATTGCCTTAAGACATGTGATGTCAGAACAACACCATACTGTATTTCTCAGGCACTTGTCCATGCAGTGGAAGGCAATGTCGAAGATGGGCTCATTTTCGCAGGATCGAATGTCTATAAAGTCAATAAAATGCAAACTGTTCCTGAGATTTTCAAGGAGCTGCTTGCTGAAGCTGAAGAGTATTAGAAGGGCAGGAAAAGCAGGGAGTGCAAAAAAATAAGAGTGTGCGTAAGCGAGGCTCTTATTTTTCGCGTAGGTAAGTTTCCGAAGGAAACTTATTAGCGTCTCAGTTAAACTTTTAAAAAATGTAAGTGTAGAGCGGGCGCACTTATCTCTTTATTATTTTAAAATCATATGGGTTTAGTTTTAGTCCATTGTGTTCAATTGCAGTTCCGTTGTGATTGAGAAGAATTTCAAAGGTTGTGTCTCCAGAATTTCTGACAACGCTTTCAACGCCATCGGGGGTCAAATTTGGACTTATATTTTGATCTGAGATGATTTCTTTAACAATCTCACGCATTCCATTCTCAGAAAGTCCACATCCTACATAATAGACACTTCCAGATCCAACTTTATTTTTGACGACTGCGGCATAATGCCCATAAAATTCATCATCGTATTTCAGCAAAGGCTCAGCATCAATCGGCTCAATCAGATCACGCCATACACTGCATGTTTTTGGGTTGTGATTTGTATTCCAGTAACTGATTAGAGGTTTGACCACACCATGGCCCAGCGATTCATAACTTTTGATTTCCGCGCCTATGAGCGATTTTATAGGACTCTCTCCAAAATAGAGATTGTTGTCCCGATCTTTGATACCACTTCTGAATCCCAAAACCACTGTACCACCGCTTGAAGCGAAAGCCCTTAATCTATCGATGGTTTCAGAGTCCATTATTTGCATGATCGGGACCATCAATACTTTGTAGGGTTCAAAGGTTTTTTTGAGGTCGATGACGTCTGTCATGATATTCAGATCATGATAAGGTGTATAGAATCTCAAGATTTCATCCGTGTAATTGAAAGCATGGCTCTGCGGTTGATTGTGCCACGACCATCGGTTGTCATAATCATAAAGGATTGCGACATCTGAATGAATCTCGGAACTATAGATGGCTTCAAGCCCCTTCACATCACTGAAAAATGTTTGGGCCTCAGTGTATTTTTCATTGATCCGATCATCCGCGTCCAGAATGCCCTGACAGAACTGTTCCGCTCCTTTGGTCATACCGCGCCATCTGAAGTATAGAAGGGATTCACAGCCCCTGGCCATGGCTTGATGTGACCAAAGCTTGGCTTCACCAGGTCTAGGCAGGTAACCGATCACGGTATGACCTTGCGCACCCATGAGTTCTTCCACAATCCAGAAGTTCTGTTTTTTGAGCCCTCTGATATAATCGTGTGTCATTGCGATATGAGCTGGTGACAATGGTTTTTCCAGGCCACCCCACACGGGATAATTGTCATAGGATACCACGTCCAAATAGGAAGCCAGAACATTTTGGTCATAAGCCCTGTCGAAGAATCCACCAAACAAATTATGCGTGACCTTTTGATGAGACATTTTGCAGTCCCTGACGATGTCGATTTGAAGCTTGGCATAATCATTGATGGATTGTGATCTGAATCTTGCCCAATCCAGTTGAAGAGCGGGATTGTGCGTCGTTATGGTAGGTGTCGGAGCAGGAATATCGTTGAAGTCGTTATAGGTCTGACCCCAGAATATCGTTCCATAGCGCCTGTTGAGCTGCTCGATGGTCTCGTATTTTGTGTTCAAATAGCTTCTAAAATTCCTTACACAACTCTCACAGTAACACTGGTCAGAACCTTCATGCCCCAGTTCGTTGTCGATTTGCCAGGCGACAATGCCTTCCTCGTTCGCATAGTGTTTTATAAGCCTTGAAACGATTTTTTCTGTCTTATCTTTATAAACATCTGAATTGTAGCAATACTGTCTTCTTCCACCAAAGGCTCTTTGATGTCCATATTCATCCCTGGAAAGGATCTCAGGGTATTTGCTTGCGAGCCATGCCGGAAATGTGGCGGTCGGTGTTCCGAATATGATCTGAAGACCATGCGACTTGATGCGCTTGATAGCCCTATCAAAAAAGGAAAAATCAAACACCCCTTCTACCGGCTCCATCATATGCCATGCGAATTCACCGATTCTGACCGTGTTGGCACCAAGCTCCACTATTCGTTTCAAATCGTCTTCCATTTTTGATTCCGGCCAATGTTCAGGATAGTAATCCACGCCAAACAACATATTGTCACCTCACTGAATATATTGAATATGGGCACGAATCGCTTCGTGCCCAGTTGTCTTTATTATTTTCTTTTGATATATTTTCTATTGTCAATCGCAACAGCGGTGATAATGATCAAACCTTTGATGATGAACTGCAAATACGGGTTGACGCCAATAAATGAAAGTCCATATGCAATAACCTGGAATATGAGAACGCCTGTCACGATACCCGCTATGCTACCTATTCCACCTGAGAATGAAAGCCCGCCAACAATACATGCGGCGATGGCATCCAGTTCGTACATATTACCGGTGTTGTTCGTAGCAGAGCCTATACGGGCCGCTTCGAGCGAACCACCAAGTCCGTAAAGCAATCCTGCTAGGACATAGATCATGATCAGCATTTTGCTGACATTAACCCCTGAAACTGCAGCCGCCTCAGCATTACCACCAACAGCGAACAAGTTCTTTCCGAATCTGGTCTTGTTCCATAGGAACCACATGAACACCACAGCGGCGATGGCGTATAGCACAAGATATGGAATTAGGACATCACCGAACTGAAAATATCCCTGTGCCACTTTTGCGAATCTTGGATCCAGTCCACCAATCGGCTGAGCGCCGTAAGGAGGTCTGTCGTAGTAGATTGAGTTGACACCATATACTATGACCATCATACCGAGAGTTGCGATAAAAGGATCCACTTTAAATTTGGCAACGACAATACCGTTAATTAAACTGAATGTCGCTGTAACCAACATAACAAGCAATATTGGTACGAAAACTGGCAAAACCGGTAAATCGGGATACATTCTATAAGCGTAATCCGCACCTTGCAAAAGGGATGCGGAGATAACCGCTGCGATTCCGACTTGGCGACCTAGTGAAAGGTCCGTACCCTTCGCAACTATTATCGTACCGACACCAAGCGCGAAAATGGTTCTAGTCGAGGCTTGAGTCAGAATATTGGTAAAGTTTTTAACTGATACGAATCTTGGATCTATTATGATGATTACAAACATGAGTACAAATAACACTAGAAAAATCGCATTATCCATTGCAAATTGCAATACATCTTTTCGAGTGACCTTGGACAGATCAAATCGCTTCTTCCCATTTTTAGTTGCGTTTTCAGACATTAATCCATCTCCCCACTATAAATATTTCGCAGACAATCTCAAAATCTCTTCTTGAGTTGTCTCACTTGTATTGACGATGCCCGCCATTCGTCCATTGCTCATAACAAGAATCCTATCTGTAATTCCTAGGAGTTCAGGCATTTCAGAGGATACCATGATGATGCCTTTGCCCTTGTCGGCAAGATCGATCATCAGTTGATAAATGTCATACTTGGCACCAACGTCAATCCCCCTGGTTGGTTCATCCATCAAAAATACTTCCGGTTCAGTGAGTAGCCACCTTCCGATGATCACTTTCTGCTGATTGCCACCGGAAAGCGACATGATTCGAGTCTTCATACTTGGCGTCTTGACGCTCATGCTGTCGATCACCCAGTTTGTATCCTTCTTGATTTTGACATCATCGAGCAGTTTGTTTTTTTTCACATATCTGTCTATATTGGCAATGATTGAATTGAACGATATATTCTGA
This sequence comes from Firmicutes bacterium UBA5201, assembly GCA_002412775.1. Taxonomy (GTDB): domain Bacteria; phylum Bacillota; class Clostridia; order Peptostreptococcales; family Acidaminobacteraceae; genus Fusibacter_D. The sequence goes on along the minus strand of DHVT01000025.1, from coordinate 103,665 downwards.
TTCGGAAAAATTCCCGTTGCACGTCTTTCCTCTGTAACAAGAGCGAATCCATTTTTGATGGCATCTTGAGGACTCTTGAAATGCATCACTTTACCATGAAGCTCTATTTTACCCTCTGCGTGGCGTTCAGCGAATATGGCTTCGACAAGGTCGGTTCTTTTTGCTCCTACAAGTCCTGCGATACCGAGTATTTCTCCTTTTTTCAAGTCAAATGACACGTCTTTTATGGAAGGTTGATGTACAGCGGTCAGATTCTCTACTTTGAGTATGATATCTTGGGGTTTGTTGGTCTTTGGTGGAAATCGGTTGGTAAGGTCTCTACCGACCATCAATGAGATGATTTCGTCTGTCGTTATCGCGTCAATTGGTTTGGTGGCGATCCATTTTCCATCACGCATTACAGTGACGTCATCACAAATCTGCTCGATTTCTTCCATTTTATGTGAGATGTATATGACCGATACATCTTTTTTCTTTAAAGCTCTTATAATTTTAAACAGATGACCGACTTCTTTCTCTGTGAGGGAAGATGTCGGTTCGTCCATGACGATTAACTTGGAATTATATGAAACCGCTTTCGCGATTTCAACCATTTGGCTCTCTGAAACTTGAAGTTCCTTGACTTTTTGTCTGGGATTGAGATTGATATCCAACTCCTTGAAGATCTCCAGTGTATCCTGGTACATTTTATCCTCGTCTACGAACAGCCCTTTCTTTGGAAATCTTCCAAGCCAGATATTGTCCATGATTCGAGTGGTTCTAACTTGATTGAGTTCCTGGTGTACCATGGATACGCCATTGTCCAGAGCATGCTTTGACGAAATGAAATTCACGTCCTCACCGTCAAATCTGATTTGGCCCTCGTTCATCCTGTAAATGCCGAACAAGCACTTCATCAACGTGGATTTACCGGCACCATTCTCTCCCATTAGAGCATGAACACTGCCTTTTCTAACCCTGAGATCGACACCGTCAAGTGCTTTTACTCCGGGAAATTCCTTGGAAATTCCAACCATTTCGAGCAAAAATTGTTCGTTGCTGTTTTGCACGGACTTCGCCCCCTTCCGATTTTTATGATAAATACCCTTAAAGTATTGTTTTCACTCTCAAAAAATTCGAGATGCATGACTGCATCCCGAATTTTATAATATTACAGCTTATTTATAAGCTTCTTCAGCAAATTCGATATTGTCAATCGTTACGCCAACATAAGGTACACGTACAGCTTTGTTACTGTCAAATGTCCATGCAGTGCCTTCAAGTGGATCTTTTCCAAGAGCGACATTAAGTGCGAGATCAAATGAAGCGGCACCTTGGTTTTTAGCATCGTTGAGTACAGTTCCTACCATTCTACCAGCTTTGATTTCTTCTAGTGCATCTGGAATTGCATCTACGCCAACTACAGGCATGAATTTATCAGCTCCGAAATATCCGGATGCGTTCAATGATTGGATCGCACCAAGTGCCATACCGTCGTTGTTCGCAATTACCATTTCAATGTCATCGCCGTGCTTTGCAATCCATGCGTCCATCAACTCTTTACCCTTAACACTGTCCCACATTCCAGTTTGCAATTCAAGTTCTTCTACCTTAATTCCAGCAGCTTCAACTGTTTCAATTACAAACTTTGTTCTTGCTTCTGCATCAGGATGTCCTGGCTCGCCTTTTAATAGAACATATGACATAACGCCATCGCCATTTCTATCCCAATCTGGATTGGCTTTCCACATTTCAGCAACGAGTTCGCCCTGGATAACTCCAGCTTCTGCTGACGCGGTTCCAACATACCAAGCTTTATCGTAGCTTGCAAGTACTGTAGCTTCTGGCTCTTTGTTGAAGAAAACTACAGGAAGATCGGCAGCTTTTGCTTTAGCAATGATTGCTTCAGCAGCTTGAGGATCCACCAAGTTGATTGCGAGTGATTTTGCACCCTTTGAAATCATTGTGTCAACTTGATCGTTTTGAGTAGCTTGTGAATTTTGTGAGTCATTCATTTCGAGAACAGCTTTGCCTTCTGCTGCTGTTTGAATAGCTCTTCTAACAAATGACATGAAGTTGTCGTCATACTTGTAAATAGTTACCCCGATGGTCGGTAGTGCGTCTTCTTTTGGCTCAGCTGCACATGCAGTCAATGAGAAAAGCATCATCATAATCAATAAAACGGCTACTAATTTTTTCATTTTTTCATCTCCCCAATTCTTTTTTGAAACAAATAACGTTTAGTAAATATTTACGTCATTTGTTTAATAAAATTTTACACAAAATTAACATGAAAGTCAATTCACAAATTTAATCAGTTTCACAACTTTATCATCTATTTTGCACTTTATTATGTATACAATAATAAAAAGAGAAAAAATTAAGGTTAATTTTTTCTCTTTTTATGGATTTTACTTGTTTTTATTCAAATAGACGTCTTCTTTTCTATGAAAACCGCTCTCGATGATGATCTCCTCCATATTCGACTCATCAACAACAAAAGCATTCAGTTTAACAAATGGAATTTCCCTATATTGGTTGAATATGGTATCCTCTGTGTCGATTTTATTCCCTTTCGCCATTTCAATTGCAAGTTTCGCTGTCATGATGGCAAGCTCGTTGATCGGCTTGAAGACCGTTGCCAGCTGTGTGCCCTCCACGATTCTCTGACATGCGGATAATTCGGCATCCTGACTGACCACGAAAACCTCCCCTGCCAATTGCCATTTCGAGAGCACTTCTATGGCTCCAGTGGCAAGCACATCATTTGCAGCAATTATACCATCAATCCGATTGCCAAGGGACAAATGCTTTTCGACAACATCTTTTGCGTACTGTTCTCTCCATTCGTGCGCCCATATTTCCTCGAGAATGACCACTTCCCCAACCTCTATCAAGGGATCCAACTTTTTATGAAAACCTGTATTCAGAAGCGACGAGTTGTTGTCACTTGGATCACCGTTGATGACCAGAATCTGTTTGGGTGGTGCTTCCTCTTCTATTTTCATCGCTTCGATCAAACGTTCGGAGAAGTTTTCACCTATTGCTTCGTTGTCGAACGAAATGTAAAGATCCAAATCAGGATGGATGATCAGCCGATCATATGCAATAATCCCGATTCCATTTTTGTACGCTTCGTCAATTGCCGGAGATAGCGCTTCAGCATCCTTTGGCACAATAATCAAAACATCGACATCTTGAGCAATAAGATATCGGATCTGCTCAATCTGCTTTTCGATATCCTCATTTGCAATTTGCACATCCACTTCAGCGCCCAGCTCAGTGGCTGTCGCGACAAGAATTTCCATTTCCCGTTGCCAACGCTCAACAACAAAGCTGTCAAATGAAATTCCGATTTTGATCACATCGTCATCGACAATCCCAGGTTGCTCCGAGTTGCACCCAGTCAATAATGCCAATACCAGTATAGTCATCCATACCCATTTGCTCTTCATCTGTTTAACCTCTGATAGTCCTTAGGCGTTATGCCTTCATGTTTTTTAAACGACCTGATAAAATAGCTCGTATCATTGTAACCCACTTTATGGCCCACATCTTTCAGACTGACATCGCCGCTCCTCAGAAGTTTCTTTGCGGCTTCGATACGAAGTTCAGTCAAAAATTCCTTGAATGTGACACCTGTGTCTTCTTTGAATATCTTGGACAGATACTGTGGTGTCACATTGACGTTTTCAGAAACTTTTTCAAGTGAGATTTCATCTGTAAAAGTTTTTTGTAAAATATCGATTGCATCAATAGTGATCGGATTGAAGGATTCCCTTTGCATTTTCGCATAGAGTGAAAACCAATCCAATACGAACTTTTCGAAAAATTGAATTTTCTGGGCGGGCAACTTGTTGAGAAGACCGGTGAGGTAATGGACCTTCGAGTCCACTATGACAACACATTTCGACTGCATTTTCACCATAAGTTCAATCAATCTTGCTTCCGCATATTCGAGAGTGTTCTTATCTCCCAGCATCTTGAGGTATTCCCCTTCAAACTGCTTGAGGGTTTGTTTGAACCTTTTGTTCCTGGAGATGAAATCGTCATACAACACACTTGAGAGTTCATCAAAATGGTCAAAGGAGGTTTCACTGGATTGCACATCGCCAATCGTGGTCAAGTTCTTATCGGTAAGCTTTAGAGCCAGTATGGCTTCAGCATAGGATTCCGAAATTTTCTCGATCGTCTTTTCTCCTCCGATGCCAATACGCACATTCAACTGAAAACGATCGATGATCTCCTCACTCAGACTGCTCCAAAATGCCTGATCGATTATTCTGGTCCCTCGTTCGATATAAATGAACACGCGATTCAAGAAAGGATGACTGATGAGCGCATCTGCGTGATACTTGATCAATGTCCGAAGGAACTCGCTGCTCTCGTTCATTTTTTGATTGAACTTGTTCAGTGCATCAAAATCCGTGTTGGATGACAAATGCGAGAAATCGATGACTGCAAAGTAGGCGCTTTGCATTGGTATCTCCAAAATTTCCCTGTAATGATTGATATATTTCATATAATTTCTTCCAAGGATGATGGAATTGAAGAAATTGCTTTCAACGAGTTGAATGGACTGATAATATTTTTCAATATGTTCCAGTTCTTTGTTTCTGACCGCTTCCTCCTGAATCACTTTTTCAATGACTTTTTCAACTGTCTCGATCATTTTACCTTTGGATAGAGGCTTAAGAAGATAATCCTCCACGCTGAATTTCACCGCTTCCTTTGCGTATTCAAAATGGTCATGTGCAGAGACGATGATGATCTTCACCATCCGGTCCACTTTTCTTACCCTTTCGATGAATTCAAGTCCATTCATACCTGGCATGCGAATATCCGTCATTATGATATGTGGTCTGAAGTGTTCCATTTTGATCAGGCCTTCCCTGCTGTTCCTAGCGGTCTCTATAACCACTTCAAAAGCTTTTTCAAGGACACCTGAGACGGATTCAAGCACTATGGCCTCGTCATCCACTATGAGTATTCTAGTCATTCGTTTTCGCTCCCTTCAAGAGGTATCCAAAGGATGATATTGGTGTATTCATCTTTCTTGCTGTCAATGAAAAAAAGTTCTTCCCGATTGAAAAAATGCCTTAGTCGATCATAGACATTGCCGAGTCCAAGTCCGGTTGTATACCCTTTTTTGTCTGAATTCTTCTCAAATTGTTTGTTGTTGAGTTGATCCAGAACATCCTGGTCGATGCCTTCTCCGTTGTCTTTGACTTCAATTCTGACGTTGTCATGATCCATTTGACTCACAATTTGAATTCGCCCGGTTCCGGTACGATTTTTGAATCCATGGATCAAAGCGTTCTCGATGATCGGTTGTAATATAAGTGGTGGCATTTGGACCCTGAGCGTCTCGTCATCGATATCAAAATCAAAAATGAACTGTTCTCCAAACCTTACCTTCATAAGTGAGCAATAATTGTGGACGTTGACAAGCTCTTCCTTGAGTGTCACTTTGTTTTGCAAACTTTGGATATTATATCTGAAAAGCTGTGAAAGATCCTCTAAAAACGAGCTGGTTCTTTCCGCATTCTCAATGATGGCCAGTTGCATTCCCGCATTCAAGGTATTGAAAAGAAAATGAGGGTTGATTTGCGCTTGAAGAGCCATGAGTTCAGCTTGGTTGAGCAGATTCTGCATTCTGAGTTTCTCAATCTCTGAAAGTCTGAGCTTGTTTTCCGTTTCCACTTTATCCCGCAATTCTTCGATATAACTCTTGATGTGCATGGCCATATTGTCAAAAGCCGATTCAAGTACCTGAGCTTCCTTGAAGTGTTCACCTTCTATCTTGCCGAAGGTGTATTGCCCCTCCGATATGGCTCTGGCCCTCTTGCTGAGTTCCACAATCGGACGGGTGACATTGGTCGAGAAAGTGAAAACAAACAAGATACTGAGCGATATCAAAAGTCCAACCATGAGAATCAATCCGTTTTGGACCAGTTTCACTTTTTCCGTCAACAACAAGTAATTCTCGAGATTGCTTTTGAAGTCCCACTCCTCCAGCTGTTTGACTTTAAGATTGATATAGTTGTCCACAGTCAAAAGTTCGGAATAGGATTCCAAATAGCGTTCGGTGTTACGTGCCCTTTTATATTCGATGGCGAGTTCAGCCTTTTTCAAATAGGCATCCAACAGCATTCCAATATTGTGGAGTTGAAGACGTGACGGATCATTGGATTTGCCATAACTGAAATTGCTCCTCATGCTACCGAGCTCATTGGCCATATTCAGATAATGGACAAAGCTGTCGGAATTTTTTGTCGCCAAATAATTTTCGAGTTGAATTTCAAGAGTATTCATATTGTCCTGCATCTCATTGAGCATGATACTGGTGGAAAACATTTCATTGATTTGCTCATTGACCTTGTACGTCGCATAGAACGTGTAAATAAAACCCGTCAAAAAACAGACGAGAATCACAAGAACAAATAAAAATACTTTTCTTTTTAAAGTGTTTTGGAATAACCATGATTTCATAAATAGCCTCTAGGGTTGAACCTCTTCCAGATTATCCTTTTTTAAAGTGGCAATCGGGATATTGATATATGACGATACGACTTGTTCCTTATTCAATTTGTCCAAATATTCGATGGACAGCTTTCCCAATTCTTCGTAATCTTCCACCAGGCTCGCATAGACCAGATTCTTTCGAATATACTCGACTATTTCAGGGGTATTCCCGTTTGCGATGACTTTGATGATGCCGACCATGTTTCTATCCACGAGCACGCGCATCACACGATTGACGTCCAGCGGATCCGTGCAGATGATCACATCAATGGTCTCACTGCCGCTCAAGATCTCATCCACTATGATTTCAGCCCTCAAATTCGTTGAGTACTGAATCGTGCTGATACTGAGCGATTCATAATCCTTGACGCCCTCATAAAGTCCATTTACGAAATTGTAGGTCGCAACCGCCTTGTCATCCAAATACTCATTGCCTAAAATGACCGCCACACGACCTTTGCGATCCGTGGCCTGAGCCGAAAGTGCGGCCGCTTCTTTCCCAAGTTGGAATTTGTTGGTTCCCACATAAAGATCCCGATCCGATTCAGGCGCATCATTTCCGATGGCGACCACATTGATTCCATTTGCTTTGAATGCATCGATTTGACTGCTATAAGCATTGTTGTTCGCCAGTTTCAAAATGACACCATCCACCTCTGTAAGTTGGATCATATCAAAAATCGCCACACTCGATTGAACGCCTACCTCGTAAACCTCGAAGACGGCATCATGGGAATCAATTATAGAATCAATGCCCTCAATAAATTTATTGAAGGCATAAGAGGATACTTCATCAGTGACAATGGCAAAATGATGAGCTTTGTCAATTGAGCCGCTGAATTGGGCGGCCCTAAGTTGGTTGATTGAATTGATGCTTATGAAGCTGATGACAATCAAACTGATGACAATCACCGCTTCAAGCAATTTGATCCATTTTCTCATGCTTCCACCACGGTTCCTTTATTTACTGGTCCTGATGAACCCCTGACTTTGAGCTCTGTTGGAACGACAATCTTCTTTGATATTTCCCTTTTTCTCAGTATTTGTTCGAGTAGCAGCTCCACCGCGGTTTCTCCCATGAATTCCTTGTGCACTCTGACGGTGGTCAGTGCGGGAAACGTATACTTGGATGTGGGAATATCATTGAAACCGATAAGGCTGATTTCTTCAGGCACTTTCTTACCCTTTTCATGCAACGCCCGTAATATGCCGATTGCGATGGAATCACTGGCCGCAAAAAAAGCTGTCGGAACATTCTCTGAAGACTTTAAGATACTTTTCATGATTTTATAGCCAGACTCTGCCAGAAAAGCGCCAATATGAATCTGGGACTCGTCCATAAGCCCTTTGGAGGTCATATACTCCCTGAATGTTTTCTCTCTCATCTCACCAATCGCGATCTGACTTTGCCCCAAATATTCACGTCCACCGATATAGCCGATATGGGTATGTCCACACTCGATCAGATAATCGAGAGCGTCAACGACTGCCCTTTCAAAATCGATGATCACAGAATCAAAATGTCGATCTTCCGGAGCAAAATCCACGAAAACGATATGATCGGACTTGGCTTTGAAGCCATCGATCTGGTCCGTGGTGAACTTGCCGATTGCTATTACTCCATCGATCTTATCGATAGTTTTCATATTGCTATCGTCCGGTTTATAGATTTTGACCATTTCAATCTGATGGTCATAACACATTTTCTCTATTCCAAATCGAATCGCCATGTAATATGGGTCATCCAATTCCTGTGACATGGAATACCAATGGATGAGTGCAATCCTAAGTTTTGTTTTGATTCGATTGACATTACGTTTTCTGGGAGGCAAATAATCGAGTTCCTCTGCAATCTCAAGGATTCTCTGTCTCTTGTCCTCTGAGACGGATAATGTATCGTCATAATTCAGGACTCTTGAAACTGTAGCAGGCGAAACGCCTGATTTTTCAGCGATATCTTTGATCGTAGCCATGAATTGTCCTCTTTTCATTTTAGTAAAGTTTTACCATTTAATGATACACCGATTGGGTTCATTTATCAAGTGGCGTGTTTAGAGACGTCTTGCTTTTTCAACCATTCTTGCAATGGATACCTCGTCCGTGAAGTGCGAAACCTCTTCAAATTCAAACCATCTGAGATCATGTGACTCATCGGATATTGACAATGCTTCGTCTCTTGAGGCGACCATCAAAAATCTCAAATCATAGTGAATATGTTTCTCGGTTTTTCCATGCATTGGAATTTCGTGGACATCAAGGTCGAAGATCTCATCCGATTTCAAGACAATGGACTTAAGACCCGATTCCTCAAAAGCTTCCCTGAGTGCACCATCAACAATAGTTTCGTGTTCTTCCGTATGGCCACCCAGCTGAAGCCAACGGTTCAATTTGACATGATGGGTCAAAAGCACACTTTTATAGTCCTGATCTACTATCCAAGCGGATGCGGTGATGTGACCTTCAGTATTTTTTTTCCCGATTATGATCTCATGAGCGTCTACAAATGCACAGAATTTCTCAAACTGTTTGGTATTATGTTCATCATATGGAATATAACGGGACAACAATTCCTTTATATCCGTTTTCATTTTTGTCACCTATAACTTTCTCACTAAAACGAAGCAAATCCCAGCCCAGTTTCGGATGAACCGATTCCGGGCCGGGACTTGACTATAGTATGGTATCAGGGTGCTCCAGCAATAGCTCCTGAACAAAAGGCGAAAAATCGTCATGATCCATTTCGACCAAATCACACCATTTGGCGCTGATGACATCCTCGTCATCCTCTTTTGGAGCAATAGCCTTGCCGGTTTTGATCTTTACTTTGTAAATCAAGCCTACATGATGCAATGTCACTTTGCCGAGTTCGGGATCTTCATAATTCACAACCACAGCATCCGATTTGAAAAAACTGAATGACTCGACTTCCAATCCGGTTTCTTCAAGTATCTCTCTTATGAGCGTCGTATCTGGAGATTCTCCAAATTCAATTTTTCCGCCGGGCAAATCCCATTTTCCAATGTAAGGTCCTCTTGATTTCTCCACAAGCAAAACCTGTCCTTCTGAAACAATCAATCCATATACCCCGACATGCTGCACTCTTTGAAACATGATTCACTCTCCGTTCATTTATTTTACATAAGTTCACTCAGTATTTTTCCCAATCGCCCAATGCCTTCAACGATTTTTTCTTCAGGCATGTTTGAAAAATTCAGTCTCATGGAGTTCTCTTTTCCTCCATTCGGGAAGAATGACCCGCCTGGAACGAATGCCACTTTGTTTTCCACTGCAGTGACCATGATCTCTTTCGCATCAATTTCATCAGGTAGCATCACCCAAGCAAACAGACCGCCCTTAGGAACTTCATAAACTGCAGCCTTAGGAAAATGTTTATCCATTTCCGAAAGCATCAGATCCCTTCTTTTTTTATACGTTTCAATGATGGTCTGAATATGAGCATCAAAATCATAATTATCCAGATATGCGTTCAGTTCTCTCTGACTGATTGAACTCGACTGCAAATCGGCACCTTGCTTAACTGTGATATATTTGCCCAGCAGCGCTGGTGACGCACATACCCAACCGATTCTAAGACCAGGTGAAAACGTCTTGGAAAATGTCCCCAAATAGACTACCCTACCTTCAGTGTCAAAGGCTTTAATGGCAGGAATCGCCTCACCTTCATATCTGAGTTCACCGTAAGGATTGTCTTCTATGATGACCAGATTGTAACGGTTGGCAATCTCCACAACTTCTCTTCTGCGCTTTTCTGTCCATGTACGGCCTGATGGATTCTGAAAATCGGGAATCACGTAGATGAATTTCGCTCTTGGATACTCTTGAATCGCCAGTTCGAGACTTTCCATCACCATGCCATCCGCATCCGTTTCGATTTCTTGGAACTCACACTCATATGCCCTGAATGCGTTGATCGCCCCCAAATAACTCGGACTCTCACAAAGGACATAGTCGCCTGGATTGATAAAAATCTTGCCTGTGAAGTCAAGTCCCTGCTGAGATCCGCTTGTGACCAGTATGTCCTGTTTTTCAGCCGTGATGCCACATTTGCCCATTCGAGCGGCGATTTTTTCCCTTAGGGGATCGTAACCTTCTGTAGTGCTGTATTGAAGCGCCTCCATTCCCATCTCATCAAGAACTTTGATGGCCATTTGCTTATAGGCTTCAACAGGAAAAAGTTCAGGTGCGGGCAATCCTCCGGCAAAAGAAATGATTTCAGGTCTCTGTGTCAATTTAAGTATTTCTCTAATTTCAGATGCCTTTAATTTTTTTACGCGTTCAGAAAAAAGATGTTCCATATTTTTGCCCCCTAATCGTATTGGCGTCAATGACTCAGACGTCTCCACAAATAACGTACCACGTTTAATCCCATGGTTCAACCTCCAAATGGAAGTATACAATATTCATTATTCAATCACTTCTTTTGAGAAAAATAATGGTGTGCGCGTGCCACGGATTCAGCGGACCCGACAAGGAAAAGTTGATTTCCCGATTCCACGGTTCTATGACCTCTTGGGATGATCAACTCCTCAAGTTTTGTGTCATATATGCCGGCAATAATGCAATCCTCAGGAAAACGGATGTCTTTACCGATTGTAGCGATGTTCTTTCCAATATGCATACTGTCCCCTGGCAACTCAACAATTGAAATTTCAGCTTTGCCTTCACCGAAGGAAGCCACTCGTCTGATTTCCGGTCTTTCAATATCCAGAACGAATTTATTGACCAACATGGACACACTGGATGCAATGTTGTTGGCTCCCGCCAATTTAAATGCGGTCTCATATTCAGGATCATTCATTTTGACAAAAATATAAGGCACATCATAGCCTTTGGCCAATATGGCAATAGTCAGATTATCGGAATCGTTATCGGCTACAGCTATGCAATAATCGGCATTCTCAATTCCTGCGGCTTTGAGATTTCGGATTTCCTTAGGATCGCCGTGAATCGCGATCGCTGAATATTGGGTATAGATTTCCTCACAGTTCTTCAAATCCATGTCTATCACAGTCACATCATAATTCTGTGTCAAATGTGCCACCATGTTCTTACCGATGATTCCTCCGCCCGCAATAATGATTTTCATATGGCTCCTCCCCGCTTGCTAAAAATTTTATAATTGAAAAGCAGTAAAATGGGAATGATCTCAACCCGTCCAGCAATCATCATTGCACTTAGAGTGAGCTTTCCAAACACACCAATTTCCGATAATGCTTCGAATGTTATCGGCAAAACACCTGAATTTCCCACCGCACTCGTTGCCACAACAATCAGATCGGATAACTCCAGTTGCGTCACAAGTGATAGGATCAAGGTTCCTATGAACAATGTGCCCAACCATGCAGTGATCAAAACAGATATCCGTACCAGCAAATCCCTGTCCACAATTTTCATGTCATATTGTACTGGAATCACTGCCTGTTTCGGTGCAATCAGTTTGTTGAACTCACTTCTGAGCATTCTGATCACCAAAGTGATGCGATTCACTTTGATTCCACCAGCCGGCGAACCCATCGATCCACCGATGATCATGATCGGAATCAGCACAATCACCATGCCACTCGTAAAGTTGCTCAAATCAAACGCCTTCAGTCCGTAACCAGTTGTTGAAACAGCGGACACCGACATGAACAGCGTGTTGAAAAAACTGTCTCTAGAAAGATTTCCTCCCAGGTACGTCATAACCATAAAAGCAACAAACACCATTAGAATGAGCTTGATATAGTTATAGAATGTCGTACTCTTTAATGCCCCTTGGACATCCCCCAAAACATATCTTGCATGGAAAAAGTAACTCATTCCTCCAAGAAACATGAAAACTACTGTAGTATAGTCCACCAAAAGGTTGTCCCCTCTTAAAAAGCCCAATCCACCTTCATCAAAATTGGAGAAGCCACCCGTTGATATCGTGTTCATGCTGTGAGTGACCGCATCAAAGAACGGTACTCCTGATAGAGTCAAAATAATGGTCTGCAATATTGTGAACACTGAGAAAAGACCTGCAAAAATGACAATGCCCTTATATATGTTGGAGATATGTCTTGGCAATTTCACGTTGTTCAGTACAGTTGAATAGCCACGCCATAACTGGTCCTCATTTCTGAAAGTGACCATAATGAAGAACACAAGCGCAAAAAGCCCTCCAATCCACTGGGTCATGGAACGCCATAGCAGCAGCGATCTCGGCATTTCGCCAATATCCGTGAATACGGACATACCAGTAGTTGTGAACCCGCTCGCCGACTCAAAAAATGCATCTATGGGACTCGTCCCAACCGTCAACACATATGTCATCGCTCCACTGAGCACAATCAACACAAGAGCACTTGCCGCCGTCACCATTCCTATTGGTTTTCTCGCGTTCATTTGTGTTTTTCTGCCTATGAACACAAACGCAGCCCCGATGAGTATGGTGAACATAAAACTCCACAAATGACCGTTGATGATTTTCATCGCTTCACCGGTGACTATGGAATAAAGAATGGGGATCATCTGAAATCCAGACAAGATCAACAATATGGCACCATTATTTTTGAACCATTGCAACAATTTTGTGCTCATAGCATTGCCTCATTTCCAAACCAGATGCCCAACTCACGGCGTGCACTCTCACTGCTGTCCGATCCATGGACAAGATTTTCAGTGACATCGAGGGCATAAGTGCCACGTATACTTCCCGGGAGAGCATCCTTGTAATGTGTCGCGCCATTGATGGACCTGACCACATCCACTGCGTCCACACCTTCCAAAACCACGACTACCACTTCACCCGAACTCATGAACTCCAACAATTTCTGAAAGAACGGTTGGTGGATATGTTCGGAATAATGTTCATGCAGAATATCCATCGACGGTTTTATAGACTTGATCTTCCTGATCGTCAGTCCTTTTTTTTCATATCTTCCTATGATTTCTCCAACAAGACCGCGCCTGACCGCATCGGGTTTGATGATGACCAGGGTTTGTTGATATAGTCGGTCCATACTGCACCCCCTCGGATTATTTATCATGATATATATATCCTAAATTTGGATAATTTAATCACAGTATAATATTTTTATCGCCATTGTTAACCAATACTCGTTTTGCGGTTGACAATAGATCCTGTTGCCTTTATAATACAAATAGAAAAACCAAAGGAGCATATGAGCTTATGAAAACTAAAGAATTGACACTCGTCGCCATGTTTGCCGCCATCACAGTTGTTCTCTCGTGGTTGCCACCTATTCCACTACCATTTTCACCTGTGCCGATCACATTTCAAGTCATAGGAGTTCTTATGGCGGGCGCACTTTTGGGTCCTAAACTTGGATTCCTTTCACAACTGGTTTATGTATTTTTGGGTGCTATGGGACTTCCTGTTTTTGCGGGAGGAAATGGTGGATTCGGAATCATAGTGGGACCTACTGGAGGTTACATCATCGGATTCATACTTGCGGCATTCATTGTCGGTTGGTTCATTCACGTCTATCCAGGAAAGACCTTTCCGAAATATGCCATAGCAATGACCCTTGGCATTTTCAGCATTTATATTCCAGGGACGCTCCAACTTGCGTTAGTCACAGGGCTGGGCATACAGAAAGCGCTATTGATCGGTACTTTGCCCTATATCCCACTTGATATTGTAAAAGCTGTAGTTGTCACGATGGTGGCAATCCCGGTCAACAATCGCATAAAACAACTTAATCTCATATAAAAATAAGAGGGGTGCATCAGCAAAACTGATGCACCCCTCTTATTTTATATCGCCTTTAATATTTCCAGCTCTCTGGCATGAACGTCTTTCATGACCTCTTCATAAGGCTGGTCGAATTCAGTATATTTTCCAATAATTGCGTTCAACAAGTAGTGCGTCTCAAGAACACTCATCTCTGAGAGGATGCATCTTGAGGCGGTCATGAGGAATCGGTCCATCTTAGGAGAATCCACCATCAGTTTATTGTAGATATAATCAGAAACAAACTTGTCTTTCAGGTCGAGCAACGTAAAGTAGAACTTCAGATTCTTGTTGCCGTAATGTTCATATATGATTTCTCTTGCCTTGTCGTAGCCAAACTCGTGTCTCGCCTTTAATATGGCCAACATATCGTACTTCATTTCTCTATAGGTGTAGTCATAAGTCTTGTATTTGATATCGATCATGTTTTCATCTGTAATGTTCAATGTGTCTTTTTCAGCATATATTCTAGTGAAATTGTTTCTTAAAAAATCATCTCCAAGCAAAATGATCAAATAGCTGATAATCGAATCCCGGTCCACTCCATGTTGAATCATGAGCGTTCCAGCGCCGAGCATGAGCAATTTGGCATAATATATGTCACTGTTTTCAAAATTCCGACAGTAGGACTCGATGACATCTGACAGAACGTCTGCGGGCACTCCGGAAGTCAACAATGAGATAAACAGCTGAAAAGTGCAATCCATATTATAGTATTCACTATTTTGAATGGCTTCAAGATCGTAGTTTTTAGCTATGACACTTGCTGAACTCACCAATTTAATATAATTGATCAATCTAAACTTATCAGTTATAGGTAACGTCTTGATGCGGTTCAAATCAAAATTTGCTTCCAAATAGTCTGTAATGGTTTCACTTTTATGAATCATATGGACCTCCCTTGGTTCTGATTTAGTGGTTCAAACGCCATTTTAGGTTGATTGCACGTAGGACATTTCCAATCGTCAGGCAAATCCTCGAAAGAGGTGTTTTTAGGGATGTCATGCATCCAATCACCACGTTCGGGTTTATACGTATAACCACATACTGTACACTTGTAATGTTCCACGCCATTCTCCCCCATCATATCAGATTACTAAACGCTATAATGTCATTATAACATTTCTTAAAAAACTTTCACAATTTCTTTTTTGAATTCAGAGTGTTTTTATGAAATTTCGGGTAACAATAAATCATAACAAAACATTTAATGGAGGACACTATGTTGAAGATATACACAAAAACAGGCGACAAGGGCACCACCAGTTTATATGACGGGACAAGAGTCCCTAAAGATTCCGTTAGAGTTGAAAGTTATGGTACAATCGATGAACTCAATTCGTCCATCGGTCTCGCCAGAAACTACTGTGAAGATGAGGAGATCAAAAATATCCTCTTTAAAATTCAAAGGTCACTATTCAACGTCGCAGGAGAACTGGCGACACAAGACGGTGAAAGCTTTCCGGAGAGAGTTGGTGAAGATGATACCGTGTGGCTTGAAAACATCATCGATCATTATCTTGACCTTATGAACCGCGATGAGGTTTTCCAGTTCATCATTCCTGGCAGCAACCTATTCAGTGCAGCGCTGCATGTGTCAAGAACGGTTTGCAGACGTGCGGAAAGACGCATACTCAAACTTGCTGAAGAAGCGCCTATAAGAAGCGATCTCGTCAAGTATGTCAACAGATTGTCAGACGCGCTTTATACGATGGCAAGATTTTCCGAGACCGAACTGAACAAAGTAGAATTTATCAAGTAACACCAATAAGGAGGGATTTTATGGAACGCTTAAAAGGTATGTTGTACGGCGCCTTTATAGGTGATGCGTTCGCCCTTGGCACCCACTGGATCTACGACACCGAAAAGTTGAAGATCGAAGATTCGAATGTTGAGCATTATACCGATCCTGCAAAGAATATATTTCACAGTGGCAAACATAAAGGAAATTTCACCCATTATGGTGACCAAAGCCTTCTGCTATTGAAAAGCATCGCTTCAAATAAAGGTTTTGACATCAACATTTTCAAGACACATTGGTTGACCTACATGAGCAAATACGAAGGTTATTTGGATCATGCCTCAAAAGAATCCTTACAATTGCTCGATCCCATCAATAATTTCGGTTCGTCTTCGGATGAGCTCGGAGGCATCTCCAGAATCGCTCCATTGATTTTCTATCATTTCGATGACAAGGATCTTCCCCGATTCATTAAGGAGCAGACCGAACTGACCCACAACCACCAGCAACTTGTCGAATTCGGATTGTTTTTTCAGGAGTGGCTTCTTGACCTGATCATCGGCAAACCTTTGGTGGCTTCACTTGAGCAGCACATCTCAGAACATCCTTCCATCAGGCCCTATTATGATGCGGTCAGATACAGGCTGAATGAAGATTCCGTCAGCACCATCAAAGACATCGGACAGAGTTGCTCGAGCCAGTTTGCATTTCCTTCCACTCTTTATCTGATACTAAAAAATCAAACGGACTTCCTGAAGGCCATGCAGGAAAATATCCTCTCAGGAGGCGATTCTGCAGGACGAGGCATGCTCATTGGAATGATTTTAGGCGCTTCCCTTGGCGTCAGCCAACTGCCACAGCACTTAATTGATGGGTTGAGTGAAAAATCGGTAATTGAGAATTTTTCAATGCACAGACAAATTTGACACAATCCCCAAACAGACGAGGTGAAATCAAATGTTTACAATGGAACGCCTCTCCGGTGCGTACAAACGAGCTCGCCGGATGACTATAAATTCAAATTCAAAGATCATATTCTTCAGTGATGTTCATAGGGGCGACAACAGTATATCTGACGAGTTCGCACACAATCAAAACCTCTATTACCATGCTTTGCAGCACTACTTCAGAGAAGGTTTCACCTATATCGAAGTGGGTGATGGCGATGAGCTGTGGGAACACAAAAATTTTGAAGTGATTCGATATGCCCATAGTGACATTTTTATGTTGCTCAGAGCATTTTATGACACCAATCGATTTCATATGATCTATGGCAACCACAACGTGGCTTTCAAAAAACCGCATCATGTCGAAAAAAACCTGTTTTCATTCTACGATGAGTATGAATCTTTTTTCAGCGAACTGTTTCCAGGAATTGAAGTTCCAGAAGCTATTGTACTGGAGGATGAGGCATCCGGAGGCGAAGTGTTTGTTGTCCATGGACATCAAGGCGATTTCATCAATGATCAGATTTGGCCTGTGATGAAGTTTATGAATCGCTACTTTTGGCGTTTTTTTCATATCATTGGCTTCAGAAATCCTGCAAGTCCCGCTAAAAATGCGCATAAGCGCCATAAAATCGAAGTCAATTATTCAAAATACATTGAACTGTATAAAAAAATGCTGATAGTAGGACATACCCACAGACCCAAATACCCTAAACAAGGTGAGTTGCCATACTTCAACACTGGTTGTTGCATCCATCCCAGAAACATTACCGGACTGGAAATCGTCGGAAGTGAGATTTCTTTCATCGAATGGCGGATTCTTCCCGATGATGACGGTGTTTTGCAGATCAGGCGTCGGGTTGTCCGTGGACCAAGACCGCTTACCGATTTCATGTTTTTATGATACTCCCCTATAAGCCATACGCCAAAGTTTTTCCATCGGTCCTTGCTTGAATTTGGATAGCCAAAGATTGCTCATCAAAATCTCAAGAGCGATAAATCCCAGCGCAATTGGAAAATAGGCGTAATACGGAATTTTTCCGAAATAACCCAAACCGTGACCGTTGATCACCGTCGTCCAAAAAATGGTTTGGATCAAATAATTGGTGAGTGCCATCTTACCCAGGTTTTCAAGTGGTGCGAGCACCCTCCTCATCACTTTGTTTTGTGTCAGGAGCAGTATGGTGGTCATATAAAACACACTGCCGACCAAGGTGGATAATTCCTCGAATATGATGAAACCCTTGAAAGCGATTCCATTATTGGAATGCGCTAAAATCAACATCATGATCAAAGATAATGCAAAGGAAACACCACTGACCGCCCAGTAGAATTTGATTCTGTTCCACTGGGTTTCCAATTGATCGAACCAACCTTTTCTTCCTACATAATAACCGGCGTAAAACAGCACGAGCACTTTGGGAATCACAACAATCAAGTTGAATAACCCTATTGGCACTTCGTTTCGAATACGATATGAGATCATCTCCAAATACGAGTTTTGCTGATATGCCGATATCGCCTCGGAAGCGGTCAAAGTCATCTGTGAACCGGATGCCTGAGAACCCAGCATCATGACGGTCGTAGAAAAAAGAAACAACACGATCATATTTCGTATGAGCTCGGAGTCACTCTTACTCTTCATTTTGATCAGAAAGAAACCGGCCAACGCGTAGACATGCAATATGTCCCCATGCCAGATGAAAATCGTGTGCAGGATTCCAAGTATCAACAAGGCATACAATCTTCTTTTAAACCGATTCATTGTCCTGTCTGAATTCTCTTTTTTTAGAAAATAGTAAAATCCCAAGCCAAATAGAAATGAAAAGATTGTATAGAATTTGCCTTGTGCCAATAACCTGATGGACCATGCCGCTATGTATTCCATGCCTGAGAGCGTCTTGAATGGAATGTTCTCCATACTGTAGAGTGTCGCATCGATCATAGTCAAATTGACAAGAAGCACTCCAAACAAGGCAAATCCTCTGATTATATCAATTTCTTTCACTCGTTTGTTGACAGACATGATTTTTACCTCGATTTTTTAGAACATTATAACACAATTCCATCCGGAAAGGAGGTATGGTGATGAACTATGATTTGCCCAAAGATCCGGTGATACTTCTCGGAACCATCAATATGAAACTTAGAGACTTTTATGACGACCTGAATGCGCTTTGCGATGATTTGGATATCGATTATGACATGATTTCCAAAGTGCTGGGTGATGCCGGATACTTTTATGACGAGGTCACCAATCAGTTTCATTAAAAAAAGATGAATAAGATAAGAGCATAGTTCGCTCTTATCTTATTCATCTTTTTGTTGTTTGTTGCACAAAAGGAAACTTACTGTCGTCTAAACCTACATTTACAGTGCAACCGGGACTCCTTATCCAATCTCCAGCAGCACAGGACAATGGTCGCTGCCCATGACCTGATCATCTATGGAAGCGCTTTTCAACCTATTTTCGAGAGCGGCGGATACCAGGAAATAATCAATTCTCCAACCCACATTGTTGTCTCTGGCTTTCCCCATATAAGACCACCACGTATAAGCGCCTGTCAGTTCAGGATAATAATACCTGAAAGTATCGATAAACCCCGCCTCGATAAGTTCAGTCATTTTGTTGCGCTCCTCAATGGTGAATCCAGCGCTTCTTGTATTCGTCTTGAAATTTTTGAGATCGATTTCTTTGTGTGCGACATTCAAATCGCCACAGACTATCACAGGTTTACCGACTTCAAGTCCTTTCAGATAACCCCTGAAATCATCTTCCCAATTCATGCGGTAATCCAACCTTTCCAGTTCACTTTTCGAATTGGGTGTATAAACTGTCACCAAATAAAAATCCGGATATTCCAGTGTTATGACGCGCCCCTCCTGATCATGTTCCTCAATGTCCAGTCCAAGTCTCACTGAGATCGGTTCATGCTTTGTGAATATGGCGGTTCCTGAATAGCCTTTTTTTACGGCATAGTTCCAGTACTGATGATAGCCCGGCAAATCGAGTTCAATCTGCCCTTCTTGCAATTTTATTTCCTGCAGACAAAAAAAGTCCGCATCCACCTCATTGAAATAGTCCATAAATCCTTTTTTCAGACAAGCGCGCAAGCCGTTGACATTCCAATTGACAAATTTCATTTATGCCTCCAAAATATTATTTCATTTGATTATAACAAAAAAGAGAAAGGTGAAGCAATCGCTCCACCTTGATTTTATAATCTTTGTATTATCGAAAAGCTGATGATCGAAGTCAATGCCGCAAGTGTTGTGCCCCAAATCATGTCAATCACAGTGATTGTGATCGGCCAATCTTTAAGTGTCGCCAGATTGGTCAAATCATAGGTCGCATAGGTCAAGAGTCCATAAAGAGCCCCAGCGCCTAGTGCAAAGGTCCATGAGTTCTTAACAAGGGCGGGTGAAATCACAAAGAACAGCATGCCGACAATGAAAAGGACATAAAACAATAGTGCCGCTCCCCAATTGACCTTGTCCGTCATGATGTATCCGAGATACTTGGAATAAAGATTTTTGGCTATGAAGCCAAGCCAAATCAAATCAATTGCCATAAATACAACAAATGTAATCGCGAAATTTCTAAGCATCTGCACCTGCGACCTCCGATGGGTTAAATTTTATTGTAACGTTCTTCAACAATCGCCCAATCGACCACATTCCAAAACGCGTCAATATAGTCGGCTCTTTTGTTTTGATAGTTCAGGTAATAAGCATGCTCCCAAACATCTATACCCAGCAGTTCCACATATCCCTCGCTGATTGGCGCATCTTGATTCGGTGTGCTCATGATCTTGAGACCATCGTCACCTTTTACAAGCCATGCCCATCCACTTCCGAATCGTTTGAGTGCCGAATCCTTCAACTCCGCTTTCATAACCTCGAATGAACCAAATGCATCAACAATCAACTTCATCATTTTTTCACTTGGTTCCTTATATTCAGGTGTCAGACTTTCCCAAAACAAAGTGTGATTATAATGTCCTCCACCATTGTTTCTAACTGTCATACGTATATCTTCAGGTACTTCGTCCAGTTTCCCCAGCAAAGATTCCACTGACCATTCTGACAATGAATCATATTTTTCCACAGCGGCATTGAGGTTGCTCACATATGCACCGTGATGTTTCTGATGATGAATAATCATGGTTTGTTCGTCAATATAGGGCTCAAGTGCACCAGTGCCGAATTTAAGTTCCGGTAAATTGAATTTCATAAGATTACCTCCTAGTGTCGTTTATTATATCCTTTCGGATTACATACTATCAGTATTATATCCTAACAACATAGATGATAATCATTATCATTTACTTTGTAATCATATTGTAATATTTCTTCGATCCTAATTTTGCTTTCTCACCCGCTTGCCGATAATAATTCCAAAATGCGCCCCAAAAATACCGAGGACAAATGCGATCCCCATCAACACAAGCAAATAAGGTCCGTTGATTCTCTCAAACACGACCGAATCAATAAACAATTTGGATACCGCAAGTGCTGTACCCGCCACAAAAGACGAGTAAGATGCCGCCACAATGTGGACGCGATATTTCAACCCACTTGGAACCAGATAATCCACCAATTGAGTCAAAATACCGGTCGAAAGAATCGCCAATCCCATATAAGGACTGATGATGCTCATCAACATCGCAAAAACGGCATTGACAATAAGAATTATATTCTTGATGTCAAAACTGATCAGCAAAATTGCTATGATCAACGACAAATAGGGTGACATTGCCGTATACTTCACTCCAGGAAGAGGCACTTGACTGCTGACGATATAAATCGCGTAGCCACCGACAATAATTGCAGCCACCGCAATGGCGATTTGGGTCAGTACCGATGTGGTTAATTTGGATTTGCTCATATCGACCTCTTAAGTGAACAACAATAGACTGCTGGCCATAAGGATCATGCCACCAATCATGCCATAGATTGCAATGTGGTGCTCGCCATACTTTTCAGCGGTAGGCAAAAGTTCATCCAGGGAAATGTATACCATTATACCCCCCACTGCAGCGAAAATAATTCCAAAAATAAGATCATTGAAGAATTGCATCAATATAAAATACCCGACTATCGCGCCCAGAGGTTCAGAAAGACCTGACAAAAACGAATATTTGAAAGCCTTCTTCTTGTCCCCGGTAGCGAAATAAATCGGAACGGATACCGCAATCCCTTCTGGGATGTTGTGTATGGCAATGGCAATACCGATACTGATACCCAGTGTCGGGTCCTCAAGTGCCGCTATGAAAGTGGCAAGACCTTCCGGAAAATTGTGTATGGCAATGGCAAGTGCAGAGAACATGCCCATTCTGAGCAATGCATGATCATCTGATTTTTTCTTGGCTTCAATGGCATACCCTTCAGTGGTTTCCAGTTCATGCAAATCATTGATTTTTGATAGGTCGTGGATCTCATGTGGATTTTCATAACTCGGTACGAATTTATCAATGATCGCAATGAGTGCCATACCACCGAAAAATGCAATTGTGGTGATCAAAAATCCCTGACTTTCGCCTAAAATGCCTTCAAGTGACTCTCTGGCCTTGACGAAAATCTCAACGAATGAAACATAGATCATGACTCCTGCCGAAAATCCAAGTGCACCGGATAGAAATTTCTTATTGGTCTGTTTGGTGTAAAAAGCCAGTGCGCTACCTACGCCTGTGGAAAGTCCCGCGAAAAGTGTGATGCCGAAAGCAAATAGTAACTGTTCTGTGGTGTAGTTCATCAGAACCTCCTCTCTTTATTTTCTTGTGTATAAAAGCCCACTGGCTATCGCAGTGAGTGGTATGGTAAACAATATGCCCATACTACCGACCAGTGCCTGCAGTATTTCAATGACCACAATCTCCCTGTTGAGCAAATCGAGCAATGATGGATTATATGTGATCAGCAATAATACAATCGATAGCGAACTACCAATGTAGGCCAGTATAAGTGTGTTGGACATGGTACCCATGATGTCCCTACCAATGGTCATGCCGGATTTTACGAGTTTCCTTGCTCCAACACTTTTGGAAGTCTCCATAATCTCGAATAGCGATGATGAGATGGACATGGCGACGTCCATGATCGCACCCATGGCACCGATCAGAATCGCTCCAAAGAAAACGCCTTTCAAATCGATTGGGTTTTCCGGGTTCAACATCAATAGATAAGCTGATTCCTCATTCACCAGTCCCGTAAGGTTGAGGACTCCATCCATAACTATAACCAAAAGTGCGGCGACTGTTATTCCACCGATGCACCCTATGATGGCGGCGACAGTCTTTCTGTTGACGCCACTCACAATGATGAGGGTCATCACTGTGATGTAAACACAAATGATTATTGCGGATCGATAAATATTGAAACCCGACAATATGGAAGGCACAAAGACCACAAATATAGCCAAGACCGTAAATGCAAGGGACACCAAAGTCTGCAACCCCTTGAACCGTCCAAAGATCAGAAGCAATATCATAAAAATAGCACCTAGCACCATCAATGCATCTGTCCTGATATATTCTCCATATACCCAATCCGTGTTGAAGACATCATTATGAACACTGTAAATCAATATTTTATCTCCAACAGATACCTCTTTTGGCATAATCATCATATAACTGTTCAGATTCTGTATTCCAACAACGGTTTCACCTTTGAGCTCACCAGCTGTAATCACTGCTTTAAATGCGATATCTTTGATCATCAGACCTGATTTTTCATCCGATGTGAGGCTCTCGTCATAAACGCCGACGATCTCAGTGACTTTCGCCTTTTCAATCTGAAATCCTTCATCGCCCATAAGGACGTCCATCTTGCCACTTGCCACTTTATTGCCGAAAAATATAAACGCAACTGATAATAGTACAGTCACCAGATAAATCAGAAAATGGATCATTTTTGTTTTTTTCATATTTGCTTGCATATTTGACCTCTCAATATAGGATTAGATTAGATTATAATATTATACCAAACTCCAACCCATATTGACATAAAAAAGGACGGATGATCAATCCGCCCCAAATCATTATAACCTGAATTTCTTGATATCTTCCTTGAGTCTGTTGATGTCTCTGAGAAAATCCTCTATATCATGTTCATGTTCAAGTTCATCATTGAGGATGCTGACCGCCATTTGATAGGTGGAGTGGTCTTTGCCCGATGTGAACTCTGCGATTTCCTCGTATCTTTGGATTGCACAACGTTCACCCTCCAAATTTTGTTTCAACACTTCTTCTATATACGGATCTGTCGGTGCTTCATAAGCACATCTCGCAAACGATGTCCAATCCGCAGGATTGAGAATCGGAGTGCCCCCGAGTTGTATGATTCTATTGACAACCAGTTCGGCATGACCCAGTTCCTCTGTCGCATGAAGTAAAAGTTCAGGTTCGACCTCACTTCTCATCGGTCCTTCGATCATCCGTGCGCCAATCCAGTACTGGTAATATGCCAGCCATTCTTCAGCAAGTGCCTCATTCAGCATTTGGATTAATTTTTCTACGTCGATATTTGCGATATCAATTGCTTTTTTACCCATAATTTGGCCTCCTTATAATCCTATGTTGATAACTATTCGCCTTTATCGTTATACCCACATCCAAATCAAGTTAACCGTTTTAATGTCTTTATTTTCTTTTTTCAATCGAATAATATATGAGCGGGATCACAATCAATGTGAGCACTGTCGATACCAATAGCCCACCCATCAGCGCCAGTGCCATTGGCGTGAAGAACGAACTTCCCGAAGTCGCAAGGGGAACAAGTCCTATGACCGTCGTTATCGTGCTGAGCATGATTGGTCTGAATCGCTTCTCTACGGAATCAATACAAGCTTCCATCAGATTGTCGTTCAAAAGCCTCTCCCTGTTGATATACTCTATGAGTAGAATCGCATTGTTGACCACAATTCCAATCAAGCTGGCCACTCCAAGACCGACCGTGAATGTGACGCTCATACCAAACAACAGCAGAATGAACACGGATCCCACCACCGAAAGTGGTACGGTCATCAAAATGATGATCGGTTGCAACAGTGAGTTGAATTGGATCAATAGGATGATGTAAATCACAACGACTGCAAAAAGTGCTGCGCCAAGCAGACCGGAGATATACTTGTCGATGATTTCCTGGTCGCCTCCAAAATCTATTGTGACACCTTCAAGATTCATGTTCGAAAGCAGCTCTGTCTCAATTTTGTTCTGAAGTGTGGAACTTGAGAAACCCGGTCTTAGATCGGTACTGACCGCAACTGATGCTCTCCTGTTGAACCTTTTTATGGTATTGTACTCTTCTTCCAGAGTCACTGAGGCGAATTGGTTCAATGGCACTTTTTCTCCTGTGAAACTCGATTTGATTTCAAGGTTCACGACATCTGAAACACTTTCAATGTTGTTTTTGACAATCACATCATAAGTGTTGCCCTCTTTTTGAAAGACTGTGGCGACCATTCCTTTGAGAGCTAGATTGGATTGGTACTGTATGTCATATTTGGTAAGTCCAAAATTGGATGCCATGTCATCGTCCACATCAATCTTGTATTGGTAGACCAACTCAGGCTGGTCGTTGTTGACATTGATTGTGGTGTTTTCGGCGATCAGATAATTGTAAACCTCACCAGCGACCCGATTGACATCCTCTCTGTAGAGTCCGGAGATCTTGATGTCTATCGCAGGTCCGGGTTGGTTGATTTCTATAAGATTGACAGTCGCACTGCCTCCTATGAGTTTTTCATCCAGTTTGGTCTGGAGATAGTACGCGAAATCCTCACGGTCGACAAATCGATTGCTTTTGGTCAAATCCACATCAAACAAGAGCTGTGCGTAGTCATCCGAAGGCGGTCTCACACCTACAGTCAGATAAAACTTCGGAAAACCGCCTCCTATCGATGTGCTGATCGAATCGATCTCAGGTTCCTCTCTCAGCAATTCCAAAAGGCTGTCCGCTAGCTTGCCCGTATATTCCTGGTCACCGGATCGCTCAGCATAGACATCGATATACATGATATCCTTGTCCGCATATGGGAACAATTCGATATTCAGAAACAAAGCCGCATATCCTGTGCCTATCAAAATGAGAATGATCAGCACAAAAGAGAGGGCACGTCTTTTCAGAGCACCTCTAAGGATGTTTTCAAAAAAATGTCTCATTCTGTTCTTTGGCTTGCGTTTGTGCTTCGGAAGGGCTTTGAAAAAAATACTTCCCAGTGCCGGTGTGACAAACATGGCGACAGCGTAAGACGCCACGAGTGCGATGATGACGACTTGAGGCAATGACTTGGCGAATTCCCCCGCCTCACCCGGAAGTACCATGAGCGGTGCAAATGCCGCTATTGTCGTAAGGGTTGATGTGAGCACGGGAATAGAGGATTCCGTTGTGCCATGATAAGATGCCTCAAACATCGTCTCCCCTTCGTTCAGCTTCACCTGAATGGCGTCACTGATGACGATGGAGTTGTCCACCAAAATGCCCAGTGCAATAATCAGTGCCGCTATGGACATTTGCTGAATGTCAATCTTGAGAACGTACATCAAAATCATCGTGATGGCAATGGAAAGCGGGATTGTGGTCGAGACCACGATCGCATTTCTCATACCCATTCCAAGCAGCACGACGAGCACCACAAAAAGAACCCCTTGCATCAGGCTCACCATAAAATTCCTAACCGAATCGTCCACTTCCTGAGGCTGATACAACACTTCCCTGATATTCAAATCAGACGGCATGCCTGAGTTGATGTCATCGATTGCTGTCCTGATGTCCTTGCCTATCAAAATGACATTTTCATCGCTTTTGAAATACACCGTCAACAAAACGGCGTTTTGGTCCTCATACTTGAACCGATGAAAGCTGTCGTTATACTCAAAAGACACGTTTGCAACATCTCTGAGCCTCACCAATCCTCCGGTTTCATCAGAGCCGTAGACTATCAGATTCTCAATATCCTGAATGGATTCAAAACCCTTTGGTGATTTTACACCGATTTTTCCATATGGCGTCTTGATATCCCCTGAAGGAATCGAGACGTTTTGGGCCGTGATCAGGTCCATGATGTCCCTGTTGGCGATTGGCAGTTGACTGAGTCTGTTGGAATCCACAACAACGTGAATCTCCTTCTCAGGTCCACCTTCTATGACGATCCTTTTGACGCCTTTCACTTGCTCAAGAATTTCCTTGTAATAACCCGATAGGGTCTGAAGCTGCTCATAAGTATAATTCTCTCCCGACAAACTGATGATTATGCCTGCGGAAGTTGTGAGTTCCGTATCGATTTGGAAATCAAAGACATTGCTTGGCAATTTGTGTTTGATGCCATCGAGTTGGACCCGCATCTTCTCCCATTGTTCATCGTAATCCACTTCAAAATTAAGTGTCACGAGGACAACCGAAACATTCGGGTTGGAATATGAAGTGATATTTTCGACACCATCGAGTGTCGCAATCTCATCCTCGATTTTTTTTGTGACCAACTCCTCCACTTCAGAGGCGGTGGCACCCGGGTAAATCGTTATGATTTGAGCGACAGGGCTCGAGGTATCGGGATTCTCCTGCTTGGGAATATAATAATAGGCATAGACCCCATAAACCAGAATCATCAAAGACAGAAGTATGGTCACTTTCCGTTCTTTGATGGCCAAATGAATCCACTTATTCATCACCGGCCTCCCTCAAAGACACTTTTTGCCCTTCACGGACAAAACCATTGCCCACAATCACGACGCGATCTCCTGTTTCAAGACCATCAACCCTTACGTAGGCGTCATTGAGTTCTCCCAGAACCAAATTTTTCCTTACAATCCGCTCCTCACTATTAACCGTGAAGACATAGTTCTCACCATCATTTTGCACATAGGCGATCGGAAGCCAGATGCCTCTGATTTCGTCCAGATTGATGGTGACTTCACAAAGTTCTCCAAGTAAAAATCGTTCACTGTCCAAAATTTCTATGGTGACATCATAAGTTCTCGATTTCACATCGGGCATCTGGTTGATCCCAGTGAGTTTGCCCTTGAAAGTCTTGTCACCGACCAAAATCTCAATGTCGATTTCGCTTTCCGATTCAATCCTTTTGACATCATTTTGATTCATGCCAAATTTAACGATCTGTTCAGCACTTCTAAGGATGACAACCGGATAACCAGGAGCCACCATTGCGCCTTCACTTGGTTCGACGTTGACGACGTAACCGTCCATCTCAGAAAGCAGTTCCTGACCTTCACCCAAAATCTCGTTGGTGTATGTAACCAATAAATCTCCGGTTTCCACACGATCTCCAGGTGATACAAAAATGTTGTCTATTTTTCCACCCGCATCAAGTCCATAAGGTAAAATCTGTGTTGAAGAGATATTGCCGATGTATTTGATTTTCTCGTTGAAAGTGTTTTCCTTAATTGTAACGACTTCCACACCTCTGATTTTTTCAGTGGATACAGGCACCACTTTTTCTGTACATCCTGACAAGATCATCGTTATCATCGCTATAGTCATACCCAAGACCAGTTTTTTTCGCATTTTGATCACTCCCATTGTTGTTGCCTCTTCCATAATTTATCCCCATTTTTGAATTCCTCTAAACAAATTTGAGTTTCCAAAAATGAAAAACGGGGCTATTTGCCCCGTTCAAAAAATTGATTACTTGATTTCCACCACGTCGTAGCCTGCTTCGTCAATCGCTTCAGTGAGTACACTGTCTTCAACTGTCTCCTGTACTTCCACAATCGCTTTTTTGTCGGCCAATACAACTTCTGCAGAAGTTACACCTTCGATTTCAGATAGTGCTTTTTCCACTCTCATTTTGCAGTGATTGCAAGTCATACCCTCGATAATGATTTCTTTTTTCATTTTACCTCCAACTGGTCTACCATTCTCTCTGTTTCATACACATTAATTTTATATCAAATGATAACCATTGTCAATAAATCGACTATCCTTTAACAACTATATTGAAGATCTTACCTGGTACGAAAATCTCTTTGACAATTTGCTTGCCATCAGTGAACACTTTGATCTTATCATCCGCCATAGCCAGTTCGTGGGCCTCTTCCTGGGTGGCATCAATTGGAAGTGTGATTGTGGATCTGACTTTTCCGTTGATTTGAACAGCCATTTCAACAACACTGTCAATAACCTTCTCAGGGTCATACTTCGGCCATGACTGCTCCGTGATCATGCCTCCGAAATTCATAAGTGACCACATTTCCTCACTGATATGAGGTGCCACAGGATTGAGAAGAATCAAGAGCATCTTGAAATCCGCATGGGTGATCGTCTCCACTTTTTTATAATCGTTGAGCAGACTCATCATTGCCGCAATGGCGGTATTGAACTTGAGCGTCTCGTAATCTTCTGAAACTTTTTTGATGGTTTTGTGGATGATGGTCTCAAGTGATGGCGTAAAGTGATCTCCGGAAACAACGGTATCCATAAGGCTCCAGGTTCTGTCCAGGAATCTTCTGCACCCTTTCACGCTGTTGTCTGACCAAGGTACGCTCTTCTCAAAGTCGCCGATGAACATCTCATAGAGTCTTAACGTGTCCGCACCGAACTCTTTGACGATATCATCAGGATTGATCACGTTGCCTCTGGATTTGGACATCTTCTCATTGTTTTCTCCCATGATCATACCGTGGGATGTTCTTTTGAGGTATGGTTCTTTGGTGTTTACGACACCGATATCAAATAAGAACTTGTGCCAAAATCTTGAGTAAAGCAGATGAAGCGTAGTATGCTCCATGCCACCGTTGTACCAATCCACAGGCATCCAATAATTGAGTGCGTCCATACTTGCGAACTCCTGATCGTTGTCTGGATCGCAGTATCTCAGGAAATACCAGCTGGATCCAGCCCATTGGGGCATGGTATCCGTCTCTCTGTGGGCATGACCTCCACATTTTGGACAAGTGGTCTCTATCCATTCGTTCATGACCGCAAGTGGTGATTCTCCGTTGTCTGTAGGCTCATAACTTTCCACATCAGGTAATGTGAGTGGAAGTTCTGATTCAGGAAGCGGCACCCAGCCACAGGTAGGACAACTTACCAGAGGAATAGGTTCTCCCCAATAACGTTGTCTTGAAAATACCCAGTCTCTGAGTTTGAAGTTCACTTTTCCGATTCCAAGACCATTTTTCTCAATGTACTCTGATATTTTCTTCTTTGCCTCATCCACACGGAGACCGTCAATCAATGGTGAATTTACAAGGACTCCATCCTCAATGTCCGAATAAGCGGCCTCATCGACGTTCCCTCCAGAAACCACTTCAACGATTGGTAGTCCAAAAGCTTTTGCGAACTCCCAGTCTCTTGAATCGTGGCCAGGAACAGCCATGATGGCACCTGTACCATAAGTCATGAGCACATAATCCGAAATCCAGATGGGAATCTCTTTTTCGGTCAAAGGGTTGATTGCTCTGATGCCTGCGATTTCAACTCCGGATTTGTCCTTGTTGAGTTCTGTTCTTTCGAAATCGGATTTGGATCTCGCTTCTTCCCTATAGGCTTCCACTGCGTCATAGTTGGTTATTTCATCCTTGTGAGCCTCAAGCATTGGATGTTCTGGACTTACAACCATGTAAGTGGCACCGTATATCGTATCGGGACGGGTCGTGTAGACTCTGAGTTTTTCTCCGGCTGTCGTATGGAAATCCACTTCCATGCCAGTGGATTTTCCAATCCAGTTCTTCTGCTGACTCTTGACTCTTTCTATATAATCCAAATCTTCGAGATCGTCAATCAAACGATCCGCGTATTCTGTTATTTTAAGCATCCATTGCGATTTTGCCTTTTTGACTACCGGTGAACCGCATCTTTCGCAGACGCCTCCTACTACTTCTTCATTGGCAAGACCCACTTTGCATGAGGTGCACCAGTTGATGTCCATTTCCTTCTTATAGGCGAGACCGTTCTCGAACAGTTTGATGAAAATCCATTGAGTCCACTTAAAATATTTGGGATCTGTCGTGTTGATCTCTCTGGACCAATCAAAAGAAAGACCAAGACTTTTGAGTTGCTCTTTGAAACGCTTCACATTGTCTTCTGTCACTATTGCCGGATGAATCTTATTCTTGATCGCATAATTTTCAGTCGGAAGCCCGAATGCGTCCCAACCCATAGTGTAAAGGACATTATAACCTTCCATTCTTCTTTTTCTCGCAACTATATCGAGTGCGGTATAAGGTCTGGGATGTCCGACATGTAAGCCTTGACCGGATGGATAGGGAAACTCCACCAACGGGTAGTACTTAGGTTTGCTGTAATCATTGTAGGCTTTAAAGGATTCTTTTTCATCCCATATATCTTGCCATTTTTTTTCAATTTCCTTATGACGATAATCCATGTTTTCCTCCTCGATTGATGGGCATTCAAGCAAAAAAATAAGGGTCCTTCGTTAGAGACGAAGAACCCGCGATACCACTCTATTTGATTGTACCTGGGTACAATCCACTCAAAGCAATAACGGTGCTGTCCGGCCAATGCTACTTGAGTTCACACTGGCAGCTCCAAGACGAGTTCAGATGACACCTACACCACTTTTCACCGACCAGTGGCTCTCTATGCAAGGTTTGATCCTACTACTTCTTATCAGGGCTGTTTGCTTATGCCTTATTGCTAGTATTATAATATAGTGTGATGTTTTTTTCAACATATATTATGCCGTGTATTTTTCCACATACATCATGATCTGATCTTCCGTGAGTTTTGAAGCGTCAAGGACCACCATCTCATTTTCTCCCTCCCCGAAAAATGAAACCGGATCGATTTCCTCATAGGCGCCCTCAACGTTGTTGATGACCGTCACTCTGACAGCAGAGCCTCCGTTTGCATATGAAACCACATCGTAACCTTTCGTAGCCAATTTTTCCTTTAGACCTTCCAAACCGTTTTGAAGTGCCACGCGCTTAGGTTTTACGGCATACTTATCCACATAGCGGAGAATGTCCTCCTCAGAAAGTTGAGTCGCATTGAGAAGTACCATTTCATCACCTTCGGGTCCGTAAAATGTCACTGGATCGATTTCCTCATAGGCTTCATCTATGTCATTGACAATGGAAATTTTGACACCCAGTCCACTTTCTCTGAAAGGCACGACATCATATCCTTTGGCTTTCAATAATTCTTCCAACGATTTCAACCCCGTTTGAATAGCAATTTTCATAATGTACCTCCCCAATTTTTTTTGTTATTTATTCTTTTACCCATTTGATTGCATTATTATCCGTTATAGGAATTTTCTATAGGTATAATTTTTCTATAGGCGATTCGAATATGATATAATTATTTAAACTGAAAAGGAGGCATTATGTCAAAAGCTCTTTGGAAATCAGGCACTATGGTTTACCCTGCCCCAGCAGTTCTGGTAAGCTGTGGCACTATGGAAAAACCCAATCTCATTACAATCGCATGGACCGGAACCATATGTACGAATCCGGCCATGGCTTATATATCCATCCGTCCGGAGAGACATTCCTATGATCTGATCAAGGACAGCAAAGTGTTCGCGATCAATCTGACCACGAAAAAAATGGTGAGGGCAACCGATTATTGCGGTGTCAAATCAGGACGTGACGTGGACAAGTTCAAAGAAACCGGACTGACTCCAATCAAAGGACAACTCATTGATGCGCCCATAGTGAAGGAATCTCCGCTGACCATCGAGTGTGAAGTCACTGAGATCATAAAACTCGGTTCGCACGACATGTTCCTTGCAAAAGTCCTTGGGATCACCATTGAGGAATCACTGCTTGACCATACCGGAAAATTCAGACTCGACAAAGCCGAACTCATCGCCTACTCACACGGGAGTTATTATTCGCTCAGCGAAGTGCTTGGAACATTCGGGTATTCCGTCAAAAAGAAAACAAAGAAAAAACATAAATAATCGGAGGCTGTTGTGTATAAAAGATTTACAATATATATCGATGTCCATACTGATAAAAATCAATTTGCTTTCGTTCTCGACTTGATAGAAAAGTACACCAAAGTGTTCGAACCAATCACCCGTGTGCTGAAAACATGGGATCTCCCGGATCACGTCTACGATCTGCTCATTGTGGATGCCGACTTGCTCACCCTTGACGAGACGTTTCTTTCTGAAGTCCGCAGACATTATGGCGAGGTCATTATTCTCAATTGTCCGGATAATCCCTATTTTTTAAGTGCGATCTACAATCATGGCTTTTCACTTTGGTTGAAGAAAGGGTATTTGAGTATCGAACTTGATGCATTGATCGCAAATTACATGGACAAAAAACAACTCGAAAATGAAAATACAATTCTCGACAACATCATTCACAGTGCACAAAATTCCATAGTCATTACCGATAAGAAAGGAAACATCGAATTCGCCAATCCATACTTCGAATTGACCTCAGGTTATTCCACTGACGAATTCCTGCAAAAAACACCCAACGTCATCAGAAGTGGTTTCCACGAAGACGCCTTTTATGACCACCTTTGGGCAACCATAAAATCAGGTCAGGTCTGGGAAGGGATCTTCGTCAACATATCCAAGAACCAGGAACGCTTCTATGAGGAAGCTACCATCACACCGCTTAAAAACAGTCACGGTGAGATTGAGAAGTTTCTGAAAATCGGAAAGAACATCACCCGGGAACGACTCCTTTTGGATGAACTGTCAAAAGAAGTGAAACTCGCCAGAAAAGTGATTGACGCATTGCTCCCAAGTGCCTATGCGGACGAAAGGGTCCAGTTTGATTACAATATACTGCATTATAATGAAATCGGTGGCGATTTCATCTATTTTGGACGAACCGACACCGATCGTTATCATTTTGCTTTGGTTGACGTTATGGGACACGGGATATCCTCAGCGCTCATCGCACTCACTGTGACGCAGATGTTCGAGGACTACGCTGTTTTCAAACCCCTCGATGAATCTGTGGAAGCCATCAACAATCTGCTCTGCACTTTCAATTTGGAGCATCAGGACAGAAACAAGTATGTCACCGGAATATTCATGGAAATCAATTTTTCAGAAAATCTACTTAAAATAATCAATGCGGGTCACCTGGACATCCTTTTGCTCGACAAAAATGAAAATCCGATCCATCTTCGCTCCAACAATATGATCATGGGTGTCCTGGAAAGTGAATATGTCACAACCGAAGTGAAGCTCTCTGAAATCAAGAGTCTCTTTTGCTTCACGGATGGTCTCTATGAAAACAACGGCATCGAATATGAAGATGCACTCAACAGGATTGACACTCTGATTCGCACAAAGTCATCCGAAAAACTGTTTGGCACCCTGCTCACCACTTTTGGAATCGAACAGGACATCAAGGATGACGTCACACTCTGCCAAATCCTATTTTGATGTTTTGCTTTTCAAATCAATAAGAGCTCGTATACCTTTTCTGGCATCCAAAAGATCACTAATGGAAACGTCATAATTCAATCTATTGATGATTCTGGAAATATAGTAGGACATATCCACTTCGCGAAGCCATGGCTGTTTCTTGACGTTTTCCGGCAAATAGGACAGATTTGTGGTGTAAACGCGTTCAATGATTCCATCCTCATAGAATTTGTTGAATTTTTCTATGCCTTCAGTGAAAAGTGCGAATGTGGTGGCCACAAATATCTTGCCGGCCATTCTTCTTCTGAGTTCAAGGGCGATATCAAAGACAGATTCTCCTGAAGCAATCATGTCATCCACAATTAGAATATTGGATCCTTCAACACTTCGCCCGATGTACTCATGTTGTACAATCGGGTTTTTACCTCTGACGACTCTGGAATGGTCGCGTCTTTTGTAAAAAAGGCCGATATCGTATCCGAGGACACCAGAATAGAATATCGCACGATCCATTGCTCCTGTGTCAGGACTTATGATCAGCATATTTTCAATGTCACTGGAAATATCATGCTCATCTTCGAGAAACATCTTCACAATATCGAAGGTGGGATAAAGATTCTCAAATGAAATCAATGGGATTGCGTTTTGTATGGTCGGGTCATGTGCGTCAAAAGTCAGTATATCGTTGACGCCCAGTGTCTCAAGTTCTTGCAGCGCCATCGCACAATCCAAAGATTCCCTGCCTTTACGGCTATGCTGCCTCGATGCGTAAAGAAGTGGCATAAGTACCGTTATCCGTCTCGCCTTTCCCGCCATCGCGGAAAGCACACGCTTCAGATCCTGTATGTGATCGTCGGGACTTTTTCTGTTTTCAAAGCCATATAAAGAATAGGTCATATTGTAATTGCCGATATCTGTCAGAATATAAATGTCCTTGCCGCGGACAGTCTCCTCCAGAAACACTTTGCCCTCACCATTTGAAAACCGGATTTCCCTTTTATCGATCCGATAGGTTTCGGGAACCATATTATCATCTTTAAAACTCATTTTACGCATTTGAATCAGATGGTCATCGATTTTCTGGCCCAGCTCGGATGAACTGTCCATGACAATCAGCCCTAAATCTCCAAAAGGAATATATTTCTGATAATCTTCTCGTTGCATAATGCCTCCCTTGATTCTACTAAAGTTCCTTCATTACTATTATTACACTAAATTGGACCAAATCAAGCAAAAAAATAAAAACCAAAGCACAATTCGCGCTTTGGTTTACTGGTGCGAGATAAGGGGGTCGAACCCATGGCTTTTTCCACGTCAAGGAAACACTCTACCACTGAGTTAATCTCGCATATCAACTGCTTTTTTATTATGCCATAAATCGAATGGTTTTGCAACCATTAAAAGCGTGCCTCAAAATGATTTTTCTCCATTTTGAGGCACGCCTCTTTTTATATCAGATCAATGTTGACGAGATGTTCAGCCGCATCATTGACCAATGGAACAAGCATCGATTCAAGCGGAAGACCGTCCAGTGTGATCTTGGTTTTCCCAGTACTGATGTTGTGCGGTGTACTGATATTTATGACATACACCGTATCTTTGAAGCTATACTTTACTGAGTACTCCTGCCAGAATCTAGGGATGCAAGGATTGATCTTCAAGCTGTCTCCCACTCGGGTCACGCCAAGTAGGTCGTTGAGTCCCACTTCATACATCCAGTTTGCAGAACCGGTGTACCATGTCCATCCACCGCGTCCTTCATGTGGATAAGCACTGTAGACGTCAGCAGCCATCACGTAAGGTTCCACTTTATAGATGGCCCTTTCCGTAGGTGTTCTGGAATGATTGATCGGATTGACCAGATCATACAGCATCATTGCCTTATCTCCATCGCCCATCATCGAGTAAGCCTCGATCACCCAAGCTGCGGCATGGGTGTATTGACCGCCGTTTTCTCTTACGCCTGGGACGTAACCTTTGATATAACCGGGCTCCAATTGACCATCCACAAAAGGTGGTGTCAAAAGTTTGATGAGCCCATGTTCCTGGTCGACCAGGTGGTCTTCAAGTGCGTTCATTGCCATGTTGACACGATCCGGATTTGCAGCCTTTGAAATCACGGCCCAAGACTGAGCGAGCGAATCAATTCGGCATTCATGGTTTTGTGACGCTCCCAGCGGTTCTCCGTTATCGAAGTACGCTCTTCTATACCAGTTGCCATCCCAACCATTTTGTTCAATGGATTCAAGCAATTTTTTCGAAACATTCTTAAATTGTGTCACACGTTCATCATCTTGCCTGGCGGCACAAATCGGGATGAACTTCTGAAGAGTCGTGTATAAGAACCAACCCAACCAAACACTTTCACCCTTTCCATCCACGCCGACACGATTCATGCCATCGTTCCAGTCCCCGCTTCCCATAAGTGGGAGACCACGCTCACCAAATTTGAGACCATTTTCAATCGCTCGGATACAATGCTCATAGATCGAACCGGACTCCTCTGCAATTCTAGGTGAACAGTAGCGTTCATCCTCATTCGGCTCGAGAATTTCCGTTTCCAAAAATGGAGCGACGAGTTCCAAAAACGCACTGTCTTGTGTGCGCTCGATGTAGGTTGCCGTCACAAATGGCAGCCATAAATAATCATCTGAGATTCGAGTACGGGTGCCTTTCAGTTCAGGCTCATGCCACCAATGGAGCACATCACCTTCCACAAACTGATGGGCGGCATGCTTGGCGATCTGATCTCTTGCAAGTTCCGGCCAAATGTTCATGATCGAGAGGCTATCCTGCAGTTGATCTCTAAATCCGAACGCACCACCAGATTGATAAAATGCTGATCTTGCCCAAAGTCGACACGATATGACCTGGTACATCAACCAGCCATTCATCATGATGTCAAAGGCTCTGTTTGGTGTTTTGACTTCAATCAGATGCAGTTTTTTATTCCAGAAAGCTTTTACCTCTTCCAGCGCATTTTTAGCAAACTCGATATCTGCGTATGCAAGGCCGTCGGCTATCGCATCCGTTGCATTGTCGGAAGTCCCGACCACGAATGTCAGCAATGCGGTTTCGCCTGGTAGAATCGTTTTTTCAATTTGCATGGCGGCACAAGGAACATACCCTATTCCAACGGTTCCAGACAATTGTGTGTTCTTAAGGGCTTCAGGCGATTGGATATCGGATGAGCCAAAGAAATCTGTCTGTGAGCCTGTCACGGTTCGTTCCTCAATCGATGTGTTCAGATACATGACCTGACTGGCATACGTTTGATTGAACGGATTTTCTATGAGCATGATCCCTGATTCATCTTTGAACGTTTTAATATGCATCCCTGTATCGGATGGTTGTACACCCATCACCGGTTTCAAATAGTGTGTGAGTGAGACCGCCTTGGATTCCGAACTGAGGTTGGTAAGTGAGATCAAACTGATTTTCACATTGCCCTCAACAGGAACGAACTGTGTCAATTTCTGTGCCAACCCATGACTCACATGATCAAAAGAGGTGTAACCGAAACCGTGTTCTATCGTATACGGTTGACATTCTCTGATCGGTAGAGGTGTCAAGGACCAAACCTCCAGTGAAGCGTCACTCAAATAGAACACTTCGCCCGGAATGTCACTTACCGGATCATTGGACCAAGGTGTCAGCTTATTTTCTCTACTGTTGCCCGACCAAGTGAAGCCGCCTCCGGATTCTGTGACAATAAAACCAAAGTTCGGATTGGCTATGACGTTCGTCCACGGCGCAGGAGTGACCTGTTCGTTTTCCAGTTGGATCAGATAAGCGTCGCCTTCATCGCTGAACCCGCCAATGCCATTGTCGGACACTACTTTTCTCCTGATGAAGGTCGGTTCATCCATTCTCTTTTGAAACACTTTTGAGCGCAATTTGCCCATATTCACAGGCTCCTCGATTATCCATTGTTCCGACATGCTCATTCCATTGCCTCTGAAAATCAATTTGGAGACAGCGCAAAGCAAATAGAAATCTTTCTCTGCCAAACTGTTTTCGTTCAATACGAAAATATCGTTGAGTAAGCGTATGCCATCAATGGTATGACCTGAAAACACAATCTCATTGACCAATGTCGCCAATGGATTGAAATAACTGTTCTCTTCTTTGACCACAACCACGAGATCGATTCTCAGATCTTTCAGTCGCCAGTACTCATGTGCTTTAAGAGCTTCATTCAGAACATCCACTGAATCCGCTTTGTCGATGATGATGAGAATAATCGGATAATCACCGGAAATCCCATACGGCCAAAGCGATGACTGTCCTTTTGTGCTTTGTGCGATCAGGCTTGCATAAGTTTGCCTGATCGGGCTTAAGAATATTATATCTGAAATCATATTCTGGTAAAGTTCCATATCTGCGGCTTTGATATTGAGATATCTTGTCTCAACTTGGCTTCGACTTACTGCCAACCAGAATGAGGCGTCACAGGTTTCAATATTTGAATACTTTTCCAAAAGCAAATAGAGTGCTTCTTTTGAATCTGCAACCATTGTAACAAATGATATCCGTGTGGATTGTTCCGATTGGATTCTCACACGCATTTGTATGCTCAGAATAGGATCGAGGACAGTGCCTGTGGTATTTGCCATCTGTTTGTCCCGTTCGACCATCACAGGGTTGGCAACGGTTCTGCCTCGTCCCAGAAACAGCATGCGATCAGTTTCATAACGGATGCGTTCTGTGCTTCGTGATTCCGACACCGCCATCTGCGCTATCCAAAGGCCTTTGTCTTTTGAATCCCTTGGTCTTCTGTTGGCGATCAAAGCGTCATATTTCGCATCAAACTCGGTTTCGACAAACAGATTGCTGAAAGTCGGATGGGCCAAATCACTTTTGTGAGGGGCCAAGACCAGTTCACAGTAACTTGTGAGTTCCAATTGCACATCTGATTTTCCACTGTTCTTGAGTTTGACTCTTCTTATTTCAACGTTGTCGCCTGAAGCGACAATGATTTCTGTAGAAGTTTCAATCCACCCATCTTTTCTCTTATATAAAGCCTTATCTGGAGTGAAGACCGCTTCATAAAAATCGGGTTTTGTGCATAGTGGTGCATGGGTCGAAGACCATTTTGAACCGGTCTCGACATTCTTGATGTAAAAAAACATACCATAGGATGCATCATCTCTCCATCGTGTGACCGCTTCCGACTTGGTGCGGCTGTAACCGTTACCTTTGTCGGTCACCATGACCGTGTAATTGCCATTGGATAAAATGTGCGCCTTTGGCAAAACAGAATTCGGTTCGGTGAACCTGCGATAAGAGCCTTGATCCTTCACGACGTATTCTTTGAATGGCATGATCTTCTCTTTGTTTTCCTTTGTGAAAATCACATGGAGCGGCACTCGTTCCTGCAATAGGAGTTTAGCCGCATTGATGGCCGGATTCGAAAAGAACCGTTCCTGCATCAAATTGTTGTTCAAGTAATTGTTGACAGCGAGGAGCGACATCCCTTGGTGATGGGCCATGTAACTTTTAAGGACTTTTTTTGTCTCGGTGTTTCCAAGACGTTCCTGGGTATAATCCGCCGCATCAAAAAATCCATAGGTGCCCTCAAGGCCTTCAGTTTTCATGAACATGAGATTGTCAAACGCTTCTCTAGGCGCTACCATCAATGCCAAAAATGTGGCATATGGGGCTGCAACCGCATCTTCTCCCAAACCGCGTTTAAGACCCAACCAAGGCACGCCGATCGCTTTATATTGGTAATCCAAATGGCTGTCGAGAAGATTATAGACGGATTCCGAAGTGCCCCATGGCATGTTTCTTTGTTTGCCATATTTCATCTGGCTTTTGATGACGAAGGAATAGGTCTCATCCAGCAAAGTGTTTTTGTACGTTTTCATGATCAGCAGCGGCATCAAATACTCGAACATGGTGCCACTCCAAGAGATCAGTCCTTTGAACCTGTCAACGACCGTCATCGATCTGCCGAGCATATACCAATGTTTGGATGGCACTTCACCTCTGGCAATTGCGATGTAACTCGCTTGTCTTGATTCCGAAGCCAACAGATCGTAAAAAGAGTTGGTCAAACGGTTGTCTTCCAGATTGAATCCGATGGAAAACAGATGTCTTTTTTCGGAATAGAGCACATTGAATTTCGTGTTGTCGGAAAGCCATTCAAGGCGTTCCATCAATTGCTTGGTCTCCTCCAGATATGTTTTTGCAAACGCCGAGGATTCCATAACTTTCGCTTCAAAAGTGCCAAGCCACTCCTTATGAGCGGTCAGAGCATCTTCCTCAGTTGCGTTTCTCAAGTTTTCAAGCACCATAAGAATGCTTTGATTGTAGTTTTCCAGGCTATTGGGTGATGGCATTTCGTTTAAAATCGACATCACGTCGTCAAAGTTCAAATCCACTGGTCGGTCTTTGACCAAACTTATATAAGGCATCATCTTGTCGACTTCCTGGGCATACATTCTTACCATAGACAATGTCTTGCGGTTCCATATATTCTTCTCATCAGTCATGTTGACAGCTTTTTCCGAGTAGTCTGAAAGTGCTTTTGCCCATGAAATCGCATTGACTTCGCCGTTTTCCAAGAGCTCTTTGAAAACATGCGCTGGACCATTCAAATCTCCCACACCACATTTGAGTGTGTCGAGAATGCCCTCAACATTCGAACGTTTGATCATAGGCTCTGAAAGGTTTGATTTTAAGCCTTCTATAAGTGTAATGATATAACCGATCAAGTTTCCGCTGTCCACAGTGGATATATACCTAGGAAACAATGGAGCCAGTGTCTTGGTATCGTACCAGTTGAAAAGATGGCCATACCACTTGGGGAGTGTCTCGATGGTTTTGACCGTCTCCGATAGGGTGGCAAGCATTTTTGTGTTTCCTATAAAACCCATGTCCCGTGCGGATAGCGTAGCAAGCAATCCCAATCCGATATTTGTCGGCGATGTTCTGCTTGCAACACCTCTATTGGGATCTTCCTGAAAATTGTCCGGAGCCAGAAAATGGTTTTCTTTATTTGCGAATGTATCGAAGAAATGCCAAGTCTTTCTGGCGAATTGTCTCAGCAACAATTCCTCATCCGATTCGAGCAATTCTTTTTTCTCAACTTCATCCAAACTGACATAGTAGGCGATAAATGGAGAAATCGCCCACAATGCGAAAAAGACTAATCCCATCAACCATTCCTGAGGCTTGTGAAACAGGCCCAGTATAATCATCGGCACACCCATTAGAGCACCTAACCACATTGCTTTCAGGTATGCTCCCAATGAATTTTTTTGATTTTTATCGGAATCATCAGACGTGACCCATTCCAACATGTTCTTTTTTGAAATCAACACACGGTATAATGAAACACCTATGGCATTTAAAATTCTGAACGATTGATAAGGCAAGAACATCATTCCAAGGATGAACTGGAAAAGTGAAGCCTTTAACCCAAAGAATCCTGACATATGCCTTTTGACCCAATCCGTTTTTCTGAAGACGGATGATATTGCCTGCAAGAGCAACGATGCACATAACGGCAATATTCCAAGCAAAACCCACACCAGACTATTTCCCGGTAGGAATCCGATACCTGAAATAAGCAAAACCATCACTGAAGGCGCAACGAGACTGCGTCGTAAATTGTCTGCGATTTTCCATTTTGATATGGCTGAAAGCGGATTTGTGATTTTCTGACCGTTTCGATTCAAAATCGATCTCTTCAACCAAGGAATCAATTGCCAGTCGCCTCTGATCCAGCGATGCAATCTGGCGATGTAAGAGTTGTATTTTGTAGGGTACGCGTCAATCAACTCCAAATCGGAAACCAGTGCCGCCCTTACGTATGACCCTTCCAACAAATCATGGCTGAGAACAGCCCTGTCGGGAACGGCGTTTTTTAACACTTGATGAAAAACACTCAAATCATAGATGCCTTTTCCGGTAAAAATACCCTCTCCG
This sequence comes from Firmicutes bacterium UBA5201, assembly GCA_002412775.1. Taxonomy (GTDB): domain Bacteria; phylum Bacillota; class Clostridia; order Peptostreptococcales; family Acidaminobacteraceae; genus Fusibacter_D. Next base: position 61,477 of record DHVT01000025.1, on the reverse strand, counting down.
AAAATATCCTGATAGACATCCGAAATGGCACTTGCATAGGGATCAACACCTTCTTGACCGGTGAAAATTTTTGAAAACATAGATTTGTTTGCGCTCTCGACATCAAACGATACTCTCGGTTGAATCAGTCCGTAACCATCCACAACCACGCCACGTTCAGTGTTTATTATAGGCGTGTTGAGTGGATGGGCCATAGTCCCGACCATTTTTTTCGCCATACCGATCGGCAATTGAGTGTCTGAATCCAGTGTGATGATGTACTTGATGGTTCCCGACGGCATCGCATTTTCAGAATAGTGCCTGAAGCTTGTCTCTTCGGAACCGAGCAGAAGTTCATTGAACTCCATGAGTGCGCCTCTTTTTCGTTCCCACCCGGTCCATTGATTGTCGATTTCATTGAATTGGCTCATTCTATGATAAAAGTAGAAGATATCCTCTTGGCCTTTCGCATAGGTCTCATTCAAAGCCTTGATGCCTTCCGATGTATGTCTTAAAATTTCTTCGTCAATTTGCGTGTTGGGACCTTTGGAATCCGAATACGCTCCAATCAGAGCAAAATAGAGGTTGTCAACACGATTGGACAGATAATTGCTCTCAAGGTTTTCAAGTAAAACGTCCACTCGATGGACGTCACTCAATAAGGTCGGTACCACCACCATTGTCTTATATTCCGACGGTATGCCATCCTTGAACTTGAGGCGCGGAAAAACAGATGGTCTGACAATCTTCCCAACCACCCAATTCACCAATGTGATCGAGATTTCACTGGCTGGAATGAATACAATCAACCCGGTCAAAACAGTAAGCATGACATGTTGACTTAACGACTGGCTTTTACCATAATTCAAACTTGCAGCAACAATCATCATGGTAACAACGCTTATTGCGCCCAAATAAACCCTTAGTGGGTGTCTCTTGACGGAAGCGACCATTGCCCTTACAAATGACAATTTGTCGTCCTGTATGTCTTCAAGTGTCTTTTTGCCCTTGTCCACCAAGTAATAACCCACATGGATTTTTCTTTGTTGAAGAGGATCTGATTCTTTAAGGTTTTTCGTGTTCTCAAATGCTTCGTTCGCCAGTTTTAACACTTCTCGAGCAATATGGCGTTCAGACACTCCATGGACCTTTGCAAGTGTTTCGGTGCTTCTCAGGTAATGGCCTCTGGATTCGATATCCATTTTCTCATAGATGCCACTTGGATCTTTCCTGAGAATCGCTTCAACAAAGCTGGTTTTTTCAAATAAGTCCAACCAGTCCATCGAGGACACATATTTCAGGGCCATCACACAGTTGCCCATGGACACCGTGTTCACAGCTTGGGTGTTGTGTTCCTTTTGGGCGATTTGTTCAATGGATGCCCCAACCTTCTCGAGGTTGGTGTCCATATGTTTCAAAATACCCGAATAACTCTTTCCGGATCTTCTGAGCCTATAAAATAAATGCTCAATAAATGAAGCGTTGGAGTCATACTGGTCACCCATTGTATTTTCAATGTTCTTGATCATTTTGTCCACAGAGGTGGTTTCGTCCTCCATCCATGATTCTATGAGGTGATCGGCTTGATTCCATGCTTGGTGTGTCTCCGTCAGCGTCTCGCAGACACTTCGCATGTTTTCGATCAAAGCGAGTCTCAGCATGACCGGAATGATTCGAATCTCCCTATCAAACAGTATGCTATGCGATTGGTACGCATCCAAATAACGGATCAAAGTATTTTCTTCCACTTGACCGTCCACTTGTGACACAAACTCAATTGCGATTGCAAGTGCTCGTGAATACCCCTTCAAATGACCTTTTTTTAGAACCGGCAACTCGCTGTAGCTTTTCTTGTTCAAATCTTTTCGCATCATTTTGACTTGTTCTTCAATGACATAGAAATTGTCCAGCAGCCACTCCGCTGATGGTGGAACAGATTTTTTAAGCAGAGTGTCCTTGTTCAACTCCTTGTATAAATCTAAAATCATGGCATAATTCTCATTCAACCTTTTGATCGGCCAATTATGCAAACTTTTCTTGAGTGAAACCGAATGGTCTATGGCCATGCGTCTCGCATGAGATTCCAATTCTTCAACAGTCAACGAGGCGTTTCGGATGTTGATGTTTTTTCTCTTTCTGAAGTTCAGGATCAACGTCGCCGTTGCGACGAGCACAAGACTCCCTAAAATGATTTGGACCATAAGTAAATTATTCAATGTCAGCTCCTCCACAGTTTGGACTTCAATGAACTGAATCCAATAAAAAAAACCACTTTACGATAAAGTGGCTGTTGGTAATATTTTGTTATAAAAATGTGCGGGTCACTAGTGTGCACCCATTTATTATAGCATATTTTATGTGTTAGGTCAATTTGACAGCTCGAATTGAACTTGTTCACCTTCTTCAACAGATACAAACAGTCCTGTCTTTGATTCAGCGACAAAAGTGGCGTTTTTGACAGCGGAAAGGATTCTTCCAGGCTTTACTGCCACATACTTCTTGATCACACGGTTCTCATCGTCCAAAAATAAAATATCGATATCAAATTTCATATTGAATGTATGAATTTGATTGCAAGGTTTGATGATCAGAACTTCACTCACTGTTGGCATTTTATGAAACATGTATCCTCTGAGCCTCTTCATGAAAGAATCGGCAATTCTTAATCTATCCACTTTCATGATCATCATTTGTCCACCTATAATGTACTGATAATTTGAATCAGAGCGGGTCCCAAAATAACGACGAAAATGGCCGGAAATATGAATAGGACCAAAGGGAAAAGCATTTTGATCGGTGCCTTCATCGCTTTTTCTCTCGCGGCCTGTTTTCTTTTCTCCCTGAGTTGTGCCCCCTCAATCCTGAGGACTTTACCGATGCTCACGCCCAGTTCATCCGCTTGGATCAGTGCGGACATGAGTGTGGTGATTTCCTTAACATCACACCGGTCGCTCATGTTTTTCAAAGCTTTCTTTTTATCGATGCCCATTCTCATTTCCTTGAGGGTTTTTGCAAATTCATCAGACAACACGCCTTCAATATTAGCAACGATTCGGCCGATTGCGCCATCAAGCGACAATCCAGCCTCCACACTCACCGTTATAAGGTCCAGTGCGTAAGGCAATTCTCTGACCATGTTGACACCTCTCATGGAGATCGCCTTTTGAATCGAGAATCGATACATGACTTGAATAAAAGCAAAACTAACTAATGCCGAGAAAACAATTATGCTGAAATCCGCATTGACCAAATAAAGCAATAATGTTATGGCAAGGCACATGACCAGAGTCATGATGATCTTTTTGGCCACCCAACGTTCATAGGAGGTGCCTTTCAAATAACCGGCACGCTCCAGCATAAATCTGCGCCTCTTGCTTGCATTTTCCGGTGTGAATTTCAGGATTCGCCTTCCCACACCATTAAAAAATGGGATGACCACTCTTGCGCCGAATCCGGACTCCGGTTCGGCCGTTTGAGGCGTTTCCATGTTGGCAATGTAATCCAGCCGTTTGCCCACGGCGAGTTGTTTCTTGAAAATGACCTTGAAAAGTCCGTATAGAATGACAAGCGTCAGCAGGAAAAATGAAAAAATGGCTATAAACAACATACGATTCACCTCCTACATCTCTATGTTGACTATCTTTCGGATAAAAAGCCATCCGATGATTTGATTGAAAATCGCAAGACCCAGCATCACATTACCTATTGGAGTTGTAAAGAGCACCAATATATAATCCTTGTTGAGCACATAAAATATCAACCCAAGAAATATTGGCATGGCCATGATGATCATACCCGAAAGTTTGCCCTGTGCAGTCAATGTGTTGAGTTCATTTTTGATTTTCTGTCTTTCCCTTATGGTTTCTGCGATATTCTCAAGGATCTCGGATAAATTGCCGCCCACGTCCCTTTGGATGAGTATGGCATTGACAATCAATCTAAGGTCATCCGAGGGCATCCTCTCGAGCAAATTCTCAAGCCCGTCCTCAAGTGGCATCCCAAGACTCAGTTCTTTGAGTAAAATCTTGAAAGATTTCTTGAATGGGTCCTGTGTTTCCTCAGCAGCCACTGCCAAAGCCTGCATGAATGAGTAACCCGCTTTCAGTGCGTTTGAAATCATGACGACCCCATCATTGAGAAGCGCGTCAAAAGCGGCAATATTGTTCTTGATCTTACGTTTCAGATAGATTTTAGGGAGTATTGAGGACACGACAAGTACTACCAAGACCATCACAAAATCTTTCGTAACTGCGAAGATTAAGAAAGTCAATAAGATAACAAACAAAGCTCTGAAAATCATGAACTCCTCATAGGTGAACGGCACATCCGCCTGGGTGACGATCAGATTTCTCTTTTTTCTTTTGTTGGGATCTTTCTGGAATTTCGACATCCAGTTGCCAATCTTGCCAATAGGTCCTTTTCTGATCGGTCTGGAGGTCTTGACCACCTCTACTTTATCATCATATGCCTTGAGCTTATCCAACGCTTTTTCTTTTGAGGACATTCTACCGAATATTCCCAGTAAAAAGAGCAATAAACTGAAGAATAAAGTGATTGCCGCTATTAACTTCATAATTTACCACCTTTTATTGTTCAAAGAGATGACTTGGCACATGTATGCCATGCTCCCTTAATGTTTTCAAACAAGTCGGCATGATGCCCGTGAACTGGAAATCACCGATGACTTTCCCTTTTGAATCGACACCTCTTTGTTCATACCTATAAATATCCTGAAGTATGATCACATCGCCTTCCATTCCAAGTACCTCAGTAATATGGGTGATGCGCCTGCTGCCATCCTGAAGTCTCGCCTGTTGAACGATTAGGTTTACAGCTGATGAGATCTGATCTCTGATGGCCTTGACGGGCAAATTCATTCCAGACATCAAAACCATGGTCTCCAGTCTGGAGAGCATATCCCTTGGCGTATTGGCATGACCTGTGGTCAATGAACCGTCATGGCCTGTGTTCATGGCTTGAAGCATGTCCAATGCCTCGCCTGAACGCACCTCACCGACAACGATTCTATCGGGACGCATACGCAAACTGTTCTTGACAAGATCTCGGATGGTGACTTCGCCTTTGCCCTCTATGTTGGGAGGTCTGGTCTCCAGTCTTACTACATGAGGCTGAGGCAATTGAAGTTCCGCGGCATCCTCGATGGTCACAATACGGTCGTCAGCCGGGATAAATGATGAAAGTACGTTAAGCGTGGTCGTTTTACCACTGCCCGTACCACCTGAAACAACCACATTGAGCCTACCCTCAACACAAGCCCTCAGAAATTCAGCCATTTTGGAGTTGAGTGTTCCGAAACCCACCAAGTCGCTGATTTTGAATGGGTCCTCCGCAAACTTTCTTATGGTGAGTGTAGGACCGTCAATGGCAAGGGGCGGGATAATGGCGTTGACACGGGAACCGTTGGCAAGTCTAGCATCCACCATTGGTGAACTTTCATCTACACGTCTACCGATGGAAGATACTATTTTTTTGATGACGTGCATGATATGGTTGTTGTCTTTGAATCTCGCATCCGATTTCACCAGTTTGCCGTTCACCTCTATATAAATCCGATCCGGGCCATTTACCATGATCTCAGTGACATTGCTGTCCTGCAAAAGGACTGTGATCGGACCAAAACCTACGATTTCGTCTGTAAGTTCCTCAAGAATCCGCTTCTTTTGGTTGGGCGTCATATTGAGGGATTCTTTTTCAATGTTGGTCAACAATATGGCTTTTAGATCATTTTTGAACGTCTCATTTTGATCGCTTATATCGTTGAAGTCGATATTGAGTTCCTGTATGACTTGATACTGGATTTTCATTTTGAGATCGGTATAAGGATCTCGTTCCTTTTCCGCCGGATTGGATGTCTTTTTTTCTGTTTGTTGCTCTTCTAGTCTTTTCTTTAATGACATGTGTCCACCTCTTATTCAATCAACAATGCATCACAAAGTGCCTTTAACGGTTTTTTGAGACTGTTTTTAGTTATGGCAAACGGCATCCCTGTATTGATGGCATTTCTGACCAATTTGGAATCTTCAGGTATGAATCCTAAAATTTCATAATCGAACGCTTTTTGGACGTTGCCTTTTGAGATTCCAAATCTGTCATCTGACATATTGATCAGCAGTTTGATTTTGTCATAATCATAATTGAGTGTCTGCATGACTTTCAGACATACTTTCGTATTTTTGATTCCGGTGACCTCTTGGTTGGATACAATCACCACTTTTTCTGAGAGGTCCAGTGCCGCAAGAGTCACTTCATCAAAGTTGATCCCCGTGTCTATAACGATGATTTCATAATGTCGTTTGACGAGTTCCAAAAATTTATGTACGCGATCTTTTGAGATGTACTCCGCAGATTCAGGATCTTTGGGGGCAAATAAAAAATCAAGGCCTTCCTTGTATGAGAACAAATATGAGGAAACATCCGAATACTCTTCAATCGGACTATCATCCATCAGTTCTTTAATGGTGGTTTCATTTTGTCTGTTCATCATGAGTGCGATGTCACCAAAACGCAAATCCAAATCTACAATCAAGACTTTCTTTTCAAGCATCTCATGAAAAACGATGCCGGCGTTGAGTGCCACGGAAGTGTTTCCAACGCCACCTTTTGCGCTGAAAAAGCTGATGATTTTCGCATCGTAGACTTTTTCATTGGAAACACTTACCGGTGTGAGCAATTTGGCGCGTTCAAATGTGGTTTCAATGGTTTCGATGAGCTCCACCATATCCACCGGTTTCATGACGTAAGCCTTTGCACCAGCCAACATCGCTTTTTTGAGATATTCAGTCTCATGCTGCACACTCATCATGATCACTTGAACATGAGGATAGAGACCTGTGATCACTTCCGTGGCCTCAAGTCCGTTCATCACCGGCATGTTGATGTCCATGAGTACAATATCAGCCTTTTTACGTTTGAATGTATCCAGAACTTCCTCGCCATTCTCACAGGTTGCGACGATCTCATAGTCCAGCCGACTGGCTCCAAGCATTTTTACGATCATATCGCGCATATCTTTTACATCGTCTGCTATTATGATTTTAATCGGCATTCTCTACCCCACCTTCTTCCAAAACAGGTATTTTTATGCCCGTTCCTGCCAAAATCATGTTTTCGTCATCGATTTTATTGACTTGTTTGAGCAACTGAACGTAGGCGGGTGTTCCGTAATATTTGTTGCTGATCGTTAGAAGTGTGTCTCCGAATTGAACCGTGTAATAAAGGTATTTGCTGTAGACGAATTCTCCAGGTTCAATATTACCGCCATCCAGTCCTTCAAATTCATATTCAGGGAAGAAATCTTTGAGTTGCTTCGTATCATTGAGCAAAAGCTCTTGCCAGATCACACCGCTCGTAGTGTAGATAAAATCGTCCTCAAGCGGTCTTAGAGCAAGATCGATCATACCAATGTCCTTGGCTAGAATGAGCGTCTCCACATCCATGATAGGCACGGATAACGTCACTAAATACGAAGTCACTTGGCCTTCTTCGGTCGCCAAATCCGTACTGCCTTCTTTTCTATGCAGTTTCCTGTCGATTGCCAAAACTTCCACATTCTGAAGCATGATTTTAGCGATATCCGGTCTTACGATTCTGCCTTGCTCCTGAATCTGCGGCAGAAAAACAATCACATCCACGCGATCACCGGGCTCAATCAACTTGCTGACACCTGTCGAACCCGTCACACTGACTGAGATGGCCCTGTTGCTGCCTGTGATTTTCATGCTGAGAACATCCGAAATGTCATCAATCAGGGCATTGGGATTGATTTGTTGGTTTTCAAAGATTTCTGTCCTGGTATACTGTCCGACCACTTCCTCTGAGGTAAGGAAAGATCCCTGAATCACGCCTTCTTTAGGCATGTCCACAATTTTCACCATATCGCTTGTTATAAGTGTTCTCGATGGGATATTAGCGCTTGCCACTAGAACACTTGTAGTTTCCAGTGTCACTTCTTGTGGCGTTTCCAATTGACTCAGATAAATATACAGTGTCCCAGCACCAATCAGTGCCAATAAAAATGCGAGTACAAACAATCCTTTAGATGATTTTTTCATGACTTTCTCCTCAATTCACTAATTTTACACCATACACGCCGTGATCTACCGCTTCAGTGTCTATGGCTCCGTTCACCACGAATTTCACAAATCTTGAATCAATATTGATCTTTCCGGATTGGTTGTAGACATTTTCCACAAAGACTTGAGCGAATCCGGTAACAATAATATACCCACGACCGCCGACCTCAAGCGTATCCACCAAAGGAATTGTCCACAATCTATCGGATTTTCTCGAATGATTCTCAAAACTCTCGTCAATACTGTTGATGTATGCCTTGAGTTGGTTGGAAACACCAGCCATGTTACCAGGTTCTGTCGGAATTTGATCGCCTATCTTGAGTTCACCGGCATACCCATAAAAAGCATTATATTCATAGGTGCTATTTCCAGTGCCACCAAGCGCCACAACTCCGAAATTGCCGTTGTAACTGTCGCCTGCGCCCTGCTTGAGCGTGATTAGGTCTCCATAAGTGTAATCAAAATCCTCAACTGCAAATGGCCTGAGCCCACCTTTGACACTATTAATCGGTGCGATGATCGCTTTTGAGGTGGCGCCAACAGTGGAGCTGTCTATGCCAAGGACTTTCATGAAAAAATGTTCCACATTTCTGTTGCCCTTGATTTCAATGGATTTAAGGTCTGGTCCCACTTCGATGGTCACTTCATCCAGTGCCACATTGTTTTGGAGGAGATAACTCTCAGCAGTCGCTCTGGCGCTTTGGCTGCCCACCGTCAAGTCCTGAGCCGCAGCAAGTACTGCAGAGTCCAGTGCGTTGGAAAGTCTGGTCCTTTCGACATAAGCGTAACCTACGTCAATGGAGAGACCACTGAATCCGAGTATGGCCACCATCATGAGCGCCATCAGTATGGAAACACTACCTTTTTCCGAATCTATAAAAATTTTCTTAAACATAAGTCCACCTCTTTCATTCCACACGCATGACTGTTTCAGCCTTCAGCGGTATACCGTTCCCTATTACGCCGTCCAAAAACGGTGTCAACAAATTATATTGATAGGTCACCACCACTTTCAGGGAATCTCCCCTACCTCGATCGGCTTGAGTCGGTGTGATGACAATGGTCAGCTTGTCAGAATCTAAATTGGGCGCGATCTCAATTGCCAACGCCGCAGCCTGTGCATCTGTTCCTCCCAGGCTCGCATATCTTGCGGCCTCTCTAGAGACGTTGCTCAGTGTAAGATAGTTGTTGAACATGAATCCGAATTCGAAGATGCCCATAATGATCAACAATAGCACGGGAAGTATGAGTGCCAGTTCGACCATTGCTTGTCCATCATCTTTTTTAAACCACTTTTTCATAGCATCCTCCTCGCCTTTTTGATGAAAAAAAAGCTCTAACCTTTTGGAAGATTAGAGCTGCTTAACGGGCTCAAAGCCTCGATTAATTTGAAATTAGAGCGAGTTTGTTATGTTATCGAATATCTCGGCAATTCTTGGTCCTAAAGCAAGAAGTGCAACAATTACAACAATTGCAATCAGTGCGATGATTAGAGCGTACTCAACCATACCTTGCCCTTCTTCTTTCTTAATAAATCCATTAACATAATTCTTAGCAATACTCATCATATTCATCATATCCGTATCCTCCTAATTATCGGGTAACTCTCTGTTACGCCGTTCCCTGTTTGATGTTCTTATTGTACTACGACATCATCGGTCCTGCTAGAATCGCAAGGCCCTTTGTATGGGGCTGAAGGTCACTTCCTTGAAGGGACTATGGTCCCCACTTCCGAAACTTAGGCTGAATAGTGCTTGGATATTTCGTTTTCTATGGCATATATGGTCGCTTGTACGCGATCACCTACTCCGATCTTTTTGAAGATTCTGGTGGCATTGTTCTTGATCGTCTTTTCGGAAAGGAAGAGTTCTTCCCCTATTTCCCTGTTGCTGAAACCTTTCGATATAAAGTAAAGAATCTCAATTTCCCGCTGGGAAAGCATATCGAAATGGGATCCTTTTGTATGAATGTTGACCACCTTGTTGAACAAAACGGAAACCAGCGATTTGTCGATGTATTTTTCACCTTCTGATACGCTTATGATGGCTTCTATCAATTCCACCGGAGGGGATCCTTTTAAAATATACCCGTCAGCGCCTATTTCAATCGCTTCCAGTAAAGTTTTTTGGTCGTTTTCAACCGTTAAAAATACAATGCGGGTGTTGATCTCATTTTTTTTGATCAGTTTGAGCACTTCGATTCCGGTCATACCCGGCATATTGATGTCCATTAGAAGGACGTCGGGTTTATAGGCATTCAAAAGTGGCACTATGGAATGGCCCTCGTCCGCCTCACAAATGACATTGATTCGTGGTTCAAGACTCAGTAAGGATTTGAGACCTTGCCTGATCAGCGCATGGTCATCTGCTATAAGTACCTTGATCGGTTTGACACTCGAATCATTCATCATGTTCTGTGACCTCTCGTGTGACTGGAAGTTTTATAGTGACTGTGGTTCCCTCTCCTGTTTTGGAATGGAACTGGATTTCACCTTTAAATTGTTCTACGCGCTCATATATACCCAATAATCCGTAAGATATTTGCTTCTTTCTGAGTTTTGCCAGTGTTCCATCCACGTCAAAACCGATTCCGTCATCCATGACAGTGAGTCTCATATATTTGGTGCCATACTCGATGGCAAGGATGATGTTTTTGCACTGAGCGTGCTTTTTTATATTGTTCAAAAGTTCCTGTACCAATCTGTACACGGCGACTTTTATGATCGGTTCGATTTCATTGATGACCTTACCGCTCTTGAACTGCACATCGACATTGTTTTCCCTGCCGTATTCAAAGACGTAAGATTCAATGGTTGCAGAAAGTCCCAGATCCTCAAGTGACATCGGTCTCAGATCGTGAATAATCCCTCGGACTTCCTTGAGCGCTTTTCTGGAGAGGTCCTTCAGTTCCCTGAGTTCTGCTAGTCCCTTTTGCACATCGGACGCCATGAGCATTTCGCAAAAATCCGCTTTCATGACGATACTGGCAATGAATTGTGCCGGCCCATCATGGATATCTCTGGATACTCTCAGTCTTTCATTCTCCTGAGCCTCGAGAATCTTCACCCCTATGGACATAGGGTCCATCCCGGCATCACCAAGAGCGGACAGAATCTCTCCTTTGAGATATGTGGCAGCTACTGTCACCTGATGCACCACCTGTTCGGCATTGTGGATATTCTTAAGCGATCTTTTGAGGGACACTTCAATGATCGATCTTCTCTGCTTCAAAAGTTGTTCCTCTTTTTCAGCGGACATCAGATCGACTTTGACATCGGTGGCGTTCTCATAAGCCCTTTTGATGTCTGCTTCTTTATAGGTCTTGAAGTCCTTTGAAACATCGGCGAGATGTTTGCGGACCAATTTGTCCTTGAGCATCAGCCGATCCACTTCCATGATGACCTGATCCACCTTGTTTTTCAGCACATTCAGCTCTTGGCTGAGCATCTCATATTCATCACGTGCAGTTTCGACGATTTCAATCAATTGATTTTTGCTTTTGTCTATCGTGACAATGATTTCCCCCATGATTTTGTTCACTTCTGTTAAATCAATCAATTTGGCCATGTCTTACCCCCATATATATTATTCTAACGAATCTGTCATAGGTATGCAAAACAAATTTTACAATATTGTCGCATGATTTGGGTATTCATAATATAATAGTCAAAAGGAGATCATACAATTATGTTTGAAAGCTTAATGCCAGATGAATTAAAGCCATGGCGTGAACTGCTGCTGATCCATAAGTTTGCGGTCGATGAAATCAGGACACGTCTGAACAACCTGGATGAGGAATTCCAAAACATTCACGATTACAACCCCATTGAACATATCACCTACAGAGTCAAGCATCCCAATAAAATTCAGGAGAAATTGTCGCGCCTAGGTCTGGAACCCACCATAGAAAATGCCCGCAGCCAAATATTCGATATCGCAGGAATAAGGATTATTTGCGCATTCACAAAAGATATCTACGATGTCTATGAAATGATCAAAGGTCAATCCGACCTTAGGGTCGTCGAGGTGAAGGATTATATCGAACATCCAAAAGACAACGGTTACAAAAGTCTTCACGTTCATATCGAAGTGCCCGTGTATCTCAGCAACGGCGTGGTCCAAACTCGAGTTGAAATTCAGCTCAGAACCATTGCAATGGACTTCTGGGCAAGTGTGGAGCACAAACTTTACTACAAATTCAGAGACAAATCACCTTCAAAGATCCAAACCGAACTGAAGGAATGTGCCGACTTGATTTCAGAGCTGGATAATCGTATGTACGCACTAAAGAAACTGATCACTTGTCTTGAAAACGACACCGGAGAAAAATGCAGAGAAGAGGATTATATTGCAGAGTATTTTAAGGAGGTCAAATGAAACTGAGCGATCGCATGGAACGGATGAAGCATAGGGCATCTCTTGCAAAAGGGGATGCGCCTGTGGCACTGGTCCTGAAAAATGGAAGGGTCATCAATGTTTTCAACGGAAAGATCATTGAGAAAAGCATCGCCATAGACAGCGGCAAAATTATCGGTATCGGCGACTACGAAGGTCTCGAAGAAGTCGATCTGAAAGGTATGTATGTCGCACCCGGACTGATCGATGCGCATATGCACATGGAATCCACACTGGTCGCACCCGATCAGATGGCGAGAATCATAGTGCCAAGGGGAACGACTACAGTTGTCGCAGACCCACATGAAATAGCAAACGTCTGTGGACTGGATGGCATAAAATATATGATCGAAGCATCCGAGGAAACCGAACTGAACGGGTTTTTCATGTTGCCTTCCTGTGTTCCCGCAACCCCGTTTGAAAATTCAGGAGCGATTCTCGACCGCGAGGCGCTCTCAACACTTGCCGACCACAATATGGTTCTGGGTCTGGGCGAGGTGATGAACTATCCCGCTGTCATAGCAGGAGATAATGACATGCTTGAAAAACTCGACATGGCCAACAGAATGGTCATCGACGGGCACGGACCGGAAATAACAGGAAAAGATTTGAATGCATACGTCATCAACGGCATTAGGACCGAACACGAATGCACCAGTGTCGAAGAGATGGAGGAACGGATCGGTCTGGGAATGTACATAGCTATTAGGGAAGGATCGGCGGCCAGAAATCTCGATGTGCTCATCAAAGGTGTCAATGCGCATACCAAGCATCTGTGCATGTTCTGTACCGATGATAAGCATCCAGAGGACATACTGAGAGAAGGCCACATCGATTACAACGTCAGAAGAGCCATCAATCTCGGCATGGATCCCATCACGGCGCTTCAACTTGCGACAATCAACCCCGCCAGATGTTACAATCTGCGTGATATTGGAGCCATCGCTCCAGGATATGATGCCGATCTCATCATTTTCGACGATCTCTCCACTTTAGACATCTCCATGGTTTATAAAAAGGGCCGTTTGGTCGCTCAGGACAAGAAAGCTCTATTTGAACCCAAAAAAATCGACCCTTCCCGAGTGTTTGACACTGTGAAAATCGATACCATCCGACCGGAACAATTTGAAATGAGACTCAAGAATGACATCGTCAACGTCATTCATATGAATCCCGGATCCATAGTGACGGAAAAAGTGGTCCGTAGAGTCTATCTCGATGAGAAGAATCTATTCATGACCAACAGACATCTGGACGTTGTCAAGATTGCCGTGATCGAACGACATGGAAAAACCAAGAACATCGGTCTTGGTCTTGTGGAAAACTTCAATTTGAAAAATGGTGCCATAGCCACAACTATCGCACACGATTCCCATAACATCATCGTCATCGGTGACAACGATGTAGATATGGCAGTTGCCGTCAATGAGATCAAACGGATCCAAGGAGGCATCACCATCGCGCAAAACGGACAGATCGAAGCCTCACTGGAACTTCCTATCGCAGGACTCATGTCAACCGAGTCCATGGAAACCGTATCTGAAAAGTTAAGGCAACTCAGAAAAATCGCTTATGAGAAATTGCAGATTTCTCCAAAAGTAGAACCGTTCATGACACTCAGTTTTCTGGCGCTCCCTGTCATACCAGAGCTCAAGATCACTGACCGTGGCTATTTTGACGTCAAACGATTTGATTGGATTGATGTTGAGGTGAAAGAAGCTTATTAGCTATGATATTTTTTCTGCGCTTCTGGATTGAAATATAATACTGAGACGCTAGTAAGTTTCCTTCAGAAACTTACCTACGCGAAAAATATAGGGGTGCTCTAGTGAGCACTCCTATATTTTTACAATTCGATCAGCCATATAACCCGCATCATCTTGATTGTGGGTCACCAAAATCACAGTCATACCTTCTTTTTTCAATAATGATTTGAGCTCCAATCTCAGCTCACCGACGAGTTCTGTGTCCAGATTGCTGAAGGGCTCATCCATCAAAAGGACTCTCGGTTTCGGCGCAAGTGCACGTGCGAGTGCGACCCGTTGCATCTGCCCACCGCTCAGCTCATGAGGGAATCTGTTTTCAAGTTCATTGATCTTAACCAGTGAAAGCGTCTCTTCAATGCGGCGCTTTCTTTCTTTTGGAGGCAACTTCTTGATTCCAAACTCAATGTTTTGTCGCACATTCAAAAAAGGGTACAATGCGTAATCCTGAAAAACAAATCCAATTTTTCTCTTTTCTGGTTGAACAAAGACTTTACTGGATTGCAACACATCACCGTCGAGTTCGATTTGTCCGGTTGACCTGTCCTCCAAGCCTGAGATGATTCTTAAAAGGGTGCTTTTTCCCGAGCCACTGTTTCCGACTATGGAGACTATTTCCCCTTTTTCGATCCTCACCGAAAAATCGTTCATAACAAAATTCTGTCCTTTGTCATATGAAAATTGAATGTCCTTTAAGTTCAAATACATTATTTTCTCCTTTTCTGAAGATTGGAAAGTATCAAAATGCCTACAACACTGATCGAGAGTATAATCAGCGCTGGAACAGCCGCTTCCTGGAGCCTCTCATCATTGGCATATTCAAAAGTTTTGGTTGCAAGTGTCTCATAGTTGAAAGGTCTGAGCATGAGTGTCAACGGAAGTTCTTTCATGATGTCAATGACAATCAAAATGGATGCCGAAACAAATGCCATTTTCTGCATAGGCACATCGACCTTCATCGATGCTTTGAATCTGCTCATACCAAGAGTACGTGCGGATTCAAAGTAACCGGAACCATGTTTCATGAATCCCGAGTAAAAACTGTTGTAGCCAAGCAAAAGGAATCGGGACGCATAGGCGAAATAGAGTACGAATAGACTTGATGAAACCACCAGACTCCTGCTCAACGAAAGCCACTGATAAAGAGGTGCCAAGCTTCGATCCAGTCCTATGAACATAATCATGACCCCAACACCGATGACCGCCCCGGGAATCGAATACCCCAGTTTAACACCTTGGTCTACAATTCGAGCGACAACACCTTTTTCACGCGCCGAGTACCTCGCAAGAAAAAAAGTGACCACAACTATGATGACAAGTGCGATGGCGGAAGCATTGAATGTATTGAGGAGCATCTGACCAAGAGCTGAAAAATTCACGCGATCCATGCTTTTCAGTCCCCACTCGATCAATTGTGCCACAGGAATTATGAATCCGAATGCCATCACTATAGAGGAAAATGCAAATGCAGACCATTTGGCCGGACCCTTCAGTTTAAACTTTCTGATCGGATTGCTTTTGGAAATATTGAGATGGTATTTTTTACTGCCTTTCAATAAGGTGTCAAGTACAAGTAACGAGAGCACAAGAACGAGCAATATCAACGACACTCTGGTTGCCGCAGAAAGGTCTCCACTACCAAACCAAAGACTGAAGATATCTGTGCCGAGTGTTCGGATCCCAAAATACTTCACCAATCCATAGTCGCTGATGACTTCCATCATGACCATGCCCGTACCCATCACAATCGACGGTCTCGAAAGGGGCAGAATCACACGCCTCAAAGTCTCTCCCATTCCAAGTCCCAATACTCTTGACGATTCCACCCACTGGGTCGCACTGCCTTTCAGGTAAGACCTCACTATTAGATAGACATAAGGATACAGCATGAACCCATAGATCAAAATAGCCCCATTGAGATTCATGATGTCCAGATACTGATAAGGGATGGAGTATCCCAAAATCTGACGGGCTGCAATCTGAATATTGCCGGTGTATCCTAGCATTCCCGCGTATACATACCCAGCAATGTAAGGTGGCACGGCCATTGGAAGCACAAATGACCATTTGAAGAACCTGCTCAGTGGGAACTCGAAGAAATTGACCAAATAGGCGCTGAAAAAGCCCAATAGCCCCGCAAGTGCAGAGGCCATGAACGTCAAATATATAGTGTTGAATAAACTTTCCGGTAACAAGTGTTCCTTGAAAAAGACCCAGTTCTCAGAACTTCCGGAATCCATTGATATTATGATTGTGAATATTGGCATCAAGAAAATCGCTAACGTGATGAGTGGTAATACATTGTGCTTTTTCCTGTGTCCACTTAATTCAGTCATATATTACTTCCACCCATTTTGTATCATTATTTTAAGGATCTCCTCAATGTTCTTTCCTATATCAGACATCTTGATCGGTTGCGATTTGAAATCACCCCATGTTTTCAACAACTCTGATGGCTCCACTTTCGGATTCACCGGGTACTCATAGTTTGCATCCGAATATGATTTCTGTGCTGTTTCAGAGGTCAGGAACTCAATCAGTTTCACCGCATTGTCAGCGCGATCCGCAAATTTCACCAATCCCGCACCGGACACGTTGACATGTGTGCCATCGACATCTTGATTGGGGAAAAATACACCAACTGATTCAGCGACTTTCACTTCTTCCGCATCCGATGAGTTCATCATCAACCCCAGATAATAAGTGTTCATGATTGCAACATCACCTTCACCCGCAGCAATGGCTTTTGCCTGATCCCTGTCGTTGCCTTTAGGCTCTCTGGCGAAGTTGGCAACAATGCCTCTAATCCACTCCTCGGTTGCTTCCTGTCCATACAATTCAACGAAGGAGCTCACCAGGGATTGATTATAGATGTTGTCCGATGTTCTCGTCAGGATTCTACCGCTCCATTGATCATTTGTCAAAGCCTGATAAGAGGATAGCTCGGCCGGATCAACCCTATCTTTTGAGTAGACAAGAACCCTTGCGCGTTTGGTGAGTGCCACCCAGTGGTTCTCAACATCCCTAAAATCTTCAGGAACATTCTCATTAATGATACTGCTGTCGGCGCTTTGCAATAGACCCAAATCTTTAGCACGCTGCAAACGTCCCACATCAGCGAGAACAATGAGATCCGCTTCAGTGTCTTCGCCCTCATTTTTCAATCTTTCGATCAATTCATCAGAATTGCCTTTTACCACATTCACCTTAATCCCTGTCTCTTGGGTGAACGATGCGTATAATGCGTCATCGGAATCGTAATGGCGGTCCGTATAAATATTTACAATTTCATCTTTTACCTGGCCCACATTTGCTTCCGTGTCAACAGCAGTACAACCGGATACCACACCTGCAACCAAGATAAAAGTCATTAACAACATCAAAATTTTGTTCATTGAGTCCTCCATGTAAGTGTTTTTATGAGAATGATATTCATTTACATGTAATATGATAACGATTTTCATTTGGTTTGTCAATAAAAAAATGAGGCGCTCAACGAGCGCCTCATTTTTTTCTCTCTAAAAGTTCAACATACCTTTCATACGCCTTTTCCACAGCATCCGACCATGAAAAGTAAACATGTTCAGAAGCATTGACGCCTATTGCTCTTATATGTGAAAGATCCAAGGATGTCTCATGGATGACATTACCGATCGCCACCGCATCTTCCTTCACTATCAATCCGGTAAAACCATTGACAATGCCTTCTGCGGCACAGCTGTTCTCGATAAGAAGCGCGGGACATTCGCAAGCCGCTGCTTCTCTTACGACAATTCCATTGGTGTCGTATGTGGAAGGAAAAAGAAACAATTCCGCCCGACTGTAGAATACTCGCAGTTCCTCACGATCCATTATCAGTCCTGTGAATATGCAATGCTCATCCAGTCCCATTTTTTTGACATAGTCCATGATTTCAGTGCGATCAGCACCTTCACCTACAAAAAACATCTTGAACTTGGCGCCTTTTCTCTTTGCCACACTCAGTGCATCTACAATCAGCTTTATGTTTTTATACCACATCATCCGCCCCACAAAGAGCATCATCAGCTCATCGTCAAGCAGGTTGTATTTTTTTGAAAAAGATTGGATTTGTTGGCTGGATGATTTCCCTTTGATGAAATCCGTACCATTGGACATCACCCGGTAATCGCCCGTATATCCAAGGCTCTTCAAATTTTCTCCGGCACCATTTGAAACCACCCACACTTCATCACTGGCATTGATGTTGGACATGATGAATTTCACAGATGCTTTCCTCAACGTCTTGGTTGCCAACCTTTTTTGAATATCAATATCAAATTTCGTATGATAAGTGAATACAATTGGAACTTTGGCATACTTTCTGACAACACGTGCTAGAACCATTGACACGAACGGACTATGTACATGGATCAGATCAAAATCCTCCTTGACCAGTTTGGTGATCAATTTGGGATTGAAAGGATAACCCATCCTGTACCCGATCCGCTTTCCCACAAAAGCACTTGGGTATCGTATGACCTTGAAAGGATAGTAATCGGACACTTTTGGATATTTTGGGGTTGCCACAATGGATTTCCCGAACCTCTCCTCAATGACTTTTGCATAATTGAGTACAGTGTTTGCAACACCATCAACGGTTGGCGGAAAAGAATCATTGAACAATCCTATGGTCAGTTTCTTCATATCATCTCCTATTTTTGCATTCCTCTTTATACTTTGATTCTATCAGATGGGAGAAATATCACAAGTAAAAAAATGTTTAAAATTTGGGGGGAGGGGTACAAATATGAATAGCAAAGCAAAGAAAACTTTGCGGCGCAAAGCTATAGGGTCTAAACGAATATCTTCTTGATCAATATTGATGATCAGAACCAACTCATATGTTGGTAAAGGGTATTTGCAAGACAGCCAGCTACCAAAAAACTTTTCGGTTGAAAAGCAAATTGTGAGAAATCACAAGACGCAAAACTAGAAGGGCCTAACCCGATAATCCGATGCTCGTGTCCATAGAGTCATTGATGTGTGAAAAAGGATTTGAAATTGGTATGGCAGCCAGTTCCCGAGAAAAGTTTTTTTGTGCGCAAAATTAAGGTTTTACGTTTCTACCCGTTTTCATTGGGTATTTTATGTATGAATACATTTTAAAGGGAGATGCCTATGTTACTAAACAAGATCAAACAAAAAAGAGAAGAAGAACTCAAGCAAATGAAAGTTGACGCTGTTAAAAAGGCAGGATTCGCATTTATGATCGGTAGTGCCATTGGATCGATCACAGCACTGTTCACAGCTCCAAAATCAGGAAAAGAGCTCAGAAAAGATGTTTCAAAAACCATTGAAACCGGTACTGAGAAAGTCAAAGAAGGCGCTGAATATGTTGTGGTCAAGACAGCGGAAGCCATTGAAGACACCGTCGACTTTGGAAAAAACCTAAAAGACAAATTGCCACTGGGTAAGAAAAAAGACACATTGGCAGACAAAGTGGTCGACAATATCGAAAAAGCTGAAGACAAAATCGAAGATTTCGTTGAAGATGCAAGTGAAATCGCAATTGGATTTGTTGAAACTGTTGAAGATGAAATTGAAGACAAAGCATAATATTAAAGAGAGCGACGAATCGCTCTCTTTTTTTATGTCAAAATTTGATCTGGCACGTGTCTTTTGTGGTCTTATTTGAATCACAACCGCTACAGCCGGCGCACTTGCCTTTTTTTAAATCCGATAATCCTTTTTTTGCCGCAAAGAAAAGAATTGCCGCAAAAATGGTGCCTACTACAAATGTTCCCATGGTTTATATCTCCTCTTCAGCCAGTTCCAGAATCTGTCGTTTGACATCCGCTTTTCTGATGGAGTAAACGAGAAAAGCACTCAGCAGAATTGTAATCACTATTGAAGGGACAAAACCGGCTGCTGTCTCTCCATAGAACACCAAAGTTCCTATCTGTGAAATCAGCATCGCTATAGTGAAACCGACTCCGAGTTGAAATCCAACCCCTCTCAACAGCCATTTTCCGGAACCCATTTCGCTGTTCATGGCTCCTATGGCCGCAAAACAAGGCGGTGTGAACAAGTTGAACGCCAGATAAGCATAAGCCGTCACCGGTGTGAAAAATTGGGTCAGTGCGCCCCCTGGCATGTGTAGAGCATCTTCTGAAGCTACAACGAGAAGTATCGCAAATGTCGCCACAACATTCTCTTTAGCCACAAAACCAGTGATTGCCGCCGCTCCAAGTTGCCAACCGACAAATCCAAGAGGAATCAAGAATGGCGCGATCCCCGCTCCGACTGATGCCAGAATACTTAGGCTCTGATCTTCAACAGCCTGCAAATTCCATGAATAAGCTTGCATGAACCATACTAAAGTGTTCATTACAAGTATGATGGTGGTCGCCTTGTAGACAAAACCTTTCGCTTTGTCTATCATTTGAATAAATGCATGTTTTAAACTAGGAATTTTATATTCAGGAAGTTCCAAAATAAAGTGGGACGTACTATCCCATATAAAAAGTCTTTTGAGTAATTTCCCGCTGACGATAATGACAGCTATCGCCAAAATATAAACGCTTGGTCCGACCCAACTCGCTTCAGGGAAAAATACAACCGAGAAGAGTGCTATAATAGGAAGTTTTGCACCACATGGCACAAATGGCGTCAATATGGTTGTCATTCTTCTTTCATTCACATCTTCAATTGTACGGGTGGCCATGACGCCAGGTATTGAGCATCCGGAACCAACAATCATAGGGATGATGGATTTTCCGGAAAGACCGATTTTTTTGAAATATCGATCCATCAATACCGCAACTCTAGACATGTAACCACTGTCCTCAAGCAATGCCAGCAGAAAAAACAAGACCATGATCAATGGAAGAAAACCGATGACCGCTCCAACACCACCTAGAGCTCCATCGACAATCAGCGATTGAAGAACCGGATTCACATCGATCCGTTCGAAGAATGCGCTTACTGCATTCGGAATGATTTCACCAAACAGTGTTTCATTGAAATACTCAGATAATGTCCCTCCGATGCCCTCGATTGATAAGGCATACACAGCCCACATGATCATAAAGAATATTGGCAGTCCCCAAATTTTGTGCGCGACAATTCGGTCAATTCGATCTGAGAGGTTGACTTTTGAAGTATCTCTTGTTTTGATTACCGAATTTTTAACAATCAAATCCACAACTTTTTGTCTCTCGGTATCTGTGGTGGAATCTTGAGTTTTTTCAAATGCGGGATTTAAATGCGCCTTGCCTGTTGCCACAGCGGTTTTGATAAGCTCAATCAAACCCTTCTCGGAGACTGCTGTCGTTGATATGACGGGACAACCCAATTGTCTTGAAAGTGATGCGATGTCAACACTATCTCCACGCCTGTCGATGATGTCACCCTTGTTGAGGGCTATGACAACAGGAACTCCTATTTCCAGCAATTGTGTTGTGAAAAAAAGGCTTCTGCTGAGATTCGCACCATCCACTATATTAATGATCACGTCCGGTGATTCATCCAATATGAAGTCACGTGTAATTGCCTCTTCTCCAGTAAATGGCGCTATGGAATAGGCACCCGGCAAATCGACAACACTTAGAATTTCTTTCCCTACATTGTATTTTTTCTTAAGATCGGCTTCTTTCTTTTCTACTGTAACACCCGCCCAGTTGCCTACATATTCGGTCTTTCCTGTTATGGCGTTGAATAAAGTCGTTTTTCCGGAATTGGGATTGCCGGCTAATGCAATTTTCATTTTTACCCCCTAAAGTATGCTAATGATAATCATTCTCGTGATAAGACCGAAAAAAATGTCGTCATAAACGACATTTTAGTTTTATTTTATTGTTCCGCCAAGATGATGTTTTTCGCCATGGTCTCATCAAGCGCATATCGACTATCTTTCACATTGATGACATAATTGCCAGCCAATATGGAAATCAATGTGATTTCTTCTCCCTCAAAACAGCCCAAGCTAAATAGAAATTTCTTGATTTTTTCTTTTCCTTCAACTTTTAATATACTGCCTTTGAACCCGATTTTTGCTTTTGCGAGCACCATTTGATCACCTCTTGTCAAAAATATGTTCTCATAACGACACGTTCTCTTATTGATAAAGATTATCATACTCGACAGCGGGAGTCAATGGCAAAGTCAAAATATTAACATTTTTTTAATAATGATTCTCATTCCAATTGATATCATCCTTTTCAAGCGGTTTACTGAAATAGTACCCTTGTATGCTATCACATTTATATGCTTTTAGAATCTCATAATGATGCTTCTCCTCGATTCCCTCTGCGACAACGACGAGCCCCAAGCTGTGCGACAATGAGATGATGTTCTCAATCACGCTCTGGTGCTCAAATGTCAAAAATTTATCGCTGAGTGTCCGATCCAGTTTGATCTTGTCGATAGGCAAATATGTCAGATAACTGAGTGATGAGTACCCAGTGCCAAAGTCATCGATTGCGATCTTGATTCCAATTCTCTTGATATTTTTTATGAACGCATGGGTTATGTCCTCATTTTCAATAAAAAGACTTTCCGTGATTTCAATTTCAATGAGATCTGAACTTACATCATTTGAACTCAACGTCTCCTCCAAAAATTCCAAAAAACCTGAATCGTGCAATTGAGCGGCTGAAAAATTTATGGCAACCGGTAAAACTTTGTGGCCTGATTCGCGCCATTTGGATATTTGCTCCACAACAAGTTTGACTACAAGCCTACCGATCGGGATAATCAGCCCGTTTTCCTCAGCCACAGGAATAAACTCATTTGGTCCATACAATCCCGAGTTCAAACGAAGCAAGGCTTCAAAACATACAATCCTGTTGGTGCTGAGATTGTATTGGGGTTGATACACCAATCTGAATGCCTCTTTATCGAGCGCATCTTTCAATTCATTTTCAATATCAATGCGGACTTTGACTTGATTCATCATGGAGTCATCATAAAAACCATAACTGTTCTTACCATGATTTTTGACAGAATAAAGCGCGAGATCCGAATACATGATCAGCTCGTCAATTTGTACGCTGTCTTTGGGAAACAACGCTATTCCGATGCTGAAATGGATCTCAATGGCATGCAGTTCGATCTCAAACGGTTCATCAAATAGATGCTGAAGCATATGAATAAAAGGCACTATGGTCTTTTCAAGGTCGTCGTTGACCATCAAGATCAAGAACTCATCCCCACCAAATCTTGAGATGAACGTATGATCGTTGACAATCATCTCCAATCTTCCAGAAACAGCCTTCAGCAACTGATCCCCAAAAACATGACCCAATGTGTCATTGATGCTTTTAAAATTGTCGAGATCGAGCATGATGACAGCACCCTTTTGATCACTGATGAGCGCCATTTCAAGTTTCTCGGCAAACTTTCGCCTGTTGGGGAGTTCTGTCAAAGGATCATGAAACGCAAGGTGATTGATGTGATTTCTTTGAAGTTCAATTTCTTCCAGCTGTGCTCTCAGTTCCTCTTCAGATGAAGTCAGCATTTGGTTTTTCTCAAAGACTTCCCTGTTGGTGGCCTGAAGTCTTTCCATATACAGTTCAATCTCAAGTTGCATATCAATAAGAGAAGAGGCAATGACTCCTATTTCATCATTTCTATAGCCGAGGTTCATCATTTTTCGGTTTATTCCATCCGAATAATCGAATTTTCCCACTTGATCCAGCGCTTCTGTAATGTCTTTGATCGGATTCATGATCCGTTTCGTGATGTAAAAAATCAAAATATATATTCCGAGCAACATGATGCTGTAAATGAAAATCAATATGCCAAACAGACTGCTTGATTCAGCGAGGAGATCTTTCATTGCGATGACTGATGCCACCTTCCAGCCACTGGACGAAGAAGTATACACATGTAAAATCTTCTCTTCTTCCGAGAGAACACCCCTCATGCTCTGAACTTTCTCATCTTTAAGGTCCAGGAGAAGAGATAGCCCGATGTCAGAGGGCGTTTTATAAAGCCACTCCTCATTCCTTGGTGATACAATGAATTGATCATTGTGGTTCAACACCATGATATAACCTTCATTTCCGAGTTTGATCTCATTCAGATTATGGATTACAGAATCTATTTTCACCGAAAGGCCCACAATTCCTATGGTTTGATCCTCTTTTCGGATTTTTTTTGTAAAACTCATGACCATTTCATCAGTGATTTGGGTCTTGTAAGGATTGGAAAGTACCATTTCATCTGTTGTAAAAGTCTCCAAATACCAATTTCTGGTCAAAGGATCATATGCCTGATCCGGCATGAATCGCGGATATTCCATATAACCACCGTCGACAGTGGCAAAAAAAATGAAATTGACGTTATGATGGCTTTCCAAAATGCTCCTAAAGTAATCCTGTACGATCATCTCTTCCGGAGATCTGTTTGGGAGTTCCGATCCAGGAGTGAAATTCTGATAGTTGGCTATAGATTCACTTGCCAAATGGATGCGTTGATCTTTTGAAATCATCTCCACTATACTTTCCATGTCATCCACAAGTCCGTGGTCCACGAATTCACCGATTTGTTCCACCAAAACATGGGCGTTGGCTTCGTGATTCTTGACAATCCAAGTCTTGACATTATTCCAAAGATAAATGCCTCCTAAAATATAGGGAATCATGCTCGCGACAAGGATTCCAACTATTAATTTGCTTCTCATCGTTTTGAATTTCATAAGTAGTCTCCACCTGTTCAGTCATTTTTATTGATTTTACCCGATTAGCGCCAAGAATAACAATTCTAGGCATTAAAAAGAAGTCAGCCTGAAATGAGATTCAGATTGACTTCTTTGCAATTATTAAATGATATCCACTTTATCTTTCTGCTGCTGTGCCTTGAATGTCTTCCAGGCGTGCAATCCCAGTGACAATCCGATGACGCCGTATGCTATGAATGTCCTAAAATATTCACCCACTTGCGCATTGCCGAAAAGATTCTTTCCAGCCATTGGCGATACAATGAACAAAGTGTGGAACAAAATCACACCGAGAAGTGCCTGGCCTACAGTCGCTTTGGAAACTGACGCACCACCAATGAGTAGGGCAGCAATCGCAAAAGTGCTGATTTGAACATGGGAGCCGTAAGTGTTGAGTGTTCCCAAATTTTGAAGAAAAATAATCTGTCCCCAAGCGGCAAGAATTGTTGAAATCATGATGGAAAGAATTCTTCGTTTTTCCACATTGATTCCCGAAACATGTGCAATATGCTTATCTTGGCCTACGGTTCTAAAATCGTGGCCCATTTTCGTTTTGAAAATCAAAATATTGAAAGCGCCAATAATAGCGATGAATGCAAATGTGACCAACGGTATTTCAAAGATTTTATAAAGATTGACCGTACTTTGAATCACAACTGCAAACACTATTGTGGAGAGACACAATCCCAAATAGAAGTAGAGTCGACTTCTCAAAATCCTGTTTTCGGATTTTTTGTACTTATTGACCATATAACCCGTACCGAGCGCACCCAAGAAACCAAATATTCCTAGAAAATAGGGCAACTTGATTGTCCATACACTATCAACAGCGTACATCACATTGTCCTTCAGGTCTATGGTATTGACAATTCCCACGCCGCCTGGTATCAAGAAATTCTCATTACCGATCGGCAACATAGTACCTACAAGGAACAAAAATAACAACTGGTACAGACCATTGGCGAAGAATCCCATAATCATTGAAGTGATCATTTCCTGTCCTATCGTTTTGTTGAGCACTCTACCCGTAATGTAACCAAACAGAGCGGCAAGAGGTGTGGAAAGTATGATACAAAGGATAATCCCACTAAATCCTGTAGCTCCGTAACTGATTGCGAAAATCATGACGATTTGGGCAGCCATGGCACCAATTGTGATTCCGAAGTTGAGACCCATACCGGCTATTACCGGAATGATCAGCGAAAGCACCAAAAATGAGTTTCTACCGATTCTGGTGATCAATTCTTTCACGATGAATGGAAGTGGTTGCTCCGAAGCGATAATACCGAATATACATAGGAGAACAAAGACAATGGTCACGACATTTTTGACCAACAGATTTTTTATTTTTTGACTCATTATTGTCCACCTCCCGCTTTAGTGAGCGCATACAAAATGATGCCATATTGAACGATTACACGCATGACCTCGGAAAGGTTGCCTTGAGGAAAAATCACGTTTGCAACTGGAAGTGCCACAAGCAGCAGCCCCTGGAACACGAAAACCCCCAGTATGACATGGGCTATTTTCGCATTATGGGCGGAAGCGCCCCCGAGTAAAATCGCAGCAACCGCAGCAAATCCCATCATGAGTGGTGCCGTGTAAAGCTGGAAAAAACCGTAACTTTGAGCATAAACCAATATACCGACAGCACCGAGTGCCGTAGATAAGACTGTTGCGATTATTCTACTCTTGTCCACGTCAATGCCGGACGCCTTGGAAAACTTGTTGCTGCTTCCGGTAGCTCTGATTGCCAATCCCGTTTTGGTTCTGAGGAACAAAAACAGGAACAGACACATCATAAAGAAGAAAAGTAATAGTCCTGTTGGAACCGTTACACCAAAAATGGTGAACTGCATAAAGTTGTTGAGCACCTTGTCATAAAAATCGGTCAAGGCTATTGTGGTTCTGAGGCCTTTACCAATCGGCCAACGGATCGCATCCGATTTGAAAGGCATTACAAGCCATCCAATGCACATCAATGAAACAATGGAAAAGCCAACATATGTACCAACCATCATTTCAGAGCCTTTGACCCGATTCAATAGTTTTCCATAAAAATAACCCGCAATGATCGCAATCGGAATCGAACAGAGCATCGCAACCAAAAGACCTATAATTCCGGTCATCTGGAGTTCAATACTGATCAAGCCCCCGATTATTCCAC
This sequence comes from Firmicutes bacterium UBA5201, assembly GCA_002412775.1. Taxonomy (GTDB): domain Bacteria; phylum Bacillota; class Clostridia; order Peptostreptococcales; family Acidaminobacteraceae; genus Fusibacter_D. The sequence goes on along the minus strand of DHVT01000025.1, from coordinate 34,400 downwards.
ATATTATTCCGAGTGGCAAACCAAAGTTGAGACCTGTACCGGATAGTATACCCGGAACCATGGCAAGTACCATAATGCCATTCATCCCCATCCTGACCAGGTTGTCTGAAAGAAGTCTAGGCACATTCAGTTTAAGAAAGTAAGCGGCAATGTAAATCACTATCAGCATCGTCACTATGACAAATCTTGGAATTCCAATATTTTTAAGAGTTGATTTCAGTTTCTCCGCCATTACATGACCTCCTTGGGAATATCTGTTTTACCAGACATCATCAGCCCGTATTTCGCATCAGAATCATTTGGCTTTAAAATACCGGCGAGTTTTCCTTCAGAAACGATGGCAACACGGTCACAAATGGATCTGAGTTCACCCAATTCGCTGGAAGTCATAATGATTGTCATGTTTTTATTGCGGTTCAAATCGATCAATGCATCCAGCACCAATTTTTTTGCCCCAATATCTATACCTCTTGTCGGTTCCGAAACGAGCAGGATCTCTGGTTCAAGAGTGATCGCCCTTGCGAGACACACCTTTTGCTGGTTGCCCCCACTCAGTCTTCTCGTTTTTTGATCCGGACCTGTGCACCTGATGTCAAACATTTTGATCATGTCACCCGCATAATTTCTGATGGTTCCAAGATCAAGTTGTGAGAAGAATCCATACTTCTTGAGAAATCGATTGTTGACCTGAATGGATGTTACCGTGATATTGATGTCAATCCCCTCATCCAGTAGCAAACCAACCCCTTTTCTGTCTTCGGAGACAAATGCGAGTTTTCGCTTCAATGACTCGATGGGCTTGTTCAAGTTGAGTATCTCACCATTGAACAACACTTCACCCGAAGCTGGATATAATCCCATGATGCCATTGGCGATACCGATTTTACCCTGCCCGGCAAGTCCTCCTATTCCAAGGATTTCTCCCCTATGAACATTCAAATCGATGCCTTTGACAAGTTCGCCTGGCATCCCTACTTTATAATTTTTCATGGACAAGATGACATCATTCATCTCTATCGCCCTATTTTCTTCACTGTTTTTCAGAGACTCAATTTTTCTTCCCACCATAAGCTCTGCAAGTTCCACAATATTGGTTTCCGATGTTTTTTTATTGGCGACAAGTGCTCCGTCCCTGAGTATGGTCACTTGTTCAGTACAGGATATGACCTCATCCAGCCTGTGTGTTATAAAAATTATGGATATGCCAGACTCTGTGATGATGCGCATTGCTTTAATGAGATTTTCAGCTTCGCTTTCGGTAAGCACGGCTGTCGGTTCATCAAAAACAAGTAGGCGCACATTCTTTTTGTCGATTTCTCTGGCAATTTCAATGAACTGCATATAACCGACCGGTAGGCCTTCCACTTTTGTATACTCTTCAATCCCCACTTCAAGTTTGTCGAGGGCGATCCTTGCATCGGAGTTCATTTTTTTGATGTCGAGGGTCTTGTAATCTTTACCTAGAACCCTACTGACGATATTATCTTTTAAGACTTCCCTGTTCAATTTGATATTTTCCGCCACCGAGTATCCTGGAATCAACATGAATTCCTGATGCACCATACCGATTCCAAGTTCCATCGCCTTGACCGGTGACGAGATGTCCACACGTTCTCCCTCGAGAAAAATTTCACCACTGAATCCTCCAGTGGAATGAATGACAGGCATACCAAACAATATGTTCATCAAAGTGGACTTCCCTGCACCATTTTCTCCGAGCAAGGACACAATCTGACCCTTTTCCACTTCAAAACTCACATCATTAAGAACTTGGTTTTCACCATAATGCTTTGAGATGCCCTTAAGCTGTAAAAGGATTTCACCCAATATCTTCACCCCTGTTTCTTTGAAAAAGGTTGTCAAATCGACAACCTTTTCAGCATATTTTATGTCTTAGAATGTAATGTAATCCGATAAGAGAAGGAGGAAATTGTCATAGGCAGTGCCACCCTCTTCAAGCGTAGTCAGTTTGATATCAACGCCAGCGTACTCAGAGAACAATTTTTCCATGTAAGCCTTATCGACCTTGCCATTAGTTTTACCTTGGTTGTATGCTATTGCGTAATCAACGCCTGCTTGTACGAACATCATGTTTACTGGAACCGGCCAAGTTGCGAATCTTCCTGTACCGCCTTGTGCTGCCACTTTATCTGAAATTTGGGCGATGATGTAATCCACGTCGCCTTGTTTATCTTCAGGAATACTGATACCGAGTGCTCCCGGATAACCATGATATGGCGATGGGCAACATTGTTGAGCTACGATCGCACCGTTTTCAAGTGAAGATTTGATCAGTGGTTCCTGCATTGAGCAGTTTGTTGAGAAGAAGTTTGTATTTTCACCGTATTCCTCAACTTTTCTAGGAATGTCTTCCAAAATGAACTGTTGAGCTCCAGGAACGCCTGCGTCTCCAGTTGGATCTGGTGCTGTTGCATCTACAAACGTCATGCCTCTCGCTTCACACTCTGTTTTGAAGATATCTCTTCTGGCAGCAAGAAGTGGATATGACATATGTCTTGGGAAAGAGTAATGAACAAATGTAGTTGCGCCCATCTTTGCGGCTTGCGCTATGATGGAAACACCCATACCCAGTTCATCGCCTTGCAATACCACATCAGCTTTTGGTGAAATCGTATCAGGTGCTTCACCAGGTACTCCGGCAATAATAAGGATATCGTCTCTGATTTCTCTTACTTTGTCGATAGCCGCTGAAGTGCCCGGTACAGCCTGACAAATCACGATAGCTTTGACCTCTGGATCATTTGCGATACTGAGGATATTGGAAATCGTGGTTTCTTGCTCATCCATGAATTTGTCTGGATAAGTCTGGAGAATGACTTGATCGCCATACATCAATTTTACAGCTTCTGCTGCACGGTATTCCTCTTCGCCTTGAGAAACCGTACCTGTTACAACACCAATCTTGAATCCAAGTTCGACGCCATTTGTTCCGAGGTCCATAGCAACTTTTTCAGTGCTACCGCAACCCACTAATGAAACCAGCATCACAACCGTCAATAAAACCGCCAAAATTCTCTTCATTTTTAGTCCCCCTTAAAATTCGTAAGAAATTCTGAGTCTATGCTAGCATAAACTTGAACCTTCACATGGGTAATTCTCTGAATATTCCGAATATCCTTCTTTCATAAAATGGCCCCAAACACAAAAAAAAATTTCTGCGGTTGACATAAACCTCAGAAATTGTAAGTTAATTACAATATTGAATTGTATTTATAGATAAGTTCGTCTGTTTGGTATAAAAATATTAAGATTTATTAACAAATATTTAACATTTGTTTATAAAGTGACCATTTTCTTTTAACCAATCCGCATGCATTTTATAATTTGGCATGATGGATCTGACCAAATTCCAAAATCTATCAGAATGATTCATATGCACCATATGGCTCATTTCATGGATGACAATGTAATCAAGTACCTCTATGGGCGCCTTGATCAGGTTGAAGTTGAAGCGCAATTGTCTCTTCGATGTGCAACTTCCCCATCTTTTCTTTTGTGTTTTCACTTTGATGTAGGTCGGTTCCACATCAAAGTGTTTCAAATAATGCCGTATGCGGTCTTCGACCAAATCCTGCGCCGCTTTCCTATACCACATCTCCAAATGCTTTTGTATTGCCTCAACGGATCTTGTCCCATTCTCATAAACGAGAAATCCTTCCTCCAGGTAAACTCTACACTGCTTATGACTGTCATCTGCTTTGAACAGCAATGGAAATTTTTCTCCCAAAAACATAAAAAATTCCCCCTCGACATATCGCGTCGGAGGATTATGATCCAGCTTCTCCTGAATCCATTCCAGTTTTTCCAAAATCCACTTTTCACGTTTTTTCACACACTCGGATATTACCTCATCCGCGACATTTTTGGGTGCCCTGACAATGACTTTCCCATCGCTCAAAATTTGAATCCCTATGGATTTTCTTTTGCTTCTGACACATTCGTATTCAATAGCCCGCACCTATATCTCTCCTTTTAGCCAAGCTTCACACGCTTTATAATCCGGGACCAGTTTGCCCACCAACCTCCAAAAGGAACGGTCATGATTCATATGTTCCATATGACACATCTCATGTACCACTATATATTCTATGACATCAAGAGGTACTGTCGCAAGTTGCCAATTGAACATCAAATCCCGATTGCTGTTGCACGTTCCCCATTTGGTCAAACTTGTCTCAATCGTGATCTTTCGCGGTTTGACTTTGAATAAGGGCTGATATTTGGCAATCACCTCATGGACAGTCTTTTTTACAAACTGCTGATAATATCGTTTTACCGCTTGCTCCAGCAATTCGTCTTTTGGAGCGCTCAAGACGATTTCAAAAAAGTCTTCCTTATAAGTGATCAGAGGTTTTTTTATGTTATCATCGATTTTGAGCACAATAGGTACTGTCTTTCCCAAATATCGAATGGCCTTATTCATGATCAGTTTCCTCCATTTCATCAAGTAGAGACTCAAGCGCCGCTTCAAATGAGATGTTGTCCGCCTGCGTTCTTTTTTTGAATGTTGTGGATTTCTTTTTCTGCATGCGCATCACACGGCTCACATGTCTGTTGTCGAGGAAAAAATCTATATTTTCGTTATCGATGACCTTACCGTTCTGGTTCATGCAAATTCCTTTTTTAGACAAGACCATCGCGGCAAGACCATTGTCCTGAGTAATGACAAGGTCACCAGTGTCCATATGGTTGACGATATAATAATCCACCGCATCTCCACTGACATCCACCGTGACAACTTTTGCATAATCATCTTCGAGTCGTACCGCATGATTTTTGACTGCGATGACCGCAATGCCCTTACGTTTGCAGATTTCTATAGTCTGCTTTACGACCGGGCATCCGTCAGCATCGATCCAAACCTTGAGTTCCATAATATTCTCCATTTCTTATGTTTCCTGAATATTATATCATGCTTTTTCATCATGCCAAAACCTTGGATAAAAACAATTTGGTCCGTTCCTCCTTCGGCGCTCCAAACAACTGCTCCGGCGCACCCATCTCTATGATTTTTCCTTCATCCATAAACAATATCCGATCTGCTACCTCTTTGGCAAATCCCATTTCATGGGTGACCACAATCATTGTCATGCCATCCTTTGCCAAATCCTTCATCATTTCTAGAACCTCCCCTACCATTTCTGGATCCAGGGAAGATGTCGGCTCATCGAACAGCATGACGTCGGGACTCATTGCAAGTGCTCTGAGAATTGCAATCCTCTGCTTTTGTCCTCCAGAGAGTTTGTTTGGATAAGTGTCGCGTTTATCAATCAAACCGACTCTGTTCAACAATTTTTCACCAAGTGCAATCGCTTGATCTTTGGGCATATTCTTGAGTTTGATTGGCCCGAGGATTATGTTGTCAAGGACTGTTTTATGTGGAAACAAGTTGAACTGCTGAAAAACCATTCCAATTTTCTGTCGGTGCAAATCAATTTTAGTTTTCGCGGAAGTCAATAGTACGCCTTCAAAGTTGATGTCTCCGCCGCATGGATGTTCAAGCATATTCAGACAACGGAGGAACGTGCTTTTTCCTGATCCGCTTGGCCCGATGATCACAACGACTTCCCCTTGCTTTATTTCATGTGAAATGCCTTTCAGCACTTCAAGTTTCCCGAATCGCTTGATCAGATTGTTGACTTTAATCACTGACTTTCATCCTCCTCTCTAGTGAACCCATTCCTTTGGATAATGTAAATGTCAAAACAAAGTATATGAAAGCTGCGACAATCAATGGCTCAAATGCTATGAATGTAATGCCTCTGACTGTATCTGTGTTGTACATCAGATCATGGATCCCGATGACTGAAACTATCGCCGATTCCTTGATGAGTACTATGAATTCATTGCCAAGTGCGGGCAATATGTTTTTTAGCGCCTGTGGAATGATGATTTCCTTATAGGTGAGCCCTATGGGCATTCCAAGTGATCTTGCAGCTTCCATCTGTCCTTTGTCCACAGCTCCGATGCCCGCTCTGATAATTTCAGCGATATAGGCCGAACTGTTGATGCTCATCGCAATGATTCCCGCTGTGAACATCGGTATACCCTGAACTCCGTAATAGACGATGTAAAGCTGGATGAGTAATGGAGTCCCTCTGATGAACTCTATATATGCCGTAGCGATTCCTTTCAGAATCTTGTTGTTGGACGTTTTCATGAGGGATAGAATCAACCCCCCAAGAACGCCAAACACTACAGTCAATAGAGATAAAATCAAAGTGGTATATGTTCCGTTCAAAAAGAACTTATAATACTTTTCTATAAAACTGAAATTCATATCGTCACCCTATTTCAAAGAATCGCTTAACTCAACAGCCTCAGTGATGAATTGATCCAAAGCGCCTGATGACATCAAGTCCTGAAGCACCACGTTGATTGTGTCAAGAAACTCTCCAGTATTTTGCTTGACCGCTATCGCTGATCCGTCTTCCGAGTCAAATGCGATTTCTGTGACCGCCAAATCGTTGTTGGCTTTCATATAGGAGTTCGCTACCGGAGATACCAGAACAATGGCATCAATCTTACCAGATTTGAGTTCCAAAATCAGATTTGGAATTTTATCCAAGCTCTTGATTGTCGAACTAGTGAATTCATTTTTTGCAAGTTCTTCCTGAATAGTGGATTTTTGGACTCCAATGGTTTTTCCATCAAATCCATCCATGCTGTTCAATGTGTCCAGATCTTCAGCGCGTACAATCACCGCTTGATTTTCCTTGTAGTAAACGGTTGAAAAGTCGACACTTTTTTTACGTTCATCGGTTGGTGTCATACCGGCAATGATCAAATCAATTTTTCCTGCAGTGAGGGCCGGTAACAAACCTTCAAATTTCATATCGATGATTTCAAGTTCCACACCGATTTCTTCAGCGATTTTCTTTGCGATTTCAATATCGAATCCAACAATGGTATCCACACCATCAATTTCCACATGGAATTCATATGGTGGATAATCTGCCGAAGTGCCAAGAACCAAAACGCCATTCTCTTTTATTTTTGACATTGCATCATCTGTTGAACCACTTGCGGCTGAACAACCGCTCATCGTGCCTAAAACTAAAATAACCGCCATTAAGATCAATAATCCTTTTTTCATTTCACACTCTCCTATTTATTCATTATTTTGGGTTTTTATGCATTTTTAAGCAATAAAAAAAGTCCCTTTCGTGGACTCCTCAGCACACAAAATACGTTTCATTGGGACGAAGTTTCCTCCGCGGTACCACCCAATTTAGCAAATTTGTGCTCTCTCATCAGTACGGACGGTTAAGTCGATACCTATTCCAATTAACGGTGGACAACCGGTTCACCTTACTTGATTTCTTGTGAACTGCTCGAAAAAGTTCTCAACATTTTCAAATTGTATGAGCTCGCACCATTCCTCATATCGCTGAACCAGATTCAATGTATTTTCTTTTTCTCAAATGCATTTTCATATTAACTTGTGTTTAATTATACATAGCAAGTGATATTCTGTCAAACCTTTTTTTGAAAATATGTTATAATATTTTGAAACCACTCTAAGGAGAACGTTATGAGACCTATTATTGATTTGCACATGCATACCACAGCATCGGATGGTACCCAAACACCATCTGAACTGCTGAAGGTTATCCTTGAAAAAAACATAGCACTTTTTTCCATTACCGATCACGACTCCGTAGGCAATATTGATGAGATGATTCTGCTTACCAAAGAGGCAAATGTTAAATTCATACCGGGAGTTGAAGTGTCCGCCATGTATAAAGGACAGGAATTTCATTTGTTGACCTATGGCATCAGAACCAATGATGCCGAGCTTATGAACATTCTCTCCACGAATCAAATCATAAGAGAAGCACACAATCGAAAAGTGATTGAATACGTCAGTACGTTTGCGCCTGAGGTCAGCCTTTCCGATTATGATGCATATGATCGAAAGCCAAGTAAAGGTGGATGGAAGTCAGAAAACTATTTATCTGAAAAGAACGTTACCCATTCGCTCAATGATTTTTTTGATATAGTTAATAAGATGGAAGAACAACTTAATTTTCCAGACCTCGAAGAACTATTGCCTAAGTTGAGTCATCTAGGTTATCCTGTCGTGCTCGCACACCCGCCCGCCTATAACCGAAGACAGTTATTGACCTTTAAAACACTCGATGAGCTCAGGAACCTAGGGATATCCGGTATAGAGTGCTACAGTCCCTACTTTAGATTTGAATCCGACACTACCTATTACCGCAACTATTGCAAACGCAACAACATGTTGATTACGTGTGGATCCGATCATCATGGTGATTTTATTCCAGTAAGAGTTCTTGGTATTCCGAGAATAGTTGCTGAACAAATCAGTTATGATCGGTTAATCGAATTCGCGAGATAATCGATGCAAAAACAAAGAACATGTCATCCCAAAAAGTATCGGGAAGACATGTTCTTTATTTTTCATTCTATAGTGCGTCTTCTACTGTTTCAACTTCAGTCGCTTGATTTTTTCCTAGATAACCTGGAATGTCAAGACCTGCCATATTGAAGAGTTCGTTCAGAGGTGGCACTGATCCCATCATACCTGAGACAAATTTAGCTGTGCTGGTTTTGCCATCATCCTTGCCCAAACTATCCCATACAGTGATTTTGTCGATTTTGATATTTTTGATTGCTTCCACTTGCTTTTCAACAAGTTCAGGTAATTTGTCGACGATCATGAGTTTCATGGCCGCATCAGGTGTGCCTGCCGCATCTACAATCGCCTTGAAACCTTCAGCCTGTTTGATCAGCATTGCATTGATACCACGAGCCTCCGCTTCCAGTTTCATGAAGATCGCATCTGCATCACCTCGAGCAAGACGTCTGATTCGTTCAGCTTCAGCTTCTGCCGCGATTTCAATACGTTGCTTGTCGATTTTTGACTGTACGATTTGATCGGCTTCCTTAGTTGCCTGTTCAAGCTCCGCACGTGCGATTTCCGCAGATTTTTCTGCTACATACGATTCTTCCAGTGCTTTTGCATGCTGAATTTTTTCTGCAGCTACTGCACGTTTGGTTGCAACAGCTTCCATTTCTCGTCTGCTGGCGTCTGATTCCGCAATCTTGATTTTGGATTGGTTCTCGCCCTCAACTGCAGTCGCATTGGCTTCAGCCACTTTTACCCTTTGGTCCATAACCGCCTGTGCTTCTCCGATGGAGCCGTCTCTCGTCTTTTGAGCAACGGAGATCTTCGCATCATTGACCGCTTTGGCAGCCGCTTCTTTACCCAGTGCGTCGATATAACCGGATTCATCGCTGATATCCGTTATGTTGACGTTGATCAGTCTAAGACCTATTTTTTGTAGTTCCGATTCCACATTGTGTGAAACTTCCATTAAGAACTTATCTCTATCGGTGTTGATTTCCTCGATGTCCATTGTCGCTACAACAAGTCTCAATTGGCCGAAGATGATGTCTTTTGCGAGTTCCTGAATCTCACCGAGTTTAAGACCAAGTAGTCTCTCAGCGGCGTTTTGTACGATCTCTGGTTCCGTGCTGATTCCAACGGTGAATCTCGAAGGGACATCAATACGGATATTTTGCTTGGAAAGTGCGTTTTGAAGATTGACTTCAATTGAAATCGGTGTCAAATCAAGATATTGATAAGCTTGGAATACAGGCCAGATAAAAGTGGCTCCACCGTGAATACTTTTCGCACTCTTCATTCCAGCTTCATTTGAACCGACCAAACCATATTTGACAAGAATTTTGTCTGACGGACATTTTTTGTATCTGGACAATAGTGCGATCACCAGTCCGAATACAAACAATACAGCAAGCGTTGTGAACATCAATCCCGATAAATTACTAGGCAACATGTTTTTCCCCCTTTAAATTATGTGTTTTGTTACTAATAGTTTGGATGTGCCGATGACCCCTACGACTTCCACCTGAGATCCCGATTTGAGGTTTTCCTGATCATCGGTGTAGGCTTCAAGTTCCATCAAGGCGCCTTGAACGGACAACATCACTTTGCCCGATTTTTCTCTATTGGAAGGTATTGGTATGTATACTTCGCCAACCAGTCCAATCGTATTTTGAATTCTGAGGCTACCACTGCGTTGCATTTTGCTGACAAGAAAGAAAAGTCCCATGGAAACAGCCACAAAAAACGAGCCTATCAGAACCGATAAAATCGCAACTGTCAGTTTCGAGAATCCATTTTCCAGCATCCAAAGTCCACTCCATCCAAAAAAAGTGAAAAATGCCACCATGTTTCTGACTGAAAAAAGTGTTACACCACTGCCACCTTCAATATCAACATCCCCATCACCATCGAAATCCGTATCGATTTCCCCTGACATCCCAAGAAATGTCATGATTGTCTGGATTACTAGAATAACGGATGCCGGCACTGCGACATAAAGATAAAATTTATCCACCCGATTCACCTCCTCTTTATATATCCTACCATAGTAAGGGTTCAAGTGTCTTAAGAATGGATTAAATATGTCTTAATCATAAAAACAAGAGGACAGCTGTCCTCTCGTTTTTATGATTAAGACACGCGTAGGTATGGTTCTCGCGAAGCGAAACTATACTAGCGTCCAGGTCACTTTATTTACTCTGTAAAAAACGGTCCCTAGCCTATTATTCAACTGTTCGTTATGTAAAAAAAAGATGATTGCTCTCTTGTCTTCATAAATTCAATGTATTTGCAAGGATAACGCCTCTCAGTAACCTCTCGAAATGTCGACTGAGGCACTAATAAGTTCCTTTCATACTCTTACTTCTTGTGTTACTAAGGCTAATATAGTTTCGCTTCGCGAGAACCATACCTACGCCCAATGTTTCGTTTCACAAAACATTGCACCTACGCGTTGCTATAAAAAAAGAGTGCTATGCACTCTTTTTTTATAGCAATAAATAATGAGCCTTGGCATAACACGCGATCAACTGGGAATCGAGACTTTCAAGAAGAATCTCCTCATCGCCCCAGAACATGCCTTCAACTTCTTCAGCAATAATTTTTTCAGGAATATCACGATCACTGGTCTTATTGTATTGCATATCAACAGCATAGAGTTGGCAAATCATCTCCGAATCCCTGCTTGTGGAACAAAGTCCCAAATTTTTGAATGCTTCCGGATCCACTTTGTATCCAGCCTCGCTTTCAATGATCTCAGCCAAAGATTCTTCAATGCCTATTTCCGGTCCATAGGACACTATTCCAGAAACATCGGGATGTTTGTCCCACTTCAATATCAATGCTCTTTTCATCAAGAACTGATAATTGCCCATTTTTTTCCTATAGGGTAAGATTAGTGCCATTCTGCTCATAATATCCTCCTGATTTTTGTCGTCTTCATTAATATACATACCACAAAACACATCCATTAAGCATTAATAATATTCCAAAACATGCTGAGACCGATCAGCATTATGGCTAGGTCCGCCAATGCATGGGCGATCCAAGAATTGAGAATATTATGGTTATGGGTATTGAGCCATCCAAAAACAAGGCCTATTCCAATCAAACCAAACAATGATAATGCAATGACCTCTTCATTGAACCACGTTTTGAAAATGCCGATGTGATAGATTCCAAAAAGAATGGCTGAATAAAGATATGCCATTTTCTTGTGCTTCAATTCATACAGGTTTAAAAAAATGAAGCCTCTAAAGAAGATTTCCTCAAGTAGCGAATTGAATAGAATTATATAAATTCCCACAATAAATATAATCTCAGGTTTCAGCACATTACCTTCTGCGAGTTGTCTTGCGATCGAGTTCAACGACAACTCCTCCCTCAAAAGAAAAAAGGCTGTCACAATCGTCACAAAAGAAGTGAAACCAATAAGTATACTCAAGAGTAAACTTCTTTTCCCACCAAATCTTATACCATAGACTTCTTTGACAGTGGATTTCTTTATCAATTTCACATGGATGTAGGGAATCGCTAAAAAAAGTATGATTTTTATTATGGATTTCACAAAATAACTCGGGTCCACAACCTGATTGATCACATAAAGCAAAAGCGTCAGCAGTATTGAACTTAGAATTATATATTTTCTTTCCATGATTGCCTCCAAAATGGGTATAAGCTTCAACATCTATATACCCAAATAAGGAGGACCCTATGAAAAAAACTTTTTTTGAAAAACCGACATCAAACATTCTGAAAAAAACACTCAGTCCGATTCAATTCGATGTGACACAAAACAACGGCACTGAAAGTCCTTTTCAAAACCCCTATTGGAATTTTTTTGAAAAAGGACTCTATGTCGACATTGTCACCGGGGAACCTTTATTCAGTTCAAAAGATAAGTTTGAATCCTCTTGCGGATGGCCTAGCTTCTCAAAACCCATCCACAAGGAGCATATCCGCTTCATCGAGGATATGACCTTCAACATGCGGCGCATTGAAGTGAGAAGCCAAATCGGCGACAGTCACTTGGGGCATGTTTTTGATGATGGCCCGGAGGAATTCGGTGGTATGAGGTATTGCATCAACAGTGCCTCGTTACGTTTTGTTCCAGAAAATGAGATGATCGATGAAGGTTACGAGGATTATCTTAGTCTCATATGAATATTTTTTCACTTTCATCCCCTATGGTTTCATGATAAAGTATAAGAAACACCCTTGGAGGCTGGAATGAAAAAAGGATTTGATCCTGATAAGTATCTTGAAGAACAATCGAAATATATTTTGGAACGTGTGAACAACTTCGACAAATTGTATCTGGAGTTCGGAGGAAAATTACTCTTCGACATGCATGCGAAACGAGTGTTGCCCGGTTTTGATGAAAATGCCAAAATCAAATTGCTGCACAAACTCAAAGACAAGCTTGAAGTCATCATATGTGTCTACGCAGGCGACATTGAACGCAACAAGATGAGAAACGATTTCGGAATCTCATATGACATTGATGTTTTGAAACTCATAGATGACCTTAGAAATGACGATTTGGAAGTCAACAGCGTCGTTATTACCCGATATGACAACCAACCTGCAACAAAAGTGTTCATCAACAAACTGGAGCACAACAACATCAAAGTTTACAAACATCGCTCCACCAAAGGTTATCCTTCAGATGTCGATACCATCGTCAGCGAAGAAGGTTATGGAAAAAACCCATACATTGAGACCACCAAACCTATTGTCGTCGTAACCGCACCGGGGCCTGGTAGTGGGAAATTGGCCACTTGCCTGAGCCAACTTTACCATGAAAACAAGAGAGGAAAAAATATAGGATATTCCAAATTTGAGACTTTCCCTGTTTGGAACATGCCTCTGAAGCACCCCGTCAACATCGCCTATGAAGCGGCCACTGTGGATCTTAAGGATGTCAACATGGTTGATCCGTTCCATTTGGAGACCTATAACAAAGTCGCAATCAACTACAATCGCGATATCGAAACCTTCCCGGTTCTCAAACGAATCATCGAAAGAATCACCGGAACGGAATCCATGTATCAATCCCCCACAGATATGGGCGTCAATAGGATCGGTTTTGGCATTATCGATGATGAGGTCATACAAGAAGCATCCAGACAGGAAATCATCAGACGTTATTTCAAAACAGGATGTGAGTATAAAAAAGGCCACTTGGATCTTGAAACGTACAATCGTTCAAAGCTCATCATGGAGGAGCTCGGCCTCAAATCCACCAGTAGACCGGTTGTCAAACCCGCACGCGATTATGCTGAAGATCTTAAAATAAGATATCCAGATAAGAATTATGCTCAGGTTGTCGCAATCGAACTGGATGACGGCACCTTTGTCACAGGAAAGACCGGAGCGGTCATGGACTCCACTGCAGCCGCAGTGATCAATGCGATCAAACATCTGTCAAAGATAGACGATGAGATCCATTTGCTTTCACCGGCCATCCTGGATCCGATCCTCAATCTCAAAAGAGACAAGTTCAGATCACCAAACCCAACACTGGATTGTGAAGAAGTCTTGATTGCGCTTAGTATAAGCGCCGCATTCAATCCAATCGCACAAGTCGCTCTCGATAAATTGGGTGAACTGAGAAATTGTGAGGCACATGCCACTACCATACTGAATTCGAACAACGAAAAAACTTTCAGAAATCTTGGTATTGAAGTGACTAGTGATCCTGAATTCTCTTCAGACAGTTTGTTTTATAACAACTAAAAACTTAACGCCTTCGAGGCATTTCTCGAAGGCGTTTTTTTACTGCTCGTAAACGATGGTTCCTGACGAATATATTATTTCTCTTTTTTCACCATCCAACCGTCAAAAATATATAAAAGAGGTGGAAATACTACAAATGTGCTCATGAGAGCCAATGATATATTGATCATGGTCATGATACCGAAGTTTTGAAGAATCACAAAGCTTGAAAAAAGCATTACGGAGAATCCGCCAATGGTTGTCAAGCCAGAAGCCAATATGGCTTTACCAATTTTTGCGGCAGATTGACGAATCGCATCAATTTTGCTGTTTCCATTGTGTCGGTCCTCAAGATATCTTTCCATCATCATAACCGTCATCTCTGTTCCCATGCCGAGGACAAGTGCGCCTAAAGTCGCTGTGATCGGTGTCCACTCAATGTTGAGAATGTACATTACCGCACTGGATATACCAATGATCAACGCTACAGGGATAATCGGCAAAATCGCTTTGATAAGATTGCGATACAGAAGTAAGAGTGCCACAAATACGAGACCCAATCCAATAAGCGTCATAGTTATACGTCCATTTGTGAGGCCATCCACCATTTCAACATCCAGCATACTCTTGCCAGTCAATGATACCCGCATATCAGAATCACTCAACTCTTTGTTCAAATCTTCAATCAACAACTCAAGGTCTTGGATGGAAATCGGTTTGATTTGTATGATCATGATTGCTTCTGTATCATCTTCTCCAACAAACATTTTTCTCTGTGAATCAGGGAGGTTATTTATGAAATCAATTTGTTCATCAATACTTAGATCATCTGAATCCGCTCCATTTGCCACCAATTGATTAAAGCTTTTCACATCTTCTATTTCATCTGAGTATTCATTTTTTATAGTTACTGCTTTATCTTTGATATACGAGTAATTCTCAGGACTCATGACATCATCATCTTCAAAATAGATTACAATTTGATCTGTGCTGCCAATGACACTCCTGATAGTTCTAATATCATCAAGAGCTTGCAAATCTTGTGGCATGAATGTTTCAATATTGGTTTCCACTTGGATTTCAGAATCGACAGATACCCCATAACCCGCAACCAGTACAAATACCAACAAGATCAGATAGCGGAATTTGATAGTGATACTGGCACCTTTTGAAAGGAATCTTTGCACGAAAGAATGTTGATCCGTTTTAGGTTTGTATCTCTCTGATTTGCCTTTGTTTTGAACAAATTGTGCTGCTCGAAGAGTAGGAAGCAAAAGAAACAAACTCCCCAAAAAGCTGACGAATACACCTATAGTGAGCATTTTACCAAAATCTTGAATCATCGGTACAGGCGATGCAAACAAGGAAATGAAACCAAGCATAGTAGCGATTACGGCCACAAAAACAGCTTTTCCAATGTGTCTGGACGTTAGTTCAATATCGTCCTCTTCTTCAAAACGATTGTGGAATTGGATGGAATAATCAATACCCAATCCTATCAAAATTGGAAATACCGCCATGGAAACCATAGTAATCGGTACACCCAACCACCCCATCAAACCTAAAGTGGCAATGACACAAACAAAGACGACCCCCAAACTCAACATTCGCCATTTGACTTTGAATATCAATCCTAAAACGACAAACATAATCAATATTGCCGCTCCAACCATCAGCTGCATGCTGGATTGCATTTCGGCCTTCAGCGACAAATCCAATACGGACTTACCAGATAATATCACCTCAGCATCCTGAAACTCAATACCTTGAAATATATCATAGACCATTTCAGTCAGTTCATCTTTTCTTGTGTCATCAAGATTGCCTTTCAATTTAATGATCATCATCATCTGATGATCACTTATCACAACATCGCCAAACATATTCTTAAGCGTATCGTCCTCATCATACAGGATTTGATCGAGCTCAGCCTGAGTAGATACTATTGTAGCTGTCATCATTGGACTTTTATCAGCAATAGTCTTCAGTCCGATTGATAGCTGCTTAAGCTGATCTCCCATCATAATAAATCCATCTGCCATTTCTTTGAGTTGTTCCGGTGCAACAGACTTTGACAAACTGCCGCTGATGCTTGAAAGCTCGTTGTCCAAATTATCCGCTATAGCATCCAATGCCTGCGATGTGCTTGCAGTTGCCTTTTGCATTGGTTCTGAATTTGTGCTCATGGTTGAAAGTCCCATAGCGGTCTGATTCAATTGCTCACTGATAAAAATAAGCATATTGGCTTGTTCCTGAGGAACATTAAGGGCAATTTGCCCGAGTTGAGTGGACAAACTTTCAAGTCCAATCGAGGTTTGTCTCAAGTTTGTCTCGAAGACTTCAAGCCCATTGGTCAACTGCTTTTGTCCTTTGCTCAACTGATCAAATCTATTTGTCAGATCACTTAGATTAGCGAGTTTATCCAGCATTTCCGAAGGATCAATCGTATCAAGGGATAAAAGCATATCTCCAACATCTTGAATCGAATTGCCCATCGTTTCCAGTCCATCGCTGATAGAAATCACGTTCTCAACCAGTATTTCCTTTTGCTTTTCACTTGCTTGATGAACAATTGTAGCAGGACTCATGATTGAAAAAATATCATCCTCATAGTTCAGCTGCTTCTGAACATCATACAACAAATACATGTTTTCGACGTTCAACAAGTTGGTTTCGTCCGGTGATTGGATCAGGACCAAAAGGGAATCGCCACCAAAAGTCGATTCCATTTGCTTTGTTGAAATGAAAATCGGGTTGTCTGATTGCACCAATGTTTCGTTACCTGTGGACATCTGTATGTTTGTAGCTCCTACAATCATTCCGACGACTATTAAAATCGATACAAATAATGATTTAAATGGATTCTTATGAATGGAAGAACCGATTTTTGCGAAAAATGAATTCATTTTGTCCTCTCTCTCTCTTTCTAATTTGTGATTATCTGCTTGATATGTACACATTATATAAGTATAATCAACTAATAGGTGTTACCAAAGTCACACATTGGGAGAGAAACATGCCAAGTAAAACAATAATGGATCAACTTAAAATATCACCCCTCCACGTTTTTGATCAACCGACCCTTCACGAATGGCTGAATACCGGAAAACTTCACATCACAAAATACGACAAAGACCAAGTGATTCATCTTGAAGGTGACATCTGTGATAAAATGGAAATCCTTTTATCCGGAAAAGTTGCCATCAAACACATCACTGCGGATGGCAATGTCATGAATGTCGCCGATTTCAATAAGGGCGACCTGCTCGGAGGCAATCTTTTGTTCACAAAACAGCCTTATTACCCGATGATGATTCTTGCCCTATCAAAAGTGGAAGTGCTCACCATAAAAAAAGACCAACTATTTGAAATGCTTACCAATTACCCTTTGTTCCTGAAAGCCTACCTTGAAGTGACATCGGAAAACACGTTCATACTCAGCTCGAAGATCAAACATCATGTCAATCTGACACTCAGAGATCGATTGCTCATTTACCTGAAAAGCGAATCCAAGCATCAATCGAAGAAGACCATCACTCTCCCGGAATCAAAAAAAGCCCTCGCTGAAAAGTTGGGCGTTGAACGCACCTCCCTTTCAAGAGAGCTCAAAAAAATGAAAGATGATGGTCTGATTGAATTCGATTCAAAAACCATCACCTTGCTTTTTTAGGTATCCGTTTTAATTTTGAGGTGCAGGTGCCTTGAGGACAATAAGTTCCAGTACTTCATCATGTAAATTTTTGACATCCATTTTTACATTGAATGGAATTTTGAGCAAAGTTCCACTTTCATAGACATTGACCGGTTCGTCACCAAGTCCGATCGATAGCGTTCCCTTAATTACTGTCATATAAACTGTTGAATTGGAAAAATGTTCTGGTAAGCCTTCTCCTTTATTCAAAATCATATGATTGTAATGCACATTTTCATCATGAATCACTTTTTCGATTACTTTATCATTGCCTTTAGCCAATTTGAATACTTGTTCAACCATTTGGACACTTCCTTTCACATTATTGACTTTATGATACAGTTTCTCATTATGAAAGTCTGTGACAATTGTTACGTAATCATTTGGTCCATCGACACCATTTGGATTCAATCCAGTCTATACCGCTGAATATGACCAGCCCCATCAGGCTCAATCCCACAATACCTGAAAACATTGCCAGGTAATCCACCATGATCCAATTGTTCATGATGTAATACCCTATGCCATAAGTGGTCGCATAATTTTCACCAAGAAAAAGCGCCGACATGGCAATGCCAATGCTGATTCTTAGCGAGCTCAACAATTTTGGCAATATGCTGGGAAATATGACATGTCCGATCTTGTCCCAGGAGTTGAGACCTAGCGATTGTGACGATAAGTGCACTTCCTGAGGGATGGCTTTGATGCCATCTCTGACACCAATCATGATTTGAAAGACAATTATTGAAAATATCAGGATGATTTTAGACAAATCCCCTAATCCGAACAATATCATGAACACAGGCAAGAAAGCGATTTTCGGAATCGGATATGCCAAATAGACGATCGGACTGAGAATGGAATCTCCCCATCTGAGAAGCCCCATCACCATACCAAGTGGAATTCCGATCAATAGTGAAAACGATATGGCCACTACAATCCTATAAAAACTATATAACAAGTGGATCAATACCTGATCCAAATGCCTGATGAAATATGAAATCGTCTCAAAAGGCGCCGGTACCACTGCCGACACTATGAAAAAGTCGAGCAACATCCATATCACAAGTATACCGAACACTCCATATAAGGTTCTACCCATTTTTGCAATCCGGTCCATCATGAGAACCGCCTTTCAAGTGCACGTCGCACTTCGATGCACTTCTCATAGAAACAGGATTCTTTTCTATGGTCTGGCATTCCGACGTTTCCATTTGTTATTTTCTCTTTGATTTTCCCGTTTTCCATGATGACGATATTCTGTCCCAAGAAAACGGCTTCTTCTATGCTATGCGTCACAAACACCATGGACATGTTTTGCTCCGTGAAAATTCCAAGCACCAAATCCTGTATGGCTTCCTTTGTGAGTGCATCCAGTGCGGAGGATGCCTCATCCATCAACAGGAGTTCCGGTTTCAAAACCAAAGTCCTTCCAATTGCGGCGCGTTGTCTTTGTCCTCCACTGATTTGATGGGGATACTTGTGTCTGATATCATTGATGTTCAGTCGATCCATGATCTCGTCGACGCTTCTTTGGACAAATTGCTTCGTGTGTTTTTGAGCGACGAGTCCGAGTTTTATATTGTTTTCCACAGTTTTCCATGGAAACAATCCGTAGTTTTGAAGTATGATGCCTTTACGTGACGCTCTGGACTGATGTTCAATTGACCAAACCATCTCACCTTCTTCACATGCAAGAAGCCCTGCCATAATATACAGCAGGGTAGTTTTTCCACAACCGGAAGGCCCAATGATTGCAGTGGTTGTATGCCTTGAAATATCCAGATTGATTTGATCGAGCACGTTTTCCTTTCCGTAAGAAAATGAAAGGTCCTTAATTATTAGCATCAGTTCACAAACTTCCTTTCAAACAAACTTTCAGCGTCAATATCAATTTCTTTACCAAGTACTTCACTGGTCCACTCAATGATGTTTTCCGCATAAGTCTGATCTGGTAAGTTGGTGAGTTTGTACTCTGGCAAATCTATCAAATCTCTGATTTCAGGCTTGAGTTTCAATTTTTCGATCAATATATCTCTAGCCAGACCATCATCACCTTGAATGTCGGTCACAGCTCGATCTATTGCTCTGTGGTAAGCTTCAATCGCTTCAGATTTTTCTTCAATGGCTTTTCCTGTGAAAACGAATACGTCAGGACAATAACCGTCTTTGGTCTCAAAAATTCGCTTGGTCAGTCCATCAAGTGTTCCCATGGTTGCAAGTGGCTCAGGGAATATCCCCATATCGACATTGCCATTTTTGATCATTTCCAATCTGGCTGGAATCTCATTGATGTATATTTTTTCCACAGTATAATCCTTTGACAGCCACTCGTCCGCCAAATAATTGGACACGCTGACTTCCATCATGGCGACAGTCACGTCATTCTTTTCTTCAAAACCATCGCGAACGAGTACAGGGAACATGCCATCAGTAAGCGTGGTGCCTTTAAGATCGAATCCGCCTTGAACATTCGTTACAAGCGCGATCATGTCTGACATCGCTCCGTCTATGGCTCCAGTTTGAAGCGCACTCTGTCTATCTTGTGCGTTTGTGAAGAGCTGAATCTCCACATCGATTCCCATTTCATCAAAGTAACCTTGCTCTTTGGCTAAAAATATCGGTGCCGCATCTACCGCTGGCATTACCCCGACAATGAGCTTTACAGGCGATTCAACAACAGGTTCCGGCTTTGTGCATCCTATAAGTAACAACAAAAATGATACCAGTATGATTGATAATGTCTTCTTCATGCAAATCTCCTCAAATGATGTTTTTTCTATCAACCTTATTATTTTATATGTTTCAGGGATTTTTTTCAACCTTTCATCGTTAAAACATTGCCAAATTGTATGAAATCATCTATTCTGTTGTAAGACTTGATTTTATTCACTGAAGGGAGAATTGATTTGAACTACTATATTAAGTTATCCAAGGATTTGTGGATCGCACTGAGAGCCTTGTCTCTAACGCTTGCTCTCGCATCCACGACCACAGGCATCATAGTGGCATATAAAGAGGGTTATGAAGTTTCACCTCTAATCGCACTGCTTGTGACGCTTGCAGGGGTAGCGGCCCAATCGGGTGCAAATCTGATCAACGATTATTTTGAAGGGTCATTTCGTTACCATAGAAACTCACCACAAATCCATAAATTTCTAGGCGCTATGCGATCCAAATTTGACATCCTGGTTTTCTTGCTGGGTATGGCATCATTCGGAGTTGCAGGGCTCATTGGACTTTATTTGATCCATATCACCAACATTCAGATGCTTTTCATTGGACTTGCGGGTATAATCGGTGGGTATGCCTATACGGGAGAGCCCTTTGTCTACAAACGCAAAGGACTTGGTGTTCCTCTTTCATTTCTTGTGATGGGTCCGCTTATGGTTTATGGTGCTTACTTTGTTTTTGCTCAGAGTTTTTCGTGGACGGTGATCCTTTACAGTCTACCTGTCAGCTTTCTGATTCCGGCATTGATGCTCAGCAATGAACTGAGGGATTTCATCCGCGATCGTGGGCTCAGCCTTGGGACGCTCAGTGTGCGCATAGGGAGTAAATGGAGCAAATATATCTATTTGGGCCTTTTGATTGGCTGTTATTCTGTACCTGTTCTGCTGATTTTAATGAATATGCTTTCGTTTTGGGCTTTTGGCTTATTTGTAACTTTGCCGTTAGCCATGAGCGCTTACAAGAGTGTCTCCACATATCAAGGACTTGGCATTCCAAAAACAAACCGATTGCATTTGATTTTCAGCATACTTTATATCATAATTTTGGCAATGTAAAAAGGGGCTGCTGCAAAACTGATTTAACCAGTTTTGCAACAGCCCCTTTTGCGATATTGTTTATATGTTGTTCTCAGTAGCATCTCGAAATGCAAGCTGAGAGGCTAGCATAGTTTCGCTGCGCGAGAACCATACCTACGCCCAATGTTTCGTTTCACAAAACATTGTACACGCTCTTATTTTTTTTATAACGATTGATCTATTGCTGATTTTAATAGGGTTTCCACTTCAAGAGCCATTTCTCCCACCGCAGGTTGTTCCGCGAAACTCATCATTTTTGTAGGTTCGGGCATGCCGATGAAAATTTCACCTTCGTGTTCAAACACTGCAATTTTGCATGGCAGGAAAAATCCCATATCGATATTGCTGTTCAAGACCATGTGGGCTTTGAAGGGATTGCATACCTCCAAGATCTTAAAGTCCCCATCGAACTCCAGTCCTTTTTCATCGAATTTGTCTTTGAAATTCATCTCCCATAGCACTCCAAATCCGATATCGTTCAAATGTTTTTTCAAATCGATCAATAACTTCTCGATTGTCTTGTTTGTTTTTCTTTTATAAATCATATCTTACCTCCATTCATCTTCTAGGTTATGTATACCACTCAAGTTTGTGTTTACTCAATAAAAATTGTCAAATTTCTGCCACATTTGAGTACTATACTGATTACAAGAAAGGATGTGATGGTATGATGTTCATCGGCGTAATAATAATCGGTTTAATAATTTATCAATTTTATGGAAATACAAATAAGGAACACACTGCACACAGCGGAACAAATGCGGAAAATATATTGAAGGAACGCTACATCCGCGGTGAGATAGATGAAGAAACGTATAAAAAAATGAAGGATGTCATTTTGAATAAATAGGAGGTTTTAGTATGATGGGTTACGGTAGAGGCTTCTCATTTCCGGGTGGTTGCTTTGGTTTCGGCTCTGGTCTGTGGTTTCATTATGTGATTGGAGGCGTTTTACTGATTGTAGGAATCTTGATTGTCATCATGATTCTAAAAAAGAAAAACAACACTTCCCACATCAGTTCTGAAGCCATTGAAATGCTTAAAATGAAGTATGTCAAAGGTGAAATCACTGAAGAGGAATATCTAAAGAGAAAATCAGTGATCAACGATTAAACACAATTAGGAGGAATTTTATGCTGTTCAAAAAAAATACCATGTTGATCGGGCTTGTGCTTGTCAGCGCTTTAGCGGTAGGATGCACGCAGACTGAACCGGAAACGGATCCAGTTGTAGACGCTCCAGAGGTTGAATCACCGGATGTGATCACAACTGCGTCGATCGTAAACGATTCTGTGGCATTTCAAAGTGCGATCAGCAAAGATGGAGCTTGGATTATCGCTATCGTGGACGACCTCACTGTCGATGCACCACTTGTTTTGGACGGTGATTTCATCAACGGGAGAAAAGATGATGATGGTAACGACATTTATCAGAGGAAAGTGGCACTCTACTCACAAGACGCTGATAGAAACATTACAGCAAGATACACACTTACCGCTCCACAGTTGACCGTAAACAGCATCAATGCAAGTTTACAGCACGGTACATTCGTCGGTGACCTTTACATTGAAGGAGAAAACTTCAAATTGATTGACACCGTTGTCGAAGGCAACCTATATTTCATGTCGGAAGAAGCCATGAACTCATTTGAAATGGATGAGGATAGCAGTGTATCAGGAGTACAGGAATTGAAACAGTAAAACTTGATTTAAACGAAAAAGGAGATGATGCAAAACTGATATAGCCAGTTTTGCATCATCTCCTTTTATCATTGTTCGGTCAATAATCTGTTAATATCGATTTCTTCAAATCTATTGATCAGATCATCCGGATAAAGTGCTTTAAGCTCCGCTTCGGTATTGGCTCCAGTGGCAATTGATATGACTTTTCCACCTAGATGTCTTGCTGTCTTGATGTCAAGAAGCGTATCTCCGATCACCCATATGGAATCGATTGAATCTCCGATATCCATCTTTGCTTTTTCAAGCGCCGCATCTGCTATTTCTGAACGTGTCAATCCATCTTCACCGAACCCTCCTGATTTAAAGTGCTTCCACAAACCGATTTTTTCAAGCTTGTATTGTGCACCCATAGAAAGCTCTCCCGTGATCAATGACATATAAACCGAAGTATTGGCGAGCTTCTCCACAAACTCAATCGCATCAGCGTTCGGACGCCAGACGTCGGTAAATTTATACGCTTCAAGCTTAAGTGTGTATGCATCCACAAACTTGTCCCAAAGCGCTTCTGTGAATTTCATGTTGTGGTTGGTTAAAATTTCCAGAAACACATCTTTATCACTTCTTGCTGCTGTATTCACATCTTTCATGGCATTCTTGATGCCCAGAACTTCATCCACTGCATTTGAAAAGGGCAAATCTGTACGTTCGTCACGTTCGATCAATGTTCCGTTGATGTCGAAAAATACTATAGTCTTCATGTTAACCTCCACTGCTAAAACTCATTTTCCAGCTGAAATAATCATTGTCCTTATTCTTTTCATAACGCAGATAAGCTGAAAATTTCTCCCCTTTTTTGTTGACGAAACTATTGCTGTAAACCTCTCCCGTTTCCAATAGCTTTTTGATGGTGAAGGCATTTGGGGTCACCTGAAGCGTGTTCAAGTATCGATCGTTCTTCCAAACGACGTACTTGCATCCACCTTTCCAGTTGGTGCAACCAAATCCCTTTTCACCTTCTATGACATCCGAGTCACAAACAGGACATTTGCCAAGAACTTCTCTATCCGACTGTGCATTCTGATCCAATTTTTGAATGATATGAAAGGCATCATTCTTAATGGTCTGAACAGCCTCTTTTGTGAAATTGCTCATGTTTTCTAAAAATTCATCCTTTGTAACTTCACCTTTACCGATATCCGAAAGCGTTTTCTCAAGACGTCCGGTATATTCAAGATCAAATAATGCCTTTACTGGAAAAAGTTCCACCATTTTTCTTCCCATTTCAGTACAAATGAGGGATTTGCCTTTGGCTTCGATATATCCGACCCTTTTCAACTTGGTGATGGTCTCGGCTCTTGTGGCGGGAGTTCCTATGCTGAACCCACTGAGAATGGATTGAATCATTTCATTGTCGAATTCCTCATCCGATTCATCACCTTGTTTGATTTTTTTGCCACAAGTCTCCATGACCCTGAGCAATGACTTTTCCGTATGACGTTTTGGTGGATTGGTGCCTTTGGTTTCGATTTTCAATCCATCGACCGACACGGTGTCGCCTTTTTTGACATCTGGCAAAAGTACTTCCTTCGTTTGGATGTTTTCAACCTTACGCCATCCTTCGACCCTCTGTATCCGCCCCTTTGTTATGAACTCCGCTTCGGAAATCGAGGTAATGATCGTCACTTCATCGTGTTCCGCCACTGGCATGAATTGCATGATGAAACGATTTCTAACCGCATCATATATTATTTTCTCTTCAATTGAAAGCCCCTTGCCGACCATATATGTGGGAATTATGGCACTATGGCTTTCCACTTTGGAATTATCGAACACTCTTTTTTGGGTATGAAACTCGATTTCATTTTCGTAAGGCAATCCTCTTTTGTGGACATTCAATACTTTCTGGGCTTTTTCAATCAAGGATTCCTCTAGAGCCAAGCTGGAAGTTCTGGGATATGTGATCAGTTTCTTCTCATACAGACTTTGTGCCACTTTCAGAACCTTGTCCGAGGTCCATCCCTTGTTCTTGCTGGTGACATGTCCCTGAAGTCCCGACAGATTGAATAAAGATTGAGGATATTCGCGTTTTCTTTCCGTGGTCTGGTCCTGAATGATGGCATCGCCGTTTTTCAAATTTGAAACCAGCTCTTCCAGCACATGTTTGTCCTCAAATTTGTCTCCGGTCTCTGTCGTATAGACCCCTTCATAACTTTCATTCCGATCTGTCTTGAATTTACCAATAAGGCGATGGTATTCTTCTCTGACAAATTCTTCGATTTCAAGGTCCCTGTCATATATGATTTTAAGAGTCGGAAGCAGAACGCGACCTATATTAAGGGCTTTGCCAGAGCCTCTTTGGTACTTCAGAGTCGCGACGGAAGTCAGGTTGATCCCTATCATCCAATCCGCCCACTGTCTGCTGATTCCAGCGTCCCGAAGCGGTTGCATCTTTTGGTTGGATATGAGTTTGCCTATCCCGGCGATCACTTCATCCGCCGTCCATTCGTTGAGCAGCAAACGCTCAACCGGTTTCCCCACGTCCAAGTATTCAATGATGATGTCCCCGATGATCTGGCCTTCGCGATCGTAGTCACAAGCGGATATGATGCCGTCGACTTCCGCTTTGGTCATCAGACTTTTGATGATTTCCAGTTGATTTACTGATTCTTCCTTTGATTTATATAAAAATTGCTCAGGTATGAAAGGAAAATTTTCCATCCTCCATCCCTTCATCTTTTCATCGTAATCTTTCGCATCATATAATTCAAGAAGGTGACCATAAGCCCATGTGACTATATAACCCGAGCCTTCAAAATAACCTTCGTGACGTCCTCTAGCACCGAGCGCTTCAGCTATGTTTCTTGCTACAGACGGCTTTTCGGCAATGATTACTTTTGACATGATTTATTCCCCTTTGGTTCTTTCATATGTGATCTTTGTAAGTTCCATTTTGATGGTTCTTTCAATATCCTTCAACATGATTTCATCTTTTGGTGCCACAAAAGTGATTGCAACACCTTCTTCGCCCATACGTCCTGTTCTTCCGATACGATGGATGTAGATTTCCGGTGTCTCCGGAACATCAAAATTGTAAATGTGGCCTACCCCTGAAATATCCAGTCCACGTGCCGCTACATCCGTCGTGACAAGATATTGATACTTGCCTTCCCTGAAGTCACGCATGACTCTCTGGCGGGCATTTTGGCTCATGTCACCATGCAATTTCACGCAATTGTATTTGCTTTGAATCATATGTGTCTCAAGTTGATCCGCTCTTCTTTTGGTTCGGCAGAATATGATGCCAAGATATGGATTGCTGTATTCAAGTTCATGAAAAAGCGCTTCTTCCTTCCATCTGTCTGAAACTAAAACCACCTTTTGCTCAATGGTTTCCAGTGTCACGGATTCCTTTTTGACAGCTTTTTCTATGGGATCTTTCATGATCTTATAAGCCATTTTTTTAACATTTGAGTCCAGTGTCGCTGAAAAACAGAGCACTTGTTTTGTCGTATTTGTTTTTTCAAGAATTCTTTCAATATCAAATTTAAATCCGCTGAGCAGCATTTGGTCCACTTCGTCGAGCACCAAAGTCTTGATTGCCGACAAATCCGCGCTGCCTTTTCCAAGATGGTCCAAAAGACGACCTGGAGTTGCGACAATCAGTGTGACCGCTTTATTGAGTTTCTTGATTTGCGCACTTGTGTCAATTCCTCCGTAAATTGGAAGCACTGTAAAAGAGGTGCCCTCGGCCAGCTGTTTGGCCACACCTGTGATTTGGATAGCGAGTTCGCGTGTGGGCGTCAATATGAGTCCTTGAATATTGTCGCTATCGCTGTCGAACTTTTGAAACATAGGCAATAGAAAGGCCAAAGTCTTTCCCGTTCCCGTTTGTGCCTCAGCCATGATGTCGGATCCTTCGAGAATATTCCCGATTGTCATTGTCTGCACTGCTGTAGGTTCTATAACGCCATCATTTTTCAGTTTTGAAATCCATGTCTCATCTATGCCAAGTGCTTTGAAACTATTCATATGACAATCCTTTTAGCAATTTTATTTCCTCTGCGTATCCTTCCAGTTCATTTGGAGTCTCCAAATAAAAGGGAAGATGTTTAAGCTTTGGATGATTGATGATTCTTTCAAATGCCTCTATTCCAATGGAACCTTCGCCAATTTTCTCATGGCGGTCTTTATGGCTGGAGAAAGGATTCTTACTGTCGTTGATATGAATCGCATGCAAGCGGTCCAAACCGACGATTCGATCGAATTCCTCCAGTACATCGTCAAGGGCATTGACGATGTCATATCCGGCATCGTATACATGACAGGTATCCAGGCAAACACCTAGTTTCCCCTTGAGGTGGACACCCTCTATAATCGCCTTCAACTCCTCGAATCTGCTACCGACTTCACTCCCCTTGCCTGACATTGTCTCAAGAAGAATCTTAGTCGTCATTTCGGGTTTTAGTACTGTGTTGAGGAGTTCGACTATTTTAACAATACCTTCCTCCACACCCTGTCCAACATGGCTTCCCGGATGAAAATTATACAAGTTTCCCGGGAGCATTTCCATTTTTTCAAGGTCTTCACCCATAGCCAAATGTGCGAAAGCTCTAACTTTTTCGTCAGCTGAGCAAGGATTAAGGGTATAAGGAGCATGAGCGAGCAGCGGAGCGAAATGATGATCTACCATCAACTGGATCAATGCATCCACATCCTCTTTTGAAACAGCTTTTGAACCGCCCCCTCTTGGATTTCTTGTGAAAAACTGGAAAGTATCCGCACCAATGGACAGAGCTTCTTTTCCCATATTCAAATAACCTTTGCTCACAGAAAGGTGACAACCGATTTTTAACATGTTATGCCTCCTCGGTAACATAATTTATATTTGACGTATAATGGTTTTTAATGTATAAATGATTTATACTTAAAGTGGGTGATTTCAATGAGTAAAAAACAAACTCCCTGGTTCCGGTTGGATAATGCGGGAAAACTGTATCCTTCCATCGCAACTTCAAGGGTCTCAACAGTGTATAGAATAACAGCTGTCCTGAAAATGGCAGTTGATCCAAAATTGCTTCAAGAGGCGCTCAATGCGACTGCAAAAAACTTTCCACTCTTCAATGTGAAATTGAGAAAGGGTGTTTTTTGGTTTTATTTTGAACATACAGATGATGTTCCCACAGTGCACAAAGACAGATATTTCCCCTGCACCACAACCAGCATAAAAGGCAACCAACCAATGCCCTATAAGGTCATGTACTTCAATAACCGGATCCATCTTGAGATGTCTCATGCCATTGCAGACGGCGGAGGTGGTCTGGCTTTTCTGAAAGACCTGATTTCCAATTATTATGACGTCACGAATAATATAGAACCTGCCCTGAATAGGGTTTCCGAATCCGCTTCGGAAGACGCCTTCCAAAAGTACTATCAGAAAAGGATTCCCAATCCACCAAAAGTGGAAAAGGCTTATCACTTCCCTTTCAAATTGATAGAAAATGGAGAATACAGGGTCACAGACGGAATATTATTTGCAGATGAACTGAAAGCCCTATCCAAAAAATATGGCACGACACAGACAAAAATTCTCTTATGCTTCTATTTTGAGGCCATACAGGATTATATCGAAGAGAACAGAATCAAGACCAATAAGCCTGTCATTATCAACACACCGGTTAATCTTAGGTCACTTTTCCCCTCGGAAACGCTTCGCAACTTTTTCATCAGCATAACTCCAGGCATAGATTTGCGTCTGGGACATTATTCCCGCGAGGAGTTGCTCGGTTATCTGGACCATTATTTTGCGATATGTCTGAATGAGAAATATCTTAAACGCTATATCGCCCGAAACATTCGAAACGAGAGGTTCTGGCATATCCGATTGATTCCACTTGTACTCAAAAATCTTATCATTCCCATTGTTTACAATTACTACGGTGAAAGTAGTTATACCAGTAGCATCTCCAATCTCGGGCCCATTAGAATCACAGAACCTTATGGGGAGATTATCGAGCGCCTCGCTGTATTGCCTCCACCTAGTGAAGGCAACATCATTAAAGGTGTCGTTGCCAATTATGGCAACTTGACCACAATAACATTCGGCAGTCTCACTGATAATCATATCATAGAAAAGAAATTCTTTGAAAAACTCAGAAAAGAAGGTCTGAAAATAAAAATAGAAACCAACTATTCAAAGTAAGGAGGTCACAATGGCTTACTGCAGTCAATGCGGAGTGGAGCTCGAGGAAAGCGTGTCAGAATGTCCACTTTGCAATTATAAGGTTCCAGAGGATTTGGTCAAATCCGACACTCAAAACTTCAGCGCTTTTCCGGAAGCGATCAATGCCTATGAGCGTCAACAATATGTCACAAGAAATAAAATACTCTACACCTATTCCATGATTGTCATAGCCGGAGCTCTCATAGCCCTGACTTTGAATTTCATAACAGACTCTTCAACCGACTTGTTCAAATATATAATGGTATGTTTGATCACATCTGTAATCATCTTGTTTTTATTGCTCGGATATATCAAGAAAATCGAACGGATCATCGTTGGACTAGGAGTCACAGCACTTGTCATGAGTCTGGTGCTTGATGGTATCAACGGCAAATTGTTATGGTCTGTATACTACGCCCTTCCGATGATCTTCTATTCCACTTTGGTCGCCTATTTTGTCGCGAAAAAGTACTCGAAAAGCGCCTATACCAATCACTTTATATTCATACCGGTTTACATTTGTATCGCACTGGCCATGATATTGCCTGTGATTGAGCTGGTGATCGCACTGAACATAAGACATCGGTTTTATATGAGTTGGTCGATTATTTCAACCATTTCGTTATTGGCCTTTTCCGGCATAGTGGCAGGATTATATTATAAAATGCCCGCCTATATCAAGGAACGTTTACTCAGGTTGTTCCACGTGTAAATCCGATTTGAAACCGTCACCCTTTGAATATTGACACTGGTATTATTATACCACATGTCGATTCAAAGGGTGTCTTATTGTGAAAATCGTTCCTTCCCCCTGTGAAGACTGGACCATGATCTCCGCATCCAATCTGGCCAAATTCTCTTTGACCACATATAATCCGAGTCCCTGACCACTTGATTTAAGGGCGTTCTCACCTCTAAAATAAGCATCATACAGCTTTTCCAAATCCCTCTTCGCAATGCCACATCCCGTATCTGATACTACAATCCATACTTCATCCTCCGCCACTGAATATTCCACACGCACCAAACCACCCGATTCAGTGAACTTGTAGGCGTTGGTGAGCAAATTGTACATCACCTGACTCATTAACAGTTCATCTGTTGCGACCATCAATTTCCCCGCACCTTTCACTTCGATTGCAATATTCTTGTTCTTGAACTGAAGGCTGATCCCTTTGATCACTTTCTCAATCAGATGTGACAAATCTATCGTCTCAAGGTTGACAATCAGATCTCTACTCCCTATTTCAAGCATTTTGTCCATATCCGAAAGGATGGAGGTGATATGTTCTATTTGATTGTGACAGATTTCAAAATTCTCATGAGTTTGTTCCACAATCCCATCCTCAAACCCTTCAATATGGTTTTTTAAGATGGTCATCGGCGTCCTCACTTGATGAACGATTTCATCCATCACCTGTTTTCTTCCCAATTGTTTGAGCTTGAGCCGTCTTTCCAGTTCCAAGAGCCTCTCTTGAATGGTCCTGATTTCAGAAATCCTGGAAAGGCTCACATCCACCGTCTCATCCAAGTCGATGTTTTGTGCCTGACTAGCGGTACGAATCAATGCTTTCGAAGTTTTCTTGCTGACAAACAGTCCTAATAGTAAAGCCAAAACAACAACCACACCTATTGCGATCAGACTATTGCGCCATAAATTCAGTTTGAAGAGCCTTCCAGTGAAAGTATTCTCGATCGATGAGTATCTGACCACTTCAAGATAACCCACAGTTCGGCCATCGATTTCAATCTTGATGTTGTCTGTCTCTTCACCAGCACTACCCATCATGTAGTCCATCATTTTGTTGCCCATCATCCTGTCCGGTCGGATTGGATTATCATTGGCATTGTCTCTAACGCTGATGATAAGGTTTCCTTTCGTGTCAAACAAACGAATCGCGATGATCGGTTCCTGTAAATGCGTCTCAAAGTCCAATTGCAGCTGTTTGATGGAATAATTGTCAGTGCTGAGCGCGCTCTTCAAATCCGATTCAATCTGACCAAGATGAATTTGATAATTCTCTGTTAGATAGTCTGTAAACGATTGATCTGTAAGTGCACCCAATATCAAAGTATTGATCAACACAGCCAAAACAGACATGAGCACCAATACCAAAAGCCACTGTCTCCTGATTGTCATTCGCTTTCACCACCGAATCTATAGCCCGCTCCATATTTTGTGACCAACAAATCGGGATTTTTGGGATCATTTTCTATTTTTTGCCTCAATCTTTTGATGTAACTGTCGATGCTTCTATCGTAGCCTTCATAGGCATCACCATAGGCCTGTTCAATGATTTGTTCCCTTGTGAGCACCTGCCCGGTATGCTTCAGAAAGGTCAAAAGCAATTTATACTCAGCTGTGGTGAGGTCGATGGGCTCACCATCCTTATAAGCTTTCATCGCTTTCAAATCCAGTCTGATGTTTTTGTGTTTCAGCGCTTGTGGTTCTCCACTTGCCGGGTTGATCCGTTTCAGGACTGCCCCGATTCTACGCATCAGTTCTCTTGCACTGAAAGGCTTGATCACATAATCATCCGCACCAAGGTCAAAACCTCTGATTTTGTCGCTTTCGTCAAGTCTGGCCGTCAGCATGATCACGGGCACATTTGAAAATTGCCTTATGTTTTCAAGCACTTCAAAACCATCTATTCCGGGCATCATGACATCCAAGACAATCAACTCATACGTGTTTTGCCCGAACAGCTCCAGAGCTTCAATGCCATTTGAGGCGATTTCGCACCTATAGCCTTCCTTTTCAATATATTTTGAAACCACATCACTGATGGATTTCTGATCTTCGACCACTAAAATTGCCTTCATGAGAATAACCTCCGTATGGTATGATTTTATCATATTTTTATGACTAAAATATGACTAAAAATGTTATACTATTATCGTATTCGTCACTTCGGATTTTCCTCCACCGCACTGATGCTCAATAACACTTGTGCAGGCAAATAAAAAAACCACATGGATACTCTTGAGAATTCATATAACAGGTTTGAAATTCCAAAGTTCGGCAATATATTGAAGAACAACACGTTGATGTCACAAATCAAAAAAAGAATATAGCCAACAACGAAAAGTGTATGTTTTTGTCGGTCGCTATTACGGTCCATAAGCAAATGTCTAAGATTGACCACGAATAGGACGCCATAAAAAAGCACAGCAGTCATCAACAGACCGTCATCATGAAACATGAAGGATAAACCGGCGATTGCCATTATTCCTCCTATGTAATACCCATAACGGATTCTGCTATGACGGAACCATGCGATCCTGTATGCATATAAAATTTGCACGCCCACAAATACGAGCACTCCAAGCAGCATTTGATCGGTGAAAAGGAGTATGGTATCGGCAAGGATAGTAGTGGCAATCACACCAATCATAAGCAAGTGGTCGAAACCCGATTTTCCTGGTCTGAAAGTGATCAACAAATACATAAAGCATACAAAAACCGAGAACAACTTGATGCCGTTTGAACCATCGGCGGTCAAAAAATCACCAATGTCACTGGATAAGACAATCATATACAAAATGCCCTGAATTGCTAGAAATATCTTCACAGTACACCTCTTTTTCTTTTTGTCCTTATACCCAATAATCAGAGAAATTTTCTAAAACGTGGAGGAGGCTTTATGAAACTCGATATCAAAAAAACATTCATTTTAGGTTTGGGATTTTTTGCAGTTAGTCTGGTTTGGCCGCTATACAACATTTATGTTCCGATTTTCCTCAGAGACTTTTTGGACAGTCAGTTTCAAATCAACGCGATTATGACACTGGACAACGTTTTGGCAGTGAGCCTCATTCCATTCATCGCTTCACTCAGCGACAGGACACAGACGCGTTTTGGAAGAAGAATGCCCTATCTGATGATCGGTATTCCACTTTCGGCCATTGCTTTCATCTTGCTTCCGAATTACAGCGGATTTTTAAGTTTCATGTTGATCATCACAGTCCTCAATTTTTCCATGGCAATCTATCGGGCTCCTACTGTTGCCCTGATGCCGGATATCACACCTGCTCCACTCAGAAGTCAGGCAAACGGCATCATCAACTTCATGGGGGGACTTGCATCTGTGTTTGTATTGATCGGCGGATCTTTTCTTTACAGAATGAACAAGAATCTACCTTTTGGATTGACTGCGGTATTGATGTTGTTTGCTCTAGTCGTGTTGATACGCTTTATCAAAGAACCAAAAGTCGGGGTGGAAGCCAAAGAGGATCGCGTGAACTTGAGGGCGTCCATTCGGGAGATCATCGTTGACTCGGATAAATCAACCGCATTCATACTCCTGGCCATATTCTTCTGGTTCGTGGGATATCAAGGCGTTGAGGCCACATTCAGTAATTATTGCGTTCAGTTTTTAGGCCTTGAGGTCGCCGATGCCTCATTGATCCTCGGATTCTTTGCTCTATCGTTTCTGGCATTTGCTATCCCTGCAGGATTCATTGGCACAAAATTCGGTAAAAGAAAGACCATATTGGTCGGTCTCATAGGCGACACACTCGTCTTTCTATCACTGTTCACCATTGGAACAATATTTCCATACAATCAGATCATCATGATGCTTTTGATGCTCATAGGCGGATTCTTCTGGGCACTCATCAATATCAATTCGTACCCTATGGTGGTTGAAAGAACAACAGAATCAAAAATCGGCACTTACACCGGGCTCTATTACTTCGCATCATCACTTGCGGCGATATCCGGGCCTCTCTTCATCGGTGCTTTTGTGGACATCATCGGATTCAAATCCATGTTCATCATTACAGCGGCCTCCTATTTTATCGCTTTCCTGTTTATCAGTAAAACGAGCAAATTGAGCGTCTCCATTAAACAATAATCCAAAAGGGGCTGTCGGGAAAATACCGA
>DHVT01000001.1 GCA_002412775.1 Firmicutes bacterium UBA5201 | reverse complement strand
TCTTTGAATTTTGGAAACCTAGCCAGCTTTTTAAAGAATCTGGAATAAGCGCTGTCCAGGTCTCTTAAAGTTTGCTGAAGGGAAGTTGATTCCACTTCCTTCAGGAAAGGGTATGCTTTCTTTAGGATTGTGAGTCTTTTGGCATACTCATTGTAGCCAAGGTATTTATCGCTTTTTGACAGGGCTAAAAAATGGTTGTAGATGAATCTACTACAGCCGATGTTTTTATTGATCAGTTCAGCTTGATCAATTGTTGGATATATTCTATATTTGTAGGCTCTGTGCATTCGAATCAACCCCTTACAAATAGTATATCACAACTCAATTTTTAGAACAAGTGTTCGTTTTAAAATCAGGCAATTCAACCGCAATTCATCTCCCACCTAAGAGGAAGGAGTATTCTTGCCAGTGATGATAAAAAAACATCCGGACGAACCGGACGTTTCTCAAATCATACTTTTAAGTTTTACGACATCGTAGATCAATATTTTTTTCATGCCAATCAGTTGGATCAATCCCATTTCCTGAAACAGTCCAAGTTTTCTGGACATGGTCTCCCTGGCGATACCGGCATAACTGCCCATTTCCTCTCTGTTGATGCTGAGTGTGAGCAATATGCCATCTTCTGTCTGAGTGCCGAAATTTTCACAAAGGTCCACGAGCAGTCCGATCACTTTGGCATCGGGATTGCTGCTGGAAAGGCGTTCTACAAGACTCTCGGCTTTTATGATCCTCTCATAAGCCTTTTCAAATATCTTGAGTGTGATGCTCGGATTCGATAGCACAATCTGATCAAACGAGGATTTCTCAAGCATACTCACCGTTGTGTTTTCAAGCGCCACAGCATTGAAATCAAATTCATCTTCCTTGAGCAGGTTGAAAGCGCCTATAAAATCGCCTTCGGACAAAATATAAAGAATCTGTTCTTTGCCTTCGATGGTGTTTTTGAAAATCTTGATCTTACCGGAACATACAATATAAAGTTTATTGGCTTTTTCACCTTGTTTGAATACACTTTCCCCTTTTTTGTAAGTTTCCGAGGAAACACCTATCGAAACTTTTTCTATTTCTTCATTCGTGAGATTGGAAAGCAGTGGAATGTTGTTGATACAAAGCAATTTACCACAGTTTATGCAGTTTTCACGGGTACATTTTCTTGCGCTGATAAAATCACCTTTTCCGTTATACCGCTTTCAATTGCTCTGATTCCAAAATCTTGATGGTTTCCAGACGAGCGTTGACATAAGCTTCGTACACCTGTGCCCTCACTGGATCCATAGCCGGTACCATTTCAAATTTGTACGGTATATTCAATTGAGAATATTTTTCAGTTCCAGCTTTATGATACGGTAATATCTCGATTTTATCAACCTTTTTTTGAATGGAGGTTACCATTTCGAGGATGCGGTCCATCATTTCATAGTGGTCTGTCTGATCTGGAATCATGACGTGTCTGATGGTGATTCCGCCTTTGAAACCCTTCAGGACTTCAATGAAATGTTTGATGCCATCCA
The DNA here is from genome assembly GCA_002412775.1 of Firmicutes bacterium UBA5201. Lineage (GTDB taxonomy): Bacteria > Bacillota > Clostridia > Peptostreptococcales > Acidaminobacteraceae > Fusibacter_D. The sequence continues at coordinate 129,230 of DHVT01000001.1, read as the reverse complement.
TATTTCTTCCTGTGAGTTGAATGTGCTCATCCTCATCGACATGCTTGATGTCGAGCAAAATGTGGTCCGTGTATTTGAGTACGGAGTCGTAATGACGTGCCACTCCATATCCTGAGGTATCCAGACAAGTGGAAATGCCATTTTTCTTCAGCGTTTTGAATGCCTCCGCAACAAATTCACCTTGCATCAGCGCTTCTCCACCTGAAAATGTGACTCCACCGCCCGAAGCATCGTAGTATTCCTTATACCTTTTGGCAGTCTCCAGGACTTCATCCACGGTTATTCTATTCCCACCCATGAAATGTTGGGAGTCCGGATTATGGCAATAACTGCATTTGAGAGGGCATCCCTGCAGGAAGAATACGGTTCTGATTCCAGGACCATCCACCAGTCCCATGGTTTCCACTGAATGAAGATTTGCACTTTTCATTGTCTTACACCCTTTCGTGGAAAGTCCTTTTGATGACTTCCTCTTTTTGCTCTCTGGTCAATCGATTGAAATGCACTGCATATCCCGATACCCTGATGGTCAAAGTAGGATACTTTGAAGGATTCTCGATCGCATCCATCAACAATTCTCTGGACAGAACATTGACATTGAGATGGAAAGCCTTCTTAGCAAAGTAACCGTCAAGTATGCCTGCCAGATTGCTTCTACGGTCCGATTCCACTCTTCCAAGTGCTGCCGGAACGATTGAGAATGTATTTGAAATGCCATCCTGACAAACCCCTTCAAACGGCAATTTTGCCACCGAGTTGAGCGATGCAAGCGCACCTTTGGTATCACGTCCGTGCATTGGATTCGCTCCTGGTGCAAACGGTTCGCCACTTCCACGCCCGTCCGGAGTCGCACCGGTCTTCTTGCCGTAGACCACATTGGAAGTGATGGTCAATACGGATAATGTATGTTCAGCGTTTCTATACGTCTGATGCCTCTTAAGCTCTTTTGAAAAATACTCCAGCACTTCAACCGCCAGCTGATCGACTCTGTCATCATCATTTCCGAACATTGGAAACTCACCATCGATTTTAAAGTCCACTGCAATGCCTTGTTCATTTCTAACAGGAGTGACCTTTGAGTATTTGATGGCGCTGAGCGAGTCTGCGATGATTGAAAGCCCTGCCACACCAAACGCCATATACCTGTGGACAGAAGAGTCGTGAAGTGCCATTTGTCCACTTTCATAAGCATATTTGTCGTGCATATAGTGGATTGTGTTCATAGTGTTCACATAGATGCCTGCCAATTTGTCCATTACGGCTTTGAACCGTTCCATGACTTCATCAAAATTCAGTGGGCCTTCTGTCCTGAGTGACTCAATGCCTTCAATCACTTCAATCGCACTACCGTCTTTCTCATACTTGAACTCATCTTTGCCCGAATTGATGCTGTAAAGCATTGCTTTGGCAAGGTTTGTTCTCGCTCCGAAAAACTGCATTTCCTTTCCGATTTTCATCGGCGACACACAACAAGCGATGCCGTAATCATCCCCATAAATCGGACGCATCAGATCATCGTTTTCATATTGGATTGCGCCAGTTTCTATGGAGAGTTTTGCACAATAGCGTTTGAAATTGTCAGGAAGGTCTTTCGACCATAACACGGTCATGTTCGGTTCTGGTGCAGGGGTCAGGTTGGTCAAAGTGTGCAAAAATCTATAAGCGGTTTTGGTGACCAGTGGTCTCCCATCTACTCCCATTCCACCTATGGACTCTGTCACCCAAGTCGGATCTCCTGCGAAAAGCGTGTTGTAATCCGGAGTTCTGAGGTGCCTCACCATTCTGAGTTTGATCACCAGTTGGTCGATCAACTCCTGTGCACTCTCTTCGGTCAATACACCTTTTTCAATATCTCTCTCTATGAAAATGTCGAGGAACACGGTGTTTCTGCCCAACGACATTGCTGCGCCGTTATTCTCTTTGATTGCCGCAAGATAACCGAAGTAAAAATGTTGCACGGCTTCAGCCGCATTTCGGGCTGGTTTTGACAGGTCATAATCATATGCTTTTGCCATGACTTCCATCGCTTTGAGCGCTTCAATCTGCATGGAAATTTCTTCTCTTGCCTTGATGGCATCTTCGATTGCAGGTAGACTTGACAGCTCTTTGTAGTCGTCAAATTTTTCAGTAATCAACTTCTCGGTGCCATAAAGCGCGATTCTTCTGTAATCGCCTATGATTCGTCCTCTTCCATAGGCATCCGGCAGTCCTGTGAGAAGTCCGACACTTCTTGCCATCTTCATTTCTTCGGTGTATGCGCCGAAAACGCCATCGTTGTGGGTTCTTCTAAATTCCTGGAACCTATCCGACATTTCCTCGCTCATTGTGTAATCGTAAGCCTTAAGTGAAGATTCAAGCATTCTGAAACCACCATATGGGTTCATGATTCTCTTTAGTGGGGCGTCCGTTTGAAACCCGACCACGACTTCATTTTCCCGATCGATGTATCCCGCTTCAAAATTTGCGATTCCAGAAAAAACAGTTGTCTCAATATCAATGATGCCTTTTTCGATTTCCTCTTCGATCAAGGCTTCAGCTTTGTCCCAGATGACTTTTGTCTTTTCTGTTTTTCCACAAAGGAATGAATCGTCTCCGGTGTAGGGCCTATAATTTTTCTGTATGAAGTCCCTTACATCAATTTTGTCCTTTATCATTTCAGTTTCCTCCATTTTGGGGTCTTTTCTCTCTTTTGACCTCAGTATATTGCATATGGGGATAAATTTCTGTGACTGGGCGCACAAAAAAGCGATATTTTGCAAATGTGACGAAGAGTTAATAGTGTGCGCTGTTAAGGCGCGCACGGTGGCTTTGCACCCTTATGGTTGCAGTGGTTTTGCGTTCTATCGAACGCAGTGGTTTTGTGCTCTTCGAGCACAGCAGTTGGGAAAATCAAAAAAATAATGACCAGTCATAAATGACTGGCCAATTAATGAAGTATGTTTTGAACTTCTGCTCTTCCCGTCCACTGCACTCGAAGAGTGCAATACTACTGCGCCTGCAAAGGCGCAAAACCACTGTGCCCGAACGGGCACAAAACCACTGCGCACCTAAAAAAGCTCACTAAATCGGTAAAGTTGATATCCAACCGGCTACATCATCCAACATCGCCTGATGCGCCTCATCCACACTAGCTTTTTTCAGTGCGCCAACAAGTGCTTCCCTCTCAAGTTTGACGCCATTGAACACACCGTCTATGCCTTCGACGAGATCGGTCGACATGGCATCGGAAAAAATGCCGCTTTCCTCAATGATTGCCCCTTTGAGTTTGAAACTGAGCACCAACTCGCCCCAAGTGAATTTTTCTTCAAAAGTCACATCAAAAGCGGGGGTCTTACCAAATCTCCAGTCCCAAGAAGCGTAATGGTGATAGCGTTCTTTCGCGTTTTCAGAAGCGGTATCTTCGGAAATAGAGGTCACGGACTCCGCTTTGCCATAGATTTCCTCAAAAGCCTCCGCCACTGCATCCATGGTGCTTTGGATTGTCATGTCCGGATTGAGTTCTTTGAGATTGATGACTCTGGATTTTACGGATTCAACGCCTTTTGCACTCAGTTTTTTCATGGAAACATTGAGGTATTTTCCAAGACTGCTCATATCGACATCCACCAAGATCGTTCCATGGTGATAGTAGTTTTCTTTGCCATAATAAAAAGCATTTCCCGAGAACTTTCTGCCCTCCGCCAAGATGTCATTCCTACCTGAAAATTCCGCATCGATGCCGAGTTTTTTGACACCTTCGACAATCACTTTAAGCTGTTTGTGCAAATCTTCGTTTTTCCTGTTCATGACAAAAGTGAAATTCAGATTGCCGAGATCATGATAGACTGCACCGCCTCCGGATAGGCGTCTAGCCACTTTCCCCATATCCTTCTCGAGATCTGACACAAGAATCTCGCGCCATGGGTTTTGATGCTTGCCTATGACAACAGTATGTTGGTTTTGCCATAAATAAAGATAAACCTCATCTTTTGCCACTTCACCTACCAATTGCTCCTCATAAGCCAGATTGAACCATGGATTGGTCGATTTTGAGATGAAAATTTTCGTTTTGATGGACATTGATGCCTCCTGTTTTATATTTCAACGGTCGATGTAAATGGCCTCTCTGCCATCATCTTGTTGATAGATCATTTCTGCTACATCCTTTGGAGATTTGAATCGAGTCACGTCGGACACATGATTGGAATGCCCCCAAAACGGGGTGTTCATCCCACCCAAATATACGGCGGTCACTGTGATCAAATCATTTTCAAGTTCTTTTTGAAGGCTTTCCGTAAAGCCTCTTATGGCGTATTTGCTGGCCACATAAACAGATTCGTTGGCTTTGCCTCTAAGACCCGCCGTGGAAATGATGTTGATGATCTTGCCCTTGTTGTTGTGTTTGAAATAAGGCAATATCGCTCGTGTCATGTAAATCGTGCCCTTGACGTTTGTATCGATCATGCTGCTGATATCGCTGTTTCGCATACTTTCCAGCATCCCGAAATAACCGATTCCCACATTGTTGATGATCATGTCGATATCGGAATAATTCCATGTCAACAGACCAATGACGGATTCAACCTCAAGCGCATCGCTGACGTCGCATTCGATGCATTCGGCTTCTCCACCGGACTCAAGGATTTCATTTGCAATCTCGTCAAGTTTTGCGAGTGTTCTTCCAACCAATAAAATCGAATACCCGTGTTTGCTGTATTTTTTTGCCAGTTCGGCACCCAGTCCGGATCCGGCACCCGTAATAATGATTTTTCCCATGTTGTCCTCCTAACAAACAGTCAGACTTCTTTCTTCGCACCTAAATATATTATACCACAAGTTAGCCTTTCCAATCATTACAAAGAAAGTTTCAAAAAACAGTTGACAACTATTGCGTTTTTCCCGTATAATCCTTTTCATACCCGCGGTATAAAAATTTCATATCATTATCTCATATCCAGAGAGGTGGAGGGACCGGCCCGATGAAACCCAGCAACCAGATCACGCAAGTGATTATGGTGCTAATTCCGACAGTAAAACTGGAAGATGTGAGAGGAAGCTTGTCTTATAGTCTCCTTTTGCGTCTTGCAAAGGAGACTTTTTTATTTGGAAAGGACAGCCATGATTGAAATTCAGAATTTAAGCAAAATTTATGAAAAAGCACACCAAAAGGTGGTTGCCATCGAACACATCGATTTGAAGGTCGAACGCGGTGACATCTATGGCATCGTAGGACTGAGTGGGGCTGGCAAATCTTCTCTTGTGAGGTGCATCAACAGAATTGAAGATCCGACAACCGGCACAGTCATTGTAGATGGCGTTGATTTGACCGGTTTAAGCGGTAAAGCCTTACGAAGCGAACGTCAAAAAATTGGAATGATCTTTCAAAATTTCAACCTGCTCAGTAGCAAGACTGTTTTTGAAAACATCGCATTTCCATTGAGGCTCAAAGGACTCGACAAGGAGCAAATTCAAAAACGCGTTTTGGATTTGCTTGAAAAAGTGGAACTCACCGATAAAGCCGATGTCTATCCAGTCAATCTGAGCGGTGGACAAAAACAACGTGTAGGCATTGCAAGGGCCCTTGCCAATGAACCGAGCGTTCTCTTATGCGACGAGTCCACCTCAGCGCTTGATCCAAAGACGACCAAACAGATCCTATACCTGCTTAAGCGCATCAATAAGGAATTTGGAGTCACACTCGTAGTGATCACACACGAAATGGATGTCATCAAAGCCATTTGCAATAAAGTCGCAATTCTTGAAAGCGGAAAAATCATCGCCAAAGGGGATACTATAGATGTATTCACCAGAAGAACGAGCGATGCCACCAAACATTTTATCGGGGAATCCTTTTCCCGCGGTTCATACCATAAAGGCAGCAATCGATTGCAACTGACATTCAAGGGGGAATCTGCTGAAAAGCCGATATTGTCGGGTTTGATCAGAAGTCTTGCTGTGGATGTCAACATCCTATCGGGATCAATAGAAACCATTCAAGATTATCCCCTGGGGAAACTCATTGTCGAACTCCCCGATGATCCGAATGTAGTGAAATCGGCACTCGATTATCTTGCTGCCAAAGGCGTCGATGCGGAGGTGGTGATATGATTGATCTGCTTGTGAAAGCAACTTTTGAAACACTTTATATGGTCATCGTATCCGCAATATTCACAGTCGCAATAGGATTGCCACTGGGCATCATTCTTGTGGTGACAAGTAAAAATCACATCGCTGAAAACAGATGGATCTCCGGAGTTCTTTCGTACGTAGTGAACATGACACGCTCTTTACCCTTCATCATTTTGATGATTTTCATAATCCCCATTACCCGATGGCTAATTGGTACTTCCATCGGAACGGAGGCTGCAATTGTCCCCCTTGTCTTCGCCGCTATCCCCTTTTTCGCCCGTGTCGTCGAAAGCGCACTCCATGAAGTTGACGACGGGGTCATAGAAGCTGCGATTGCAATGGGGGCAACCCCTCTTCAGATCATCGTCCGCGTCATGATTCCCGAAGCATTGCCTTCACTGATTCTTGGCGTTACCATAACGATCATCAATCTGCTCGGCTACTCTGCCATGGCTGGTGCCATAGGCGGCGGAGGCATTGGAGATCTGGCCATACGATATGGCTATCACCGTTTCAGGACAGATGTGATGCTCATGACCATACTCTTATTGGTCGCACTCGTACAGGGCATACAATCATCAGGCAATCTGGTTGCCCAAAAAATAATAAAAAACAGGAGGAAATAACAATGATCATAAAAATTCTTAAGACAGTAGTCACAATCAGCTTAGCGGCTTTACTTTTATTTGGATGCGGTGCGAAAGAAACCGATCAGAAAACACTCAAAGTCGGAGCGACACCAGTTCCACATTCTGAACTGCTGAACTTGATCAAACCCGAACTCGAAAAACAAGGCATCACACTTGAAATTGTTGAATTCACAGATTATGTCACTCCGAATTTGGCTCTTGACGATGGTGAAATCGATGCCAATTTTTTTCAGCACGTCCCTTACATGGAATCCTTCTCCTCTGAGCATGGACTTGATCTTGTAAGTGCGGGAACAGTCCACGTGGAACCTCTCGGACTGTATTCAAAGACATTTAAAAGTCTGACCGATATCCCTGAGGGTTCTGTGATTGCCATTCCAAACGATCCCACAAACGAGGGACGCGCACTGCTTTTACTTCAGGCAAACGGTCTCATCAAACTCAGCACAGATGCCGGACTTGAAGCGACAGAAGCTGATATCATTGAAAATAAGCTCAAACTTGTATTCAAACCCATTGATGCCGCCCAACTCCCGAGAACACTTGACGATGTGGCAGGCGCAGTGATCAACACCAACTACGCCCTTGAAGCGGACCTCAATCCAGCTGAAGATGCTGTCATCATCGAAGGCAGTGAATCGCCATATGCCAATATTGTCACGGTCAAAGCTGGCCGACTGGAAGATGAAACAATCAAGGCACTTGTTAAGGCACTCCAATCCGAAACAGTGAAAGCCTATATATTGGAGCAATACAAAGGATCGGTGGTTCCTGCTTTCTAATCCAAAAAAGAGGGTTGGCGAAATCGCCAACCCTTACCCATTTGAAACTATATTATAATGAAGAAAATCTTTTTCCAAAAGCCAAGCATTCATCAATGCCTGCAGCATCAGGGGTTTCATTGATGATCAGACCATCTTCGAACAAATCGGCACCTGTCGCCTTGGTTCTGACTTCCCAATCACGCATCCACTCTCCGTCACCCCATCCGTAGGATCCGAATAGAGCAACTTTTTTGCCGCTGAGCTTGCTTTCGATTACCGTGAAAAACGGATCAAATTCGCTTTCTTCAAGCACTTCCGCTCCCATGGACGGACAACCGAATGCCAAACCGTCATATGAAAGCGCTTGATCGATATCAATTTCAGAAACGCTGAACAGATCAGCACCCGCACCTTCAGCGACAGCTCTGGCCATTGCCTCCGTATTACCTGTGCCACTCCAATAAATGACTGCAATTTTACTCATATATAAACCTCCTGACTATTACTAAGCAGTTGAGTGATTGAAACACCTTGAACGAGCTTGTCGATCATCAAGTCTCTGCACTCCGTAAACTGATCAAATTGTTTCATGGCACTGTCTGTATCTCCATAGACTTTCCAATAACCGCACATCTTACAGTTTTGTCCCTTATTTCTGATAAAACCCATGACATCTTCAAGCGGGTAGCCCAAAAACACACCAATTTCATGAGGGAATCCTCCAGATTTTGCCACGCGGACTTTGAGAGCATCAAGGACCGTCGGTAAATCATCATACATCGGATAGCCCTGAGAGACTAGAAATCCCCAAATCTGAGGTCGTTTCAAATGTTCCCACAAACGGGACTCACTATAGACAAGTGTCAACTCTCTGGATGCACAGCTACAAATTCTTTCTATGTGAATGCCCAGTTGATTCAGTGTCATTATCATATTTGGTGAACTATAAAAACTCTCAGTCACATCGTGTGTGATCAGATTTGCTGGCTTTAGACCACTCAATGTAGGTGCACAGTGAAAGGCTAATAGTTGATCTAGTTTTGAATGCATTCAATGCTCCTTTACTCATCAAGTGATAAGCATTATCATTTACTTACTTTTTAATGATAACTTTTCTCATTTAACTTGTCAAACACTTTTTAAGCTCCCTATGGTATAATTTTTATGAGGTGTAAAATGAGACTAGAATTGATAAACGATTGGCAAGATTTGATTGGACAGGAGTTTGAACAACCCTATTTCGAAAAGTTGAAGGCATTCATCTCAGATGAATACAGTCATCAGACCATTTATCCTGAACAGGATGATATATTCAATGCACTGAATTACACATCTTATAATGACGTGAAAGTGGTCATTCTCGGACAAGATCCTTATCACGGCCCAGGCCAAGCTCACGGACTATCGTTCAGCGTGAAACCCGGAGTGAAAATCCCGCCTTCCCTTAGGAATATTTACAAGGAACTGAATACGGATATCGGTGCGCCTATTCCCAATCATGGTTATTTGAAACACTGGGCAGATCAGGGTGTACTGCTCCTTAATACCGTTTTGACTGTCAGAGCAGGCGAGGCGCATTCCCACAAAAAAAAGGGGTGGGAACAGTTCACAGACGCAATCATCAGAAAGGTCGGCGAAAAATCCACACCTGTGGTATTTATATTATGGGGAAATCCGGCGCAAGAAAAAGCAAAGCTGATCACAAATCCGATTCATCATACTGTGATGTCAGTACATCCCAGCCCATTATCGGTCATGAAAGGCTTTTACGGCAGCAAGCCATTCACCAGAACAAACGAGTTTCTGGTCTCAAATGGACTTACACCTGTTGATTGGACAATAGAAAATCTATGATTCAATCCAGGTCTATGGTTAATCTTTCTCCGAGATGCACTTTGAGATCACTTAGGACTTCAGAGGATAAATCCTTCGAATCTATCCGACCAAAGAGGAAATGAGACTGCAGCTGGATATCAAAATCCAGTGATTTGATGCCACTGATCATAATGCGTTTGACATCCTCATATGGATAGGCTTCATCACCGAGCTTGATCATCGCATCGTCAATGACCATGTTGACGCGTTCGGTTCTAAAGAATCCTCTTTTGATTTCAATCGGCAAATATCGTTCCATAACGGTCACCTCCACACATTGCTTCTTATTATATTATGCCCATTATTTTTTGCGTGCAACTCGTTTTTATCTTTTGTCATTGACAAAAAAAATATGCTATACTTATCATATAAAAATGGGGAGGCGATGAATATGATTCAAGACAAACTAAACCTATTGATGGATTTTTTTGAAATCAGCAACAGCAAACTGGCCAAAGCGCTTTCCGTCGACCCCTCGCTAATCAGTCGATGGCGCACCGGAGACCGCATACCATCAAGTTCCAGCAACCACTATCACGCTCTAGGATGTTATTTTGAATCGCTTGCCCGCACAGAACGCAGCAAAACAAAAATGTTGGAAATAATGCATTTGAATCCGGATGAAAAAAAATACATAGATAAAAATCTTCACAAGATCATTGAGGAATGGCTCGAATCACCTTCCACCCATACTACCAACTTAGTGGAGCAACTGCTACAAAAGATAATCACAGGACCGGTAATGCCAAGCGATCCTGAACTGGCCAAAAAACATGCAAAAGCACTGGAAGAATTGTTGAGTGGTAAACGTGCCAAAAATGAAGTGCTCAAAGGCGTGGAAGGCAAACGAAGTGGTGTTCTTCTCTTCTTGTCTGAGGTGTGCAAACAGACAAGTCCGTCAACACTTCTTTTGTTCAGTGATGAAAAAATGGATTGGTTGACAGATGATCCTGAATTTTACAATGCTTGGAGTCTTCTGATGTACCACATACTAACCAGCGGACATCGGGTGAAAATCATACACACTGTACAGAGGGATCTCGATGAAATGATATTTGCCATCAAACGATGGTTGCCGCTTTATATGACCGGAGCCATTGAACCCTATTTTTTCCCAAAGGCAAACAACGGCCTTTTCAAACGCACACTGTTCATCGCTCAGGATGCAGTCGCATTGACATCCACCAGTCTCCCGGAATTCGTGGACAGTGCGGACCAGTTTCTTTACACCGATAAAAACAGGATCCAATCATTGACCGATGAGTTCAACGCTTTTCTAACCATGTGCAAACCACTTATGAAAGTATTCACACCGAAAGATTTCAATGCTTTTGCAGAGTTGCAAAAAGAGTACTATGGTGAGCATCACGATTTGATCACACTGTCATCCACCTTGCACTCTGCATTACCTGACGAGCATCAAAGTCTGATCAGAAAACATCTGCTAAGAGACAAATACACTGAAATCATCTCATATACCGAAGAGATGTCAATAAATCCTGAAAATCTCAAAGACATCGATCATCTGCTCAACCTGTTGAAGACCTATGACAATTATCAGGTATGCCTCTATCAAAACGTTGCCCCCATGTCCCTCGCTTTGGCTTTCAAGAAATCCACCGGTGTGGTGCTCGTCAAGAAAGACGATCCTCAAATCGCTTTTGCTTTCAACCATCCACATATGACTGACGCTTTTGAAAGTTATATGCATGAAATCATGCATCAGATTCCAAAGCATTTGAAAAATAAAAAAGACGTCATCAGACGCCTCCAAACATTATCAGATCAAATTCGAAAAAATCAAAACTTTATTTTATAGAGCTTAGGGCTTCAAGCCCAAGGCTCTATCGCTTTTTTGGGACAAACCTCGGTACAATTTCCACATTGAAGACAATAGGCAATATCAATAACGGCCTTACCGGTGTCTTGCTCTACCAAAACCGCACCCGTAGGGCAAGTTTTCTCACAGATCTTACAGCCTATACAACTTGCGGCGTCAACACGATGTGACCGCTTCGCATTCTTACCGGACCATTTCTGCAACACACCAAATGGACAAACATGATTATGGAAAACATATTGCTTGTATCTTAAAGTCACGACTACAGAAAGTATCAATAGCGCCATGAGCATAGGAAGATCTTTCGACATTGTCTTCTTGAAAAAAGCGGTAACCGCAACCATCAAAAAGAGAACCACCCATGGAAGCCAATTGGTTTTTAGAATCTTAGGAACTTTTTTCGCCTGAAGTCCCAACTTGACTGATAGTTTTTCTGCAGGAATCATCACCGTATTCATTGGACATATATATCCGCAATAGATTCTACCCCAAAAGAGACTTAGCACCATACTCAAGCCAAAGATCGCAAGCCAAAGAAACATCTTTCCGTTCAGCACCAAAAATAAGAACAATCCAAAAAATAACCAACGAATCAGATTTTTAACCAAATCAAATACCACCTTTACTGTTATGATGTCTGATTCTAGCATAGTTTCAAATAAAAAAGCGTTACCGAAGTAACACTTTTTTTATTATTCAGTCACACTACATAAGGTGGCAACCTTTTTTTTACTCGATATAGCCGATAAGGCCATTGCGATTATTATAATTCCTGGAATATTCACCAATAATCGCGTGATTGCGAATACTGGTCCGAGCGCAGTGATCTCAAATAGGAACATCGGTATTTTGGTTGTGGACCAAGCGCCGATGAAAATGAGAATGTTTGAGAATTTCACGCCTTTTTTCATAAATACTGCCGCTACCGGAAAAGCGCCATAGAGTGGTCCAGCCGCAGCGGAACCGATGAAGAATGCGAGCAGGACACCTTTGATGCCGGAACCTTCACCCATATAGCGGGTCATGGTTTCCTTTGGAACCCATATATCCAATAATCCAAGCAATATAAAAACTGGTGGAATCACTGCAATCATTTCCATAAAGGAATATGTCGTCACATCAATCGCTTTCATGCCAAGCTCTCGGTTGAACAGTGTCAGCACGAGCATACCGATGACTGCAGCTATAAAACCTTTATATCTTTTAGCTACTTTTTTCATGATAACACCACCCCCATCACAATCGCCACAACAAAGGAAAATAGAAACGCCAACATGTTTCTGGCCAAAGTGATCTTTTTTCCGAAATATTTGATTTCCACAGGTATTGTCACCACACCTACCATCATGAGAGATGAGACAAAGGCACCTATTTGAACATAGCCCGCTCCACCTTCCAGCAAAAGCGCAGCCATCGGGAATGCAACAAATCCCGGGATCAAAGTTATCGCACCCACAACACTCGCCAGAACGACCCCCATCACACCTGAATCTGCTCCAATGATTTTCGAGATCGTTTCAGGATCCATAGCCGCAATGATGAAACCTACGAAAAGTATCACCACCAAAAATTCAGGTAAAATGTTTTCAAAAGCCTTCCAGGCTTTCATGAGTGCTTTTTTCGTCTTGTTCTTGTCTTTATAATAGGATACTCCCAATAAAATAAACGCTAAAATATAAAATGCTGTATTCATGATTTTTAGGTCCTTTCCCCGCTAACAGTGTTCGATGTCGTTTTTCATCTCCAGCAATCTCTCACGATCGCTTTTCAAGATTTCATAAGTTTCAATATTTTCATTGATCCAATACAATATGGTGCTGAGTAGGGTATTGTCTCTTTTAAGTTCATAGTAAATGAACTGCTCATGTCTATTGTCTTTCACCAATCCCATATCCCTTAATTTCGCCAAATGTTTGGATACGTTTGGCTGTGACAAATCAAGTACCTCGCACATCATACAGACGCATAGGGATCGATTCATCAAGAGTGCCAATATCCTGAGCCGGGTATCATCCGACAACACTTTAAAAAGTCTGGTCAATTCCATAACAATCCTTTCTCATTTTGCATATGCCTTCATGGGCATATAAGCATAATAGGATTATAATATCAAATTGGGTCATTGTCAACTCACTTAATGAAAAAATGTTTCTCATCAATAAAATCCTCCAACTTTTTATGTGCTGGACTTATTGCCGTTCGCATCAATTTGGACTGATCGATATTATAATAAAAATCATGCATTTTCCGATCCTGAACAAAAGCGATGTCTGAAACCGCTTCAACCGGTAGATTCACAAATGTGGCATAAGCCGCTCTCATTTTACTGACGACTTCATGATTGCTCATACTGGAAGCGCCCTTGACATTGAATATTTCCCCTATCGGCTCCAGTTGGATCAACGCGTTCAATATTCTGCAGTAATCTTCGACAAAAAGCCAGCATCTCCTTTGTTGACCATTTCCATATAGAGGAATGTCTTTGCCTTCTTTCAGGCAATGCACAATCTTTGGAATCAATTTTTCATCATTTTGCATCAGCCCATAATTGTTGCTGCTTCTGACAATCATACCTGGAAATCCTTCTCCGCTGATTTTTGCGATCACGAATTGGTCTGCTGCCGCCTTTGATGCGGCATAAGGATTGGATGGTCTTAACGGGGCCTTTTCATCGAGCGGCCTAACTTTTTCACTGAGTTCACCATAAACCTCATCCGTCGAGATATGGACAAACAACTTGCCTTTATACCCACCATCCGTCTCAAGCCAGTACGCACTTGCGGCCTCCATGAGATTTACAGTTCCAAACACATTGGTCTTCAAAAAAGGATTCACATCCTCAATACTTCTGTCCACATGACTCTCTGCGGCAAAATTCACTATGTGGGTAATCTCACCATCCCGAAGTGTGGAAACCACCTTTTCAAAGTCACCGATGTCACCGGTGACTATCAATCCGTCAAAACCTTTCAAGCGATTCAAATCACTTGAATAGGTCATCATATCATACACAACGATTTTTCCAAATTGCTTTTGGTCAAGTGCTCTGACGAAATGGCTGCCTATGAATCCCGCTCCACCCGTCACTAAAATGTTTGCCATTGCAGTCACTCCTTATAATGTCTTGTAAAAATCATATATTTTATTGATCACCGTCAATTGCTGTTCGTCGGTCAAATCATAGTAGATCGGTAGTCGTAGAATTCTCTCGGAGACACTCATGGTGATCGCCATATCTCCCGAATGCTTGCCCACCCTTCTACCGATTTGTGTTCTATGAAGTGGTTCGTAATGGGAGTAAGCACTGATATTTCTGTTTTGCAGATAGCCGCATAAAGCATTGCGCTCCCTTACACTGCCTGTGAGAACATAAAAAACATGTCCATTGGACTCCGCATACCCGGGAATTTTCGCTAGAGAAAGAACACCTTGATCCTGAAGAGGTTTTAACGCTTCATGATATTGATTCCATAATTTGATTCGCCGGTCAGTTACCATGCGGAGGTCACCGATTGCTTCTGTCAGATAGGCACTTGAAAACGGATGCATCTCATATTCCCCTCCCAAACGTTGCCATGTGTAGGCATCAACCTTGCCTTTTTTAAACGCAGCCTGATCCGTTCCCTGATGGATGGTTTCTTCTGAGGCATCCAAATACTTCGGGTCATTGACAATTAGACTGCCTCCACTGCCTCCGGAGGTAATGTTTTTTGTGTGGTGAAAACTGAGACACCCCAAGGTTCCCATTGTCCCAAGCAATTTGCCCCTGAATTTGGCACCGACCGTATGGGCACCATCCTCAAGAAGTAAAATATCAGTTTCACAAATAGTCATCAAGGCGTCCATATCAGCCGAAACCCCACCGTAATGGATGGGAATAATGGCTTTTGTCCGTTCGCTGATGGCATTTTTCACAGCACTGACATCGATATTGAGCGTACTCGCCTCAATATCCACGAAGATTACTTTTGCACCGAACTTCGCAAAAGCGTTTGCAGTTGCGGCATAAGTAAATGAAGGCATGATCACCTCATCACCAGGTTTGATTCCAGTGACGAGTGCCATGACTTCCAGCGCGGCGGTGGCTGAATTCACAAACAGCATCGGATGTTTTTCAACTGAATATCCTAATTTATCAAAAGCGTGACGGAGTTTTTTTCCATTGTCACTATGACGCCAATTCTTATGAACCTGATCGATCCATTGCTCGGATTCATATGGTTTGTTGAAAGGAATGACCATCTCCTATACCTCGTTTCATCAATATGTAAAAAGGGCGCCTCTTCACAAATTATATCATGAATCGGCACCCTTGTTTTAAACTTGAACCCTATTTATTGAACTACAGGTAACCCCTGATTTGCCCAACCCATAGGAACGTTGGCTGGAGTTCCCATACCGCCGTTCAGTGAAACAGCTTTGTAACCCATCAGTCTAAGTGCGGCAGTTGCTTGACCCGCAGTTTGACCAGTGTAGCAATAAACTACTATCACTTTGTCTTTAGGAAGATTCTTGAATTCACTGATCATGCTTGTACCGAAAGGTATGTTTGAAGCGCCTTCGATATGACCAGCGGCAAAATCTTCAGCTTTTCTTACTGAAAGGATATAAATGGATTCATCTTTCGCATCCATCATAGCCTTTAAATCCGCTTCAGAAATTTTGTAATTCTTATAAACTGAATCCGAGAGTGCTACCATGCCTTCATAGTATGCAGTGATTGAATGCTGGATTGCTTCTGGAATTTCAGTTACCGCTGCGTCCAAAGTGGCAACTTCTGTAGTCGTTACAGCATCTACGCCTTCAACTTTTGAAATTCCAAAGTTCCATCCAAGGTTGACACTGTAAGCTTCGAATCCCGCAACATTATAAGTTGTTACAGCTTGACCGGCAGTTTGTCCGGTATAGCAGTAGATATATACTGGTTTGTCAGCAGGAATATTCACTAGAGTTTCTGCGATTGCAGTTCCCCAAGGTACGTTCACCGCGCCTTTGATATGACCTTTTTCATAATCTGCGGCGCCACGGATGTCAAGAATTGTCATCTCTTCACCAGCAACCACTTTTTCTACGAACTCCTTCTCAGGAACTTTGTAGATATGAGCAGGCATACCATTGTAAAGCTCTTCAACTTTTGCGGATGCTTCACTTACAACAGGGAAACCATGGTTCGACCAACCTTGTGGTGCGTTGGCTGCAGTTCCCATACCACCGTTGAGAGACACTGCGTCATAGCCCATCATTCTCAAGGCTGCAGTTGCCTGTCCAGCAGTTTGTCCTGTGTAGCAATAAACCACAATAGTCTTATCTTTAGGCAACGTGCCAAATGAGTTTGCCATTCCTTTTGCGAAAGGAATATTTGTGGCATCTTCGATGTGTCCGATCGCATAATCTTTAGCGCTTCTGACCGAAAGGATGAAAATACTGTCATCTTTAAGATCAACCATTGCTTTGAGATCGTCTTCAGATACTTTGTAGTTCTTGTATTTTGAATCCGATACAGCCGCGAGACCTTCATAGTAAGCGGTAATCGCTTCTTGGATGCTCGCATCGATTTCAGTCACATCAGCATCAAGAGTAGCCGCATCAGTGGTGGTTACCGCGTCAACGCCTTCAACTTTTGATATGCCAAGATTCCAACCGAATGATACTGTTCTTGCGTCAAATCCAGCCATATTGAGAGTCATGACTGCTTGACCGGCAGTTTGACCTGTATAGCAATATACAAATACTGGCTTGTCAGATGGTATTGATGAAAGACCTTCTGCGATCGCCGGTCCCCAAGGCATATTGACTGCGCCTTTGACATGACCTTTTCCATAATCTTCAGCACTTCTGATGTCGATTATTGTGATTGCGTCGTCGGTTTTGACAAGTTCAACAAAATCTTTTTGGCTGATCATGTATCTATGATCAGGCATATTGTCAAAATAAGCAATTGCAAGCGCATCCATATCTGATGCCGGTTCAGAAGCAACCGGTTCCTCAACTGCAGGTGCATCAGCGCCATCCGTCAAATCCATAGATGCCGCAGGCTCTTCTGTCTTACCGCATGCGGTGACAGATAATACCAAAACTAATGTAAGTAATAACGTTAGCCATTTTTTCATTCGAGTTCCCCTCCACTAATCAAAAGTGTGTAGATCAAGATCCGTCTGACGGACCGACTGGTGCTGTTTCCTCAACCGGAACAATTACGTCCGTTTTTGTTTCCCATTCAAGCCATGCGCCATCATATACTTTCAGATTCTCATAACCCGCTTCCTGCAAAAGGGCCACGGTTTGAGTCGCTCTAAAAGATGATTTGCAATAGACGATAATGGTATTCTCTTTGTTCAATCCAGCTTCTTTGTAAAATAATCCAAGGTCTCTGCTCGACATGAATGTCCCATCTTTGTAAAGATTCTTGGTGTGTGGATAAAGCACTGCACCTGGAATGTAACCAGCTTGATACTCGGCCAATGAACGCACATCTAAAATTACGACGCCGTCTACAGGATTCTCAGCAAGTTCAGCCACTTCATCATAAGACACCACCATGGATTGGTTGGCATCCTTTGCGACATAAGCAGTTTTTGTCAACTTGGTCTCTTCAAGTGTAAGAGGTGCTTTTGCCTCGACCAGAGCCGCTGAACCACCATTGACAATCATGACCTTTTCATGACCGAACACTTTGAGCGTCCACCAAATTCGGCCTGCACTGACACCCTGATTGTCGTCATAAACATAAATCACGCTATTGTTCGAAATGCCTTTTTCACTCAATACATTTTCAACTTGCTCTTTTGAAGCCAGAGTCATAGGAACAGGTCCGTCCGATACCAGCTCTGTAGGCGAAAGGCAGATCGCACCTTCCACATGGCCTTTGTCATAAGCCTCTTCTCCTCTGGCATCCACTAAGATCACATCCGCACCCGACGCTAAATCTTCGATTACCTTTAAAGCCTCAACCACGTTCATTGTACCTGGATACGTCGTATCATTGGCGCATGAAGTCAATGCAAAAACCAAAAGCAATGACAAAATGAGAAGTTTTATCGTCTGATTTCTTTTTGTCATGTAAACCCTCCATTAACGAATTTGTGAGATTGCATAATTGGAGTATATTGTTAAACATCTAACAAATTGTGTGATAATTATTTCACACTTACACGTACTATTATATGCTATCTTCATATTATTGGTTATCACTTTTACTTATATAGCATTCTTTATTGGAATGATAGTTTTTTAACATACACTCTATTGCCACCATCACCTCTTGCTGATATTATGAAAGCATGACAAACACTAAAGGTAGAGCATTATGAACATAAACGGAAAAACCATTTTGGTAATTGTATTCTTGGTATTGTACGCATTTGTTAATATTCAAACACTAACCGCTTTTCCTAATGTCCATTCCGATGAACTATGGCTGAAAGGCCTCACCGAGGAAATGGTCACATCTGGATCGTTCCAAGTGACGGAACCTTTTTACAACTTGTATCCACGGGTCGTACACCCTTTCAGATGGCTGTATCACAGCATACAGGCCGGAATTTACTTTGTTTTGGGCGGCACGGTATTCGCAATGCGCTTCGTCTCGCTCATTGGCGGTCTGCTTTCCCTCGTGATTTTCTATAAGCTGGCTCAGAATCGATTCAACTGCAAATGGACAGCACTGACCCTATCTGCTCTACTGTCGCTGAATATCCAGTTCATCGCCAGTGCGCACACGGGCAGACAGGAAACATGGGTCTTGTTTTTCATGCTCCTCAATATCTATCTCATCCAATCGAAAAAACTCAATCCAATCGCTTATGGCATTGTGATCCTTCTAGGGATGGGAATCCATCCGAACAGCTTTCTGATCGGCATGACCTCTGCCGCTCTCATGACTTCTCAGATTCTCATGAGGGAACGACCACTCAAGGACTTGATGAAACTCATAGGTTTCACAATTGGCGGAGTGATCGTCTATCTGATCGTCGGTTTGTCATGGAACCCCGAAATCATCAGCAAGTATTTTGAATTCGGTTCATCGCTCGGAGTTGATGCACCGCCCCTATCAAGACTTGAAGGTTTCTACTGGTTTTGGTACAAATTGTTTCATCGCATCGGAGGCACCTACGACCTTTATAACATCAAGCCGGAGTTGATTCTGATCGGTATATCCTTGCTCGGCATGCCTTACCTCCTTTTCAGGAACAAGCGCGACAACTTCGGTAGTGCACTCAATCAACTTGCCATCATCACCGCACTGGGAATCGGTATTTTCATCATCGGCCGATACAATCAGACTTCAGTAGTTTTCATCATGCCCTTTCTGATCTTGCTCATCAGTGAATACATTGAACCTTTCACTCGTAAAAGATTCTGGATACCGCTTTTATTGATAGCAGTTGCCTCATTTCACCTATATAGCAACGTGGACCAATATTACTCTGAAATGCCCTACTATCGTTCTTATGAAGACGTCATCAAGGACATTCAGTCCCATGTGCCAAAGGAAGCTCGTGTGCTGGGCAACCTGAACATGATCACAGCATTTGAAAACAGAAATTTCATCGACGTCAGAAATTTGGGCTTTCTCGTTGATAACGGCCATGACTTCGAGTCTTTTGTTAGGACAAATGCCATCGAATACATCCTCATTCATGACGAAATGGACTACCTGGCCAAGACCAGTCCAAAGTGGGATTTCCTCTATGTGGATATTTCCTATTATCAAGATATGATCGAGTTTCTGGATACCTCCACAACTTTGGTGGGGACAGTCGACAACCCAGTGTACGCCATGCGGATCACCAGATATGCAGGAACATTTCCATGGCAGACAAAAATATATCGCATCAATTCCAATTGATTTGATCAAAAGGATTCGATGCGATTTCTTTTTTGCCTGATCATTAAATTGTCTCCCGTTTCATTTCGCACTTCAACAAGATCATAAAACATCGAAATGTTTTTTTGAAGTTCATCTTCATCCCTTCCTATGATTACTGCGTACCCAACACGAGCGGAAGCGTTCTCGGTTTCAGGAATCTCATCTCCGGTTTCAAAATTGTAGCCCGCATCAAGAATAAAGGGCATCGCTTTCACTTGATCGATTGAAGTCATCTCGTGCACCTTACCGGACCTGCAAAAGAAAAGCTGGGTACTGAAGGGTTTGACCATTTCTGTTCCTTTGCAATAAATGTGTTTTATCCGGTCCTCATAAAGTGCGCGTTCCGAGACACCAAGTATGTTGAGTTCCAACACATCCACTCCTGTGGCATATGGAATGGTCACATCTTCATAAGCCCCACCCAAACGACACGCAATTTCGTTGACCAGAACGCCACCAGCACCAATCAGAAACTGAAAATAGATTGGCCCTTCGCCAATATGAAAAACTTTACAAATCTTTTCTGATAGCGCAGTGATTTCCTGTCCATATCTTACTGAGTATTTGCTCGGATATTCATGCGAGGTGCAAACACCGATATTTTGTTCCGGAGAAAAAGTCACTCGATCCGTAAGTGTAAGCACTTTGACTTTGCCGTCATGAACCCAACCGCTGACGGTCACTTCATCATTGTCATAAAATTGCTCCACCAATATCTCATCTGATCGCGAGTACCTCAGGACTTGATCCAATGAGGACTCTACAGCTTTCAGGTCATTGAGTTTGAATATACCTCGTTGGCCTTGTGAATCAATGGGTTTCACGACATAAGGTCCCTCGAATTGAACGGTTTCCTCCACAGAATCCATTTTGGAAAGAAGCGTAAAAGGGGCTGTAGGAATGTCATGTTCGAGGAATATGCGTTTCATCCACTTCTTATTGGTCACTTCAAGTGCGGTAGCCGATGGAATGAACGTGTAAAGGCCACTCTTTTCAGCTGCGAGCGCCACTGTCAAAACCGGTTGGTCTGTGCCTACGGTCATGATGGCATCCACTTTATATTCTTGAGCGCAGCGTTCTATCGCCTTTGCATCGAATGCATCCGCAAGCACAGCGATATCCGCAAGCTGTTTGCCTCCTGACGAAGCGCTGTAATCGGCAACGATCGTTTGGTAGCCCATGGCCTTCAGTCTCTTAATCCCATTGATTTGACAACTTCCCGCACCGACCATCAACACACGTTTCATTTGTACCAACCTTCCGCAGATGTTTCAATACTGGCATTCCATAATAAATATTGAGTTTCAATGCAATTGCAACACATTTTCTTAAAGTATATCCGGACTCTCCATACTGCCTTTCACGGCGTTTCACAAATACATTGCCTACTGATTTTGAAATTATTAGAAGTTCGGCACTCAGATAGACAAAATCAAGTTCCCTTTGATTCAAAGATTGATAAACCGATTTGTGGATGAGCCTATAACTGCTGACGCGTCTGCCATTCAAATTCGGATAATTTTTCTTGAAAAAATGCCCGACAATCGATGACCCTTTTGATCGGATTCCATTGCTTCCATAGGCATCATATATTCCAAAAACAAGATCCGAACCTCTTTCAGCACATCTGATCAACAAATCGAGATCCAATATGTCATGCTGCAAATCATCATCCATAGTCACTGCATAGTCGCCTTCACAATATTTAAGCCCCCAATAAAGGGCCATCTGTTGTCCCCGATTGCGATCCATATGAAGTCCCCTGATCTGATCAAAGCCGGCACACATTCTCTCAATTTCAGCCCAGCTGCCATCAGTGCTGCAATCATCCACAAAAACAATTTCATAGCTTTCGTTTCTCATTGAGAAAAAGCCCCTGATTTCATCAACGAGCTTGGGAATGGACTTTTCACTGTTATAAACCGGAATCAAAATCGAAAACTTCATAATGCCTCCACTACTTGCATTGAAACCTGCATGGCCATCTGATATAATGTGCTTAGATAATATTTTGTCAAACAAATCCGTAAAAACTGTGAGGAACAAATATGATCAAGCTCGATTGCTTTGGAGACATTTGCCCGATTCCCTTACTGAAAATGCAACATGAAATCAAACTGCTGAGTCCGGGCGAATCCTTTGAAATGGTCGTCGATCACAGTTGTGTCATCGAATCCATACAAGAAGCCCTCAAAAAGACAAATATCGAGTACAAAATCGAAGAAGTGATGAACGGCGTCTGGGAAATTGTAATCACCAAACCCTTTTAGCAGAAATCTTTTTCTCCGTTATCGACAAAATAATGGTATACGTCTGTCGTAGGACGGTCTCTTTCCGCCTTCGACCTTGAAACCAAATATATATTGTAGTCCAAATTGCAATTTTCCACTTCTATGAGTTTGAAACGCTTCTCATAGATTTCTTTTTTCACGGACATGTAAGGTAGAAAACAGATCCCTAAGTTGTTGGTCACTGATGATTTGGCCGCGGGAATCGAATCCACTTTAAACATGATCGGAATCTGGTCGATGGACATATCAAAGTTCTTCAACTTGTGCTTCAAGAAATTCGATATTGTCAGCGCATTGTCATCCAATAGGACCATTTCATATTTTTGAAGATCTCTGACATCTATTTTGTCCGGAATCCTCGAATTGTAATTGGCAACGAGAACAATCTTCTCTTTGCCGATCTTTTCAAATTCCAATCGATTGTCACAAGGTTCTTCCGTCACAAAACACAGGTCCGTGAGTTCGTTGAGCAAATCCGTTATGGAATCCATATTGCCTTTGGCATGCATCTCAAATGTATATTTGGGATATTTTTTTTTGACTTTATAAAGAACGCATGGAAGTGAATAGTCCACCAATGACAAATATCCGTTGATTCTGATGTTTTCGGTGCTGTGCGTCAACGCCTCCAGTTCTTCTTGCATTTTCTTATAGATTCTGAGCATCGTGCCTGAGTAAGTAAAAAGAATCCGTCCTGCCTCTGTGGGTTCGACACCTTTATTGCTTCTCTCCAGCAGTTGATAACCCACTTCGTCCTCCAGTTTATGAATGTTTTGACTGAGCGCCGACTGTGAGATGTGACGATTCATTGCCACCTTGGATATGCTTTTCGTTTCAACCACTTCTCTAAAGTACTCTAGTGCGGTCAGATTCATACGTCACCTCTTTCATATTTATCATGCCTTATGTTGCTTAAATCTGGCTATCGGTTTTTCTTATACTGCTTCACAAATATACTGTAATACAATCCTTGATAAAATGTTATCATAAACTTGTGAGATTGTTAAGAGTATAGCAAACTTTTTTTTAGGAGTGTGAAAACATGGCTGAACAAACTAAAGCAGCATCACCAAGACGCTCTTCAGCTAATCGTAAACCGAAGAAGAACCAGATTCCATATGGCGTTCTCACGGTAGTATTGGTTGCCCTGGTCGGACTTTGGCTCAATACCAAATCACCAACGATTGCATTTTTCTGGCTGACAGGTAACGCCTTCGGTGTTATTTTACAAAAAGGTCGTTTCTGTTTTACAGCTTCCATGCGTGACCCTTATTTGACGGGTGGCACATCACTCACAAGAGCAGTAATAGTCGCTCTAGCTGTGACAACCATCGGATTCACAGCAATCAAATACGGTTATATGAGTGCAGGTCTACCGATTCCTGGTATGAGTTACGTTGCACCAATCAGTTTGGCCACCGTGCTCGGAGGCATCATCTTCGGCATTGGCATGGTCATTGCAGGCGGATGTGCATCTGGAACACTGATGCGTGTCGGTGAAGGATTCATAATGAACACCATTGCATTCTTCTTTTTCATGATGGGCTCTCTATGGGGTGCACATGACTTCGGTTGGTGGATGGAAAACTTCATATCCAAAGGCCCAAAAGTATTCTTACCTGACCTTTTCGGTTGGTTCGGGGCTGTGGCATTACAAATGATAGTATTAGTAGCGCTCTATATCTTTGCTGAAAAATACGAGCAAAAAAGAGGCGCATCACATTAGTTTTACCCAAATTAAAAATTAAAATTCAGGAGGAAAAAAAAATGAAAGAAGTTATCTTAGATTGTTTCGGAGAAGCATGTCCAGTACCTTTAGTGAAAGCTCAAAACAAAATCAAGGAATTAGAAATCGGCGATGTGCTGATTGTTCAGATCGACCACAGCTGCGCAATGAAAAATTTACCTGAGTGGGCAAGAAAAGACGGTTACAATGTTGAAGTCGAAGAAGTTGATGACGGAGAATGGGAAGTAATCATCGAAAAAACTAAGTAATTACAAGTATAATAACACCAAATTTGGAGGTGTCGTAAATTGGCAGATGATAAAAAGAAATTCTTTGATCGAGTAAAGTCAAATGAATATTATGTGAGATGGGGGAAAAATGCATTTCCTTATGTGACTGCTGCTCTCCTGCTTTCATTATTCCAAATTGTCACACTCGCCGTCACTGGTAACCCTTGGGGGGTCTCGGGTACTTTTGCATACTGGGGAGCTTGGCTCTTCAGGGCTGTCGGAGGAAATGTTGACAAGTGGTACTACTTCGCGAGTTCAGGTGCACAAGCCACTCTGGAAAACGGTATTTTGAACCATCCGGAATCATGGCGTAATATCGGTATTATCACAGGTGCCTTAGCTGCAACATTGATCGCATCAGGATTCAAAATCAAGAAGATCAAATCTGTAAAGCAGATTGTTGCTGCGGTAGTCGGTGGACTCATGATGGGTTACGGAGCAAGACTTGCTCTTGGCTGTAACATCGGTGCCTTTTACAGTGGCATCTCATCACTCGCACTATCCGGATGGGTATTTGCGCTCAGCCTTTTCGTAGGCGCGGTAATCGGCAGCAAACTTTTAGTGAAATATTTCATGTAATTTAATTTAGGGCGATTGCGTCGTCGCAATCGCTCCATTCATATGGAGGCTTAAATCAATGGCAAGAGAAAAAGTAACCGAACATTATGACGTGGTGATCATCGGTGGTGGCCCAGCAGGACTCAGTGCGGCGATCTATACAGGTCGTGCCAGACTTAATACATTATTGCTCGAAAAAGCTCTAATCGGTGGTTTGGCAACCTATACAAATGAAATTGCAAACTACCCTGGATTTCCAACCGCACCAAAAGGCGAAGAAATCACCAACCTCATGAAAGAGCAAGCTAAAAATATGGGCGTTGACTTCAAATTGACCGCTGTTACAAGCGTCGATTTGAAAGGAGAAGAAAAAATCGTTGAAACGTTTAGAAATAAATACATCGCAAAAGCTGTCATCATAGCAACCGGTGGACGATCCAGAACAACTGGCGCTGAAAATGAAGAAAAATTCCTCTTTGACAAAGGCATAAGCTTTTGCGCCACGTGTGATGCGGCTGCAAATACCGGCAAGCATGTAGTCGTAATAGGATCCGGCGATGCTGCGATTGAGGAAGGGATGTTCCTCACCAAATTTGCGGACAAAGTCACTGTTTCAGTTATGCATGATTATCCTAAAATGGACTGTAACGAAATCGCTAAAGAAGCCGCATTTTCAAACCCCAAAATGGAGTTTGTGTGGAACTCTGTAGTATCCAGATTTGAAGGCAATGACCACCTCGAGACAGTGGTACTTAAAAACATCAAGAACGGTGACGAGATTCCACTTGTAAGTGACAGCTGTTTTGAGTTCATCGGATACCTTCCAAACTCTGAACTCTTTGAAGACCAATTGACGCTCACCAGACAAAAATACATCACAGTCAATGAGAAGAAAGAAACCGAACTCGAAGGTGTTTTCGCCATCGGAGACGTTACGGATAAATACCTCAAGCAAATCGCAACCGCTGTAGGTGATGGTGCCATCGCCGGTACAGTTGCAGAGCGTTACATCGCTGAAAAAGAATTTTTCGATACAAAAATCATGCAAAGCGAAAAGACAGGAATGATCTATGTCTACAATGCAATCGATGCACCATCAAGAGAATTTCTCGGAACAATTGAAGCCATCGAGAAAAGTCATAACGGCAATATCGCTGTCAGTAGAATCGACACTTATAAATCCAACGGTTTGGCTTTGATGCTCAAAGTTGAACAAGTTCCGGCAATCGTCATCGTCAAAGAAGGCAAAATCTCCGAAAAGATTTATGCGCTTGACGAAGTTGCCATCAAAAACGCTTTATAATCCCCCTTCTATATTACTAAAGGAGACTCCTGTTGGGTCTCCCTTTTTTTATTCTATCGTCAGTATTCTATTTCCGATTTGCTTTGCCTCCTCTTCATCATGAGTTACAAACAAGATGCTGAGCGCATACTTTTTTTGGATGCTCAGCAACAACTCCTGAAGCCTCAATCTCATTTCCCTGTCCAAACTGCCAAAGGGTTCATCCATGAGGAGTACCTTTGAGGCACAAATGAGCGCTCTTGCAATTCCAACCCTTTGCTTCATTCCTCCTGACAGTTCGTGGGGATATTTGTCCTGATGAGCTGTAAGACCCACACTTTCTATCAAATCATCCAGAGAATCAGCAGAAGCTTTTGGGTTGACTAGAGCGATATTTTGTCTTACGGTTTTCCAAGGCAATAAAGTTTCCATCTCTTGAAACACAAAAGGAAATGGAACTCCAATCCCATCGAAGACACTATCATCATACATGATTTCTCCAGTGTCGTGAGGCTCAAGTTTTCCTATGATATTGAGGAGTGTGCTTTTACCGATTCCCGAGCGCCCCATGATGACGACAATCTCATTTTCATACAAAACAAGATTGAAGTCTTTTATGATGTAATCCCCACCAAATTTCTTGCCAAGTTTTGTCACAGTGATCAGTGGTTTCATGTCATTCTCCTCAAGTTGCGTTTTTTGAAGATCAAAGACTCAAACAGGATGCCACAGAGCGCAATCACAATGAGCCCTGCATATAGGCCTTCAGTATCCATATACATGCGCCTTTCATATATCATCCAACCCAATCCCGTTTGTGTCCCGACAATCCCGAATATCATCTCCACACTGATCAGCGCACGCCAGCCCCTGCTCCAAGAAACACTCATTGCGGCTATCAAATCCTCAGTGATCCCAAGACAATAAATGTGGTAAAAGCGTCTCAATGGAGAAAGAACAAAGGCCTTTTCAAAACGATTGTATCTTAAATGAAGACGATCCACCCCCAAACTCAATTGACGCCACATCGGCCAAAGTGTCGCGTGGATCATGATGAAAAACATGGCTTCCTGGCGGACTCCAAGCCACAATATGACAAGTGGCAATATTGCGATTCCCGGAAGAGGTGATGCGACAGAATTCATGAGTTCGACATTCGTGCCGATCCACTGAAATTTTCTTCCCGTTAGGATGAGTATGGTTGAAATCACCAAACTCGCACCCATCGCAAGTAAGACGAGTGATATGCTATATGCTGTCTTAAGTAAAAGTTTTTCTTTGGTGATGAGCACCAGAAGCCTTTTAATGACACTGAACATACTGGGGAAAAGTGATTGGGTAAAGATCCCTGAACGCGCGATGAACTCCCATGAAACCAGTATCAGAAAAACGAATATCCATCTGTAGAATCGATTTCTTGCATTATTGTCCATTTGATCTCCATAGCACATCAGCTTCATCCATTGCAGATTCAATCCAACCGTTTCTCGTCATAAAATCAATGAAAATATCCACGCCTTTGATTTCAGTGGTGAACTCCATCTGTTCATTCGAAAGATACTTCTGCAATTCCCCAATGGGATATTCATAGGCTTCAGCCAGTATAGACAGTGTCTCATCGGGATTCACAGCCATGAACAGAACCGATCGCTCCAAAGCTCTCTCAAAAGCTTCATAAACGACTCGATCGTCATAAACCCTTTGAGGACAGATGCCTACAATAAATGTAAATGGTTCCCCAAAACAAGTTTCTCCGTCCACAAGAATTTTTGCACCCGCTATTTCCAGTTCCTTTTGAAGAAACGGGGGGGTGGTGAAATGGAGTTGGTTCGGATCTCCAGTCGACATGGCAACCAAACCATCCGGGTGTGCCAATGTCTGGAGCTGCTGATCGAAAGCTTTTGCATTACCGATGATTTTCTCTGCATACATGGCCAGAAGTATGTGTTGGATGGAACCAGGTTGTGGCAATATGATTCTGTGATCTTTGGTGATATCCTCAATTCCAACAAGGGATGCATCCGTAGTGACCAAAGCAGATGGACTCTCGCTGATTCCGGATATGATTTTCCAGTCCATTCCATTGTCCCTGCCGATCAAAAATGGAGGGATCCCCACAAAACCGATATCCAGATCTCCCGACACCATGGCTTCACGCATGGATGCCGTGTTACCCATTCTTTTCCATTCAATATCGATTTCCAAAGCGCCCACTTCATCCAATTCCTGCCTTAAAAAATCCTTTGCTTTCATAATTTCAATCGGAGCATATGCCAGACCAAATTGGTCGGCTATGATCAGACTTTCTTTTTCCGAGTTGTTTTTTTTCACCGCGCAACTTGTCGTCATGATCATCATGATGATTATTATAAACCATAACATCACATTTTTTTTAGATTTCATCTGTTACTCCTTCTGAATGACTTATCAATATCATTATAACTTAACCACGCGTCACACACCATCAAAAAAATAATGAAACGCTTGCAATTGAAGTTGCAAGCGTTTCATTGATCAATTCTAAGCTGCAGATTCCTCACTTAAAAAATCATGTGATAGTATCGATCTATGGTCGCTTCAATGTCATCCATAGAGAAAACCCTTTCGAAACGTTTGGTTTCCTTACCTTGAGCGAAAACAACAATAGTTGGATAGACAAATATCAAGTGCTCTCCAACCAATGTCTTGATGACCTCGACATCTGCTGTCATGAATTTCGCCAAGGGATAACGCTGCGCCATGTCATCCAGATCAGGAGTGATGGCCAAACACACATTGCAGCCTAAGTCACTAAAAAGCATGACTACCAAATCATCTTCCTGAATGGATTTTTTCACTTGTTCCAAATCGTTTAAATTGATCATTCAATAACTCCTTTTATTTCTTATTCCCACTCGAGCAATCTTTTTTGACCTTCAATCTTTTGAATCTCAGTAATATTCTGACTGACTTCCAGTGTTCCTTGATATCTCCCGTCCGAGTCCCTGAGCGCAAAATATTGGATCAACAACTTCTTGCCTTTGATGTCAATCCAAAACTCCGCAGATTCTCTCTCACCTGTTCTAAACCCTTCAATTATCGCTTCGACCACATGTACACTCTCAGGTGGATGACAGTTTTTAACGTCCCTACCGATAATCGCAGGTGATCTTGGGAATATTCTGTCCTTCGGTCTTGAAAAAAACCTGACTTTGTTGTTTTCATCCACAAAAGTCATATCCACCGGAAGCGTATTGAATATCATGAAAACCTGATCCAAGGAAAGTTCTCCTGTTTCAGAATGGAATGTATAATCTCCTTTTTCAGGCTTTTCAATGAATGGGAAGTCATAATCAAAACTTTGAAAATGCATTTTCATCCAATCATCCTTATGAATCGTCTCAATCGCAGATGGAAATAGGATCAACTTTTCTTTTTTTACAAGTCCCAGCATTGAAAATATAAGCATGGCAACAGAAACATCAACTTGCTTTTCAGTGGACATGGGATTTTCCGTTACCGAGATGGAATCTTTGATATTTTTTCTGACCAAATCATGAAGTGCCCACATGATGGATACGCCTTCGAAACGCTCCTTGCTTTTTTCCATATATGGGAACAAAATATTCTCTTTTTTCAGATAATGGGCATTGAATGTTTCAAGTTCCACCAACAATGTCCAGAGCAGTTTTTTCTTTTCCTTGAGATTGGTTTGTCTTATGGCTTCTTTGATGGTTTCAATTTTTAGGACGAGCGCGTCATTTTCATGTTCAAGTGTCTTAAGGAATAAGTTCGAGTTCGGTACAGGTTTGGAGTATTCCATGAGTGCCTTGTAAAAAACATTGATCACTTTGTCCAGATACACTAATATATCTGTGACTTGAGTTCCATTTTGAATCAAACTGTAAAATATTTCAAATGCTTCCTGTGGAACAACCTGATCAATATCATCCTTATAAGTGTCATACAATAACTTTCCATCTTCGCCATCCATAAGTCCTGTGACATATGTCTTCAATCGCTTTATGCGTTGTTGGTCAATCATAACTCCAATCCCCCTATTTATCTGAATATTACTCTATTTCTACCATTGCGCTTGGCAATATAAAGTGCCTCATCCGCTCTCGAAACCAGAGTCGATGGTGTGCATCCATCCTCATAAGTAGACACACCGAAACTGCAAGTGATTTTTTGAGGACAGGAAAATTCATGATTTTCTATAAGAATCCTCAACTTCTCTGCAAGTTTTACTCCACCCTCTCTACTCGATTGGGCAGCTACAATCAGAAATTCTTCCCCGCCCCATCTTCCAACGACATCGGCTGCGCGCACTTCCGTTTTTAGAAGACTTGCGACCTCAATCAAAACGACATCCCCAATCTGATGCCCGAACTGATCGTTGACACTTTTAAAATGATCGATATCCATCAAAATAGCACTGAAAGTTTGATTGCTTCGCTTTGCTCGAATCACTTCCCTTTCCAGCACTTCATCAAGTTTCATGCGATTATAGATTTGCGTCAACTTATCTGTGAAAGAAAGTTTGAGTATTTCCTCTTCCAGCTTCTTTCTATCGGAGAAATCCTCGACAATTCCCAGACCTCCGACCAGATTGCTTTCCTCATCGACAAGTGGGACATATGAGGCCCTTACAAATACGCTTTTCCCACTCAACGTTGATGTATAATAATCCTCATAATAAGTAGATTCACCTTTTAGTGTTCTCGAAATCGCATCCAGCATTTTCTCATTATTTATATCGAAGACATTGAATCCCAATATCGCTTTCTTAGAAGCGCCTATGATTTGAGAGAACCTGGTATTTGCTTTGATCACCACACCATCAACCGAATAACTGAAAATTCCGATTGGCGATTTCTCAATAATTAAATTCAGCCTGCTTTCGCTTTCTCTAAGTTGTTTTTCAATGCGTACTTTTACCGTTATATCCCGAACGACATGAATCACATACGGAACACCTTTGATATAGTATAAATTGGAGGAGACGAGTCCATCCACGACATCCCCAAATCTCGAAACAAATTTTCCCTCGACGTTTCTACAATACCCATCTTTATCCAATTGTCTTTTTACAAATTGTCTCATACTAGTATCATTGTTGAATAAATACTTGGCATTATCATCCATTAAATCCATATCATCAAGACCATATCCGGCAACTTCTGTGTAAGCCTGATTGAAATCCATTATTCTGAAATCATCAAGGGTTGTAATCAGTGTAGGATCTGGAATCATTTTAAATATGGTTTCGAAATGTTCTTTTGCTTCAACCGCTTCTTTCTTGAGCTTTAAGGTTTCGCTTCGTTTGCTTTCAAGTTCTTCAGTCATTTTGTTGAATGCATCGGAATATTCCCCGAGAAATTCAACACGTTGACTAAAATCGCCCTCTGCTATGGCTTTTGTCTGCCATGTCAAATGTCTGAGTGAAGCCTGAAGTTTTTTGATTGTCCCGATGGTCACACCTTTGCCTTTGATCTCATATGAAAGATCACCTTCACTCAAATGGAAAAGACTCTTTTTGATTGTCGTAATATCCTTAAGAAGTTGATCCAGCTTTTCAAAATTTTCTTCAGTTTCATTTATTGACAACTCAATGTTCTCACTCAATGATTTATAAATCGCCTCGATGATGCGTTCAACTTTAAAGTCCATATGTCCTCCTGTCATCATCTTTTTTGAGCCCTAAATCGACATGTTCTGTCTCCAGTTGTCCAACAATCTATTTCTTTCACTTCGAAACAATTGCCGGTTTGCTTTTCAAACAATGCAGCAATAAAGCCTTCATCATATTTGCATACTTCATATTCTGCTTCGGGCAGCCCGGAACAATCAAGATCTTCCGAAACAGTCATCAGAACAGTGCCCTTATCCAAATTTAGTTCCTCTATTCTTAAAATGCCCACTCTCAATATTTTTAGAGCCTCCTGAAGTTGTCTCAGAAAATGATTCATATCGTCGGTGCGAGTTATATATTGATCGAAAAATGCTTTCCCAGATATGTAGCCGGATTCATAGAAAATCTCATCCGCTTTTTCCTTGCCGTACTTTTTTTCCACAACTTCCCGAAAAGTAAACTGCATCAACCTGTACATTTCCACACTGGTCGAATTGCCAAGATTGGGACGCCCAAGATTAATATCTCCAATAAGACTCCAATTAAACTGATACTTAAGGGATTCCATATTAAACACTCCTCTAGCTCATTTTACTATATGTATACACTTATCATCACTTTTTAACCAGAAAAAGCGGTTCAAAACGTCTGAGTTTGAACCGCTTATATATTTCATTATAAACCATTGGCCTTTTTGAGCAATTTTTGGAGCGCCAGCTTTTCTTCTCCATCCAAGTTACTAAAGAATTGATTGATCAAAACCAGATGTGCTTCAAATGCGACTTTGATCTTAGCCTCGCCCTTTGCTGTGAGAGCAATGTTGAATGCGCGCTTATCATCAGGGTTTGTTTTGCGTTCAATCAAACCCTCCTTTTCTAGATTTCTAATGACAACGGTCATGTTGCCACTAGTGGATAATGTCTTATCAATAAGTTCACAGATCCTCATTTCGCCAAGATGATATAGAGCTTCAAGGACACCGAACTGGGCAGGTGTCAAGCCATATTCGTTGAGGAATATCTGAAGCCCTCTGCCGAAAGACAAATGCGTTCTCGATAAAGCAATCACCAATTTTAAGTTAATGTCGTTCTCAGCCCCATAATTATTTTCTCTCTTCATACAAACATCATATCACTAACTAGTGTAATGGTCAATCATTTGTCTTTATTTTCTAGAATTTCTTGGTATACCGTTTGCGTCTCATCGGCGTCTTTGCCATTCCAAATTATGATTTTTCCCTTTGACTCAAAATAAATGAATGGCGGTTTGCCTGTATTGACAAAAAGTTTGGCGGACCCCGAATCCTTTAAATTGAAATGCCCTGTCAATCGGGTTCCGATAGCAGCCCCATTCGTTCTCATCCCAACTTCCGGCATTTGATCGAGCAACTTTAAATTCTCCATTTCAGACCACGAATAGGTGTCACCGTACATGCCTTTGATTGTAAAGCCATCCTCACCGGACACAGTGCTGACTGGTCTCGATGAGATGAACATCATGACCGCCACCACAGCGATCACAGCAACAGTTGCCAATGAGGAGTACTTTGCGGATTTTGCGGATTTTTCATTTTGATCATATCTCCCTATGAACTTGATCAGATAAGCTGTAGATATGGCCATGAAGATCAAGCCATAAGTCATTTGCACATTCACATTCATGAATCTTAAAATGCCCATGACCGCAAACACAATAGCGTTGATATAACCATATATTCCCATGGCCTTGCCAACTTTCCTAATATCCACTTTGTCCTTTTGTTCCTTGCTCATAGTATTGTAACCCGAAATCAGAAAATCCATCTTGAGAGCGTGGACTAGAATACCAATCAATAAGAATGTACCTGCCATAAAAAAAAAGACCCACATAATACAACCTCCGTATACTTTTAATATACGAATGTTATACCACATAGGTCTTAAGATAACATTAAACTAAACTTAAAATTCAAGATTTACAATATCGATCTAAGTGCTTCAATGGAATCGATCTTATACTCAGCACCAGACAACTCCTCCTCGGTTCCAAACCCATATGTGCATGCCACTGTGTGGATGCCATTTTCATAGCCGACTTCCATATCTTGAAAACGGTCACCGATGATCACCATCTCTTCTGGAAATTGAGGTCTGAGTCTCTTGAAAATTTCATGTTTTGGCAAATAATCATATGATTCGGAACAGTACATGTTGTCAAAATATCGATCCAAACTGAATGTCTTGTTATGACTTTCCATGTATCTTTCCCTGCAATTGCTGATAAAAACCAGCTTGTATCCTTTGTCTTTCAAATACTGAAGGGTCTCCAGAGCACCGTCATACAATAGTGGTCTACCTGATTCAATCATTATTTGCATTTCATCACTGATGATTTGACTCGCTCTGGTTCTTTCATCTGTTGCCAAATCAGGCATGAACGCCTGCCACATTTCTTTTGGACTATAACCCAACCATTTTGATATTTCATGATCTTGCCATTCCCGATGGGGCGCAAGTCCGCCTGTCACCAGGTAATCATATGCCTTTCGAAATGCGGGACCATAAATTCCAATACTGTTATGAAGAGTGCCGTCATAGTCCAAAAAAATGGTTTTGACATTCTTAAGTTCAGACATCACTATGTCCTTTCACTAAAATTGCTTGAGCAAGTTCGCCATTTCTATGGCTGTTACTGCTGCATCATACCCTTTATTGCCAGCTTTTGTGCCCGCTCTTTCAATGGCTTGTTCAATAGTGTCTGTCGTTAGAACTCCGAATATCACTGGTATTTCCGTATCCAGCGATACGTGTGCGACGCCCTTGGTGACTTCACTTGAGACATAATCAAAGTGCGGGGTGGAGCCTCTGATGACCGCTCCAAGACAAATCACACCATCATATTTTTTGGTGATTGCCATCTTTTTGGCTACCAGTGGGATTTCGAAAGCTCCAGGCACCCAAGTTATTTCAATATTATCCTCATCCACTCCATGTCGCTTTAAACCATCGATTGCGCCACTCAAAAGCTTGCCTCCGATGAACTCATTGAACCTTCCAACTACTATTCCAAACTTAAGTCCCTCTGCAATCAAATTGCCTTCATAAATCTTCATCTACTTTTCCTCCTTGATCTCCATAATATGGCCCATTTTTTCAACTTTTGTCTTAAGATAATACTCGTTTTTCTCATTGTGGTTCATCTGAATGTCCATGCGTTCGACGATTTCTATGCCGTAACCTGACAATCCTTTAATTTTCTTTGGATTGTTGGTCATGAGTTTGACCTTTTTCACACCAAGATCCGCTAAGATCTGTGCTCCGATGCCATATTCTCTCATATCCTCCGGGAATCCGAGTGCAACATTGGCCTCTACTGTATCCATACCCTGATCTTGAAGGCCATAGGCCTTGATCTTGTTGATAAGTCCAATACCTCTGCCTTCTTGTCTCATGTAAAGAAGAACACCTCTGCCTTCTTCCTCGATACGTATCATAGCTGCCGCATATTGTTCACCACAATCGCATCTGAGAGATCCAAAAGCATCACCAGTCAAACATTCGGAGTGAACCCTGACCAGCACAGGTTCATCGATTGAAACATCACCTTTGACCAATGCGACATGGTGTTCTCCATTGAGTTTGTTCACATATCCGACCATTCTAAAGTCGCCGTATTTGGTAGGCAATTTGGCTTCCGCTTCCCGCTCCACCAACACTTCAGTGCTTCTTCTGTAAGCAATGAGATCTGCAATCGTGATGATTTTTAGGTTGTGCTCTTCGACGTATTTCATCAGCTCCGGTACCCTTGCCATAGAACCGTCTTCATTCATGATCTCACAGATGACTCCTGCTGGGGAAAGACCTGCCATTATAGCCAGGTCAACAGCTGCTTCAGTGTGACCCGCACGTCTGAGTACGCCACCCTTTTGTGATTTCAGTGGAAAAACATGCCCCGGTCTCTTGAAGTCCAACGGTTTTGCATTTTTGTCCATGACCTTGAGTATTGTAAGTGCCCTTTCATGGGCTGATATACCGGTAGTCGTCTCCATTGCATCAATTGAAACAGTGAAAGCTGTCTGATGGGAGTCCGTATTGCGTTCAACCATGTGAGGGATATTCAGTTCCTCAAGTCGTTCTCCTGCAATTGGCATACAAATCAAACCTCGGCCATATTTTGCCATAAAATTGATTGCTTCCGGCGTTGCCTTTTCAGCGGCCATAAGCAGATCGCCTTCGTTCTCTCTGTCTTCATCATCTACTACAACGATGATTTTACCGTTTCTGATCTCTTCAATTGCTTCTTCGATTG
Source organism: Firmicutes bacterium UBA5201 (assembly GCA_002412775.1). Lineage (GTDB taxonomy): Bacteria > Bacillota > Clostridia > Peptostreptococcales > Acidaminobacteraceae > Fusibacter_D. Next base: position 93,076 of record DHVT01000001.1, on the reverse strand, counting down.
TGTTGAATTTATTCATTTCAATTCCTCCTTAATTTTATGCGAACCCATTTCTGGTTAAAAAATCAAGATCAATGGACTTACGATCCTCATGACTCTCATTTGTCTTTCCAAGCACCAGTTTTTCAATGTATTTTCCTACCAGATCACATTCCAGATTCACTTTGGCTCCTATATTCTTGCCAAGCAACGTCGTCTCATCCTTGGTGTGTGGAATGACCGAAACTTTGAAGCATGTATCATCCACATATGCAACAGTCAAACTGATGCCATCTATCGCGATTGAACCTTTTGGGATCACATACCGAAGTATGGACGCATCAGCGCCGATGGTCACCCATATGGCATTTTCTTCTTTCAACGTCCCCTCGATTGTTCCGAGCCCATCCACGTGGCCGCTGACCATATGACCCCCAAGTCTGTCACCTAATCGTAGAGCACGTTCCAGATTGACCGGACTTCCATCTGAAAGCAAATCCAAATTTGATTTTCGCATGGTTTCAGCCATGACGTCCACTGTGAATTCAGATTTTGTAAAACTTGTGACCGTCAAACAGACGCCATTGGTCGCAATACTGTCTCCCAACTTCACATCCTCAAGCACTTTTTTTGCCTGCACAGTTATTTTTGCGGATTTTGCCGATTTGACAACGGATTTAACTTTCCCAATTTCTTCGATTATACCTGTAAACACTCTCTCACCTCTTTTCGAGATACCCTTCTATCATGATGTCGCCACCAAATTGTCTCAAACGGATATTTTCAAGCGTGATAGCATCACGCATCAGCATTTTTCCAATACCACCCATAGGTGTCTTTGCAGTTTCTCCACCGACTATTTTGGGTGCTATGAAAAATATGACCTTGTCCACAACGTCTGCCTCTATTGCTGAATAATTGACCAAACTCCCACCCTCGATCAAGACACTGTCGATTTCGAGTTCTCCTAGAGCTGTCATCAACGCCTCTAAATCGACATGTTCGTCTTTGATCGGTAAAAGCAGTATTTCAGCTCCCTTATCCTCGAGTCTTCTCAGTTGTTCTGCAGGTGCCATTGCAGTTGTCGCGATTATCGTTCTGATCTCATCCAAGTTTTCAAGCACATTGGCATCAAGCGGAGTTCTGGCTTTCGTGTCCAATATGATTCGAACAGGATGGCTGACAGGCCCTTCCTCAAGTCTTGTGTTCAAATAAGGGTTGTCTGCGATCACGGTACCGACACCCACCAAAATTCCGGAAACACGATTCCTGATCTGATGGACGAATTTTCTGGAGTCATCGTTTGTAATCCATTTTGAATCCCCTGTGACCGTCGCTATTTTTCCATCGAGTGTCATTGCGGATTTCAATATGACAAAAGGTTTGCGCGTCGTTATATATTTAATGAAAATCTCATTTTGTCTTTTACATTCATCTTCAAGTACATTCGTATGAACTTCAATCCCATTTTCGCGGAGCAGTGAGACACCTCTTCCCGCCACCAGCGGATTTGGATCCACCATTCCAATGAACACCTCTGCAATGCCTTTATCAATGATGGCATTCGCACATGGCGGCGTTTTTCCGAAATGCGAGCACGGTTCAAGTGTCACATACATCGAAGCACCACGCACATCTTCCTTGGCATTCTTGAATGCTTTGATTTCCGCATGGGGTCCACCATATTTTTCATGGTAACCTTCACCGATGATCACGCCATCTTTCACAATTACCGCGCCCACCAGTGGGTTGGGATTTGTGAAACCAGCTCCTTTTTCCGCGAGTTCGAGAGCACGCTGCATAAACCGGACTTCCATACGACCTCCTTCCGGGCAAATAAAAACCCTGAACTTATCAGTTCAGGGCAATCGGCTTTATAAGGTCCATCCATCTCAAATAATGATGGATACACCAAAAACATCTTCTTTCATCCAGACTTTACTGTCGGCCTCGGAGTTACACCGAATCAACCTTACGGTTCGCGGGCTATACCGCCGGTAGGGAATTACACCCTGCCCTGAAGATTATTAAGTTTTTTTCTTCGATTCAAATATAACAAATATCAATTTTATTGTCAACCTAAAAAAAGGGGAAGGGTCCCCTTTTCAATTTATTAATGTTCTCCACATGAATCTTGATGATCATGATGGTTGCAAACTGAACCTGTTGACTCGAGTTCACCTCTAAGGTACATTTCAACAGCAGTTTTCGCTTCACCTTGCGTTCCAATGATGACTTCAATACCTTTTTCATTGAAGATGCTGATGGCTCCGCCACCCATGCCTCCAGAGACAATCACGTTGACCCCCAACTCGTCAAGGAACACAGGAAGGAATCCAGGTCTATGTCCAGGGTTTTCCACATTTTCATGAGTTATGATTTTGCCGTTATCCACCGTATAGACATTGAACGACTCACAATGTCCAAAATGACCTGCAACTTGATCCATTTCACTTGCAACTGCTATTTTCATATTCTTACCTCCATATTTTCTAAAATCTCAGCAATGGGTTCCATCCACTCGCCTTCGAATTGTTCTATCATTCCACGATCACATGCTGCCGAAAATCTTGGATCTATCGGCAATTTGCCAAGTACTTTAACGCCCAGTTTTTCAGCGACGTCCTCAATATGGCTCTCACCAAAAATCTGATGTCTCTTGTTGCAATCGCCACATTCGAAATAAGACATGTTTTCTATGATGCCTATGACTGGAACATTCATCATCCCAGCCATTTTCACCGCTTTTGAGACAATCATGGATACCAGTTCCTGAGGTGAAGTCACAACAATGATACCGTCCACTCTAAGGGATTGGAACACTGTAAGGGAAACATCACCAGTCCCTGGTGGCATATCGATGAACATATAGTCCACATTGCCCCAGATCACATCTGTCCAAAATTGCTTAACCGCTCCAGCGATCATCGGACCTCTCCACACTACAGGATCTGTATCGTTGGCGAGCAATAGATTTATGGACATGACGCTGGTTCCCATATGGCTCTTCACTGGGAAAATGCCCAGTTCATTGGAATCCGCTCTTGTTTTGATTCCGAACGATTTCGGTATGGAAGGCCCTGTGACGTCAGCATCAAGTATTGCCGTCGCATGCCCTCTCCTGTTCATGGTGACTGCCATCAGTGACGTAACGAGTGATTTTCCGACACCGCCTTTACCACTGACAATTCCAATTACTTTTTTGATATTGCTGAGCTCGTGTGTCTTTTCAGTAAAATCGATTTGTTTGACTTTGCGATCTCCACAGTCCTCCGCACAAGAACTGCAATTCAAGTTACAACTTTCACTCATTTCATTATGCTCCTGACATTATGATAAATTTCTTTTATCGCTTCGCCTGACGGACATGGCGTTTCAACTACCGTCATTCCATTATTGATGGCTTTGACCGCCTGTGCATCGTATGGAATTCTTCCTACGAAATGAAGAGCGTTCGTTTCACAATAAGCTTCAATAATTTTGGTGTTATGGATGTTCACATCGTATTTGTTGATGCATACCGCAATTTTCACTCCGAATCTTCTCGAAGTATTGACAATTCTATCCATATCACTGATTCCAGATAATGTAGGTTCTGCGACAACCAGCACTGTGTCCACACCACTGATCGAGGATATGACCGGACAACCGATTCCCGGTGAACCGTCTATGACTGCAAAATCAACAGTGTCTCCATAAGGTTTTAATTGTTTCTTGACTTCAGTGACCAAAAGACCTGAATTGCCTTGCCCCATTTCGAGTTTTGCCGTGGAAAAAACCGCATCATTTTGATAAAGGCTGATTCTTCCGGCAATATTGGAAACCATTTCAATCGCACCCACCGGACACACAAAAGCGCATACCCCGCAACCTTCACAAGAGAATGAATCCACTTTATAACCATTGCTCGAGTCGATGGCATCAAATCTACAATGGGTATCACAAGCGCCACACTCTATACAGGTTTCTTGATGAATCAATGCTTTTTTCATTCCGAAATACGGCGAATCGTTCACCAAGGATTTATGATCGGTGACCAGATGCAAATTTGGAGCATCCACATCGCAATCCGCATAAGCCTTTGCATTCGATAATTTGATGAATGCACTCGCGACTGTTGTCTTTCCGGTTCCACCTTTGCCGCTTAAAACCAAAAGTTGCTTCATTTGGACACCTCCACTTCTATTGCCTTTAGAAGATCTCCAAATACCGCTTTATATTCCCGACTCACTCTTACAGCAACCTCACCGTTTGAATTCAGCCTTCCGAGATTTTCATCAAAAGGAATTCTTGAAAGAATATTGATCTGATGGTTGTTGCAGTACGCTTCAGACGGATTGTCATCATTTGTACATTTGTTGAGTACTACTCCAAAATTTTTACCGAATATTTGAACCAGCTCATGGACCATTTCGAGATTATGCACCCCGAAAGTTGTTGGTTCAGCAACCAGTATGCAATAATCGACATTTTTTATAGTCTCCATGACAGTACAAGCGCTTCCGGGAGGTCCATCGATTATAGTCAGCTCAGACCGGTTCCCCGCGAGCTCCAATAACGACTTGATAATGGGGACTCCAGTGGATTCTCCGATATTAAGACTCCCGGATTTCATTTCGACATTTTCCGACATACCGGACTGAATTCTACCGATGACCTTGTCTTTTTCAAGTAAAGCCTGCTCAGGGCATACAAGCAGACATCCACCACATGAATGGCAAATGTCTTCAAATACCATAAGACGATTGTGAATGTGAGCAAGCGCGTTGAAATTGCAAAAATCCACGCATTTCCTGCAACCAGTACACTTAAGATCATCAACGTATGGAATTTTAACCGTCACATCGTTAACAACACTTTTTTCAGGTCTGAAAAACAAATGTCCGTTAGGCGCTTCAACATCACAATCCAAGTATACGGATTTTTCGGCTACGGCGGCCAAATTCACTGCAACCAGTGTCTTTCCTGTACCGCCTTTACCGCTTAAAACGGCAACTTTCATTTATTTGCCCACGTGGTTATGGAAACCTTCATGGATTTCCTTCAACTCAAGAAGTGTATTGTTTTTATATGCTTCAATGTTGTTTGATATGGAATCTCCAACTGTCTGAAAAAACTCAATTCCGGCAGTTTTCATGACATCCGCTGAATTTTGCCCGCAACGAGGTGTCAATAGTGCATCAATATTTTGGTCGACAACAATTTGAGCCGCTTTGACACCTGCGCCTCCAGGACTGTTTGCCGCAGTATTCTCAATAAATTCCGCTTGTTCTCCATTGGTATCATAAACCATGAAATAAGGTGCCCTTCCAAATGACGGACAAACTTTTCCACTGATATTTGTATCTTCTACCGGTATTGCAATTCTCATTATTATTCCTCCTGTTGATCGAGGTTTGAATGGTGGGCACCTTGTAACCTTCTTCTCCTGCATCTGCCGCAGCCAGATTTACATGTGTTCACATCACAAAGTTCATAATCGCCACCTTCGATTTTAAGTGTCTTCCCGGTGACCAAAGCCTCTGCAACCTTCTTGCGTGCATCGGTATAAATTCTTTGCACGGTTGTCCTGGCAACATTCATTCGCTCGGCGCACTCCTCCTGCATCATGCCTTCATGATCCATCAGACGAATGGACTCAAACTCTTCCACAGTCATCATAATGGCATCCTCCAGATTGATCGGACGACCCAATGCTCCAAACAAATTATTGTCAGGCAATTCACAAACTCTTCTAAATTTTCTTGGCCTAGGCATACTCCACCTCTTTCAATACCTACTGTAAGTTTTGGACATATGTCTTGTATAACTTTATTATACTCTGTTAAAAACATATGTCAACAACAATGTAAATGATAATGATTTTCATTAGGTAACTCAAGTTACCGTTTAATCTTAGTGTTTTAGGATATGATATACATATTATAACAAACATAATTGAGGAGGACATGATGAATATTCAAAACAGCACTGATAAAGTAAAAAAAATGAATGCATCCCTAAAGTTGGATCCGGAACGTCTGGAACGCATCATTGAACTCAAGGCGTCTTTCATGAAAAATGAAATCGGAGAGGAAGAAGCACGAAAACGTGCGGCTGATTTCGGTCACATCACACCAGAGGAATTTGCTTTTGCCGAGCAAAATCTGGTGCTGCACGGTGTCGATGATGCCATGCTGGAAGAGAAACTCGAAGACCTGATCGACATATTTAAAGACGTCCTGGACAACAGCTTCCCAAATTTGCCGGAAGGTCATCCCATCCATACTTATCTGGAGGAAAACAAGAAAATCAGAGAATTGACATACACCATGGAAGACATGCTCACCGGGAAATTCATACTCAATCCTTGGCTTGAAGTCTATGAAAAACTGCTCACCACTGAAACACATTACGATCGTAAACAAAATCAAATCTTCCCTTATCTTGAGCGTAAAGGATTTGACAAACCAACGTCAGTCATGTGGACACTGGACAACCAAATCAAAAAAATAATCAAGACTCATTATTCGAGTTTAAAGTCTGAAACAATATTCGAAGAATCCGCTTCCATTCAATTTCTAAGAGCACAACTTGATCTCATACGTGATCTCAGGGATATGATTTTCAAGGAAGAACAGATTTTATATCCAACTGCACTTGAAATGCTCACGGAAGAAGAATTCATAACCATCAGAAACGGGGATGATGAAATTGGATATTGCCTTATTGATCCCCCAAAACCATGGGGAACGGATTCCGAAACGGCCTCATTCAACAAGCCTTCAACGGACTCGGGACTGATCAACTTGGGACAAGGTTTATTGACTGTGGAACAGATCAACCTGATATTCAAGCACTTGCCTGTTGATGTGTCTTTTGTGGATGAAAATGAAATTGTCCGTTTCTATAACGACATTCCCCATAGGATATTCCCAAGAAGCCCAGGAGTCATCGGCAGAGAGGTTCAAAACTGCCATCCGCGTGAAAGTGTCGGCACTGTCATGCGCATTGTGGAAGCCTTCAAATCGGGCAAAAAAGACCAAGCTGAGTTTTGGCTCGAAATCGCCGGAAAATTTCTTCACATCCAGTACTTTGCAGTCAAAAATGAAAAAGGTGAATTCAAGGGCATTCTCGAAATGATGCAGGATGCCACCCATGTCAGAAGTCTCGAGGGCTCAAGCAGACTGCTGGACTGGGACGACGAGGCCGCTGAAGAACAACATTCCACCGCTGTATCAACCGATTCGACAAAAGACTACACACGTCAAGTTGGGGATATGATGCTATCTGGTGATACAAAATTGCAGGACATCCTGGATGTGTATCCCTCCATCAAACCGTTCCTAATCAATTTCAATCCCAAGTTCAAAAATCTCAAAAATGACATGCTGTTTAAAATGATGTCAAAAATCGCTGATTTGAACGGTATATCCAAAAGGGGGCAAATCTCGCTTCAGTCCTTGATTGACGGAATTGCGGAGGAGATAGGGAAGGGCAGGGAGAGCAGGTAAGGCAGGGAGAGCAGGTAAGGCAGGGAGAGCAGGAAAACCAATTGGGGACAGGTCCAAAAAGGTATGTGGTGCACTGGGGAACGTGCAAGTTGGTTTTTGGCTAGCGCCAAGTGGTTTTGCACTGGAGAACGTGCAGTGGTTTTTGGCTAGCGCCAAGTGGTTAGGAAAAACGTAAAGATCAAAATCAATAAATCAAAATCAAAAGATTAAAGACATAAGACTTAGTCGTATAATTTGAAAAGGGCCGATGCGCAAGCGCCGGCCCCAAAAGTTTAAAGGGCCGATGCGCAAGCGCCGGCCATTCAGGGTGATGACAAAGTCATCAAACTGTAGGCTGTAGTAAACGTTCAAAGTCAAGGCGCGGATGAAATCCAGTGAAGGCGCGACCTATTGCGTCGTAACTGAACTGGATTTTATCCAGTAACGATGGATTTGGACGGTTGTCTACAGTCTGAAGGGCCGATGCAAACGCATCGACCCTTTTGATGTTAAAATCTGCCTTTGATGACTTGTTCTTCGGTTATTATGCCCGCTTCAACAAGTGCTCTTTGGAAAGAAGTGTTTTCTCTTGAAATTCTTACAGTAGCTCCAGCAATGGTTTCATATGATTTTTGAATTGTTTTGGTCGCTCCGGTCACTGTATCTTCATAGATTCCGAAGAAGTTGTTTTCATCGATACCCAATTTGTATTCGTCACCTTCGAAGTTCTTACCTTCAAAGTTCGTCAGTCCTGTCATTTCTGACGCATTTTTACCGATCATTGTTTTAGCGATGTTTTTATAGTTGCCATCCCAACCACCAATCGAATGGAATCCATGGGTCCCTTCAAGCGGTTGCGGTTTTCCATCAACAAAAGTCACTCCAGAAAGGGTCAATAATTCTTCTACTGTAGTTTCATTTGTGATGCCTTCGTAAACACCACGTAAATTGATGACATGTGAATAGATGCTGATGTCGAGCACAGACATATTCTCGAGCTCTTCAAAACTCTTCGGCTTAAGCAAGCCACCGCCTGATGTCAGAACTGTTGGAACAAAACCGTCATTGACAGTCAATTTACCCAATTGGGTGCTGAAGTCATAATCCGGTCCGAATTTGGCTTCAAGCAAATATCTTGTTATCGGGTCAACTATTCCATAGGCAACTGTGCCATCAGAATCGACACCGACTACATACAACGACATTTTGTCATTGGTTTTGATCTCGAACATGGAATTTCCGCTTTCGACAGAATCTGCGCCTATAATCGCAGGTGTCGGATCTACGCTTGTATCAAATGATATTGTAGCAGTTGGATCATTTCTCTTGATCCATTGATCATTTTTCAAAACTAGGAAATCCATCTCGAAATTAGTGATGACACCTTTTTTATCCAGCGTTATTTTTGTCTCAATTTTTTCTGTTGCTTCTTCAAGTGTGACTCCTTGGGACTCACCTTTCCATGAATAGCCTATATATTCCCCAGAAAAGTCTTCTGTACTACAAGCGACTGATGTGAATGCTACTATCAAAAGCATCACCATTGCCAATATTCTTTTCATAATTGCCTCCGTTTAAATTGTGTTATATTACCACTCTTTGTGACAAAAAATATCATACATTTTTTGGAGGCTTTCTACAATTGTCATATGTCCCTCATTTACAGGGGACATTTGTCCTTATTTGTTGCGCTCGATCCAATACAGTGCCGCTTCGGTACGATTATTGACACCGATTTTCTCAAATATTCGACTGATATAGTTTCTTACTGTCTTCTCTGAAATATACATTTCTTTTCCGATTTCCTTATTGGTGAAGCCCTGTGCGATTCGACTTATTATTTCTATCTCCTGGTTGGTCAATTCCACTTTGCCAGTGCCTTCTTTCGGTTGGTTGATCAATGTATGAATCAGCGAAGGGTCAAAGCTCTTTTCACCGGATAATACGCGCTCAATGGACGATAAAATCATATTCTTATCAATCGTCTTCATCAAATAACCATCCGCACCGGCCTGAAGTGCCTCTTTGATCATGTAATCATCACAGAATGCCGAAATTATTATGATTTTTATGTCGGGATATTTGTTTTTTATTTGATAGCACATAGTGACACCGTCACCATCGGGCAACTTGCAATCCAAAAGAATCAGATCCGGTGAGAATTTTTCGATTTTTTCATATGCCTCGGAACTGGTTCCGGCATCACAGCATACATTATACAAATCGTTTTTTTCTACAATGGATGCGAGTCCCAACCTTACAATGGCGTGGTCATCCACAATCATTATGTTGATTTTTCTATTTTCCAATTAAACCTCCCATGGGACCAATATTGAAATGCGGGTCCCATTCGTATCGCTTTTGATATTGATTTCCCCGCCGATCAGATTGATTCTTTCCACCATGGACTTCAATCCCATGCCTTCAAGCATGGTTGGCTGGGAAGTATCAAACCCTTTGCCGTCATCAGCTACTGTAAGGTTCAGTCCATTGATCGTGGAATCGATGTCAATCTGGATGAAACTTCCTCCGGAATGCTTTTTGGCATTGATCACTGATTCTCTGACCACATAATAGAGTTGATTGAGCTTATTTGTACTTATGAATCCATAGTTTACCTGATCTTTTTTTTGCATCAGTTTGATTGCCATCCCATCAGGTGTTCTAAAATTCATCAACATGGTTTGCAACCGGACATGCAAATCTTCTACGTCGTTCTTTTCAAAGGATGACGTGTTCAGGAAATCCCGGATTCGTTCCATGACGCCATTCAATTGTTTTTTTGATTCACCGACTCTTTGATTCAACTCCAAATCGGATGCATAAGCATCTTGTAAATGTTCCATCTGAATTCCAACAGAAAAAAGATCCTGTAATATCACGTCGTGCATCTCCCTCGCCAATCGCTTTCTTTCCTCGCCGACACTCTGTCTCGCCATAAGGTAGTTCAAACGCTTGTCGTTCTCGAGTTTAAAGAGACGAATCACACTGACAAACAATGTTGTTATGATTAATGCGAGCAATGTTCTTGAAACTTCCAGCCTGATTCCGAAAAGTTTTAAAAAAACGGATTGGTCCATCAATTGAGTCAAACCGTAAAGAATAAAAGCGACTGCCATAGAATTGAGCTGATATCGGATCCATTTTAGCTTACTGTAATAACGATCACTAGAAGTCACTATCAGCGCCACCCCTGTCATGAATGCACCAGGAAATCCTATCAGGTATCTGATCATCAGATTTCTATCCCAAACAAAAAACGCCATGATATAGATGGATACACAGATCATGGAAGTCAATCCATAGATAATCCTCAAATCTTTTCTTAAAACATAATGGTTGATCAACTTCAAAGCAAAAAACCAGAGAAAAACAAAAGACAAAGTATTGAGGATCCAGACTGCCTCCCTGAATACGATATACCTATTACTGAACAAGGTCGTGAATGATAGCATGATCAACCACTCCACGATGCCGTGCAGCACTCCAAAAAGACCCAAAAATTGAATGGAATTCACAAGTGGAAATGCTTTGTGTTTTCTATTGATCTGCATCAAAGCGCTGATCCCCAATGTGAAAAACGCCAAACCATAAATAAAATATATGAAAATCATCGTACTGGTCACATCATTCATAATCGACCTCAATTTCAAATTTTACGCATTTCTTTGATCTTACGGTGTCAACCGTTGACCGTCTCTTGGAAAAAGTGTGGTTCTTCGTATGTTTTTATACCCAAGCAACTGTGCAGTCAACCTTTCAAGTCCAATTGCCAGTCCACCATGTGGCGGCGCGCCGTATTTGAATGCTTCAAGATAGGATTCATAAGCCTCGGGATCAAGACCTTTCTTTTTCATACTTTCCTTCAGTTGATCGAGTTTATGAATGCGAAGACCTCCTGTGGTGATTTCAAGTCCTCTAAACAACAAGTCGAATCCTTTGGTTTCCGTTTCACCACTCGGCATGGTATACATCGGTCTTTTGTACTGTGGATAATGTGTCAGAAAAAGAAATTCAGACCCTGAAAGTTCATAAACATGTTGAGCGATCAAGCGTTCGCCTTCAGGATCAAGATCCCCTTCCAGCTCTGTTTTGCCATAAAGCGATTTCAAAACATCAATCGCCTCAGAAAGTTTCATACGAGGAATTTTATCCGGAACCTTCGGCAATGCCACTTTCAATATTTCCAGTTCTTTTGGACATTCCTGTGCCACTTTTCCAATCATTGCCTTCAACAAATTGGTTTCAAGGGCCATGAGTTCCGACTCATCTTCTATGAAGCCCATTTCAAGGTCCATACTGATGTATTCGTTTAAATGCCTGCTGGTGCTGTGAGGTTCAGCCCGAAATACCGGACCAACTTCAAAAACCCTCTCAACACCTGAAATGACCATCATCTGCTTATAAAATTGAGGGCTCTGCGCCAAGTATGCCTTTTCTCCGAAGTAGTCCATCGAAAAAACATTGGCTCCACCTTCAGCACCCTCTTTCACAATTTTAGGCGTGTGGATTTCAAGAAAATCATTTCCCCTTAAAAAAGCGCCAAAAGCTTCCGACAAGGTGCTTTGCACTTTGAAAATCGCTTGCTCGCTTCGATTTCTGAGACTAAGCACCCTATGATTCAGGAGGGTATCCAACTGGACATCCAGAGTCTCTCCGTTGACCATAAAGGGCAATTCAGGCTCAGATTCATTTAGGATTTCAATGCTTTCAACCAACACCTCAAATGGATTGAGTGTGTTTTTCGCCGCAGTGCAAGTCCCAAACAGTCTCACCACAGTCTCAAGGTAAATATGATTTGCCTCAAATTGTTCAGGTGACATAACACATTGAACCAGTCCGGTTCTGTCCCTGACAACGATGAAAACAACATTTTTCAAAATTCTGATTCTGTGAATCCAACCGGAAATGCAAACGACATTACCGATCTCCTCTTGAAGCGTTTCAATCATGACTCTAGTTTTGTTACTCATAGCGTATTCCTCCTCTTCATTATCCGAGGGGTCAAAAGCCCCTCGAACGCAATTGTCCAAGGGGCGTAAACATAATCTCACGCGGTGCCACCCTAATTCGACTTTGATATCAACCCATACCCCAAAATTAAAAAAACTCCACTCCATCAAGGAGCGAAGTTCAATCCGCGGTACCATCCTAGTTGACTCAAAAAGTCCTCTTTGATCCCGATAACGGAGGAAACCCGACCCGCTCTACTGAGTTCAAACGGATACCTCATGGATGTCCTTCAAAAGTCTTCTCGCATGAGGCTCGCACCACTTCCCCACTCGCTTGACGATACAACCTTCTACTCTTCCAATCATCGGCTAATTTATGATATTTTAGCACTCTCTCACTTTCGTGTCAAGGGGGATTTTGCGCTCATTCGAGCGCAGCAGTTAGTGGTTGGTGGTCTCTTGACCTTGACCTTAATGTTGTCCTGCACTTCCTGCACTTCCTGCATTTCCTGCATTTCCTGCATTTCCTGCATTTCCTGCTCTTCCTGCTCTTCCTGCATTTCCTGCATTTCCTGCTCTCCCTGCTCTCCCTGCTCTTCTTCATGTACCAATTTGTACCTGTCCCCAATCAGCACATGGACCACAATACCTTTCCAATGTCATGATTCAACAAACGATGAATCTCATCAATATTGGTTGCCGGGTCCATCCAAGCTTCAAAAGACTGGCTTGGAAGCATCAAAGGCATTCTTTCATGAAGTGGTGCCATGCTGCCATTTGCCTCGCGGGTCAGGATCGAGAATTGCCAAACAGGCTCACCGGCATCTCCGATGTGCTTTTTATAAATGCCTGCAAAAGACATCAGAGCGTCTTCATCGAATTTTACAGTGTAGGGTTTTTTATCTTTCCATTCCAAAAATGCTGTGGCAGGGACGATGCAACGTCTTTGTTCAATGGATGCCTTGAAACTCTTTTTTTCAAAGATGCTTTCCACACGGCTGTTGATGATCAGTTTTTTCACTCCGGGTATGACAAAGCCCCAATGCATCTTACCCATTCGGTTCTCGGCATCGTGGCGAATGACCACAGGTGTGGCCTGCGATGGGTATACCGTCTTGTGTTCAATAGTGAAGTCTGCGGCATTTGCAATATTATAATAGCGCATCAAATCATCGATTTCCGCTTCCAATAAAAACCGTCCACACATAAAAACCTCCAAAATTTCACTTAATAGGTTTTGCGCAATCTATCTTGGGTATACTGTCTACGCTATCATTTTATCATATCAAATAAAGCAAAAGGGGTACAAAATGGATAAATCGATTGAACAGTTAAAACAAAAATTTCACGAGGCACTGAAGAACCTTGACAAGCCATCGGCGATCAACCTCATCATCGAGGCACTTGACGGTGGACGCATCACCATCATAAATCTTTATACAGAGATTTTAGGCCCTAGCCTAGGTGCAATTTCCAGCAATGACTTCAATCAGGAAATCAGCATATGGGAAGAACACATACAAAGCGGAATAGTCCGAACCGCCCTTGAAATCAGTTACCCACATGTGCTTGCCCAGCGCCCTCAATCCGGAAAGGGCACGCTCTCGGCCATAGTTTTCTGTCTTGAAGAGGAATACCATGAACTTGGAGCACGCATGACTACTGATTTTCTGACCTTGTTGGGATTTGATGCTCATTTTATCGGAGCCAATACGCCTAAAAAAGAAGCACTGGACTCCATAGAAAAACTCAATCCCAATCTGATTTGCATAAGCGTGACCAACTATTTCCACCTGACCAGACTCAAGGACCTGATTGCACTTATGAAATCAGACTTAAAGAACAGTCATACCAAGATCGTGGTTGGAGGTTACGCCATCGATCACACCCCGCATGCGAAGGATGAGATTGAAACGGACTTCTTCGCCCATAGCTTTGATGATCTCAAAGCAATCAAGGAGGCGCTGTCATGAGACTAGCATTTAGAATCGCATTGCGCTTTCTGACCTCCAGTAAAGGCCAAACCGCACTGATTGCCGTAGGGATCGCCGTTGGTATATCCGTACAAATTTTTATCGGTTCACTCATTGAAGGATTACAAATCAGCTTACTGGATGCAACCATAGGAAGCGCGTCACATATAACTGTCAACCCAAATGAAAAAAACACACCTATTGATGATTCGGGCGACATTGAAACCTGGCTCTCCACGAACTATCCTGAAATCACCGCACTGTCACCGACCATCTCCAAAGGGGCATTTCTCAAAATTGATGATGTCACAGAACAAATCGTTTTCAGGGGTTTTGATTCAGAAAAAGCAAATTCCATTTACAAGTTTGACGACGCCATGATTGAAGGCGCTTTTAATTTGACTGGCAACGAAGTTGTCGTCGGAAAGGATTTGGCACTGGAAAACGGCCTTGAAATCGGTGACGAATACGAGATCATAACACCCGAAGGAAGCTTATCCACTGTGAAGATTAAAGGTTACTTCGATCTCAAAGTAGCTGCCATCAACAAATCTTGGATGATCGGCACCATTGAGGAAGCACGAACAATTTTTGGTTATGAGGATCATCAGGTCACTGCACTTGAGATGCAAATCGAAACACCTTTCGATGCGGATTTGATCAGCGGGATCATGATTTCAGATTCAGTAAGAAATGATATCAACTTTGATAACTGGAAAGCTCAAAACGAACAGCTTTTGAGCGGTCTCAACGGGCAAAGCACTTCCAGTCTCATGATTCAAGTGTTTGTTGTCATATCTGTCGTTCTTGGAATCGCAAGCGTACTTGCCATCACGGTGCTTCAGAAATCGAGACAGCTTGGTATTCTAAAGGCCATGGGCATCAACGACAGAACATCCAGTTTGGTGTTTTTGTTCCAGGGCTTTATACTCGGCATTCTCGGTGGTATACTTGGAATTATTTTTGGACTTGGATTACTGCTTTCATTCAGCAAATTTGCACTCAATGCCGATGGTACGCCAGTTGTTCCAATATTCATCAACTACAGCTTCATAGGCCTTTCAGGACTTATAGCGGTTACTGCATCAACACTGGCATCCATCATACCTGCTCTTAAATCCAAAAAACTTTCTCCAATCGAGGTGATCAAAAATGGATAATGTCATCAAACTCACTAGCGTCAATAAAATTTACGGCACCACCATCAAAACCCAAGTCCTTTTTGATGTGGACCTCGCCATCAAACAAGGCTCTTTCAACGGCATCATCGGCGCGTCCGGTAGCGGCAAAAGTACACTGCTCAACATAGTGGGCACACTGGATAAACCCACATCCGGAGAAGTCTTCATTGGAGGTCAGCAAACGGACCAGATGAACAAAAACGAACTCGCAAAACTGCGCAACGAAACCATAGGATTCATATTTCAATTTCACTATCTACTCCCTGAGTTCACGGCATTTGAGAATGTTCTGATGCCCTATTATATCAAAAACAGAAAGATTGACCGAAAGATGGAGACACGCGCCCATGAACTCATGGATCTTGTGGGTCTCAGCAAAGTAAAGAACAATCTGGCCGGCAACATGTCCGGTGGACAGCAGCAGAGGACCGCTATAGCCAGGTCGCTCATCAACAATCCTAAGATCATCTTGGCGGACGAACCCACTGGCAATCTGGATTCTGAGACAACAGAAATCATCTATGAGCTCCTTAGGGACATCAACAAAGATTTTGGAACGACTTTCGTCGTCATCACGCACGATAGAAGAATTGCAGAAAAAACCGATCGCATCATTGAAATCAAAGATGGAAAAATCTATACCGATTTTGCACGATTTTAAAAAGAAAGATGTGCTCCTTGCAAAAAAGTATTTGCGAAAGAGCACATCTTTATATTTGGGATGAACCGCTTAATTACGTTGATGTTCTATCAAGGCTTCAATTGGAGGAGTTACTTTATAACTTCTCTGCGAGTTTCACGCCATAAGCTCTGCATAGATCCAGCGCTTCCTCATCTGGCTTCCAAAGAACGCCGAGTCCCTCTTCTAGAATTTCAAAGCCACAGGCTTCCAGTTCTTTGGTCATCATTTTTGGAGATTCACCACTCCATCCATAGCTGCCGAATCCGGCGGCTTTTTTGTTTTTAAACTTGAGCCCCTTCATCATTTCAATTGTGGCTGCCATTCCGGACAAAATTCCTTTGTTGATGGTTGAAGAACCTGCAACGACGAGTTTGGCTTTGAAGACTTCTGAAATCACGTCATTCTTATCCGCTTTGCCGACATTGAAAAGTTTGATGTTCAGCGTAGGATCCACAGATTTGATGCCCTCTGCAATCGCTTCCGCCATTTTCTTGGTCGCATCCCACATGGTGTCATAGATCAGAGTGACTTGATGCTCCTGATAATTGTCAGCCCATTTCAGATATTGCTCAACGATTTGGGTCGGATTGTCTCTCCACATGATACCGTGTGATGGACAGACCATTTTCACAGGGACGTTAAAGCCCAAAACTTCATGGATTTTCTTCACAACAAGCGGACTGAACGGTGTCAAAATGTTGGCATAATACTTGATGGCTTCCTGATAAAGTTCAGCTTGGTCCACCAGATCGTTGTACATGAACTCAGATGCGTAATGTTGACCAAAGGCGTCATTACTGAAAAGAATCTCATCTTTTGTGTAATATTCGAACATACTGTCTGGCCAGTGCAGCATAGGCGCTTCGATGAAAATCAGCTTGCCTTCTCCCAAATCAAGGGTATCACCAGTTTTCACCGGAATAAAGTTCCAATCTTCATGATAGTGACCTTTGAGTGATTTGATGCCATTTGCAGTACAATATATTGGTGTTCCAGGAATTTCTTTCATAAGTTCAGGCAATCCACCACTATGGTCCACTTCGGCATGATTGGCTATGATGTAATCGATTTTCTTGAGGTCGATGACTTTTTTGAGATTGCTTACAAACTCCTCATCGAAGGGTTGCCATACGGTATCAATCAAAACAGTCTTCTCATCTTCAATCAGATATGAATTGTAAGACGATCCTCTGTGCGTAGAATACTCTTCCCCATGGAATTTCTTCAGATCCCAGTCGATTTTTCCTACCCATTTGATTCTCTCATTGATTTTAAACATCCTAATACCCCTTTCTACGCAAATCTTTTAAATAATACATTGTTTTCGGTATGTACGTGCATGTACATGTCCGCCACTAATACCTTCAATTTCTCATAGACGATTTCATAGGTTGTGCAAGCGTCTTCAGGCAATTTGAAATGATCCGTCAAGTCTGTGAGTTGGTGTAGTGCATCCCCGGCTCCGTCATGTTCCGCTTCGAGTTCTTCGATCAGTGCTTTGCAGTCCGGATCATTCGTTCTGAGTTTCGGGAAAAGCAGTCTTTCTTCTTTGACGAGATGTCCTTCGAGCTCTGTCTTCAATCCACCAAACACTTTGTGAATTTCGAAAAGCTCAGGATGGTTGTCGCCATGTACCATTAAGATCTTGAACATCAAATCTGAGATGACGGGAAGTTCAGCTTTCAGGTAACTGTGATGCTGCGTGACGATTTTATCGATCAGTTGGTCAGTCGAAAAATCGGACAATTTCATGTTGCTGGAGCCCACCATGAACTGTGATGCCTGTTCCATTGCTTTCTCTGCCTCGGCAATCAACTTTTCAACTTCGTCGGTGTCTCTTTCAATGGCTTCTTTTACAGTTCTATCTCCGCCACAGCAAAAATCAACACCGTAATCCATGTATACCCTTACAAGTTCGGGATTAATCGTTACACTCTCTCCAATCGTTTGATCCAAATCCAATTTATACATCATTGTCCTCCAATTTTTTATATGTTGTTTGTAATCTCTTGAACATATATTACCATCCATTAATGGACTAAAATGTGATTTGCCTCACACAATCTATTTTTTCTGAAAATATGATATAATTATTTAAAACCAATTATGGGAGGTAACCCTCATTGAAACATACATTTCATTTCCCGACAGACGGCTGTGTGACTTGCGGTGATAAGCTTTGCACAAAAAAAGTATCTCTATTCTCCAATTTGAACGATGAACAGATTCAGACCCTGCTTGAACTCATTGAGAGGAAACATTATAAAAAAGGTGAAGTTGTCATGCATACAGGCGATGATTTCGACAGACTTTATATTGTCAATCATGGAAGCCTCAAAGCATCTACTTATAATGAAGACGGCAAAGAGCAAATTCTTTACATCCTAAATGATGGCGACAGTCTGGGAGAATTGTCACTCCTCAAAAAAGTGGCATCCCCATATGATCTCATCGCACTCAAGGAATGCTTTTTATGCACGATTCCAAAATACAGTTTTGATGATTTCATCAAAGAAAACCCTGAAATAGTATTTGCTATTCTTGAATCCGCTCATGAAAAAATCTCTTCACTTGAAAAATTGGTAGGCGCTATCGCTTCAAATGATGCGGACATCAGACTCAGATTCCTGATTCATCGATTGATGAAACAATCCGGATCGAACACTCCAAAAGGCATTTTGATCAGTCTTCAGTTGACACGTGAGGATATGGCCAATTTCGTTGGCGTCACACGCGAGACCATCAGCAGAAAACTTTCTCACCTGTCCGGTGAGGGCATTCTCAAGATACTCGAAAACAAACAACTTCTAATTGTTGACCAAGATTATTTTGAAATATGAAATATAAAAAAGAGCTCCGAGGGCTCTTTTTTTGTTTTACTATGTTATTTAAATGTCTTTCTCAGCAATATCTCGAAATATGAACTGAGACGCTAATAAGTTTCCTTGTACTTAGAATAACATATATACATGAGGCTAGTATAGTTTCGCTTCGCGATAACCATACCTACGCCCAATATTTTCGCTTCGCGAAAAATTGAAGCTCTTATTTTTTTAATCTTTTAACCCAAGTACACTGCTGAGGATCATGGTCACAATGGAAATGACTACCGAGGCAAATATCGCTGAAATCAAACTGGTCACTTCAATGCCGCTAAGCAGCATCCCTAAAACGTATAAAGTGATTCCATTGACAACGAACAAGAAGAGTCCTAAGGTCAACACTGTTATCGGGAGTGTGAGTATGGTCACAATCGGTTTGATTGTAAAATTCAAAAAACCTAAAATGATTGCTGCGATAAACGCCGATTGCCATCCAAGCACACTGAAACCGCTGATGACACTTCCTGCGATATATATGGCCACTGCTGCTACGATCCATCTGATCAATAATTTCTTCATATCGAACCTCCTATTTTATCATACAATCCATTATAACAAATCAAACTTACAATAGGGTTGCAAACAAGTTAAAATTGGATTAATACGCTATAATGGTTTTTAGTACTTATTAACAATGAATAATCTCCTTGTTTTTCGGTATAATTACATATAGATACCAAATAAGGAGGTTTGAAATGGACCATAAAATGCAAAAGGCTATAGAAGAAGCCTTAAGCGGCATAGAGCATAGAGATGGTGGCCCTTTTGGAGCTGTCATAGTTCAAAATGGCGAAATCATTGCCACCGGTCACAACCGGGTCATCTCCTCACATGACCCAACAGCACATGCTGAAATTGTGGCCATTCGTTCCGCTGCCGAACAATTGGGTCGATTCGACCTTTCCGACTGCGAACTGTACACCACTTGTGAACCATGTCCAATGTGTTACAGCGCCGCACATTGGGCCAAGATCAAAAAAATCGTATATGGCGCGACGCGTCAGGATGCTGCCGATATCGGTTTTGATGACAATTATCTCTACGAAGTTCTCTCAGGCGAACATCCCAATGAATTCATGAAATTGACTCAAGAAAACCGGGAAGAATGCCTGGCACCATTCAATAAATACATGGAAGACAAAGAAAGAACCCCTTATTAATAAGAAAAATGCACCCTTACGAGGTGCATTTTTTGAGTTCAAACCAAAATGTGGTCCCTTTTCCAGGTCCACTTTCCACGCCATACCTAATGCCCTGCGCTTCGAAGATGCGTTTGACGATGGCAAGTCCCAAACCGGTCCCCTGTGTCTGATCTGATTTTGAATCGGTGCTTTTATAAAATCTATCCCAAATATAGGACAGTTCCTCATCGGGAATGCCTATTCCGGAATCGATGATTTCAACCTTGACATGATGATCCGCCTGAATCGCTTTGATCATTATTTCCGGCGATGTCTTGGAGTGGATCAATGCGTTTCCGATCAAGTTGTAGAGGACCTGTTCAGTTTTTTTCTCGTCTGAATAAACCATGGTTTGAGATTCAATATCGGTAACAATCACAATACCTTTATCTCCGGCGATCGCTTTGAATCTCTGGCTGATATCTTGCACCTTTGATGTCAAATCAAAACATCTCGAATCCATGGAAACTGCTCCAGATTCAAGCTGCGAAAGATCCAGTACATCTCGAATCAGCACCGCCAGACGATCGGATTCATCTATTATGATCCCGAGCTGTTTCTGTCTTTTCTCAGGATTTTCTCCCGTGACGTCCTTTATGGTTTCCGCATATCCTTTGATCAGGCTGAGTGGTGTTCGGAGTTCATGGGAAATGTTGGCAACCAGCTCTTTTCTGAGCTCATCGACTTTACCGAGCGATTTGCCCATTTCATTGATGTCGTTTGCCAACTGACCGATTTCATCGTTGCGATTGGTTTTGATGCGAACTGAAAAATCGCCCTTCGACATGGCCTTTGCCGCTTTGCTGATTTCAAAAAGCGGTTTGCTGAAATGTCTTGAAATGACAAATGCCAATACGAAAGCAGCAACAAGTAAAATACCTGTGATGTAGACCAGCTGTTGTTTTAAAATGGATGCCGTCTCTTCGACAGGTTCAATCGGACCGCTCAATATCAAACTGCCTTTGATTGTATCGTTCATGATTGGCATGGCCAACACCCAAAATTGATTATTGAATCTCGGATGTTCGATGACTGTATTCACGATTTCACCCTTTAATGAACGAGAGGCCAATTCCCTGATGCTTTTCCGGAAACCCGCGGGAGATTGCTGCTCCGAACCTGAAGTGATCTGAATGACGCTACCGCCTCTTTGGTCCACCACTTCAAGATTGAGATTATTTTTGAAAGCGAATGTCTCGAGTTTTTCCAACATTTCAGAATCAATCGCCAGACCGTCGGGTTCCGCAAGGGCCATAGTCAACACTTCACTTCTGTCTATGATGCGATTCAACTGGATGCCCTTATAAAATTGCTCCAGAAAAACAATTTGAAAAAGCCAGAGCAACAAGAGCATGAGTATGACCAACAGCATCATGCCTGTCCAAAGTTTCGACCGAATTCCTTTCATCATATCCTCCATCTATTTCTGAGGTTCAAATTTATAGCCAATACCCCAAACCGTCACAATCCAAGTTCTGTATTCACCCAAATGTTCACGGATCATTTTTATGTGTGTGTCCACAGTTCGGTCGTCACCATAAAAATCGAATCCCCAAACGGATGTCAAAAGTTGTTCTCTTGAAAAGGCTTTGTTCGGATTTTGAACCAAGAAACTCAACACATCAAACTCCTTTGGTGTGAGCTGTAATTTGTGATCGCCCAAAGTCACATTTCGACCATCAAGATCCACGTTCAGTTTTCCATAAGCGATCACCGTCTTGATGATTTCCTCATCCTTTTCAGGGCGCGTACGGTTGAGAACCGCTTTTGCCCTGGCGACCAATTCTTTGGGACTGAACGGTTTGACTATGTAATCGTCCACGCCGAGCTCAAATCCCAACAACTTGTCGTATTCCTCACCACGCGCGGTCAACATGATCACAGGCACTTTGGAACTCTTTCGAATTTCACGGCAAAGGCTCCAGCCATCCATTTTGGGCATCATGACATCTAAAATGACCAAATCGTACTCTGATTTGTATAGCTTGTTGAGTGCGCTGATGCCATCTTCCGATTCCGTGATTTCAAACCCCGATACACCCATATACTCTTTGATCACATCGCGGATTCCTGGTTCGTCGTCCACGACAAGCACTTTATAATTCACAATATCACTCTTCTTTCTATATCCAATTGTATCCTTACTTTATCTTATATGATAAATGTGATGAATATATGATGTTTTACCTAAACTTTGATTTTTGCTCTTTTTAGTATTCTGTACTGTGAATAACTGAAAAATGCGATTCCGATCCAAATGAACACAAATGCGAACAGTGAGATGCTGTCAAACGGTTCATCGAATACAAAGACGCCGAGAAACAGCGCTATGGTCGGAGCAATATACTGAAGAAATCCAACAACTGTAAGCGGCAATCTCTTAGTCCCTTCAGCATAAAGCATGAGTGGTGTGGCCGTCACAATACCACTGAGTGCAATCATGAACCAAAAAGATGTCGGTAGATTTCCTGTGATGCCCAGGCCGGAACTTTCCATTCCAATGAGGTAAAAAAACGATGGCACTCCTATGACAAGCGTCTCAAATCCCATGCCGGTAATCGAGTCCAAATCAGATTTTTTCTTAAGAAGTCCATAAAGTGCGAAAGAAGTTGCTAGTACGAGTGCAATAATGGGTATCCTTCCATAGGTGAACGTTTTTATGGCAACGCCGACCCCTGCGAATCCAATGCCTATTTTCTGAAGCCTGTTCAAACGCTCTTTGAAAAACACCCGACCGAATAAAGTCAGGACCAAAGGGTTGATATAATAGCCCAAACTCGTCTCGATGACAAAATTGTTGTTGACCGCCCATATATAAAGAAGCCAATTGACAGAGATGAAAAATGCGGGAGCTATGATGAGCTTCCAGTTTCTGATGGATCTCAGCGCTCCTGTGAACGTCTTCCATTTGCCCATGACAATCAATATGGCGACCACAAATACGAATGACCAGACGACACGTTGGGCAAAAATCTGATATGGCGTGATTGCTCTGACCCACTTCCAGTATAGGGGCAACAGTCCCCACATGACAAAAGCGCTTGAGCCCATGGCAAGTCCTTGAATATATTTTTTCCGATCCATAACGTCCCCCGTTTTGATATTTCGATAGACCAATTATAACAGAAAATTTTAGAAATAGAGAGGTGTATTTATGTGGTATAAAAAGACCATAGAAGAAGTCATCAAAGAACTGGATGTCTCAACAGAAAAAGGATTGAGCGAATCCGAGGTCACTAAAAGACTTGAACACTATGGTGAGAATAAATTAAAGGGCAAACCCAAGAAAACATTGTTGTCCTCCTTCCTGTCGCAACTCAAGGATTATCTCATCTATGTGCTGCTCGCCGCAGCGGCAATCACCATTTTCATAGGTGAATATGTGGATGCCTTCATTATTTTGGCTGTAGTGGTTCTGAACGCATCCATTGGTGTCTTCCAAGAACACAAAGCGGAAAAGGCGATAGAGGCGCTTCAAAAAATGAGTACTCCGAAAGCATTGGTCAGAAGAGATGGCGAAGCCAAAGAAATCAATTCTGAAAACCTGGTACCGGGTGATGTGATTTTGCTGGATGCCGGACGATACATACCGGCGGATCTTCGTCTCATAGAATCCGCAAATCTTCAAATTGAGGAGTCCGCTCTGACTGGCGAGTCTGTGCCCACTGAAAAAGATGAGAAAGTCACTTTCGATGTGGACAAACCACCACTGGGTGACCTGAAAAATATGGCTTTCATGTCGACTCTCGTCACATATGGTCGTGGCGAGGGGATTGTTGTCAGTACCGGCATGAAAACTGAAATGGGCAAAATAGCCACAATTCTGGATGAGGATATCGATGAACTGACGCCTCTTCAGAAAAGACTGGAAGAGCTCGGTAAAACACTTGGCATCATTGCCGTTGGAGTCTGTGTGTTGATTTTCGTCATCGCCTATTTCCAAAAGCGTGATCTGTTCGAAATGTTCCTCACCGCAATCAGCTTGGCTGTCGCGGCCATACCAGAAGGACTTGCGGCCATAGTGGCCATCGTACTTGCACTTGGTGTCACAAGAATGTCAAAAATCAACGCCATAGTCAAGAAGCTTCCTGCGGTAGAAACTTTAGGATCTGTGAATATTGTCTGTTCAGATAAGACCGGTACACTTACACAAAACAAAATGACTGTCACCAAGCTTTACAATGGTGAGCTGATCGATGCCGAAGCCCCTGATAACGACAGTTCTTATAATGAACTCATTCGAACCATGGTACTCTGTACAGATGCAACTTTTGAAAATGATGAAGCAACTGGCGATCCCACTGAAATCGCACTTGTTGTCGCAGGCAAAAATCTTGGTCTTGAAAAATCGAATTTGACCCTCGAGTACAACCGGATTGCAGAAAAACCGTTCGATTCCGACCGCAAAGTCATGTCCACGCTGAACAAAGAAGGTGATGCATACCGTGTACATACAAAAGGCGCACTGGATGAACTTCTTAAATTCTCAACTCATATATGGCGTGATGGCAAAAGGGTTGCAATAACCGATTCCGATAAAAAAGAGTATCTGGAACTTGCGGAATCCATGTCCATGGATGCTCTGCGCGTTCTGGGCGCAGCTTATAAAGATGTGGATTCGGTCATAGCGCCTGAGGCAATGGAAAGCGATATGACACTGCTTGGATTCGTCGGCATGATTGATCCTCCTAGAGACGAAGTCAAAGCCGCCATCGAGGAAGCCCATTCGGCTGGAATCACTCCGATCATGATCACTGGTGACCATAAAACCACAGCTTTCGCTATCGCCAGAGCACTTGGAATGGCTGAAAGTTACGAACAATGTCTCACAGGCTCAGAAATCGATACGTTCACCGATGAGGATTTCATAAAGAACATCCATAATTACAAGATTTTCGCCCGCGTATCTCCTGAACACAAAGTGAAAATCGTGAAAGCATTCAAAGCGAATGGCAATGTGGTCTCGATGACAGGTGACGGCGTCAACGACGCCCCATCACTCAAAACCGCTGATATAGGAGTCGCCATGGGCATTACTGGAACAGACGTGTCCAAAGGTGCCGCAGACATGATCTTGACGGATGACAACTTCACTACGATCATCCACGCAATAGAAGAAGGTCGAAACATCTACAACAACATCAGAAAAGCAGTTGTTTTCCTACTTTCCTGCAACCTCGGAGAGGTCGTGGCAATAGTCGCCTCCATCCTGTTTTTCTGGCCGATTCCACTTTTGCCTACTCAAATACTCTGGATCAACCTTGTTACCGACACTCTGCCGGCTATAGCTCTTGGAATTGATAAGGGTGACAAGGATATCATGAAAAAACCGCCTCGCGATCCCAAAGAGAGTTTCTTCGCCGGTGGCGCTTGGGCAAAAGCGGCACTTGGCGGTCTTCTCATAGGCAGTTTGACTCTGCTGGCTTTCTACATCGGAATCCATGAGACCGGTTACACACTGAACTCAAAAGATATATCCGCTGAAGCCATGACGCATGGCAGGACCATGGCATTTGTCGTTCTTGCCGCCTCCCAACTCTTTTATTCGCTTTCCATGCGACATTTCGAGAAATCGATCTTTGAAGTTGGAATATTCACGAACAAATTATTGCTGGGTGCAATTGCAATCGGCATCGGACTGCAGGTATTGCTCATAACGGTTCCATTTACAGCAAGAGCATTTAAAGTGGCACCACTCACACTTGCCTCATGGGGTGTCGTCATCGGCTTGTCGCTGATTCCACTTGTGCTTGCCGAAATCATCAAATGGGTTCGTCGATTGCTTAAAAAAAATGTGACAACAGCTTAACGTAAGAAAGGGCCGCTCCAAAAGATATCTAAATTCTTTTGGAACGGCCCTTTTTATATGTATTCAAAAAATTAAAAAGCGCCATGTGCCGAAGCACATGACGCCAAGTAAGACTATCTTACTACTGAGATATTCTCAGCTTGAGGACCTTTAGGACCTTGAGCTACTTCAAAAGTAACCGCTTGGCCTTCTTCTAAAGTTCTGAAACCGTCAGAGTTGATTTGTGAAAAGTGAGCGAAAACATCTCTGCCGTCTTCTCCTGTAATAAAACCAAATCCTTTGTCTGAGTTAAACCATTTTACTGTACCATTCATCATAATGTGTACCTCCTAATTTTTTTTCTTAAATCTTGTAATACGAATAACATTCTAATTAGGACGACACGATGAATCTGTACCCTCTATAATACATGTTAATTCTACTTACTATTCATTTAAGCAATAACTTATGATAACACCTATCCAATACATTGTCAACAATAAATCGGATTTCTTTTTGCATTGACTTTCCAATGTCCAAATGGTATTCTTTTGGTGACTCGAAATGTTGCGCGCGCAACAATGGAAAAGGAGCTTATAATGAAACCTCTCATGAAATACATAGGACGTACAGAACGCTGCGCTGTACTGTATCGGGACGAAATACTCAGCTCATATGGGCTTAATGGTCACCAGCACACTTACATCATCAACATCTGCCAAAATCCAGGAATCAGCCAGGATCGGCTCGCCAAAATTATTTTTGTCAACAAGAGCAATGTCGCCCGACAACTGACGCTGTTGGAAGCGAATGGATTTGTTTTGAGAAAGACATCCGAAGCCAACAGAAGACAAATGGAAGTTTATCCGACAGAAAAGTGTTTGACCCTATATCCTATTATAATGGACATTCTAGGCGATTGGAACAAATATCTTCTTGATGAGTTCACAGACGAGGAAAAATCAGCATTGCTGGATATGATGGAAAAAGTCATGCTGAGGGCCGCAAAGAAGCTTGAAAACACACTCTCAAAGGAGACTGACAATGAATAATCTCCGTACATATCTTAAACCTTATATCCCAAGAATGGCTGTCGGGCTCTCGATCAAGTTCACCGGCACCATCATGGACCTATTGATTCCATGGATTCTCGCCTATATGATCGACTATATCGTCCCTCAAGAGCGGATAGAACTCATCCTGGTCTGGGGATTGATGATGGTGCTTTGCGCCATAGTGGCGATAGTCGCCAATATTGTAGCCAATAGAATGGCTTCAAGAGTGGCTCGTGACACGACAAGGCAAGTTCGACACGATCTTTTTGCCAAGATTTCCTACTTGTCAAGTAGCCAAATCGACACCTTCACGTTGCCGTCTTTGATTTCAAGGCTCACTTCAGATACCTACCACATCCATCATATGATAGGGATGATGCAAAGACTTGGAGTCCGTGCGCCGATCCTATTACTCGGTGGCATTATGATCACATTGACGCTCGACCCGGTTCTGTCTCTTGTGCTCGTTTCCATTTTGCCGCTCATAGGTCTTTTGATCTACAAAGTCTCCACGAAAGGGATTCCTCTCTACCAAAAGCTGCAATCCTCAATCGATGGCATGGTCACGGTCATTAGGGAGAACATCACAGGCATTCGAGTGATCAAAGCGCTGTCCAAATCGGATTATGAAAAGAAGCGCTATTCCGGATCCAATGAAGATGTCGTAAAAAGTGAAATGACTGTCGGCAAAACCATGGCCATCACAAACCCGATGATGAATCTCTTTCTCAATCTCGGATTGACACTGGTTGTCATAGTAGGCGCATTCAGAGTCAACAGCGGATTGACAAGACCAGGTGCCATCATAGCTTTTCTGACCTATTTCACGATCATATTGAATGCGATGCTTTCCATAAGTAGAATTTTTATTCTATATTCCAAAGGCACAGCTTCCTTTAAAAGAATCATAGAGGTGATTGACGCACCTGAAGAGCTGAAAGTCACAGAGGATGATACAATCCCATCGGATGCGCATATCTCCTTCAATCACGTCCATTTTTCATATCACAATCAAAAAGACAATTTGGTAGATCTCCACTTTGAAGTGAAAAAAGGGGAGACTCTCGGGATCATCGGTCCTACAGGAAGCGGTAAATCCAGCATCATTCAGCTTCTAATGCGGTTTTATGATGTGTCTTCCGGTGAAATCAGGATTGATGGCACCAACATCAAGAGCATTCCACGCGATCAACTGCACACCAAATTTGGAATCGTATTTCAAAACGACATCCTATTTGCGGACACCATAGCACAAAACATTGCTTTTGGTAGAAATCTTCAAGCGGAAGAAATTCTATTCTCTTCTGAACTCGCGCAAGCCGGGCCATTCATCGACTCACTTGCCGATGGCATCCACCACACACTGAGTGTTAAGGGGGCAAACCTCAGTGGCGGCCAAAAACAACGTATCCTTATTTCCAGAGCTCTTGCGGCCAATCCGGAAATATTGATCCTGGACGACTCATCCAGTGCGCTGGACTACAAAACGGACGCCGCACTAAGACAGTCGATTAAAACGAATTTCAAAGACACGACTACGATCATTGTGGCACAGCGCATCAGTTCCATCATGCACGCAGATCAAATACTTGTCATCGAAGATGGCGAAATCATAGGGATCGGCACACACGAATCTTTGATGAAGTCTTGTGAAAACTATCGAGAAATCAGCAGAATCCAGATGGGAGGCGCTATTGATGAGCTCATTAAGTAAACCCAAATTCAAATATGCCGTCCTAAAAAGATTGTGGCAATATATGTATGGATACAAATGGCTGTTGATCCTGGCTTTGACATTGACACTGATCAGCAATCTGCTCGCACTTGTCGGACCGATGCTCTCTGGATTTGCCATCGATGCCATCGCACCTGGACAAGGTTTTGTGAATTTTGAAAAAGTCAAGTATTACACAGGTTACATGGTGCTTTTTTATGTGTTCTCGTCATTTTTTTCTTATCTTTTGGCCTTGTTGATGATATCACTCAGTCAAAAAATATCATTCAAAATGAGAAAGGATGTCTTTGATAAAATGGCCGAATTGCCAGTCGGTTACTTCGACAGCCACCAAACAGGCGATCTCATCAGCCGATTCACCTATGACATTGATACCATCAACACCTCACTCTCCCATGACTTGATCCAGATTTTCACGAGCATCATCACAGTCGTCGGTTCCCTGATCATGATGATCATCATTTCGCCGATTTTGGTGACTGTATTTGCAGTGACCATACCGGTTTCAATACTGTTCACGCGGTTCATGACCGGAAAAGTCCGTCCACTCTTTAGAAAAAGATCTGCAAAATTAGGAGAGTTGAATGGTTTTGTCGAAGAAATCGTCTCCGGACAAAAAGTCATAAAGGCTTACCATCAGGAAGTCAGCATGATTGAAAGATTCGATGAGAAAAACGAGGAAGCCGTAGATGCCTATTACAATGCTGAATTCTACAGCAGTACTGTCGGTCCATCGGTCAATTTCATCAACAATCTTTCCCTTTCACTCGTCAGTGTGTTCGGTGCGATCCTATTTTTGCTTGGCAGGCTCACTCTAGGAAATCTTTCTTCTTTCGTGCTCTACTCAAGAAAGTTCTCAGGTCCGATCAATGAGCTTGCAAACATACTCAGTGAACTGCAATCTGCGATGGCAGCAGCGGAAAGGGTCTTCAGACTGATAGACGAAAAACCCGAGACTTACGATATCGAAAATGCACATGTCTTTGACGAAGTGCATGGCAAAGTCAAATTTGACCATGTGAACTTTGGCTATGTCCCTGGACAAACTGTAATAGGTGATTTCAGCCTTGAAGTCGAAAAAGGCAGTCTGATTGCTATAGTAGGTCCGACCGGCGCGGGAAAAACAACTCTGATCAACTTGCTCATGCGCTTTTATGACCCGACATCCGGAACCATTTATCTGGACGGCATCGACATAAAAAAAGCCACCCGCAAGAGCTTGAGGTTGGCGTATGCAATGGTCCTCCAGGATACTTGGCTTTTCAACGGGACCATTTACGACAATGTGGCCTATGGTAAGAAAGGTGCGACAATTGAAGAAGTGATCGAAGTATGTAAAGCGTCCAAAATCCACAACTATATCACCCAGTTGCCTCAGGGCTATGATACCATTCTAAACGAAGATGGCATCAATATCTCTCAAGGTCAAAAGCAACTTTTGACCATTGCGCGAGCCATGTTGCTCGACTCTAAGATGCTCATTCTCGATGAAGCCACTTCAAATGTGGACACGCGTACTGAGCTCCAAATACAAGATGCCATGCATAGGCTCATGCATGGCAAAACATCATTTGTTATCGCACATCGTCTTTCCACCATCCAGAACGCCGATCAGATTTTGGTCGTCAAAGACGGAAACATAGTTGAACAGGGCACGCATGAAACATTGCTCAAAATGAAAGGGCATTATTCTGAGCTTTACAACGCCCAATTCGCTTAGTGTATTTTATATCTCTTGATTTCAGTGACCAATTGCTCGGAAAGTTGATATAGATTATCGATACTCGATGTGATTTCTTCAATATTACTGCTCTCTTCCTGTGATGTTGAATTGAGTTGTTCCACCATGGCGGCATTTTTATGGGAAAGTGTTTTAACCATGCTGGTGGTCTCGAGGACAGTATTTTGGACCAAGGTAATGGACTCGATATTGTTTCCGAGCAGGTCGATGCTGCTTATAATGGAGCCAATGGACACTTCTGTGGCGGCATACTGTTCCAGGGTCCGGTCGATTATTGCCCCTGAGGCCTTGACTCTCTCGTGATTTTCACTCGTAATGTTATTCGATGAATGGATCTCTTCTGTAACCGATTTGATGATTTCATCGATTTCACTCACGGATTCTGATGATTCCTCCGCAAGCTTTCTGATTTCTTCAGCCACGACGGCAAACCCGCGACCTTGCTCACCGGCTCTTGCCGCTTCGATTGAGGCGTTCAGTGCCAGCAAATTGGTCTGACTTGCAATGTTTCTGATGGTTCCGATAATGCTGGAAATCAAACCCGACTTTTTATAGAGTTCATTCATCTTGACACTCAAGGTCTCAAAACCCTTCGTCGTCTCATCAAATTGAAGTTTCATGGTTTTGATCTGATTGCTCGATGCGTTGGTACTCATTTTGACTTCTCCACCTTCATCGATGACTTTGGCGATGGAGCTATTCATCAACCGCACGTCAGACGCCAATTGAGTACTGCCTTCAGCCAACTGATCCATCACATCCACTTGTTTTTCAATGTTTTCAAATGTTTCCTCGAGCGTGGTCGTGGATTCTTGAATCATAGCGGAAATATTGTGGGTGGCATCTTGCACCGATTTGAAATTGATGGAGATGTGCTCGCATATTTCCTTGATGTTTGAAATCAGTTCCAAATTGTTGGATTGCAATTTGCCAAGCGATTCCGAAAGCAAACCGAACTCACCGCGGTATTGTTCTTCCATGGTTTGGGATAAGTCATAATCCGCCATCTTATTGCAATTTTCCGCAAGATTTTTGATTGGACCTAGAGCTCTTGTGATCAGGAACCATATTATGAAACCGATCAATGCCAAACTGACCAATGCCACAGATATACATAGCATAAATATTCTCTGTGTGTTCGCAACAATTGTTGTCACGTTGAAATCCACTCCCAAATAACCGTAAACTTCATTTTTAGCGTTGACTAGTGGAAAATAATTGGAATATAGTGTCATCCCCTCATATTCTTCAAAAGCGCCGAATAAAGCGGTTTTGGTCGTCTTTGTTTCAGAGTAGAATTCATGATATTCGCTTTCGACAGGTTCAAGAAAATCCACCATGTCATCCTCATCTGTGACACCATCCACCACGTAGAGGTAGTTGCCTGGTTCACCCTTAACAATATGCAAATATCGGGCATTTGTGGCATTTCTAAGTGCAACCAGACTGCGTTTCACTTCTTTATAGAGCAGGCCCTCCATGTCGCCATCCTCAATCAGACTGTTTAGCGTGCCTTCATCCACAAGTGTTGTCACCGAAGACCAAGTCCCGATTGCGATTTCCTTCATTTGATCATTGACTGTCTTATTGAGAGCATAGAAGTTCAAAACGAGTATTATTGTTATTAAAATAACAAAAGATAGTAAAACTGTACCGACTAATCTGGTGCTAATTCGATCCTTGAAACGAATCCTTGCCATATGTATTGCCTCCACTATGAGTATTTAAATTACAATATATTTTACCTTATTGTTAAATAAAAAACAACTCGAATCGGAGCGCACTCCGTACTACAAAAGACCATACATTTCAAACTGATACAACTCATCCTTTACAAAGCCGACCGATTTTACAAATCCTGTCAATGTGGCGCTGTTTGGAAAACTCATCATGATTTTTTCGATTTCGTGTGACTTCCGGAAATGATTCAGAAGAAATAAAGCATAACCTTTAAATCGCATATTTTGATGAGTCCACAGCAAATAGACTTTCCCTCTAAGATCTGCAATCAAGAAGCTGACCAGTTTCTCGTTTTCATAGATGCCATACTGGACTATGTCTTCAAGTCCTGAAATATAGTCAAAATCATTTTGCCAATTCATATGTGTGTCACTGATCCAGTCTTTTACACGATCCAGCTGATCGAGTTCAATTTCAACCACTGAGGCATTCGTTAGTTTACCGGTCTTCAGTTCTTTTCCCTGAACTGAATAATAGTCCAATTGATAAATCACTTGATAGCCGATGTTTTTATAGAATTGAATCGCCCTTTCATTGCCACCGATGACTTCAAGCATTATCTGTTTGCAGCCTCTTGCAATTGCCATTTCTTTATGCATGTCCATCAATTTCTGGCTGATTCCTTTTCCTCTGAATTCAGGAACCACACAGAGTCCGCCACAACGCATGGTCATCGCGCCCCCATCAAATGGTTTGATGCCACCAAGGAGCAGTCCCACTGGCTCATTGCCATCATATGCCACTACGGATAGGTCAAGCGCATTCCCTTCAGGTCCAAAGAATCGCTTGAAAAAAGCTTGCTCTGGGATATCCACTTTCATGATGTAATCCATAAATCCCAAATGAAATGCCCTATGAATATCCATTTTATCGACATGTATCCCTAGTTTGTAAGTAATCATATTGTTATCTCCCCTCCAGTTTGTTCATCAACATATCCACATATTCTTCAACACTCTCATCAGTCAGCTTCACTCCCATGATCGCATGCGTATGCATCATGCCGTCCAAAGTTGCCAAAATGACATATCCCATATTGTTCAAATCAAGTTGATTTGACAAGTCCCCCCGCTTGACTCCCAGCTTAAGAATCCTAATAAGATCAGAGTGAAATTGTGTGTACCTATTTTGTGCTTTTTCAATAAGTTCAGGGTTCCTCGAAACGGTTGCCCAGAATTCAAAGGAAAATTTTGCAGTCATCAGATTTTTTTCTTCTTTGAGACTTTGAAGCACTGCCGTGAAATATTGCCTTAGAAATATGTGAATTCCATTGTTCACAGGTATGGTATCCATCAAATTTCGCCTAACGGTTCTTCTGGATTCCGCTATTTCGAGAAAAATTTCCTCTTTACTCTTGAAATAATTGTAAATGCCCCCTTTGCTGACACCCGATTTCTCAACAATATCATCCATGGAAGTGTCACTGTATCCTTTTTCAGAAAAAACACTGAACGCACATTCAATGATATGTGATTTCCTGGACTGAATGGTTTCATCCGTTAGTTTTGGCATGTGATCCTCCTACGTCATTATCAAAACCGACTGACCGGTTTTTATTAATTGTACGCTTTCACGCGTGAAAATTCAAGCACAATTTAAAAAAGTTCCCGACCTGAATCGAAAACATTGAATCTTCACTTAATTTAAGATAATCTATTCTCATAGCCAATCATTTCAACCATTTGCATAAAGGAGCACATTATGGAACGTATACTAGGAAACAGCTACTTTCTCCCCTCAC
The DNA here is from genome assembly GCA_002412775.1 of Firmicutes bacterium UBA5201. GTDB lineage: Bacteria > Bacillota > Clostridia > Peptostreptococcales > Acidaminobacteraceae > Fusibacter_D. Next base: position 58,977 of record DHVT01000001.1, on the reverse strand, counting down.
AAGTCGTAATTGGTGGTTTCATGGTCGGAGACGATCTATTGCTGATCGATACAGGCAATGACGACTCCAGTGTGCGAAAAGCCATCAGAGATTTTGAAGGCATCAATGTCAAAGCCATTTTCAACACCCACTCACACGCGGACCATTGTGGTGGAAATTCATATATCCAAAGACAATTTGATGTGGTCACCATTGCACCGGAACTGGAGCACAGCTTCATTGAACAACCAATTCTCGAGCCAACTTATTTATATGGTGCTTTTCCACTGAAAATTCTCCACAATAAATTTTTACTTGCCAAGCCTTCACAAGTGGATCATATCATCACAAATGAAACAGAGATCAAAATTGATCTGAACGGCGAATCGCATGCATTCACTCTTCTGCCTTTGAAAGGACATTCACCAAATATGTATGGCATAGTAACACCTGATGGCATAGCCTATTTGGGTGATGCGCTGATTTCTGAATCCATGATTGAAAAACACCCTCTCATTTTTACTTATAATGTCGGAGAGCATATGAAGTCCATCGAAAGTTTACGCACACTGGAAGCGAACGGTTATGTAATCGCTCACGGTGGGGTATATGACCATATCGACCATTTGCTCGATGCCAATATGGAAGTCCTGATCAGAACCCAAAATTTGATTTTGAATCACCTTGAAAGCGGCTCACATACCATTGATGAAATCCATAGCTTCTTATTTGAAACCTATGACTTGTCTGAAAATGTCCCTCAGCACCTACTCAATAGATCTGTTGTGAAGGCTCACCTTCAGTATCTTGTGGATTTGGAAAAAATCATTGTGTTATCAAAAAAAGGACAACTCTTTTTCGAGTTATCCCTTTAATGTTTTTTTCCAGACACGCCTTCGTCGATGCTGTCTGATATTGAAAAATTTCCACTGTGATAAGATATTGTTATTGGTTTCAAGCATTGGACCAGTCTCCGCAGACAGTATCCCGTAATCCATGACATTTTTCATCATACTATCCAGGAGCAGTCCATTGATGCCTAGATTTTGATATTCTGGTTTGACAGCAATCAGATAAAGATCGAGGGCATCATTTTTTTTAATGGCTCTTAGGATGTGTATAAATCCAAAGGGTAAAAGTCTTCCCTTTGATTTTTGCATGGCCTTTGATAATGAAGGCATTGCAATTGCAAAGGCTGCCAACTCGCCTTCTTTATCGACAACAATCTTGATAAAATCCGGATTCACATAACCGAAGAACGTCTTTATATACAGATCGATCTGTTTTTGATTCAGTTCAGTCATACCGTAAAGCGGTGCATATGCCGTATTGTATAGGTTAAAGACCGATTCCGCCCATGGCAACAGTTCCTTTTTGCTCTTGAATTCAATCACATTAAAAGCACCCCGACTCTTCATACGCGCTGCGATCTTGTGAAGCTTTTCAATTTTAACGGGATCAAAAACAAGTTGATACTCGATCCAGTCCACATCTTTTTCAAACCCCATGGCTATCATATGTTCCATATAATAAGGCGCATTGTATATGGTGATGTACATATCAAGTTCCTCAAAACCTTCAATCATCATGCCTTGATGGTCCAAATCAGTGAATCCAAGTGGTCCGTGAAGCACTTTCACGTCTTGCTCCATCGCCCAATTTATAGCGACTTCCATCAACGACCGTGATACTTCCAAATCATTTACAAAATCGAAGCCTGTGAACCTTGCGTAATTCTGATTCCACTTCTCATTGCTTTTATTGTTGATGATCACCCCGATCCGTCCTACAACATCTTCGTCTTTATAGGCTAGAAAAAATTCGGCCTCACAAAACGCGTATGCCGGATTGATGGACCTGTCGAGTACTTTGACGCCATCACAAACCAGTTCGGGCACATAATATGGATTGTTTTTATAAAGTTGGTTGGGAAAGTCTACAAATGTCTTGAATTCTTTCTTGGATTCTACCCGTTTGATCTGAATCATAGTTGCTCCTTAGAATGCTATAACTGAATTCTTCTCATGGTTGGGTATGCAATATCAATGTCCACTTCGGCGCCAAAACGGTCCAAAACCGCTTCCCAAATGCGTTCGGAACTGAACCTTCTCATTTTGGGCTCACAAATGTAACGCATTGTCAGCTGCACACCACTTTCTACAACATCCGTATATACAATTGGAGTGAGGTTCTTGTAATAGACCAGATATTTTCTGGAAGTCTCGAAAATCTTTTTCTGGACATCCTCAGCCAAATCGTCAGAGTATCGGTGTACAATCTCCTCAAGTATACCTTTGGCTTTACGCCAATTGCACTCGAATGTGACCGTCACCCTGATTTCATCCCAGATGTACTCAAATCCCAATGTGTAGTTGGCAAGTGGGTCCATAAAAATCTTATAGTTGGGAATATGGATGATTCGGCCTGTGCTCTGTTCAGCGTGTACCCAATTGCCCACTTCTATGACCCTGAATTTGAAGATGTTTTGATCGATGACATCACCTTTGATTCCGGCAATCTCTATACGATCGCCCACTGCGAACGGTTGCCTAAGCAAGATATAAAGCCAACCGGCAATATTCATAAGAATATCTTTCAGCGCAAGGGCAAGACCTGCTGAAAAAAGCCCCAAATAGGTGATGATGCTGCCACCTGATTTGAACCAGATCAAAGCGATGCCTATTATGAAAAATAGAAATGCTATGCCGTTTATAATCCTTTTTGAACGAAAATATATGCCAGAATCCGGAATTCTTTTATGAATGAACCTTAAAAGAACACTCTTGAGAACATAGATTCCGAGCGATATCCCCACTGTCCAAAGTATGTTGAGCATCTGTGTTTCATCAAATTTTGGCATAGTGTCTCTCCTCTCCAATAAAGCCTAAAGTGAACATACGTAACCGATAAGCTCTTCTATTGATTTTTTTTGACTGAAATCGGTTCTTTGATCATATACATTAATCATACCCTTTTCGTCAGCTGTTCGCTCATGTTTTCTACAAACTGAATACTCAATCCGTTTGGATCTTTCACATAGAAAAATTTAACGTGGGGATTGGGTTGGAAAGGTCCGCTATCAATCAAAATGTCTTTGGATTTTACGAACTCCATCATTTCTTCTACGGATTTCACCACAAAACCTAATGATATCCCATTGATTTCTCCTGGTGCCGGATGATTGGGGTCGCAAATAAGTTCCACTTCAGTTTCTCCTTCACCCAAAAAAGCAAGTTCTACTCCTGGTCCACCAACAAATCTTCTATTGAGTGGCAATCCGACAATCTCCTGATAAAACTTCAGTGACGCTTCCATGTCATTTACTGTTATCGTAGTCCAACAAAACTTCATAATTTCATACCTCCTCATAACGGGTTAATTCTTCATAGATCACAAATATCCTCTATTTTTGGAAAGTAAAATAGCCACACCAACATTTGACTGGTGTGGCTAAAAAACTAAAATTGTTCGAGTGCGATTTTTCTCATTTCAGAAAACGTTTCCGCATAATAATCGGCACCTAAAAATGATTTTGCTTGCTCTTCACTATCAAGAGCTTGACCTCCGACCATAATTTTGGGGATCTTATCAAATCCCAGATTTCTTATGGCGGATATAAGATGTTCGGCACCATTGAGATTGTTTTTACTAGTGATGGAAATCGCAATCAAATTGATATTTTCTCTTTCTATCAAAAAGGCGATACTTCTTACCGGGATGCTTTTCCCAAGATAAAATACACGCCAACCTTCTTCGAGAAATATCTCCTTGATCATTTTCAGTACCAGCACATGTTCCTCACCACTGGGTGAAATCAACATTACAGAATTTTTGGCATCCTCACTTGGCATTTGGACTCCTATCAAGGCAATCAATCTTTCAATTACTCCTGATATGAAATGTTCCTCAGAGATGTCCAATTTTCCGGTTTCCCACAAAAGTCCTGATTCGACCATTATAGGACTGAAAACTCGATCAATGACTTCGTTTGTCTTGGCACCATTTACGTATGCTTCTATAATAATTTTTGTTGCTCCAGACTCATCACCCTTAAGCAAAGAATCCAACAAATCTTCCTTTAATTTACTGAAATCCACCACACCGCTAACTTTCACGGCTTTGGTCTCTTCTGAAATACCCAATAGATAGTCAGTGCTGATATGAAGCAAATCTGAAATTTCCTTCAGATTTGCTTCTCCTGGAAACCTCAGATTGCTTTCATAGTTTGCAATAGTGGATTGTGTGACATTCAACATCTCCGCCAATTCTTTTTGTGTCATTTTTTTAAGTTTGCGAATACTCTTGAGACGTGTGCCGAAATCACTCATTTTATCACCTGCTTATGCTTTCACTCTTTTTTTGGCAACCATCACAGCTGCTAATCCTATTATACTGAATATAAAAATGGAGGTCAAATCCATTGTTCCGGTTTGTGGTATAGTTTCGTCCATTTCCACTGCTTGATAAGTGAAATTGCTTGGTACCAAAACTGAATCCACTACGTGTACAACACCATTTTGAGCTATCAAATCTGCTGCGACCACATTACTTGAATTTACTTTTACTCCACTTGACAGGTCAAACTTCACAGATTCTCCATTTAATGTCGCTGCTTCAAGACCATCACTCAAATCACTGCTGAGAACGTTGCCTGATACCACGTGATATAGCAATACTTTTGCGAGGTCAGGTTGTGCCATCAGATCTGAAGCTGAGATTCCCAGTGCTGCAAGTAGATCTTCGAATGCTTTGTTTGTCGGTGCAAACACTGTAAATGGTCCTTCGCCTTGTAACGCTCCAACCAAATCAGCTTTTTGTAGCAATGATACCAGCATGCTGAAATCTTCGCTTGAAAGCGCTATGTCAACTACTGTTTCAGGAACACTTGCCGCATTAAGGACGAATGTGCTTGGTACCAAAACTTGATCGATCACATGGATCACACCGTTTGTCGCTTCAATATCCGCTGAAACAACATTTGATGAATTGATTTTCACTCCACTTGTCAAATCCACTTTTACAGCTTCCCCATTGAGGGTTGCCGCTTCAAGGCCATTTGATAAATCAGTGCTCATTACCTTACCTGATACGACGTGATAAAGAAGTACTTCACCTAGTTGAGGGTGATTGAGAAGATCTTCTGCTCCTATTCCCAAATCACCAAGTAATTTGACGAATGCCGCATCTGTTGGTGCAAATACTGTAAATGGTCCCTCGCCCTGAAGAGCTCCGACCAATTCGGCTTTTTGAAGCGCCGCCACTAAAATACTGAAATCTGAATTTCCTGCCGCTATGTCCACTATATCGCCTTCTGCTGAAAATGATGGTACACTGATTAATAATAACAAACTCATTACGATACTCAAAATCTTTTTCATGGTAATCCTCCTTTAAATTAAAAATAATATGTGTTAAAAATCATTGTTGTTTATTTGATACTCACAATATATCACGTAATGTGATTCGTGTCAACGGTAAATGATAATTATTTTCAATTAAATTTGATTTTTATTTCTTTCCGTGATAAAATGAAACAAGAGGTGATACCAATGACTAAAAAGAGTAAATATTTTTTCCTAAACATATCGATTTTGGTTCTTCTTATAATCATGATTTTCAGTGGCTTTCGGCTCATCCAAAGAAAGTCCTCTGAAAAGGAAGTGTCTGAACTGATTGCACTGAGATCGAGTGAAAATTTCGAAGCATCAGAACTGATAGAAGCAGATCCAATAGAGATATATAATGAACAACCGGAAATAAAATACGATTACAAGCCCAATAAGAATTCAGAATATCTGGCCATAAACTCTGATTTTACAGGTTGGATCACAATCGCTGATACGGTTATAGATTATCCGATTGTAAGAGGTTCGGACAATGAATTTTATCTCAATCGGAATATTTACAAAATGAGTAGTGATGCAGGCGCGATTTTCATGGATTATAGAAATATTGGCCAGTTCAACGATCAACACACCATCATCTATGGACATTACATGAAAAACGGCACCATGTTCGGCGGACTGCATGAGTATAAGGAAGAAACCTATTTCAAAACACATGATAAAATCAAGTTGAGTGGCCTGTACGGCGAGAAGACCTATACAATATTTTCAGCTTACATCGTCTCTGCAGGTGATTACAAACTTGAAATTGATCTCATGGATGGAGACTATGAGAACTATGTGCAGACTCTTCAGTCCAACTCCATGCATAAAAAAGACTTTATCTTCAATGAAGATAAAGCCCTTTTGACTCTTGCCACATGCAGCTATGAAATTGAAAACGGCAGAATCGTCATTCATGCCATAGAGGATTAGGATTTTGAGGTCAGTTGCTCATAGGCTTCCAAAATCTCTATGAATACATCTGAACTGCCACCCTTATCGGGATGATTGATTTTCGCCAAATGCCTGAAACGGCTTTTTATATCTTCCATTGTAGCAGTTGCAGGCAATCCAAAATAGGATAAAAGCCCCCTATCAAACATATCTGTGACCGGTATCCCATTTTCTTTATAATGTTGGATAAACACAGAGCAAAAAAAGGCGTCAAATACTTCTTTACGATCCTCATGGTTCATTAGCGCCAATTTTTTCATGCTGTATTTCACCGACTGGTCATCGATTGTCTTCGTTGAAAAGTACTGATCCCAAATCAGTCGTATGCCTTTGACATCAAGCACGCCATAATCGGTGCGGATTCCTATTTCCTGTTGTTTGAGTGTTCTAAGCTTTTTCTTGATCTCATTATGAAGCATATCCACACCTCTTTTCCTATTCCTAATAAAGTTCTACAAAGATCAAAAAAAACCTTTATATTCTCAACAGAATATTATGCTAAAATTAAGAAAAACGATTGGAGCGGTCATATGCGTTTTATACCTCTTGATTTCTTAAAAGACAATACCATGCTCGCTGAAAATTTAGTCAATATCAAAAATCAAATATTGCTTAGAAAAAATGTCGTCCTCAACTCCAAGAACATTTCCCGGATCAAAGCCCTGGGGTTCAAATCTCTGTATGTGAAAAATCCGGATGAAGAGGACATTCTTGAGGAGGAAGTCAAAGACATCATAAATCCTGAAATCCGAAAAAAAGCAATATTTGACATCAAGAGCAGCATGGAACGATTCACTGAAGAAATCAACAAACAAAAGCGACAACTCATCTATGGCAATTCTGGTCAGGAGCTCCTCGAAGTGATTGATCATGTATCCGAATCACTGATTGATGAAATCCTCAACTCAAATGATCTCAAAATTTCAATCATGGATATCAAGTCAGAAAGTGATTACTTATACGAACACGCAGTCAACACTGCTGTACTCTCAATCATGCTCGCTGTTAAAAAGGGACTCAACATCAAAGAAATCCGAAATATCGCTATTGCTTCACTCATGATCGATATAGGATACAAGAATTTTTCAAAGGATTTGTATGACCATCCCGGACCACTCACAGATGAAGCATGGAGAGAGATGAGAAGGCACCCTGCACATGGCCATGAAATTCTCACTGGAAACACCACACTGAACAGCCATGTTCGCACCATTGTGCTTCACCATCACGAACGCGTTGACGGTTCTGGGTATCCCGGTGGACTTAAAGATGAAACCATACATCCTCATGCAAAAATTGTCATGCTGGCGGACGTTTATGATGCTATGACTTCTGATCGAAAACATAGAAGTGCTTTCCTACACAACGAAGTGATCGAATATATCATGGGCAATGCCGGGAGGTTGTTTGATTTCGAACTTTCTAATATCTTCTCAAGATGCATTGTGCCATATCCCGCCGGCACACACGTTCTGTTATCCGACGGGAGAAAGGGCATTGTACTGAAAAACAACAGTTCACATCCTCTCAGACCTGTCATCAGAATCATTAAAAATAATAAACTCGACGAATCTCCAGATGGTCACATTGATTTGATGAAAACACATAATCTAACCATTGAAAAAATAATTTATGATTGACGATCTTTCCGCTTCACAGACAAGTATAGTTTCGCTTCGCGAGAACCATACCTACGCCCAATGTTTCGTTTCACAAAACATTGAAACACCACGCCGCCCAATATTTCCACTTCGTGGAAATATTGTACTTACTTTCCAACAATATTCACTTCGCTGAAAAGCACCATCGGTGAGTAGCCCATCGTATAGAAAATGCTTCTCATTACTTCTTTCTCAGTGCCGATAGCTTCCACCTTTTGAAACAAATCATATATATTGCCGGCAATCATGGCGCCTTTGACCTTACCGACCATTTTGCCATTTTCAATCAAAAATCCCGAAGAGATGTTCATGGAAAAATCGCCTTGATTGATATTTCCGGTATGTGCACCCATAACTCCTGTAATGAATAATCCCCTTTTGATTCCCCCGATGATTGCTTCATCCGGAACCGAATGACCTTCAATAATGATATTCGTATCAAATACAGATGGAGAATCCTCTATTTCTTTCGAGAAGAGCGTTCTTTTCTGCGCATTGCCAGTAGGTTTCATGCCGATTTTTTTGGACTGTCCGCAACTCACCAAAAAGCTCTTGAGCACACCACTTTCATAAATCACAGTATTCTGTGCCGGTGTACCTTCATCATCAAAGGCATACGAGTTGCAACCCAGTGGCATTGTCGCGTCATCTCTGACGGTGATCTTATCTGAAAAAAGTTTCTGTCCGAGTTTTTCACCTACTGGGGATATACCCTTCGAAACATTTCCTCCATTCACTCCACCGAGGACTCTGAGCATGAGAGAACCCATGACATTTCCAGAAAAGACAACAGGCATTTTCTCGTTTTCAAGAGTCACCATCTGGTTGCCAAGCCTATGGAGTTCAATCATTTTTTCCAATTGCTTATCTTGGATCATTGGCACATCACTGCTTGAATATTCTTTAATAGTACTATAGAATCCTTGCTCGTTAAGCGTATAAATCACTGCCGCGATGTTTGTATAGTCATATTCACTTTCAAAACCCGAGCTGTTGATCATTTTTACATTTTTTATAGTTTTTATGAGTTCAACTCCCGACGTGATATCCGAAGCAATAGCCTTAAGTCTGTCTGACACATCGAAAGTGAGCTTCACCAATTCCTGCGTGCCCATATTTTTTACTCGATCTGATGCACAAATCACATTTTCAACTTTTTCATTTGGGAAATCGACCGCTTCCGACTTCTGATTCTCAAGTGAGATCAGAGCGCGTTCAATGATGGTTTCATCATCAAGTGATGTAGCCACAGCCGCGCCCATCTTGTCCCCTTTTGTGATTCTTATTGCAACTTCCGTCTTTTTCTCGGACTCTATCCCTTGTATCTCTCCAGCCTGAACGGATACCGATGTGCTGAATACGTCTCGTGAATATACTTCTGCGTGATCGCAGACCTCGAGGATTTTTTCAAGTAATGTCTTCATCTCATCTTCCCCCTATGCCCATATTCTTGATTTTGATCGGAGCGGACCCTTTACCTGACTGAATGAGAATTTGTCCACCTTTTCCGCAGCCTCCAGCTTTAGAAAAATCAATATCATCACCAATCATCTCGATGTTTTTAAGTGTTGTGAACAGGTGACCTGTAAGTGCCAGATCGCGTACCATTCCTTTGATTTCACCCTTTTCAATTTTATAGGCGCCTTGGACAGCAAAAGTAAATGTGTCGCCATTGGTTTGGCCACCAGCCGATCCAAAGAGATAAAGGCCTTTGTCAATGGATTGGATCATGTCTTCGATGCTATGCCTATCTTTGTCGATATAAATGTTACCCATTCTGACGATGGGAGTGAAACCAAAATTTTTGGCTCTTGCATGCCCAGTCGGAATTTCATTCATAAGGTTCGCACTTTCAAGTGAATGTAATCTACCACTGAGTTTTCCATCTTTGATCAAATAGGTCTTCTTTGCTGTGGTGCCTTCATGATCATAGGAGTAACTGCCTGGATATCCACATAGTGTCGGATCGTCTATTACATTGAATTCTGGAACAGCGAAGGTTTCACCAAGTTTCATGGTCTCAGCGAGTGAAATATTGCCCACAAGGTTGTCCGACTCACTGAGATGACCAAATGCCTCATGAATAAAAAGTCCACTTACATCGCTATCTAGGACCACATCATAGTTGCCACCGACAACTGGCTCAGCATCAAGAAGTTCAATCGTTTGTCTCGCTTTGGCATGAACAGCCTCATCGTGATCCAGCAACTCGGCATAATTTGAGTTCCCTCCGAGTGACAAACGCGTGATCTGAGTCAGATCCTCTTTTTTCGACGTCACTCTGAAAGTGACTCCGCAGATGAGTTCTTCCTGTCTCACTTCAGTCCCTTTGTTGTTTAATACAAGTGTATCCGTAAACTGTTCATAATACTCCGATTCCAAATTGACAATACTGTCATAACTCATGAAAATATCAATATATCTATTCATCAGCGCCTTTTTTTCTTCAACGCTTACTTTTCTAGGGTCCATTATCGGATTCACTTTTACGTGATCCACATTCACTTCATAATTGGTGAAAATCTTTTTTCCAGGAATCAAATCACTGGCAATCTTCGCTTCATTTATCGCGAACTCGAGGTCTTCAGGATCAGTAAAACAAAATGTTCCAAAACCACCTCCGGTGAGAACTCTGACATTGCCTCCTGTCTTTTTGATGATTGCTACTGTGTCCAGTTCTTGTTTTGTCCCTTTTATACTGGTAAAAGAAAAATCTTGAACCCTCAAATCGCAAAAGCCCTCCACTAAAAGTGCATTCTTTAACTGATCAGTATCCATGTTGTCCTCCAATTCATTTACATTCATTTACATTCATTTAGATTATTTCGTGACCCTTCATATTTTAGTCTACACTATTTGTTTATGACTCTCAAGTAAAAAACTTCGCAAACATTTATCACGTTTCATAACATCTTCATCATCATTCCATCACATCCATTGATTAATATAAGCATATAACATAACACAACAAATTATTCAAAGGAGATGGAAATTATGAAAAAAGCAACCCAAATTTTAATGGCTGTTATTATGATCACATTGATAGGAACCACTGGTATATCCATGGCAGACAGCACACCCTACGGAGCAGCAGGGGCAGCTCTAGATGAAAACTTGACCATTGAGGAAATGCTTAATTATGCAATCAAAGATGAATATTTGGCCAAAGCTGAATATGAATCCATAATGGCGGAATTCGACACTCAGCGTCCTTACAGCAATATCATCAAGTCAGAGGCAACCCACATCAGTTTATTAATTCCACTGTTTGAGACATATGATTTTGAAATCCCATTCAATGATGCGGCTACTAAAGTTGTTTTACCTGATACTTTGGCAGAAACATATACAATTGGCATAGAAGCTGAAATCGCCAACATTGAAATGTATGAATTATTCCTTGATGAAGTTTTACCCGATGATATCAGGGTTGTCTTCGAAAGATTAAAATCAGCCTCTGAAAATCACCTGAAAGCGTTTGAGAACGCTTCAAATCGCATCAGCGGTGTCAGAGGTTTACGAGGAAAAAACAGATAGAACAAACGCTAAAAACCAGGTTTAAAATAACCTGGTTTTTTTTTGTTGATTTATATTGACAATACTGTGTGTCATACACTATAATGTAATCAAAGGAGATGATCTAATGAGTGAAACTGAAAAAATCGTCCTCAATGTACAACAGGAAATGAAACGTGGTACTTTGGTTTTGGCGGTCTTGACACAAATGGACCAACCACAATACGGATATTCACTAATTCAAGCTCTGAGTGAAATGGGCATGCCTATAGAACAAAACACACTTTACCCACTCATGCGGAGACTTGAGAAACAAGGATTACTGGATTCCATTTGGCAAGTTGAAGAAAACAGACCCAGAAGATATTATAAGATCAGTGAGCTTGGACGGGATGTCAGAGCAATACTGATTGAAGACTGGCAATCACTTGAGGTGACTATGTCAGGATTAATTGGAGGTGTAAAATGATCAATGACTATCTGTATACTATAGGAAAATATATTTCACCAGCTCAGCGCGATGAAGTTCTAAGAGAAATCGAATCCAATTTATACGATTTTCTGGAACAGAACTTCGGTCAAAGGGAATATACCGATCTAGAAATCGAAACTGCAATCCGTTCCATGGGGCATCCTAAAAAAGTCGCTGAAGCTTACATGGAAGGCCCTAGATGTCTAATAGGTCCAGCCTATATTGACACCTATTGGTTGGTGCTTAAAATTGCACTGATTGGAATAGCCATTGGCTTGACCATCACCAGTATCCTGACTATTTCTAATGCCAAAGATGGCATACAGTTTTATATCAAAATATTCGCAAACATTTGGTATGCTTCTCTTTCTACCATCGGATCCATCACTTTGATCTTTGCATTGATTCAGCATTTCAATCCAGATGAACATAAAACCATAACTGAGGATTGGTCGCTCAAAGCCATTGAAAAAGCTCCTGAAACCCAACAGCGAGTCAGCGTCCTTGAATTGATCATTGAATCCATATTTATTTGCTTGTTTATAGTCGTACTTAATCAAACAACACCGTTTTTGACAGTTTCAATCCCTGAAAACAAAGTGATTCCAATAATTGATATGATTCAGTTCAAGCCATTTCTCATTTGGATCAACATTGCAATGATTTCAAACCTCACATTGAATCTTTATCTACTCATAAAAAGGAGATGGCAATCCTTTACACGTGTGATTGCAATTGTTATCGACATAATCAGTGTCGGTATATTCACAAAATTGATCATGACTCCTGGCTTGTGGGATTTTAAGACTTTGGATCACATTTTGAAAGATGACGGTGTGGCACTTGAAACCGTACTGGATCTCAGCCTGAACATTACACTTGCCGTGGTGGTCATCATTGTGGCAATTGATATATTCGGGCATCTCAGAGCACTCATGAAAACCAGATCAAAATAAAAAAAATAACGCCAAATTTTTGATTTGGCGTTATTTTCATTATATTTTGACTTTCAATCGACCAATACTCTGAAGAAATTTCACGGTATCTTTAAGTGTTTGCCTCATATCACTTGTTTTAAACCCAAGTTCTTTTTTTGCTTTTTCACTTGAAAAATTCGAATTGGATTCAAGCATCATGAGTGATTCCCTTGTAAACAGGGGCTTCTCCCTAAGCGCTTTGAAATAAAGACCAGTAAACGGCAAAAACAATTTCACAAACCATAGCGGCAACATCGCTTTTATCGGTTTTCTACCTGTAAGATCGAATAAAATGTCCACAATCTCACGAATCGAATAATATCGATTGGATAAAATATAACACGATCCACTTTTCCCGTTTTCAGTAGCGGAGATCACTGCCTCAGCTACATCTCGAACATCCACGAAATCAAATCCACCTTTGATGCAAGCTCTCAGTGTTCCCTTCAAATAATTCACAATCATTTGCGTCATCAAACCCGTTCCGTAGTCATTCGGTCCGATCAAACCCGATGGATGAACAATGGACACATCAAGTCCTTCTTTTGCCGCCTGAAGCACAAGTGCTGTTGCCGTTGCCTTTGATTTTGAATATAAACCCACGACTGTATCAGGTGAAAAATAATCCACTTCTGTGATCTCATTGCCTTGGGGCAACTCTGGAATTGCATGGACCGAACTGATGTAGACAAGCTTGTCGACTTTATGTGCCTTACAGAGCTCAACTATATTTCTTGTGCCTTCAACATTCACTTTCCTGATCAACCGATCGTCCTTGCCTTCTATGGAAATGATTCCCGCAGTGTGAATCACTATGACACTTGACTCGGAGTCAGACCATCCAGTAAAAAGTTTTTCGAGAGAAGCCACGTCACACACATCTCCCCGGAACACTTCAACTGCCGGATTGAGCATGCTCGCGTCTTCACCAGGCAGTGCAAGTCCTCTGACTTCTTTTTTTTCAGATGCAAGTAGATTTGCGACCGTATTGCCCAGATGCCCACAAACGCCGGTTACAATATATACTCGTTTCATCTCAATCCCCTCCGATTCCATCTTTGGTCACTCTGACCATAATCTCATTTCGTCTGAACATCGGCGGCATGAACGGCGGATTGTAGAAGGCCAGCATAAAATTGGATGCTTTCAGGTACCCCTTTGCAGCCATCCAAGTTTCCAAATGTCCCATCATTTTGCGTTCTTTCATTTCTCCGGAAGTTCCACTGTATCTTATGACTGCAAAAATTCCCTTGTCAAATTTCTTGATCTTCAGTGATGGATCATTGGGCCTTGGAATATTGTTCCAGTTCGCGCTCGGTACCACAAACGCCATGCTCTGCCCTTCAGCTCTGATTTCTTCGAAAACCGGTATGGTCATTTTGATTTTTTGATGCTCCTGGTTGTCTTGGCTGATGTACTTGAACAATGTTCCAAAACCGTTGTCGCTGTATTGATCTCTTTCATTTTGATATTCCACTATGAAGAAATCGGAATACTCCCGGATCTCAAATTCATTTTCCTTATAACTCACAGTATAATCGGGTGTTTCATATAAGCCCATATTCAACCCCTTCTTTCTCTAGTTCAAACAACTCTGAACCTTAAAGTTATATCCCTATTTGGAGTTTTCAAACCCACTATGGTTCAATTTGAAAGTGAAATATAGCAGCAATAGTATACAAAACAGAACAAAGATAGGAAACAACATCATACCGGTCAATTCCATAAGTACCCCCAAAAGTGGTGGAAATACCGCTATTCCAATATATGCTGAAGCCATTTGAAATCCAATGATGGATTGAGCGTTGATTCTACCGAACCTAATCGGAGTCTCATGAGTCATCGCTGGAAAAATCGGAGCAAATCCCAGTCCCAACAAAACAAAAGCGATCATCACAAATGAATTGCTTGGAACCAAAATCAACAGAATCGCACCCATAAGTGCAATGACCACACCTAGAAATATCATTATTTTATTTGACAATTTGAACGAGATGAATCCAGCCAACACTCGACCTACTGTAATACCTCCAAAGTAGAATGCAACCCACCTTGCAGCGACTTCAAGAGAAACACCTTTGATCTGCACCAAATAACTGCTTCCCCACAGACCGACAGAGAACTCGACTGCACAATAAGTCATGAATACCAAAAGTGCATAGGGCACACCTTTTATTTTAAGCGCTTCCATTATTTTTAGCGGACGGTCATTCAAGGATGCTATCTCACCATGACTTTCACCTTCCATACCGCTCGTCATTTGGGAGTGTTTTTTCCACAAAGGCAAGCTGATGAACAGTATTGCGGCAAGAATCAATTGGATTATCGCAACACTCTGATAACCCAATCTCCAGGAACCTGTCTGCTTTAAAATGACTGACACCAGAATAGGGCCTGCTGTCGCACCCACACCCCAAAACGAATGCAGCCAGTTCATATGATGAGCTTTGAAATGCAGTGCGACATAATGATTGAGCGCCGTATCCACAGAACCGGCTCCGAATCCAAGTGGCAGCGCGAGAAACACAAACCATATATAGGATGGTGAGTACGCAAATCCCAGCAAGGCGATTCCAGTCATCAAGCCACTCAAAAAGGTTATTTTTCCTTCCCCGAAACGCCTGATCAGTCTACCGCTCAGCAGACTGCTGGCAATAGTACCCACTGTAATCACTATCGACACCATGCCAGCCGCATCCAGCCGCATCATCCATTCTTGACGAATGATTGGCCATGTGACCCCTAGCAATGCATCCGGAAGACCAAGACTGATAAATGCCAAATATATTATAATCAAAAGAACAAATGTAATCATAAACTGTTCACTCTCCTACTAGTATTGAATTTATTCAAATTATATGTTATCCTATCTGCGATGGGAATGAAGTGCTCCCTTGGCAAAGTGCCTAAACCGCTTTTACAGCTGATGACTTCTGTGACTTTTCACGGAATCATTGGCTTTTTTTATTATATCAAACCAGGAGGCAAACATACATGTTATTTAGCTTGGCACTCATCTTAATCATCGGTTTCAGTTTAAGCGGCATTTTCAACAGACTCAGAATACCTGGCTTGATCGGTATGATTCTCACTGGTGTTCTCCTTGGACCTTACGTATTGGATTTGATTTCAGACAAGATCCTTAATATTTCCTCTGATTTGAGAGAGGTTGCACTCATAGTCATTCTCACAAGAGCGGGACTTACAATTGACATCAATGACTTGAAAAAGGTTGGACGACCTGCTATTCTGATGTGTTTTGTTCCTGCGACACTGGAAATATTGGCGATCACTTTGCTGGCACCTATTTTCCTTGACATTTCTTACCTGGAAGCCGCAATCATGGGTACAGTGGTTGCAGCAGTATCTCCCGCAATAATTGTTCCTAGAATGATTCATCTCATGGAAAGTGGTCATGGTAAGGACAAAAATATTCCTCAACTGATCATGGCAGGTGCTTCTGTGGATGACATTTATGTCATCGTTCTCTTCACCGCTTTTCTAGGTATGTACGGCGGAGGTGACTTCACAGTTGCCACTTTGTTGTCAGTTCCGGTATCAATAGTTTCCGGCTTGCTCCTGGGAATCATTGTCGGGTTGGTGTTGGTTCATATATTTAAGACTTTGCATATCCGGGATACCATAAAGGTTTTGATCATACTCAGTTCTTCATTCATCTTTGTAACCCTCGAGAATTTTTTGGGGCCCTATTTCCCGATTTCCGGTCTTTTGGCGGTCATGGCACTGGGTGCGACAATCCTGAAAACATATCCGTTGCTTGCCAAAAGAATCATGGGAAAATTTTCAAAAATTTGGGTGGGGGCTGAACTCCTGTTGTTCGTACTCGTCGGTGCAGCAGTCGATATCAGCTATTTGGGCAACGCTGGTGTCATGTCCGTTTTACTCATTTTATCCGCTTTGGTCTTTAGAATTATCGGAGTATACATCAGTCTCATCAAGACAAAACTCAACTTCAAAGAGAAGCTGTATTGTGCCATATCCTACATCCCGAAAGCAACTGTTCAAGCCGCTATTGGTGCAATTCCACTGACTGCGGGGGTAGAATCCGGCAACACCATTCTCACCGTCGCTGTTCTGGCAATAATGATTTCAGCACCGATCGGAGCAATCGGAATGGACAACACCTACTCCAAGCTGCTTTCATTGAAATCTCCATCCTGATTGGAATCGAATATTAAGGAAGCTTTAATCCAATATTAACAATATGGTGATACACTAATCCATATTGAAGAAACTGGAGGTTGTCATGAAAAAATATAGTGCCGTGGCCATCGGACTAATAATGGTAATGCTGTTCACAGGCTGTACAAACGGGTTCGGATTCAATGAGAAAAGCGTGTTCGAAAATGCATCTGAAGATTTAAAGGAAAAAGTGGAATACAAGGAAGACCTTGGTAGGTTCGACAATTTGGTCCTTGAAGTGGATCTCACTGTATCGGGGGTCAAAATAAGCGCTTCAGATGGCGACGAACTTATTTACAGGCAAATCGCCAACAGAAAAGACCTTTTGGCTGATATGAAGATCAGTGAAAAAGGCAAAACCATCACTTTATCTTTCGAGAACAAACCGGACAAGAAAATCAATGTCGGAACACAAAATAGTCAAACAGAGATTTTAATACCTAAAAATCTGCTCACAGATTTAGAGGTTGATCTCAATGTCGGTGATTTGAGCATAAAAAGTAATCAGCTGGATTTCGAGAAAATCATATCCAAACTCGATGTCGGCGCTATGGACATCACGATTACAGGTGATCAAACCCAGTTGTCCGAAATCAAATTGTCCGGCAATGTTGGAGACTTGAAACTTGAGATGAGCGGGGATTTTCCAAAACTACATACACTTCAAACCCTTACGGATGTTGGTTCCAACAGCGTTACATTAAATGGCGACTATGGTGAGAAATTGTCTATTAAAGGCGAATCCCACGTAGGAGAGTTGACCTATGAACTGATTGGCAATTTCGACCAGAAAGTCGATGCTGTTTTGACATCCAATACAGGTGAACTCAATCTCAAGTTGCCAAAGACCTCGCCAGTGGAATTGACTGCTGAAACAAACAAATTCACATCAAAAGTCGACATCAACTTTGACGACTACACCATCAAAAACGACGCTTATTTGTTCAACACCTCGGGAAAGGGTGGCACACTATCGATCAAAGCCAGTGTCAACATAGGCGATTTAAATGTAAAAAGATAAGAGTGCGAAGCGCTCTTATCTTTTTCGCGTAGGTAAGTACTTCTGCAGACTTTCCCTGACATTGCCCCCAAATCCCTCAGTTCTTTCTGAACAAACCATTGAATTGAGAACAGCCTCTTCCACCGCTTCTGCCAGTGCATGAAATGGACCGTCAAGATCAGAATCCTGTATTTGATTGACGATATAACTGCCTTTAGCTGGAACACGGTTCCTTGTAGTGAACCCGATTGCCACTTCACCACTTCCATGTCCCATGTAAGAGCCCGTCTTGGCCAGTCCTATCGGGACACGTCTGATCAAACGACCAAGTTGGCGGTCTGAAAGTGGGAGATCTGTTGCCACTACTATAATAATCGAACCCTTCTCAACTTCACTTGCAGAGCCTTGGATTGCTTTGATCGTCGCTCCATAGGGTTGTCCTGAAATCGTGAAATCTTCCAAAGACCCATGATTGGAAAGCACAAGTACGCCGATTAGGTAGTCAACGCTCTCAATTTCCACAACTCTTGAAGCAGAACCAATCCCGCCCTTGAGTTGATGGCAGGACATGCCCTTTCCAGCACCGATGTCCCCTTCGACAAAATCGGAAACACTTGCATCAATAGCAGCAAACACATCCTCCTCACCCACTACTCGATGAACGATATCATTCAGATAAGCATCATTGCATTCACACACTATTGGATTGTAAGACTTGATTTCCACTTCTTCACTCGTACATCGTCTTACCATATGCTCTACGGCAGCATCATGGACTCGTCCAACATTCAAAGTGTTGGTTAGGAATATAGGACCTTCGATCACACCCAACTCGTTGATTTGCATCAAACCAGCACTCTTCCCATAACCATTTATGATATGTGCTGCAGCAGTGAGCTTGGTCACAAAAGGATTGTCCTCGCAAGGGATTATGACTGTCACCCCAGTTTTGTTTCGATCGGTGTCCACAGTATAATGCCCCACTTTGATTCCAGAGACATCTGTGATCTTGTTCAACTTGCCTTTTGGATATTTTCCTATTTTGAATCCGTAATCCTCGATACGCATTTGATTCATCAGTAAATTCTCCCATAAACAATTAGTTTTAAAACGGCCAAACAAAAAGAATCAGGGGTGTTCCCACTATGATGACTGAAAGTGAGATCGGCAATCCGACCTTCCAGTAGTCAGTGAATTTATAACCGCCAGGACCCATTACAAGCATATTGGACTGATGCCCAATCGGTGTTAAAAATGCTGATGAGGATGCAACACAGACACTCATGAGCAACGGATCAGGGGATACCCCCATAAAAACCGATAGACTGAGCGCTATTGGCGCCATGAGAACCGCTGAAGCCGAATTGTTGATCAAATTTGTCAAAACCATCGTCAAAATCATCAACACAACAATGGTATAGGTTGGTGAAAGGAGCGTGGACACATGCATCAAGAAATTTGCTATCGTATCAGAACCACCACTGCTTTGAAGAGCAGCCCCCATCGGTAGCAATGAACCCAGCATGATGATTGTCGGCCATTCTATTGCATCATAGAACTCTCTGGCGTTGATGATATCAAGCAGTACCATCAGAAGTGCTGCAGATGAAAAAGCAATTTGTACCGGAAGCACTCCGAAGGTGGTCAAAGCGATTGCCGATGCAAAAACACCTAAGGCCATATATCGATTTTTTTTGGATTTGTCAGAGTTGATCGCAACACCTCTTTCTGCAAGTGGCAAACAACGGAGTTTTGAATAGGTATCCTGCAACATGCTCTCAGGAACCTGAATCAAAAGTATATCCCCTGGTCTGAACCTAAACGATTTCAATCGTCTGATGGACGAGGTTCCTTTTCTTGAAACGGCAACCACATTCACATTGAATCTATTTCTTAGCTGAATTTCAATGGCATTTCTTCCTATAAGAGGGGAATCTCCTCTAAGGACTACTTCAACCAATGCCAAATCCTTTGCACTGATCTCTTCATCCAACCCCATTTCACTTATTTTAGAGCCTTTTAGCATCATTCCGGTTTTCTCTATTAACTCAGTCAATTCCGTCGGAAGAGCTTTTAAAATGAGAATATCATCAACAACCAACTGCTCATTTGCAAGTGGAGCAATTATTTTTCTCCCATTTCGAATGATTCCAATGACGTTGATCTCCAACTTATAAAGTGCATAAAAGTCACGCAACGTTTTTCCAAGCATTTTGCAAGTATCAGAAACCAATACCTCAGATAAGTACTCATCTATGTCAAAAAGTTGCTCATTTTTGTCAGAGAGTCTATGTGGGATCAAACGCCATCCAATCAAAGTCATATAAGCAATTCCGATGATCACCATGACTATACCAACCGGTGCGAAATCAAAAAAAGCGAACGGCTCCATGCCAGCCTCAGTTCTATAAATGGATATGATCAGGTTGGGGGGTGTTCCGATTTCCGTCATCATACCTCCCAATAATGAAGCAAAAGCTATCGGCATCAAGAAATTGGAAGCGGGCATTTTGCTGTCTTTAGCAATGCTGATTGCGATGGGCATGATTAGTGCCAGTGCGCCTACATTGTTCATAAATGCTGAAATTACTGCAGTGATGATCATAAGACTCATGATTTTCACAGAAACATGCTTTGTACCTCTATTCAATAAGATGACAAGATAATCTATTGCACCCGTTTTGATCAATGCACTGCTGATCACCAAAACCGAGGCTACTGTTATGACTGCTGAATGACTGAAACCGAAAAATGCGTTTCCAGGTTCGATCACACCCAAAATGACCAGTGTCAAAAGACTGGCGAGTGCGACGAAATCGTACCTAATCCTACCGTCCACAAACAGGATCAATGCTATTGCTATGACAAAAAAAACTATTAACTGTTGTCCCATGTTGACCTCCAAATGTCGCTATTGCCAATAATTATAGCATTTTGAGCGAATGGTATCAATATAGTTACATTTTACTAAAGATTAAATTAATGCTAAAATAGTGGTAAAATAAAATCCAAAGGAGAATTTATCGTGAAAAAGAGTTATATTGCTGTCATAGTTGTCATCATCCTTGCTGCCGGAGCTGTATTCGCAACACCGTTCATCATTGGAAAACTAGCTGAAATGAAGCCTTCCACGCATGTGCTTTACGCCATGAAGAAAACTGGTGAAATTGAAAAAATGAACGCAACAGCCACTATGACCATGTCTGTTGACCAAGCTGCAGCTGAGGAACTTGGTGTCTTTGAGACCTCTGAAGATCCTGTGGCCATGAGCAATTATATGGACTCCATTCTTTCCAATTTCAAAATCGTCTATGATATGACTTATGCACGCGATCAATCAACACTTCCTACATATATGGATTATAAAATCGAGATGAATTATAAAAATAGTCCCTTGCTCAACATGAGCATGATCTTCGAACCATGGAAGATTGCATTCGGTTCCGCACAGCTATACGATCGCTTGTTTATCTATGACATGGACTCCCAAACGGACCAAGTGGACTTCGAACGTTATGTGTCCATTATTACTGATGATAGTGACCAACTCTACAAAACCGCGAAAAAGAATTTCAAGCAGTATGAAGAATTCCTAATGGACTATCTTGAAAACTCTCTACAAAAAATCGAAGACGGCACACTTGAAACCACATATGAGGGAAAAGTGAGCACACATAAGGTTCGTCAGTATTTATTGCCCGTGGATATGAAAACCCTATTTGAAAAAATGGAAACGTTAATTGTCATGTTCAAAAATGATGAAACCATGCAAGCACTCATAAAAAATCGTGTCTATCAAGTAGTTGACACATTCGTGGAATCAGGCGACTACTTGAAATTCTCCATGACAGAAACTGAAGCCAAATCCATGCAGACATCACTGAAAGCCAATTATGATGAGGAACTGAGCACTATGCTGGATGAAATGCTCACCACATACAGCACGCTTGGCAATGAATACGACTCCATGGGAATATCGATGGATTATGATATTCTCATGAAGATTGATAAGAATAACTTGCTCAGGGCCATGGAAATCGATATGCTTTCCGCATTTATAGAAGTAAAGCAAATCTATACGTATAATGCTTTTGACAAAGAAGTCGTTTTGAGACCAATATCTACTCAAAACACCGAGGATATCAAGGTGTTGATGGAAAACCAACAAAGAATATCGGAGGTCACTCAGATAGTGATCACCAATGCTTATTCGAACATATTGGGAAGTATTGCCTTCAATGATTTGATGACCGATCTTGAAATCAATGCGCATCAACTCCCGGAATCGGAGCGATATAAAATCCAGAATGGAATCAATGAAATGATGCAAATGATACAAATGATGCCTTTCCTCATTCAAGGATTGTAAAAAAAAGCCAAATTGGATCTTCCTGAAATCAGGTCAGATACAATTTGGCTTTTTGCATGATCAAATGCATATTTATTGCATTTTAAGAAGGCTGATTTACGCTTGTACAGGCACCACTTTCTTCTTTTTAAACTGATTGAAGATAACGACTCCTAGCAAAACAGCTCCAATTGCATTGAAAATTGGACTCGTCGTTACAAGCATAACACCACCGACCAGGAAGAAAATTCTTTCGATCGGGTTCATTTCAGTCTGGAAGTACCCCGTCAATCCTGAAGCAACTGCGATGATACCGACTATTGCTGTGGACAAGATGAAGACCAAGTGCCACAGAGTTACATCAATCAACAAAAGTTCTGGGCTGTATACAAATATATACGGTATTATGAACGCAGCAATCGCAAGCCGTGAAGCCTGTATGCCTGTCCTCATCGGTTCCGACTTGGCAACCCCTGATGCAGCAACTGCCGCAAGCGCAACCGGTGGTGTTACGTCCGCAATGATTCCGAAGTAAAATGCAAACATGTGGGCTGCAAGAATTGGAACATCAAGGAGCAATAACGCCGGGGCTGCAATCGTAGCTGTTATTACATAATTCGCTGTCGTAGGGACACCAATACCTAAGATCAGTGACGTAATCATAGTGAACACAAGTGTCAAGAACAGATTTCCGTTTGCAACGCTGACAAGTAGTGATCCCATTTTCAGACCTAGACCTGTTTGGGTGACCACACCGATTATGATTCCGGCAGTCGCACATGCCGCTATGACAGTGAGCGCACTTCTCGCACCTTCAACAAGACCAAAAAAGATTTCTTTGAGTGACAATCTTGTCTCTTTTTTTATTGAGGATACTAAAATCGCCGCAACAATCGCACCGAGAGCTGCTCTTATTGGTGTATATCCTGAAACAAGGAAGTAAATGACTATAATGATCGGGAGCATCAAGTGTCCCCTCTCTCTTATGACTTTACCCGCTTTAGGCAGCTCATCTTTAGGCATACCCTTAAGGCCTTGTTTTTTAGCTTCATAATGCACTCCAGCCCAAACGCCAAAATAGTATAAAGCTGCTGGTATTACTGCCGCTGCAATAATAGTGACATATGGAATATTGGTAAACTCAGCCATCAGAAACGCTGCCGCACCCATGATTGGAGGCATCAATTGTCCTCCGGTTGATGCAGTAGCTTCAACAGCACCTGCAAACTCAGGCTTATATCCCAATTTTTTCATCATTGGAATGGTAAAACTTCCGGTACCGACTACGTTGGCTACCGAACTTCCTGAAAGTGTTCCCATTGTTGCACTGGAGATAACCGCAACTTTGGCGGGACCACCTGGAGCGGAACCTGCAATCGCATTTGAGATGTCAATAAAGAATTCACCCATTCCCGTTTTACCGAGAAATGCACCAAACAAAAGGAACATGAAGATGAACGTCGAGGATACGCCAATCGGAATACCGAAGATGCCCTCAGTTGTATAGAATAAGTGCTGTACCAAGTCGTCCATAGCAACACCTCTGTGCGCCAACGGACCTGGAATTTTGGGTCCTAAAAGTGCGTAACCTATAAATGTGATCGCGATAATGACCATTGGCCATCCGATTACTCTACGGGCTGCTTCAAGTACTAAAAATATAGCTATAAGTCCGACGATCATATCGGTTGTTGTAACTCTACCCGCTCTAAATACCAGTTGTGAATAATTAAAGTAAACATAAAGACATACCGACGCGGCTACTATAGCCAGTCCGACATCCATCGGATGAAGTTTGAATCTTGAAAACTTTTTCCTCGAGGGATATAAAAGATAAACCAAAGTCAAACCAAACGCAAGGTGAATCGATCGTTGAAGCATCGCATCCATTATTCCAAAAATTCCTGTATACAGCTGGAAAAATGAAAACAAGGCCAAAAGGCCGATAATCAACTTGCCTTGTATTCCACTCAATATTCTAAAATCCGAACCTTTGTCATATTTTCTCAGTAAGTCATCCGGGGAGCCTTCTGACACTACATCTGTTTGTTTTTTTAAATTCAAGTCAGACATGACACCGTTCCTTCCTATAAGACAACTGAATAGTTGCCAATTTTAAAGACTTTCTTATCGATTGTATAAATCCTAATAGACTGATCTTGTAGTTCCAGCATCTCATTGAACTGAAATGTTTCACCATTGACAGTAATACTGTGCTTTGGGATGGGCGAGATCATCATATTAAGACTTTCGAACCGCCGCTCCAAATATAAAATAAACTTACCATCAATTATTTCAAAATCCTCATCATTGACCTGTTCATAGGGAAGTCCTACTCCAAAAGACTCATAAACAGTCTTTTGGAGTATCAAAGCATTGTCTTCCGTTATGATAAAATGTTCATCCACAGGTGTCAGAAGTACTGAATGGATATAACTCAGCACAAATTGGTCATCCAAAGGATACAGCTCGTGCCGAACTCCCGAAGACTGTTCCTCAACAATCAAGACTGTTCGATCCTGAAGTCCAGTGAATACCAATAACACAACCAATATCAGACCAAGTATCGTAATGACAACTCTTCTAAACAAATCTTCCCTTCTCTCTATATCTAATTAATTTGATCTTATTGCTCGTCGAAAAACTTTTGAGCGCCTGGATGTACAGGAACTGGCATAGCTTCAAGTGCAGTGTCAAGTGTTATGAATTTACCTACATTATGAGCCAATACAACACGGTCAAGATTTGTATAGAGTTGTTTTGTGAGTTCATATGCAAGTTCATCGCTCATCTCTGTAGATACACAAAGCATTGATTTTACAGTAAGTGTATTGACATCTTCAGTTTGACCTTTGTAAGTGTTTGCAGGAATTACATAGTCAGTAAAGAATTTGTAGTCTGTTTTGAGCGTGTTGGCGATATCGCCTTCGATTGCAACGATATACACATCGTTTTGTGCTGATAAGTCTTGGATTGCAGCTGTAGGAATACCAGCTGTCAAGAATGCGGCATCAACTTGCTTGTCTTTAAGGCCTGCAGATGCTTCTGCAAACGATAGGAATTTAGCATCGATATCTTTTTCGAAATCCATGCCAGCTGCAGCAATAATTTGTCTCGCATTGGCTTCAACACCTGAACCGATTGCGCCTACAGCAAGTCTCTTGCCTTTAAGATCTGCAACTGATTTGATGTTAGGATCTGTTGTAACGATTTGAAGTGGTTCGCTGTATAAAGTAGCGAGGCCTCTGATGCCTTCAAATGTTTGACCTTCGAACATTTTTTCGCCTACGTGAGCATAAAGTGCAGTATCATTTTGTACGATTACAACTTCTACTTTTTTATCCATCAATAAATTGATGTTGGCAACAGATGCACCAGTACTTTGTGCAGTTGCGTTGATGCCTTTGATATTTGTGTTCCAGATTTCTGCAAAAGCGCCGCCAAGTGGGAAGTAAGTACCTGCCGTACCACCTGTACCGATATTTACAAATATGTTGTCAAATACAACAGGTTCATCAACCGGTGCCGGATCTACAGCCACAGGTGCTTCTGTTGTCGGTGCTGCCGGTGTCTCCACAACTGGTTCAGGATCTTTGGCACAGCCTGCCAATAACGAGAACGATAAAATCAATACCATCAATAACGAAAATGCTTTTTTCATACTTTCCTCCTGTTAAAATCATTAATATAGATACCCCAATAACCGATTTTGCAAGTTTCATGGAAACAAACTGCATGATATGTCACTCATGTACACTTACAAATACATTCGGTATACTAACGTAATATCATTCGTCCTACACATTCCTACAAATTGCTACAACATGTTACAAAAAATATTTTAATTAAAGTTCATAGTTTCGTAAAACAAATTTAATTTTTCAACCCAAATATCCTAAAGTTTTGAAGATAAAGACATATAATGTCATAGAAACATTTGAAAGAAGGGTTGATACCATTATGATATTGGATGCGAGATCATGATCACCTTTCATGACAACCGTCACAACGTAAGATATGGTTGCAGTTGGCACACCAAAGAGAATGTAGATCAGGAACACATCTTCGTTGCCAAATCCCAGTGCAATGGCAGCAATGACGGCAACGGCAGGTAGCACAATCAATTTCAGTGAACTGGCAAGCAGTGCTGTTTTTAAGTTGCCTCTCATATTACCGAACTTGAACGATGCACCAATTGCGATTAAAGCAAGTGGCGTGGCAACAACTTCAAAATAGCTCATCGTCCTAGTCATGATGAGAGGTAGGTGCAGACCGAGTTGGGAAACCACCATGCCCAAGGCAACGGCAATGATCATCGGATTGCCAATGATGTTTCTGACAATACTCCTCAGGTCCACACCTGACTTTCTGTTAACCTCCAAGAATGATAGCACAACAATCGCAAGAATATTATAAAGTGGAATAATCAGTGCAATGACAAGTGGTGCCTTCAGTCCAATGGAACCAGTCACGTTTTCCATCAGCGAGAGTCCGATATAAAGGAAATTGCCTCTGAATGAACCTTGGATAAAGGCGCCCAATTTATTTTTATCCTTGATCAGCAGCGCACCTGTCACCCATGAAATCATAACGCTGACTATAGTGCCTATTATGATGAATAAAACAAATCCAATGTCAAAGTACTCCTCAAACGATGTGTTGAAAACATCACTGAATAATTTTACCGGTAAGGCGACGTTGAATACAAACATATTTGCCGCTCTAACAAATTCTTCAGTGATGATGGCTCTCCGTTTCAGATAATAACCGATAATCATGACGAAGAATATTGGCAATGCGCTGCTTAAACTGAACAAAAAATTATCGATCACCGTCTATCTCCTCTATCTAATCAATTGCCACAATTTTATTTTCTTCATCAAAAACCGCTTTGATCTCAAGAAATTCGTCAATACCGTATGTGCCACCTTCCCTGCCGATTCCGGATTGCTTGTAACCGCCAAAAGGTGCATCGATGTCTCTTTTCCCGTCATTGATATAGACAGAACCCGTCTTCATTGCCATAGCCACTCTTTTTGCATCTTCCATCGGTCCAAAAACCGCACCTGAGAGACCATAGATGGTATCATTTGCTATTTCGATGGCCTCTTCAATGGTATCAAATGGAATGACGCAAATAACCGGACCGAAAATTTCCTCTTGAGCAATTTTCATGTCGTTTCTCACATCAGTGAACACGCAAGGGTTCACAAAGTATCCCGTCTCAATTGCACCGGGAACTTCACCGACAATCAGACGCGCACCTTCCTCTATGCCGATTTCGATGTATTTTTTGACTTTCTCGTACTGCTTCAGACTTGCAAGAGGTCCGATGTGTGTGGTCACAAGCTTCGGATCTCCTACAATGAACGTCTTTGCATGTTCGATGATCAAATCTTCAATTTTGGCAAGTTCATCCCGCGGCACAAGCATACGTGTCAAAGCTGCGCAGGTTTGTCCTGTATTGTCAAAACATGAACTGAGTCCTGTTTTTACCGCTTTCTCATAGTCTGCACCTTTCAAGATGACATTGGCGGATTTTCCACCGAGTTCAAGTGCGATTTTTTTCACACCTTCAAGTGCGAGTTTGCCGACTTCTTTTCCGCCATTTGTGGATCCCGTAAAAGAGATCATATCCACCTTTTCATGCAGCGCCAAAGCATTTCCAACTTCACCGGCGCGTCCTGTCACCAAATTGAAGACCCCATCAGGCACACCGGCATATTCAAATGCCTTTGCCAATACCCCTGCAGATAATGGCGCGATCTGTGAAGGTTTTAGAACAACCGTATTGCCGCAAAGAATTGCGGGTACGATTTTTTGCATGACTTGACCTAGAGGATAATTCCAAGGTGTCAAGCAACCGACGACACCGATAGGTTCTTTGACGACTTTGCCATGCTTCAGCTCACTTACAAACTCGTACTTTCCGATCAGTCTGATGAAATTTTCAAGTCTTCCTATCGGCCCATTCACATGGGCGCGCTCCGCCCATTTCACCGGAGCTCCAAGTTCTCCCGTTTCCAGATCGATCAAAAGTTGCTTTTGGGACAACATGTATTCAAGCACTTTTTCCATATATCCTATTCGTTCTTCAACGCTGGTATTCGCCCAAGCCGAAAATGCAAGTGATGCCGCTTTGACGGCCTTATCCACATCCACTCCATTGCCTCTGGGTACTCTACCGATGATTTCCCTGGTCGCCGGATTTTCAACATCAATCCAATCACCCGAATCAGAAGGAATCCATTTTCCGCCTATATAAAGTTGCTCAAAATTCATTTTACACCTCCAAAGTCAAACAATTCATAGCCATATCAACTTCAAACCCATTTTTCACATACAATGAAAGGGCTTGTTCGTTTTCGGCATTAACCACCAACATACAGTTTACAAGTCCGTTCTTTTGTCCCAACTCGATACCCGCCTTCAAAAGTTCACATCCGAGTCCTTTACCTTGATATTCGGGCAACAATGCGATTGGTGCCACAAAACTGTAATCACCGGAATCTTCCGATTCCTTGAGCATCCTCAGCACACCGACGGGTTTTTCATCAAACCACAGAATCTGCATCCCATCGGACAAAAGACCGCTTTCTTCATTTTGCTTTGACACCATTTCGCTGGTGATAGGTGTCTGTGATCCGGAAATGTTTTTGAATGCTTCATTTCTGACCAT
Source organism: Firmicutes bacterium UBA5201 (assembly GCA_002412775.1). Classification (GTDB taxonomy): domain Bacteria; phylum Bacillota; class Clostridia; order Peptostreptococcales; family Acidaminobacteraceae; genus Fusibacter_D. The sequence goes on along the minus strand of DHVT01000001.1, from coordinate 29,801 downwards.
GGCGTAAGCGGATTCATCCTTGTTTTTTCTGATAGGTCTGAGATGATAGCCTTCCGGAAAATTGGCTTTCACCAAAGGTTTTTCTTTTCGGACCATCACGTAGGAAGTCCTATGTTTGTCAAACCCTAAAGTATGCAATATCTGTTGGACTCGATTCAATTTTTCAGGAATAAACATTTCGATCCTATCGATGTCGACTTTTAAAGGTAATGCCGCCTCCAACAAGGTTTTGTACGACTCCATATCCGTATGCTCACAATGGTAGATTCTCACCCTCGCTTTTTTACCTGCCAGATAATAGTCATTAAACATCAGTGACAGAACACCGGTAATCGTGTTGTTTTCGATGAGCAGATATGTAGGATTTTCATCATTGACCTCAAAGTTTTCAATGTCTTCGTCATACAAAAATGACTCATCATGAATATAACGGTATTTGTAGCAATAGGCTTTGAATTCCTCCAATCGCTCCTCACTCAATTTTTCCACACGCAATTTGGACCTCCTTAAAATCTTATTCCAGTACACTTCAAGTATATCATAACCACAAAAAAAACTTCACTATCCGTACTAAAAAATGAATTTTTCCTCCGGATAATGAAGCAATGATATTGGTGCTATTTCAGTGCCGTATCGCCAGCTCCAATGGTGCCGACGAGTGATTTCAGATAAAGATCGGATTCGAAATGCTTAAGAATCGCTTTAGCCTGTTCCAATTTTTCATCATAACGAAACTCCTTGATTACGGATTTGTTGATAGGATCTGCAACAAACTCCTCCAAGTTTCCAATTTTCTTCTGGACCAATCTTATGTCAATGAGCTGTTTGTTCTTAAGTCGCTTTTCATACCATTCGCTCGATAGCACGACATTTTTATCAAAGAGACCACGTACTTCCTTCGATTCGATTGTATGGCCCTCATAAACTCCATATGCCATGATGTTCAAAAGTGCTTTGAGTGGCGGTATTGCAAATTCAATGCTTCCGTCTTCAAAATAATCAAACGCCGCTTTCTTGTGACCGTTTGAAATGTTGATTACACCATCTACAAATGCCTCCATACTTTGAGACTCCGGTTTCAATATATTTTCATTGAAAACAGTCTGAGGCTCGTCAAATATCTTGCCGAGATATTTATAGGAAAACACTTCTGTCATTCTATAACCAAGTCTGCTGGCAGGGACAAGAACACCATTATACGTAAAGTCATCGATTTTCTCAAATGCCCCCTCTTTGATCAAGCTGTCAGGTCTGCGCTCCTCTTCAGACAATCTCGACCAAATCTCAGGCACTAGAATTGAAATGTCATGATCGACTTTCACGTTTGCCCCGATATGCCCCGCTGGTGTTGTGAAAACCGCATAATCTCCCAAAATATAGGACAAAAGTGCATTGTTGACATCATAAATCGGCAACAACATGTTGAATGGCGCTTTGGTGAGTGCGCCTTCTGACCCAGCACCGGTTGTCGAAGGCGACTTTCCGGTCAAACTGCTGATGAAGTCCATGAACAGTTCCGGCAATTCCTGGTAATGGATCGGATTGTAAACACTTAGTGGCAATATTTTTTTATCCCCTTCCACACCCGGCGGATTGTTTCTACGTCCTGCAAGAATTGCGTTCACCGGCATCAATACAGGCCTGTCCAGTGGAATCTTCCTCGCCAATCTCACACCGATATGTGATATATATGTTTTGAGAGGATCGATAAAATCGGATCTATGCTCAAGATAACGCGGGTTCTTGCTTGGTTTACCATCGACGATTCTCGGTTCTGAAGACACCACACAATACTCATATTCGCCTTTGAGAAACTCTTCAATATGGGTTCTTACTGGTTCGGTGTAGTCAATATATCCCATGACATCTTCTTTGATGGCCTTGACATCCCCCTTGGTCAGAGGCTGGTAATTTGTTGCGAAAAGATTCTTGCTGGACAAATCTTTTTCCGCCTGTTTGTCATAGCCCTTATTGATGGCCTCATCCGGTCTTTGAAAAAAACGATACTCGCAATTTGTGGAAAACTTATAACTGCCGTTGGTATATTGAGGGTCGAGATGTGAAAGTTGGTTTGCAGGAATCAGAACCGACGCTGTGACGTCATCTTCCATTTGTATTTTCTCGCTAGGCATGAAATCTATTCTCAGCTTGAAAATACGCCACGCGTCATCATTTTCAAATCCGACTCTCAAATAACTCGGTCTGATTTTTCTGTTGTTGAAATTGATTTCATTACCAGGTTTGCCATTGATGTGATCAACAGTGAAGTGCTTCCTCCAGTCATTGCCCCATGATTGACGATAAAATCGCTTGATCATAAAAACAAGTGCCTTGACATGATTGGGAATGGCTTCGAGATAAGCGTTGAACTCATCGGTGTATGCGGGAGATGGTGACAATAGCTTTATGACCGATCCAAGTGTCCTGTCGATGGAAAGTATCGGTCTTGACGGTCTCTCTCGATCTGGGAAGTCTCTCCAACGCTTTCTGTAATCGTAGTTGAAAATTTGCTCTACATTGTCCAAATCTTTTGCAAGGTCATGGACGTAATAAGTGCCGTAAATGATGGAATTGCTGATGGATTTTGAAATCTCTGATTTACCTCCACCTGAAACTGTGCATGGTTTATGACAGAAAGTGCCTTCCGCTGCAGTGCCAACCATTTTCCAGGCTGGAGCCGCAGGGTGTTTTTCCATATGGATTTTTTCGCCGTTCGGCAATACATAAAGGTTTGCGGGAGACAATTTGAGTTTTCTTTCCCGATCTTGATGAACCCACTTGATTTCGGTCTTTTGCAGGTCAATTTCAATGTTTTCCGGGAGATATACAATACGATTGTTGTTTTTGTCCACACCATAATGATCTTCATGAAGTTCCATCATGTCTCCAAAGTCCTTGATGACTTCGTCAAAAGTATATCCAGAGACACTTTTGTCTTCTTTGGCGGTATAATTCTCACCGAGGTTCTTTTGAGGATATGCTATTGTTCCACCGGCGTGCTCCTCTTCGACATTTCCAAGGAGATTGGCTGCAAAACTGATTTGGGTCTTGATCTCTTTTTTGGAATAACCGAAGTAATTGTCCGCAATCAAGGTCACCGCCACACCGCTTTTGTCACGACAAGTCAGTTTGAAAGCCTGTCCCTCATTATATAGCTCGTCCTCTTCTTTGTAACACATCCCATCTCTTCGCTGCCTTTCAGTGGCATCATCATAATGAGGCAGTCCAAGATCGATTTTCCTCATCTTGTTCAAATGCGGTGCAAGCAAAATAAATCCCGTGTGTCCCGACCATCCATTCAAATCAAGCCCCGAGTCGTTGCTGTGGTAACTTGGATCACCGGCATTTCCAAATACGGACTCTACAAAATCCAGATTGGACACCAAACTTCCAGGTGCTATAAAAAGTACTTCCATCGTCTTTTCATCCAATATTCCGGGAACTTTTGGAGATACAATAGGTTTGAGCATCAGTGAAACAAAAGTCCTTGCCGCTTCACTCTGCTCTGATGTGAACGGCAATACCCTCAGCGAATCCGGTGGATTCACAGCTTCACTATACAGTTTGAGAAAAACTTCCTTAGGCACAGCTTTTTTATCATAAGGAATCGGCAGGCCCCCCTCTGCGATATGGAAAGAGCCTTTGGTTGTTCTTCTGTCGTTTCTGGGATTGTTGAGCACGCCCTGTTTGATTCGGTAGCTGCTGATGTATTCATTAATGAAAGTGCTGCCTTCGGGTGGTAATGACATCTCTCTAGCGAGACCATAGTGATCCAAAGTGAAATAATCCTCGATTACCTTTGGACAATCTTGAAATTCACTGAAGTAATCTTTGAAAAACCGGTTGATCCGTTTGTGGATTCCCACCTCGTGAATATCCACCATTCTCGTTTTTTCTTTATAGTCTTTTATGATGTCGTCGAATAGCTCTATGAAATAAGAGCCGGATGCATTATTGACATTTTTTGACTTGTAAATCGGCAAACCAAGGGATGCCAATTTGAAATTGATGTATTTGATCCTATCTTCACTTGTAGTGATCGGATCAATATTGCCGAACTCGATTCCCAGTTCTTTTCTAATGGTCATAACGCCTCCTATTATAGAATATATTAATTTATTTTAACAATTATACTTCTTGTGGCCTCATTTATCAAGTGGGGATTCACCGGTGAAATTGGGTATACTTGTTCATGTGTGGTACAATGGTAGTATCGAACAGTGATATAATAGGAACGATTTGAGAGGGGCAAGTGTATGGGAAACATTGATTTATCGAAATTTGAGAAAAAAATAATCATTCGTCAGATAAAAAGAGAGGATTTTCATTCCATAATAGAACTTCAAAAAAAGTGCTTTGGCAACATGGAGGTATGGAAGCTTTCACAACTGGAAAGCCACCTTGCGATATTTCCGGAGGGGCAGATTTGCGTCGAATACGATGGTGAAATCATAGGCTCCAGTTCCAGCTTGATCATCAACTTTGACGAGTACAATGATCAGCATTCATGGGATGAGATCACAGACAATGGCTATATCACAAACCACAATCCTGATGGTTACAACCTTTATGGCATTGAGTTGATGGTCCACCCCGATTACAGAAATATGAAAATCGGGAAAAGGCTGTACGAGGCACGCAAGGAGCTGGTTCAGCAACTGAACCTTAAAAGTATTGTGATCGGAGGGAGAATTCCGGGATACAAGGACTATGCGGATCAAATGACTCCAAAGGAATATGTCAAAGAAGTCACTGCACTGAACATTTATGATCCGATTCTGTCATTCCAGCTTAAGAGCGATTTTGTGCTGAAACGCATCATGAGAAAATACATGCCTGATGACAAAGCATCTCTCCAGTACGCCACTCTGATGGAGTGGAACAATATCGAATACCAATCCAAAGGCAAGCAACATTTTAAGACTGCGATGCCCGTACGAATCTGCGTCATACAGTATATGATGAAAAAAATCGATTCATTCGAAGAATTTTCACATCAGTGCGAGTACTATGTGGATGTCGCATCCAACTACAAATCCGACTTCGTGGTGTTTCCTGAAATTTTCACTACGCAGTTGCTTTCGTTCATGGATCAGGATACGCCATCACAATCCATAAAGCTATTGACCACTTACACAGAACAATACATTCAGATTTTCACAGATTTTGCTGTCAGATATAACGTCAACATCATCGGCGGTTCCCATTTTGTCGAGGAGGGTGGACAAATCTACAACATCGCCTATCTTTTCAGAAGAGACGGCACCATCGACAAGCAATACAAGCTTCACATCACACCTAACGAACAACAATGGTGGGGCATCACCACTGGTGATTCCATCAAGGTCTTCGATACGGATTGTGGAAAAATATCAATCCTGATTTGTTATGACATCGAATTCCCTGAACTTGCCAGAATCGTAACCGAAAAAGGCGCCAACATCATCTTCACACCTTTCTGTACGGATGAGCGCCAAGGCTATATGAGAGTCCGTTACTGTGCTCAGGCAAGAGCGGTGGAAAACCAGGTCTACACGGTGATTGCCGGAACAGTCGGCAACCTGACCCATGTAGAAAACATGGATATCCAATACGCACAATCCGCAATCTTCACACCATCGGATTTCTCATTCCCAAGAGATGGCATCATGGCGGAGTGTACACCAAACATAGAAACGGTCATAGTGGGAGACGTCGATCTCGAACTGCTCAAGCGATCAAGACATTCAGGAACAGTGACATTGCTTAAGAATCGAAGAATCGACCTCTATGAACTCAAGGAAAGATCAACTGATCCAAAATAGCTTCTAAAACCAAAAAGGTGAATTGAAAATCTGGAAATCCAGATCATCAACTCACCTTTTCTTTTTTTGTCTTTTTCTATCGAAATCGAAGCCTCCAGATTTTTTGCCCAGTCTATAGAGCTTGTAGGAAAGCCAAATAAAATGAAAATAGAATTGGAATCTTGTCATGTTCTCCGGTTTTAAAACCAAATGCAGAAAATCCCAATGCTCATTTTTCTTGCTGATCAACTTGTCTCTATGCTCTTCATAAAGTGCTGTTCCTGGAATTGGTGTGAAAATGGATACTGTGGTGTAAACCAACTTGTTTTTTTCAGCCCATTTGTAAAGTTCGACAAAGTCCTTCCTGGTCGCCTTTTGGGAAACCATCATGAGTGCGATGATCTGGGCATTTGTGCTTTGAATATTCTCAATGCATTTTCTATTGATGACTTCAGTAGTCTTTTTGTCATAATGTCTCAAATCCTCATCCGATATGGCTTCCAGTCCCACTATGAAGTATTTGAAACCCACTTCGGACATTTCTCTGATCAGTCCGGCATTTGAAGCCACCGCATCCGCTCTTGCATAGCAGATATAGTTTTTCTCAAGTCCTGTCGATCTGACTTTTTCAACAAACGCTTTCGCTCTTTCGATATCGGCAAGGAAGTCATCATCCACAATCAATATGTTGTCGGTGTCAATTCCAGAAAGTTCCTCTATGACCAAATCAAGGTTTCTGGCATTATAAACTCCACCTCCAAGTTTTGTGCAGTAGCAAAAATTACAATTATGCTGACATGAGAAAGATGTTTTGACAGTCGCCACAGAAGATAAATCCAAATAATTATAGCGATTCTTATGGGCATGGAAATATGAACGGTCAGGAATGGGCAGTTTGTCTATTTCCACAGGAACCATTCCATTTTCAATCCACCTGTCCCCACATCTGTGAATCAATCCGTTGACGGACTCAGGAATTGTCAATCCATTTTCAAGGGCATCCAAAAGCGTGCCAAAAGACTCCATGGACTCGCTCCTAAAAATGTAGTCTATCCCCATCACCTTGAATCTTTCCGGATTGAGCTGCACATGGACACCTCCCACTATAGTCGCTACACTGCGATTGTGGCTTTTGGCCTGCCGCGCGTATCCTATCATCAAATCCTCTTGAGTGATGTATCCCGTTATGGCGACCAAATCCGGTTCAAATGTTTCAAGAATCTTTCTGAACGGTCTTTCTTCAAACACACCGTCAAAAATCAGAGTCTCATGATTCTGGGTTTTAAGTTCAGTATACAGATACTCCAGCTCAATCGGTTCACTTGTGATCAGGTTGGCATACTTGAATAGATTAGGCACTTCGGGTCTTACGAGCAACACTTTCATCTTATCTCCTCGTCAGCATGTTTTTAATGTAAATGGAAAAAAGAGTATTGAACCCGGTGATCATCTTGAGTGTATTTGCAATAGGGAATGCTTTCAAAGTGTACCTGACACTATGAAGGTTTCCATTCATTTTGAGGCTGAGCTTCAAGACTTCCCAGTAGTACGCTTTTAAACTCATCTTTGAAGGGCGAATGAGCACATCTCCGAAATTCCATTTGTCATAGTCGTCCGCATCATAAAGCAGACGGTCCTTGTATGTTTCATACAGTGGCGTCATGGGATGTGGCACGAGCGGAGAAAAAGTGGCGAGTTCTGGTTTCAGATAGTCCAGATAATCCAACAGTTTTTTGAAATCCTTTTTGCTCCAATCCGGATGTAATATGAACGATCCCCAACAGGCGATATCATTTGCCTTCAGTAGCGATGTCGCCTGCTCATTGTCATCAATGGTCGATGCCTTGTTGTAAATCGACAGTTGCCTGTCTTCGAACGCCTCATAACCAACAATGACGGCCACAAGCCCATTCTTTCGAAGCCTGGACAACAACTGTGGTTTTTCAAGGATGCTGTTCACACTGCCATAACAAATGAACTCCTTTTTAACGCTTTGAGTTTCGAGCAGATCACAAAATGCTTCCAGTCTCGTTGCGTTGATCAGAAAATCGTTGTCACAAATCATCACATAAGGTTCATCGAGAGCTGCGATTTGATTGACGATTTCTGCAATAGGCACTTCCCTAAGCTCCCCGCCTTCGATTTTCCACCGGATGCAAAATGTGCATCTGTTTCTGCATCCATAGGCGGTCTGCACAATGGCACAGGGTTGATATCCCACATATTTATAAGCTTTCCGGTAATTCTTCGTGGAACTTCGATCTGGAACAATATACTCGTTATAGCAAAATTCGCCATCATTGACGAACTCAAGTGCTCTGCTGTATACCCCATCGATGCGCCGCATGTTTGAGCTGCCTTCGAGTGCCTCTAAAACCTCTTTAACATTTTTTCGCGTCGTAGACTTGAAGACGTAATCCACCTCAGGCACGAAAAAAGCGTTCGGGAAGCATGACGCCTGAACTCCGCCGACCAGAACGGGAGTCGATTTACAGTACACTTTCACTGCTTTTGCTATTGCTTTGACGTTCTCGACATCCGTACACTGTGAAGTGATTCCGACCGCATCCGGCTTAAATCTTTCCAAGTAGGTTTCAATGACGGCTTTTGCCTCCACCATGAAATCCACTAAAAGCACCTCAACACCATTCTCTTTTAAAAGCGCTGAGAAGCATTCCAGTCCCATAGGTTCACCGAACAGGTAATTCTTGACGGTTGTGATGTTTTTGTTCACCCAAGGTCTGACCAATAGAATTTTCATGTTTGCTCCTGACTCATATTATGTTCGGGGTGATTCCCCTGAGGATCTGAAATCGATAATAAAGATTGATGTACAGGTAAAAAACGGACAAAAGAGGATTCTTGAAGAAACCTTTTTGAAAAAGGGTACGCTTCATGATGTTTTTGTAACTGAAGACGTCCTTATAAAGTGACCAATAGGCTTCTGTGAGTTCCTCTGGTGTCATGTTCTTTGGAACATGAACGGCTTCAGCTCCATTATAGGAATAAATATCCTTATTGTAGATCCGGTTCTCCGCACTCATCTGATGAAAAAAAAGTGTTCCTGGAATCGGTGTGAGAATGTAGAAACGTGGAACGGCGATTTTCAGATCATTGATGAAATCGGCAGTGGCAGCGATGGATTCAAGAGTATCCCCGTCCGCACCTACGACCATCTCTGTTGAAACCTGAATGCCCTCATCTCTGACCACTTTGATCAGCCTCTCATACTCACTGACTTTTGCCCAAGGCTTGTCCATGCCGTCCAGACTGCTCTGTGTGATGCTTTCAAGACCAAATGAGAGTGCGATGCATCCGCTATCTCTTATGAGCCTGAGCAGCTCCACATCATCTCCTATGGTCACTGTACACTGTGTCATCCACTTCATTTTCATCGGTTTGATGGCTTCACACAGTGCTTTTGTATAAGCCCGATCTGAAAAAATATTGTCGTCAAGTAATAAGAATTGATTATATCCCAGTCTTTTGACTTCAGTAATATCCCTCATCACCTCATCAACCGGTCTTTTCAAATACCTTCCTTGATAAAGACACGCCACTGAACAAAATGAACAATGGTTCACGCACCCTCTGCCCGCTTGTACAGGAAGGAAACTGCCTATTTTCTTATTTGTGATCAGCTCATAACGAGGTAGTGGTGGAGAATACTCTGTCAGTGGCATATCATAAACCGGCCTGATCAAGCCCGTCTCATAATCGCTTAGAAAGACTCCCCACGAAGTTTCCACATCACCAACAAAAACCGCATCTGCGTATTTAAGTCCCTCCTCTGGCAAAAGGCTGACCATATACCCACCCAGAACCACAGTCTTACCGAGTGCTTTAAATCCTTTTGCGATATCAATGGTTCTGTGTACGCCGTGTCCCATGGAGGATATGCCCACAATCTCCGCTTCCGTATGCCATGGAATTTCTTCGATGGTCTCATATATGAGTTCCACTTCATAGTGCTCTGGAGTCAACGCAGCAATAAGCGGCAGCGAGAGTCCAACAAAATTAAGTCTTTTTTTCTTGATCACATTCCCATCCGGTGCATATGGAGAAGGTTGGATCAGTAGAATTTTCTTTTTCATGGTCGCCCCTTGATTATTCTTTTGACGTATTGCCACATCACCCGGTTGGCGCCAATGGTCAATTTCAGATTTTCCTTGAACGGATATTTTTTTAATGCTCTATGGACCATTGACGGTCTCAATGTCACTTGATAATAAAGTTTGACGATTTCAAAATAATAGCGCCTGATGGACAGGTGAACGGGTGAAAGCACCAGGTGCGCCATATCCCATTTCGCAAAATCATCCACTCCAACAATCCAATTCTTATTGGTGCGTTCATACAGATCGGTTCCCGGCATTGGTGTGAGGGGTTGGAGATTAACAAATTGGATCCCGGTCTTCACAATGAAAAGGCGCAGCGAATCAAAGTCCGATTTTTTCCAGTCCAGTCCGATGATGAACGTCCCATAACATTCAATATCCAGTGCATTGAGCAATTCGATGCATGCTATGCTCGCATTGATCTGACTATTTTTGTTATAGCTGTCGAGATCTTCGTCCGAATAGGATTCAAGACCCACTATCACCGCTCTGAGACCTACACCTTTTAGTCTTTTCATCATCTCCGGGTTTTCCGCAATGAAATCCGCTCTGCCGTAGACCAAGTATTTCTTACGGATTCCCAGCTTTTCCACAGAGTCACAAAACATAGCCAATCTTTTTTCATCATATAGGAAATCATCATCCACGATATAGATTTCTTCATCATCAATGGTCTTAAGCTCTTCAATCACATCATCCATCGGCCTTGTGAAATATTTCCCGTCCGTGATGGCCTTACAAAAGCAGAATGAACAGTTATAGGGACAACCATAGGATGTCTTGATGAGGCTGCATGGATTGTGAAACATATAATAGTAGTCTTTCTTGTATCGGTCCACAAGATGCCTTGCCGGATGTGGATATTGAAACGATCTCCGCTTTTCGTCTCTGATGATCCGTGAAAAAACATTTCCGTTTGCTATGGATACGACGTAATCCAGTGGATTCGCAGAGATGATGTAATCAAACGAACCCTCTTCGAAATCCTCCGGTACGACTTCCGCGTGAACGCCTCCGACCACAGTCAATATTTTGTCGTTGATTTTTTTGATCCTTTTGCTGTAATCCATTAGAATATTCACATGTGAAATATAACCGGTCATACATACCATGTCCGGCAATTCTTTATAGACGATTTCATCTATGGACATTTTTTCCAGGATCATGTCATAAAGTACAACATGATGGTCCTTTTCCAGTACCGCCCCGACATACTCAAGTTCAAGTGGTTCACAAATCATGACATGCCTAAGTCCAATGGTTTCCGGGTCTGGTTTGGGGCGCAATAAAACAATTTTCATAGCTCACCTTTTTTGGGCAATGTACATCGTGATGCTTGGAACGTACCAAGCATTGATCTTTACCACTTCACATATTTTATAATAAGGCTCCAAATGATCAACCATATCCGAATGGGTCGGATAATGGGCTTTTGAAGTCGTTAATTTCACAATCATCAACATCAGCTTGTCGTATATTGATTTTGTCTGAGCATGAGCGATGATCAGATATCCACCTTGAAGTGTATGCTCGGAAAACCTGAAAATGGCTTCACGTTGATCCGAATAATAGGGAAATGCATGCGTACACACGATACACCCGAAATCATCAGAGGAGTTGAAGTTTTCAACATCGCTATCAAGAATTTTATGCCCCTTGGAAATCGCCGTGCGCCTCATGAGCGAAGGTTCCACACCCACACATTCGATTTCGGGCAACTCCCTTTTCAAATCATCCAGCAACTGACCTGTCCCACAACTCATATCAAGGAGCGAATTCCCAGGCAATTTCAACTTTTTTAGAGCACCTATCACTGCTTTTCTGGTCGGTCTGAGCGATATGTGCTGGACCCAAAGCTTTTCATATGTTCTCTCATACAGATTCCAAACACTCATGATCGATCCCCTTCATTTTTAAACACGTGATACCGAGTCTTCGGCGGAGCATATCCCAGCATTGGCATAGCCCTTTTCATTAGGCTTCTTATGACCCGATTCTTATGGAAATGGCAAATATATAATGGCTTTAATGTTCCGCCAAGCTTTTGCTTGATGGTCTCTGTAGTCTGTCCAAGGTCTATAGTTTGCACTCCTGCCTCGATCCCTCTTCTGATGATGACCAAGAGCATATTCAAATAAGTGTCATAGGTCTTCAGCTCTTCATAATTGATCCCGCAAAACATGAAATAAAGTGTGCCTTCCGCAATATGATACTGACAGAATCCTATCGGTTTTACTCCGATATAAAATTGTTCAATCGTACCAGGAAATCGTTCGAAAAAAACCATTTCATTTTTCGCAAGTGGATACTCCGAGTTTTGATAGACAGCATCATACAAATCATAAAGCGCACGGTCAAAAGGCTCATTTTGTTTTTGCTCGACGCTCTCAAATTTTTTCAATGCTTTGATTGCTCTATATCTGTAATGTGATCTGAGCTCATTCAAATAATGCTCAAAACTTTCAAATTTGTTTTCAAAAATCACAGAAGGCAATGTGGGTACACACGAAAAGCAACCGGAAAGTCTCTCCTCCGAATTGATCACCAATGTATGTCCGCTTTGTCCCATAAGCCAATGAAGCATCTCATTCATGCCTTGATTGTTCTTCAGATGATACCCCTCAAGTGAAATTGATGGGGGCAGACCTATGATCCTGACTTTTTTTCTGATTTTCCCTTTCTGAAACGAAAGCAAATTCAGCTTGGCATAGTAAGTAGTGAACACAGAGTTGGGGGTGACATGTCTTTCACAGCTGCCATCATGAGTTTTTTCAAGGATCGGCCATAACTCTTCTTTCAGAAACGGGTGCATCATAATCATTGTCCTCATTATAGTTTCCATGTATAAACTGCGTATTGCTCGTACGGCTCAGCCCATTTGTCTCCAAACCCACTCGAATCCTTGTTGGCTTCAACAATCCAGCTCGTTTTGCACTTCGTGAATTGTCTGTTTTTAACCAGTTCATAACAGTGGGCCAACAAACCTATCGGGACCCCTTTTCTCCTGTATTCAGGAAGCACGGCCCATTCAACAATCTTGAAGCCCTTCACTTTCTTGCCAAACAGCATTTTTCTGATGAAGGTCACAATCGATAGCGTTTCACCCCTACCCATAATCTCTCCCCAATCCGGATACCAAAGTAAAAAACCAATGGGTTTTCCACCCTCTTCAGCAAAAATCAAACTGCCTTTTTCCATGAAATATTTAAGATCCTTGAATAAGAAACGATCTTCTTCCACTGTTCTCGGGAAGTAAAACGGATGCTCACCAAAGCATTTGTTGTTGAGTGCCGTATAGATTGCAATATCACTATCAAAAGTCTCTTTTTGCATGATGCGAAAATTGAATCTGTCATAATATCTTTTCTTTTTTTCAAGAGACATGGGAAATTCTTTCGTTTCCCAAGGATACTGAAAAGAAACCAACCCTGTTTCTTCAAGGCCGAGCGCTTTGAAATGTTTGCTGTAATACGCTTTTGTATAGACGGAACCGAATGTCGGTCGATGCGATTGTTCCACGGATAATCCCAGCCCATAATTCACGTGACCATTCAAGCCGACCACTATTTCCTTGATGCCTCTCTCCTTTGCGATCAGAACGGCATGTTCTAGAATCAGCCTCGGCAATCCTACAAGGTCAAGGTATTCCATAAATGAAATTTGCAGCACATCCTTATAATTATTGTGGATCAGATATGTCAAAACGCCCACCAACTCATCAGAGTCCATAATCCAATAGGATTCGTGCCATAAATTTCGGGCAAAAGGTGATTTTTCAGCGAAAATCTCATTCAATACAGGTGTTGTATAGTCCACATAAAATGGATCATCCTTATAAAGTGTTTTTATGAATTTGATATAAACCGACTTCTCAGTGGCGGTCAAACATTGTTTCCATTCCATGGGTCACCCTTTTCTTTTATGATTCTTTAACCATTTTACCATATTATTATTTGAGTTTCGTTGTAAATAGACGATAAAACAACTCTTCTCTGATATAATATTGTCATCCATCACTAAAATGAGTCAAGGAGTGTGATCCTATGAAAGAATATAGTCCGATTCCATCCGATTATTGGAAAGGCAGAATCGACAGCGTAGACAATTTCGATGCGTTCAGATGGCATCAATGGGTGGAAACCATCGATCTGAACAGTGTTAAAAAAGAAGACCTGAATCACAAATTCGGAATCGCTTTTCTGGGTTTTTGCAGCGATATCGGCGTCAAGCGCAACAAAGGCCGTATCGGAGCCGAAAACAGTCCTGAAAGCATTAGAAGAGAACTCATGAACAGACCCTGTTCGTTCGATCAAGGACTGAAACTCTATGATGCGGGAAATATCCATCCTATAGAGGAAAATCTTGAAAGCGCTCAAACCACTCTAACAAGCGCAATTGATTTGATTCTCGATCTAGGTCTGTTTCCAATCGTACTTGGTGGTGGCCATGAAGTCGCACTCGGACATTATCATGGTCTTCACCGGCATTTGATCCAAAAAAACAATCAGAGCGCACTCGGCATTATCAATTTTGATGCACACTTCGACCTGAGACCTTACCCGAATGGCGGTTCCTCAGGGACGATGTTCAGACAAATCGCAGATTATTCCGTCCAAAACGGTTTTCCTTTCCGCTATTTTTGCATAGGCATACAAAAAAGCGGCAATACAGTCGATCTTTTTAAAACAGCACATCAGCTTGGTGTGGATTATATGCTCGCAAAGGATATTGATGGTGCCGATCTTTGGGGCATCCTAGAGAAACTGGACCAGTTCATCAAAAAAAATGACGCGATATATCTCACCTTATGTGCCGATGTGATTTCTTCTTCGTATGCTCCAGGTGTCAGTGCCGCACAGCCCCTTGGACTTCACCCGGAAAAAGTGCTCAAACTTGTCAAACATATCATCAAATCACGGAAACTGATGAGTTTTGATATCGCAGAAGTCTCACCGCGTTTCGACCACGACCAAGTCACCTCAAGCCTGGCTTCTGTGATCATCTATACCATCGTCACCACTCTGGCTGAAGAAAACAACTTATCGGCATTTTATGAGTAAAAGTATTGTTTTTGCGTGACATTAATCACATAATGTGATATATTGTTAGTGCGGAGGTGATTTGATGTTCATAAACAAAATTCACGAAGACAAATACAATGCGAGATTTCATCTGATTTATGGTGCGCTGAGGGAACAGGAAAACGTCGACCCTGATAAGGAAAAAAATAGAATCAATAAGTTCCTGACTGACTTATACGCCTTTGAGGGCAGCGACTGGACTGGTCGTGGCGAATCAAAGGACATCACTGTACTTGCCACTATTGCGGCTTATGAGACTTATCTGTTGGAGCTTAAGGATATGGATCAAAAAAATAAACCCTGAAATATGCCGGTTCATATCGGCATATTTCAGGGTTTTTATTATTTGTTTAGAAAACTCCTAGCTTCTTTTCTCACTTTGCTGTTGGGATGATTGGCGTTTGAACGGACAAATTTGGTCATTTCTTTTTTTAGAATGGAATTGGGAACTATTTGGTCAAAACACTTGATGATTTTTATTTTTGCATCAACTGAATAAGATTTTTCGATCTCATACTGCAGTATGCTGCTGATTATTTTATCTTCATGATCCGGATGTGCCATAAGTTCAGATAACACGTAATCCAGATTGGATTCGGACACATCAAAGAATCCGGATTGAATGACCTTGCCTTTTTCCATATTGAGAATCCTCCTATAAAGCATTTCATTGACGGGAAGTTCTATACCATGCTTTTCAGCCAATTTTAAAACTGTACCGGAAAACAATTCCACTTCGGATTTCCTATTCGCAAGTCCATCTTGACGCATGGATGGCATGCCATCCGGTGAAAGCGTATCCATCAAATCCACATATGCCATCAAGTCCTCTTCGGTCAGCACAACGCCTTCATACTTTGCAAGCTTCATCACTTCACGCATGGCACCTATCATCACTTCTCTTGCTTCACCCGGCTGTTGAATGGTCGCATAAGTGCCCTCATAGACCATGACCGCCTGATTGACACCCACATTGAGCATGAATTTGCTCCATAAACGGTGTAAGATATCCTCTTCATTGGTATATGGCAAATCAACTTCATCAAAAAGTTTGCATAGCATGTCCAATTTATCGGATTTATCACTTTCATCAGGTAAGATTCCCACACAAAGTTGTCCCATTTTAGTGTATGTAAGATCACTGCCTATCTTGACCGCATCCATTCCCAGCGCTACACAGCGGATGATTCTTTCCATTCCGTACCTGGCTCCGATGATCTCTTCACTCGATATACCATTCAAAAGCGATATGATGATGGTATTCTCACCAATTTGATGTTTGGCTGTATCCAGTGCTTCCACCAGTGCTGTTGATTTCACTGCAAAGATCACCAAATCAGCAGAATCACCTTTATGCTGATCGGATACCATCCGAAAATCGCATAACTTGCCATTGCAGTGCACTTTACCACTTTCATACTTTTGAATTCTCCGGTCATTTGCCACAAAGCAAACTGATTCTCTTCCCATTTTCTCTGTTAAATGCTGCCCAAACAGAATGCCGAGCGCTCCCATTCCGATTATGGATATATTTTTAATCGCCATCGCTTCCACCTTTCTTATCCTGCTTGACTACTTATATACCCTTTTTTTGAAATGATATAGTATGGAATTCCAATTCCAACAACACCACCCACCATATTGCCCGCCGTCGCAACCAGAATATTATAAAAATAACCGCCCAGGGACACTCCCGCTTCAAAAGGTGCCAGTAAAGATACAGTCAGCAAACTCATATTTGCAATACTGTGTTCATATCCTGTTGTAATGAACGCAAAGAGACACCAGAAAATCACAATCAATTTTCCACTTTCGGACTTCATCCTGAAACTCGACCAAATTGCCACGCAAACCAGCATATTGCAAAGGATTCCTCTAATGAAGAGCGACCAGAAAGGTATGCTCATTTTCGCCTCTGCACTGATGGCAATAAACTCGCCCACTGGACCCTTCGCCAGTCCGGCGCCATAAAAAAGTCCAGCCAACAAGACTGAACCTACCCAATTGCCCAAATAACTGATGATCCAAATCTTCATCACCATAGACCATGAGACCTTTTTCCCGAGCAGCCCTGCAGTCATAATAAAATTATTTCCCGTAAACAATTCCGAGCCTGCCATGATCACCAGACTGAGCGCAATTCCAAAAGATGCCCCCATTATAATTTTGGAATAGGGCGCTCCATCCAAATGGCCACCTATGGAAAAAATAAACATGATTCCGAATCCCACAAAAACGCCGGCCATGATGGAAGCCACAAAAAATCCAAAAGGGTTCGCCTTTAAAAACACTTGCTTCGAAAGTGCAGAGTCCATCACTGATTTATAGTCATCACTGAACATTGTCAATCCTCCAATTTGCTGTTATACGCATACTCTAGCAGACTGGAGTCACTATTTCCGTGACCTGAATCACATTTATTCTGTCAATCCAAAATAGAAGCGATCAATTTCTTGGTATAGGGATTTGTAGGACTTGAAAGCACTTTTTCAGTTTCACCGATTTCAACAATTTCGCCTTGGTACATGACCGCTATTCGAGTGCACATGTGTTTTACAACACTTAGGTCATGTGTGATCAGTACATAAGTAAGGCCAAGTTCCTTTTTAAGATTCGTCAACAGATTCAAAATCTGTCCCTGTACAGATACATCCAGCGCAGAGACCGGTTCATCACAGATAATCAGTTTTGCTCTAGTTGCAATGGCTCTAGCGATAATGATTCTTTGATTTTGTCCTCCGCTCAGTTGGGAAGGAAATTTTTTCCTTTCAGACGTTGAAAGTCCAACCATGGTCAGTAGCCTGTCCACTTCAGCGTCATATTCGCTTGCACTCACAACCTTATGGATTTCAAGTGGTTCTTTTATAAGTTCCTCAATCGTCATTTTGGGGTCCAGTACTGCGTGTGTATATTGAAAGATGATTTGAATATCTTTTCTGTGACTTCTCATCGCCTCAACACCCAGTTTGGTGATGTCTTTGCCGAAAAGTTCTATACTGCCTTCACTTGAATCCATTAACCTAAGAAGCATATTGGCAATGGTGGTCTTTCCCGAACCACTTTCTCCTATGATCCCAAGTGATTCATACTGCTTTACATCAAAACTGATTTTATGGACGGCATTTATTACTTTCTTCCTTGAGAAAACACTTTTTTTGACAATGAAATGCTTGGATAAATCTTTCACTTTCAAAGCGACACTAGACATTCAATCACCTCTTTTCATATCTGACACATCTGACTTTTCTCCCTGCGATTTCCAGTGTACGCGGAATTTCAGATGAACATTCCGGCAAACTCACCTTGCAGCGGTTTGCAAAAGGGCATTCATCTCTAAACTGAAACGGCGATGGTGGTGACCCTTCCAGCGTGTAGACAATGTCATCTCCCCTGGTCAGCGATCCCGCACATATGATCAGTTCCTTGGTATATGGATGAAGCGGATCGGCAAATATTTCATCAATGGTGCCCTCTTCCACCACCAGACCTCCATACATGATCACCAATCGATCGCACAAATATTTGGCGACATCAAAATCATGAGTGATGATGATTATGGACATCCTGGTTTTTCTGTTGATCTCTTTCAACACATCCAGAACAATTTTTCTGAGTGAAGCGTCGATAGAACTCGTTGGCTCATCCGCTATCAACAAATCCGGCCTGGAGATGATGCACTGGGCGATCATAATCCTCTGGTTTTGTCCTCCACTGAGTTGGAAGGGATACATATCATAAACCGTATCGGCATCTTCTATTCCAACTTCGACCAGCGTCTGCAAAACCAACTCCTTTGAATAGGCGAGTTTATGGTTCTTCAGGACTTCAGTCAACTGCTTGCCTATTCTTTTGAATGGATTCAGAGCGCTCGATGCATTTTGAAAGATATAGGAAATCCTATTGCCCCTTATTTTTCTCAGTTCGGTTTCAGAGAGATCAAGTAAATGCATACCTTTGAAAATGACCTCACCTGAATCAATGATGCCAACATCATCTTCTTCCAGTTTGAGGATCGAGGTGGCGGAAACTGTCTTACCACTGCCCGATTCTCCTAGGATTCCAATAATCTCACCACTATCGAGACTCATGTCAAAGCCTCGTACCACTTGCACTTTTCCAGTTTCGTGAAAAAAGGACACCTTCAGATCAGTGACTTCAATCAGTTTGTTTTTCATATGACATGTGCCCCCTAGAATTTTGATCAATAATTGTTCTTATTGATGACTTCAAGAATAATGCTGCCCAGTTCCTCAAGATTTTTCGAGTCTTGCTCCCCCTGTAGAGTTCCGACTATAATCGTCGGCATCCCACGATTCCAAAAAAGGGCATTATCTGCGGCGCTTCCTTTAAAATAGTATTCCCCATCGATAAACATGGCTTCCAGTTGCTTAAGTTCAAATCCTTTTCTATTGAGTTCCTCCTCTAGAAGATGACCTAGACTCCACGCAAACTGCCTTGTAATCGGAGCTTGAGCTGTACTGAACTCCACTTTTTCGAATTTTGAGCTTTCAATACCCGTAAGGTCGATGTAAACCTGAACTTTTTGAGAACTGTACGGGAAATCCTGGGCAATATAATGTATACCATGCTGTTCTTCATTGATCGTGCCGTCGAGGAACACAAATATAATCGACCTCTTGTTGCCTGCAAGACCACAAAGTCTTTCCATCAACTTGAGATTGAAATCAAGGACCTCATCACCTGACTCGTCAAGATAATTGTAGTTCAGTCCTATTATTACTGCCTCATCTCCTATGTTCTTGTCAGTTCCTCTGTGAATTCCAATGACATTATAACCGGTGGATTCAATGGGTTTGACTTCTGTTGCTATCGTGATGGTCGTGTCAGGATGTTCGCTCAACTTTTCTGAGACATCTCTTGAAATGACTGCTACAGCCAGTTCCTCACTTGCATGTATGATAACGTTTCCCAATTTCTCATCTTGACCTGCAATTAGCAATATACCTTTTATATTAGCTTTTTCTATGATATTTTTGATGAAATAATCGATTGCACCATCGCTATAGTAGAGCTTGTCGATCAATACATAGTGCGCTTCAAAGCGGGAGTAGTCCTTTGTGTTATATAAGTCTTCCCTAGTCGCATCGTATATTGGTCCAGTTTCGTTTATGTTCCCGGATGTGAGAAAAGCATAATCTTGATCTTTAACGAATTCTATCGGATTTCCGGAGACATTGAGTCTGATCATTTGGGATTCAATGAGGTAAGATGGACCGATATCATAACTCATCAGATAATCGTCATCCCTCAGAGGTTCGATTCCAAGATTCTTCATTTTTGCTGCTATCAGATTTGAAGTGTCTATCGCAGATTGGGTGCCAATGACAACCGTTTCAGGCAGTTCTTCATTAACTGATCCGTACCCGATGCCATAATCCTCATAATTGATCCAAGTAAAAAGTCCCAACAAGACAAAAAATGAGACTGTCCATATAGCAAGCTTCTTTTTTGTCCTCGATTCACTATTTTTCCATATGTACTTAAAATCCAAAGTGATCATTTTTCTAAAAAACAAGACTGCGCGCGAATCTTTTTTCTGCATGGCATTTCTAAGTCCCTCTCCAAAAAGATTGAAACCGAGTACGCTGATGAAGAATGCAAGTGCTGGGAAAATGACCGCCCAAGGTGCCGTACTGATGAGCGTTCTTGAGGTACTGAGCATACTCGCCCATTCCGGTTCAAAGCTGATGTCAATATTAATGGGCACCCCTGCGGTAGGATCGTTGACCAACCCAAGATTTCCAACAAATACCGCGAACACTCCTAGTTGCATCATCATGGATAGATTCCTTGCGATTTCCATAAAAAAAAGTATGACAAGCTCTGGTGCGAGGTGAGGCATCACATTTTCAAGAGCGATTCTGAAATGTCTCTTTCCGGTTGCAACTTCCCCTTTGATGAAAGGTTGTGTAAGGATCGACTCCACTCTCTCAAGGACAAGACTTGCAAGTCTCGCCCAACTTACACCAGTCAGCACTATGATGAAGGCAATCATGGATTTTTGTTTCTCAAGCGATGTGAAGAAGTTGAGTTTCAATAGTATGATTGCTATCAAAAGTGCTGGAATTGCCGAAAATATCACACTGGACTGCGTTATTACCGATTTGACGATTCGATTACCGAATCCTGCAAACAATGCCATTGGAATCGCCATCAGGAATTGTCCTATTGCAATGAGCACTCCCATTGATATGGTGAGGCGCGTACCATAGATGATATAACTGTATATATCGCGTCCCAAATGGTCACTGCCAAGGACATAATCCTCAGCCGGTGGAAATGGTGCACGTTCTATGGAAAGTTTCCCACCTTCATGGGTAAATCGCGTATGTTGGATGGTATAAGGACTTTGATCCACAAACATTTCAGGAAACATCATCACAAACAGGATCAACACAAGCACAACACTCCCCAGCATCAGCGGTATATTCATTTTTTTCATGTCTATACCCCCTTACGTTTCATCGGGTTGACGATTTTTGCGAGCAATTGAAACCCTTTAGTGAACAGAATATAAATCAGTCCAAGTGTAATTGCAAGTGGAACGAATCTGTACACATCTTGTCGATTGTACAGATAGATCAGGAAGTATAAAATACCTTGGTAGTTGAACAAATACTCGACTATGATCATATTGGACAAAAGCATTGTCATTATAGCGGGCATGGTATCAATGATCTTAAAGACTATTGAAGGCATCAGTTCAACGAATATGATTTTCATTCTGGAAAATCCTTTGGCTTTTTCGTTTTTGATATAATCTTTGACAAGTTCCTCTTGGATTGTGATCAATGTAATTCTGGAAATGTAGATCGTTGGAATGATTGACAACGTGAAAAGTGGCAATATAAATGACTTAAGCGGCATTATATCCTTTAGATTCGGGAACTGCCTTGCTATGAACATGTATCCCAACAACACAACCAGAACAATCAAAACGTCTGGAATTGAGAAAAAGATAAGTGTACCAATGGAACCCAGTTTTGATCTTTTGGATCTGTAACCTTCGTACATTCCGCGTAAAACACCGAATAGGGTTGAAAAAAACAGTGAAGATGCCACCAGTGCAATACTGAGTTTGCTGGAGTCGTAGATCACACTAAAAATATTACCGACGCTATCCGATCGATATGCTCCAAGGTCCATCATTGATCTCAAATAAAGCACACTTTGCTTAAGGGTCAAATACCAGGATACATTGGTCGTCATCTCTCCATTGATCACTTTCATATCGGTTCCCGGATCGATATTGGCAAGAAGCGCCAACATGAAGACCGCCAGAAAGTAAGGCAGTACTGAGGTAAAAAACTTTCTGACCACCAGTACAGGGGTTGAGTAATAAATATTCTCAATACTGTTGCCTGCAATACTCATATTAGGAAAAGTATTATACCCTCTGACAATAAGATAACTGACCAATCCACCGAGCAAAGTCAAAATGAGAAGAAATCTCTCGACTGAGTTCAAGTAATCAATTCTTGTATCTTTGTAAATATCTCTTTTTATGTAGTTGATCATAACATTGGCTGTATTGATGATCGTATCTTTATCTATATTCTCATAATTATCATCGTAAGTGTTCTGTGTCCTGCTGCTGTCATTCAGCAAAACACCTGGAACCTTTTTATCTGAAAATTGAGTGATTACACCATAACCCGGTGGACGCTTTACAGTCTTCAACCCCATGTCGTCTGCATATTTGCCAATTCTGTCTCTGATAATCGCTCCGTTGATCGGATCCGAGGCGGTACCAAGCCCTTCCAATGTCTCTTTACCGATGGACTCAATGTGGATGACCGTTGTATGTTCAAGTGGAAAAAGTGGGTTATTGATATAATGACCTGATCCGGAGAGTTGCTGCTCCTGACCATTAAAACCCACAAAAACAATTGTTTCATAAGGTTGATTCTCTTGTTCGGACATCGTTCTTGCCATTTCCAGCATTATTGCAATTCCGGCGGTGTTATTGGTCGCCCCCGGAAAGTATTTTTCACCAGTTCCGATTCCCAGTCCATCAATGTCAGAGGATATGAGGATTATTTTGCCATCTGAAGATTTACCTTC
Source organism: Firmicutes bacterium UBA5201 (assembly GCA_002412775.1). GTDB lineage: Bacteria > Bacillota > Clostridia > Peptostreptococcales > Acidaminobacteraceae > Fusibacter_D. The sequence continues at coordinate 6,734 of DHVT01000001.1, read as the reverse complement.
AATTTTACCTAAAATATTCGCAGTTTGAACTACAGGATAGTCAACCTCCACCTTGATTCTAGCCTGATATATTATTCCAATAGGTTCATCCGATTCACGATTGTCTTTCTTTACCGATATGGAATGCAGATATCGGTAGGTGTCCACTGAAATGTATCCCACTAGAATAGATTCATCCACTTTGCCTGAAATATCAAGTGATTTGGTTTTCTCAAATATATTAGCAGGATTGAATGTGTTCGAATCTGCACTACAAAGCACACCTTTGCCACCTGATTCGATAATATGGGCAACGACCCTCGGCGTCAGTCTGTTGAACTCTATCACGGCAATACGATCTTTGATTTCCTCAGGTTTAGTTCTCAGAAAATCAGGTCCAAGTATGACGAGTTCGCCATAATAATTGATGCCTCCACCGTTTGGGGACATCATGACACTGTAGTCCTCATACATTTCGAAATGCTTTATAGTCTCACCTGTCGCTGACTCGATCTCAAAGTTCGGAGATGAGTCCACATCCGGCATCACAACTGTAAATGGTTGCAAATAATCCTCAATGCCCGCAGGCTCAAGTCCTATCTGAGCAAAATAATCCTTTATGTATTCAAGTGCCAACCGATCCCCGTTCGAACCCGCCTGTCGTCCCATGAACTCCTTAGAAGACAGTTTTTCGATATGATTCATGATATTGTCAATATTGAGACTGGTGGCATCAAAGGCATTATTAGATGAACGCAAAAAAATACCACCCACCAACGATGCAATAAGTATAATGAATAACAATTTCCCGATTCGTTTGCCAGATAACATTATAACCACCCTGTATACATGTGTTTTTTTTAATTTTAGCATAATATTTCGTTCATGCATATGAACCCAATTTTTAAGATTTGTACATAATTTTCAGAATATTAGGACAACTTTGACAGCAAAAAAATCCCCCTTGCACTTTAAGCAAGAGGGATTGACTTTAGGATTCATGATTATCTTTGTGCTTCAAACTGTCTCAAGAGTTGAACAAACAATTCAGGTATTTTCGCCATATTCTCTGGTGTTTCCACGAAAGAGATACGGAACTGTGTGCTTCCCGGATTGACTTCTCCAGCCTTAATGTCATAGAAGCCTTTCATAGGTGCCACAAGAAGAGTTGTTTCAACGCCGTCTACGTTCACAAGACCTTCCTGGGCACAATATAAAACGAAATCTATGGCGTCAAATCCTGGCTTGACAACATTTCTTACATCTATAACAGAATAGATGGATGCATCCGGTGAAGATACGATCAGACCTGGCTCTTTTTCCTTTAGACCGTTGTATACCTTAACGATATGCTCTCTGTAGTACTCACGAATGTGGGATGCCCATCCTAAAATATCTTCTTTTGTTTCGTGCGCAAGCGCTCCGAATATATATTGTCCGATGACATTTGCACAAAGGTTCGCTGTATATTCAGCAATTGAGCGGTTGTTGAATTCAGCACTGTCAGTGATCACCGCACCGATTCTTAGTCCGCAGGCATTCCAAACTTTTGAGGCAGTCTCAATACTGATTCTTCTTCCTTCGATTCCTGGAACTTCAGCATCGACTATACCCCAAATGCTTACGAGGTCGATACCATCCTCATAATAAAGTTCACGATATGCCTCATCACTGACCATCCACATGTTGTATTTCACACAAAGTTTGGCGAGTTCAACAAGCGTTTCGTGGTTGTAAAGTTGGCCTGTCGGATTATCATAAGGGATTACAAGTAACGCCCCTGGATTGTTTGCTTTGATTGTTTCTTCTATTTTATCCAGTTCAGGTAATGTGAACTTTCCGTCCTCACCCAAATGACGTTTTACAGTCACGGTCTTACGGCCTACTCTTTCCGCGAAAGAAATGTAATTCGTATAAGCAGGGTCTATCATCATAAGTGGTCTTTCATCCGATCCGGCTGGCCCGCAAACTCCGATCAAAAGAAGTTCCATACCCGCTGAACCACCATCTGTGACCTGAACGTGCAATTTGCTGGTGTCAAACCCTTCACAATCAAGTATATTCTTGAATGCGTTTTGACATTCCAAAGTTCCGGCTGTACCAGAATATCTGATGACACCCTGCGCAAAAGGACTGTCCGGTGCATTAAGCGCAAACAATCTTTTCATCATAGCCGGATTGGTAGGAAGTGAAACATTTCCTATACCTACATTGATCACCGCTTCAGGTTTAACTTTACGTTCATCGAATTTCATTTGAGCCAAACGCACATCCGATGGCTTTCTTGATTCGAAGTGAGCTGAGAGAATTGGTTTACTCATAATACATCTCCTCTTAATTAATTTATTTTAAGTTCAAGCACTTTGCTTTTGTAATTCCCTATCTATTTTACCATTTCAAAGCGTTTACTTCACGCATTTTATTGGGAATCATCCATAAATATAATTTTTTATATCCAAGTAAAAAAACAGTGTGTGATGACTCACATTATAATCATCACACACTGCATCATAAAATTAATTTGTAATAAGTGATGCAATATCATCTTCAGCAGTTCCAATTCCTGCAATACCAAATGTGTTCACCAGCACGTTGGCCACATTTGATGATAAAAATGCGGGAAGCGTAGGACCAAGGTGAATATTCTTGACTCCAAGATACAGCAGTGCCAATAGTACGATTACAGCTTTTTGCTCGTACCAGGCAATATTGTAGACAATCGGAAGCTCATTGACATCATCGAGTTCAAAAACCTCTTTGAGTTTGAGTGCTATGACAGCAAGTGAATAGGAATCATTGCATTGACCGGCGTCAAGTACTCTAGGAATCCCACCGATGTCACCCAGATCCAGTTTGTTGTAACGATACTTGGCACATCCTGCAGTCAGGATCACGGTATCTTTCGGAAGTTTTTCCGCAAACTCAGTGTAATACTCTCTGGATTTCATTCTGCCATCGCAACCTGCCATGACGATAAATTTCTTGATGGCACCGGATTTTACGGCACCGACCACTTGATCCGCAAGCGCCATGACTTGATTGTGCGCAAATCCCCCCACAATGCTACCAGTTTCAATTTCTTCTGGTGATGGCAGTGTTTTCGCCATTTCAATTATTGCAGAGAAATCTTTTTTACCTTCTGAATCCGGCATAATATGGAGACATCCTGGATAGCCCGATGAACCAGTTGTGAAAATTCGCTTGTGCACTTCTTCACTTTTAGGAGGTACAATACAATTGGTCGTAAACAGTATCGGTCCATTGAACGATTCGAATTCTCCCACTTGCCTCCACCATGAGCCTCCATAGTTGCCCACAAAATGATCGTACTTTTTGAACGCTGGATAATAATGACCCGGTAACATCTCACTATGGGTGTACACATCCACGCCAGTGCCTTTGGTTTGATCAAGCAGTTGCTCAAGATCAGTCAAATCATGTCCTGAAATCAAAATGGCAGGATTGCCTCTTACGCCAATATTGACTTTGGTGATTTCAGGATGACCGTATTTGGATGTGTTCGCCTCGTCAAGCAATGCCATCGCCTTGACTCCATTTTCACCTGTTCTTAAAGTCATTTTCACCAAATCATCCACAGAAAGTGAATCGTCCAGAGTCGCCGCCAACGCTTCATAGACAAATTCGTAAATTTCCATATTTTCTTTTCCGATATTCAGAGCATGTTCGGTATAAGCCGCCATACCTTTAAGTCCATAAATGATCAATTCTCTCAAAGAACGGATGTCCTCATTAGCAGTCGCAAGCACGCCCACAGATTCAGCCTTTTCAAGCATAGACGCTTTTGAATCATATGGAGTGATTCCACTATCGAGCCCATTTCCAATCGCAATCATTTTCTTGATTTGCTGTTCGATTGCCCAATCATCAAAATTGGCATTTGTAATGGTGGAAAATAGACTTCTGATCATTTGGTGATTGGTCTCGGGAATCTCACCGATATCCACTTTGTTTTTTACAACCGCAACAGAAATCTCCTTCAAGGTGTGAATCAACACATCTTGAAGTTTTGCTACTTCCTCGTCCTTCCCACAGATGCCTTTTACAGTACAGCCAATATTCTTAGCTGCCTCTTGACACTGATAACAAAACATACTCACGATTTTTCCTCCTTAACACACATTCATATTAATAGGTTGACACGTTTACAATAGGTCCCGTTAGTTAATTACCCTCAAAAGTAAAAAGTAACCGATAATTTAACATTCATATAATGCAATCTGTGATATGATATCATAATAATAACATGGAGGATCACTATGGACGATCAAGGGGAAAAGCGCCAGCGTCGTGAACGTTATAAGGGTACACACCCAAAAAAATTCAAAGAAAAATATAAAGAACTCCAACCTGAGAAGTATTCAGAGGACGTCGTAAAAATCATACAAAAAGGCAATACTCCCGCAGGGATGCATCGTTCAATCTGCGTTACCGAAATCCTGGAACTTCTAAGAATCAGACCAGGCGAAACTGGACTGGATGCAACTTTGGGTTATGGTGGACATACTCTGGAGATGTTGAAATGTCTTAAATCTTCTGGTCATCTGTATGTCATGGATGTCGATCCCATTGAATTGCCACGCACAAAAGAACGGCTGGAGCGATTAGGATACGGTCCTGAGATACTGACATTCAAACAGCTCAACTTTTCGTGTATCGATCAGGTCTCACTTGAGTCGGGCCCACTCGATTTCGTCCTAGCAGATTTAGGGGTCTCTTCCATGCAAATCGACAATCCCGACAGAGGTTTTTCATTCAAGAGCGATGGCCCACTTGACTTGCGTTTGAATCCTGAATCTGGAATATCCGCAGCTGAACGCTTAAAAACAATATCAAAAGATGAATTATATGGCATGTTGTTCGAAAATTCCGATGAACCCCATGCAGAAGTGATTGCCCGTGCCATCATATCCGAAATCAAAAAAGGACATGAGATCACAACGACCACACACCTGATGCAAATCATAAAAAACGCATTGAAATTCATACCGGAAAGCACCAGGGACGAGGAAGTGAAAAAATCCTGTCAACGCTGCTTCCAGGCGATCAGAATTGATGTGAACAATGAATTTGAAGTCCTTTATGATTTTTTGGAGAAACTGCCCAGTGTACTCGCAAGCGGTGGCAGGGTGGCTATTTTGACATTCCACTCAGGTGAAGACCGCTTGGTGAAGAAATCTTTCAAAAAATATCTGCGTGAGGGCATATACCAGGAAATCGCACCAGAACCAATCAGACCATCAGCCGAGGAGTGCCATACCAATAGCCGTGCTCGTTCAGCCAAACTTCGTTGGGCTATAAAAGCTTAATTCTATGAAAGGTAATAATATGATAAAAATTGAGAACTTGTCTTACTCTTTTCCACAAAAGGATTTATTCAATAAAATCTCATTCACACTTGAAGAGGATCAACACTGCGCTTTCATAGGCACAAGTGGTAGTGGAAAAAGCACATTGATCCAAATGATCATGGACCCTGAGAAGTATATGTATGATGGAAAACTCGAACTGGACACACACTGCCGAATCGGTTATGTAAGTCAGTTTCCAAAACATGACCGCACAAAAAAAACCACCGTATTCGAATATATCGGTGAAGACTATCTTAGACTGAGAAGCGAACTGGAATCCATTGGAACAGCCATGGAAACCTCCACTGAAATTGACATGTTGCTGGAAAAATATCAACATGCGCTGGATGCATTCGATGCCATCGGAGGTGATGACTGCGAAAGCAACATCAATAAGAAGTTGAACCTCGCAGAGCTGAACAAAACCAGGGACATGGCCGTATCCGAACTCAGTGGCGGCGAGTTCAAGCTCATCCAAGTGATCAAGGAAATGTTGAAACAACCTGATCTGATGATCATGGATGAACCTGATGTATTTCTCGACTTTGAAAATCTGAACGCCCTTAAAAATCTCATCAATGCCCACAAAGGCATCTTGCTGATTGTGACACACAACCGATATCTGTTGAACCATTGTTTCAACAAGATTATCCATCTTGAGAACACGGAGCTGCAGGAATTCGATGGAGGGTATGTCGAATACAACCTCTCATTGCTCCAAAAGAAGATTGAACTTCAGGAACTGGCTATCGCAGATGATGTGGAGATTGAAAGAAATGATCAAATGATCCATAAACTGAGGTTGATTGCAACCAGCAACGCTGAGGCTTCCAGGGGAAAGGCGCTCTATGCCAGGGTGAAAATACAGGAGCGACTTGAAGCGCGTAGAATAAAAGCACCTTTTGTCGACATCAAGAAACCGGATATCCGTTTGACCGCCGCTCATGGGCTTAAAGATACCTTCGCACTTAAAGTTAATGGCTATACCGCCTCATTTGATGAACTGCTCCTTGAAAACGTCAATTTCGAAATCGGAGCAGGTGAAAAAGTTGCACTGATCGGTTCCAACGGCACAGGGAAAACGACTTTGTTCAGAGCGATCTTTAAAAACAATTGCGATACCATTGAAATCAATAAAGATGCCGATGTGGCCTATCTGTCCCAAGTTCAGGGTGAAATGCTCGGTGAGGGCAACACCGTCCTTGAAGAGTTTTTTGATGTCGGTTTCAAAACATTTGGTGAGATCAGGTCCCATGTCTCAAAATATGGTTTCAATGAAGATGTCCTCGATCGAAAAATCGGTTCATTATCCGGCGGAGAAAAAAACATCCTCCAAATCGCAAAGATCTCAGCACAAAAGTCGGACATTCTACTGCTTGACGAACC
>DHVT01000012.1 GCA_002412775.1 Firmicutes bacterium UBA5201 | reverse complement strand
GAAAACCTTATGATCCGAACAGACCTCGTCCGGCACAAACAGGAGACAGACCAAGTTATGACAACCGTGGTACTGGTGGCGGCTATAAAGGCAACAAGCCTAGTGGTGGTTATAACAAAGATAGGGATTATTCAGGAAATAAGAAAGTGGATTCGTCCATTAAGACTATTTTATCCAATACAGAAATTCAAGAAAAGACTCCTAGCAAAAAGAAACAAGGCAAAAAAGATAAAATTGTCATGACTTTCGATACGGATAAACTCGAATCAAAATCAAAAAAAGCAAAAAAATTGCTCAAAGAAGAATTGGCTGTCAAAGAAGTCAGCGGTAGAAAAGAATTTGACTTCGGCAAAAAGACCAAAACGAAGAGTGGTAGATACAAAGATAAGACCGAGAGAGAAAGAACTGAAAAGATCGAAGACATGCTCACTCGTGAAATCATATTGGTTCCAGAGGAAATGACTGTTAAGGAATTTGCTGAAGTGATTCATAAACCAACAAATGATATTATCGTCAAACTTATGGGACTTGGTGTGATGGCTACATTAAACCAAAATATCGATTTTGATACTGCGGCACTTATTGCGATCGACTACAACATCACCCTTGAAATTGAAGAAGTCATCGAAGAGAACCATGTCGAGGCCTTTGAACTCGATTATGAGGACGAGCCCAAAGATCTTAAGAAGAGAGCTCCAGTTGTCACTGTAATGGGACACGTCGACCATGGTAAGACTTCACTTCTGGATGCGATCAGAAATACTGGCGTCGCTGACGGCGAAGCCGGTGGAATCACACAACATATCGGTGCATCGGAAGTCCTTCACAATGGCGAGAAGATTGTGTTCCTGGATACACCGGGCCATGAAGCCTTTACTTCACTTAGAGCCAGAGGCGCAAAAGTCACGGATATCGCCATTCTTGTCGTAGCGGCAGATGACGGCGTTATGCCTCAAACTATTGAAGCCATTGACCACAGTAAAGCTGCAGGGGTACCGATCATTGTTGCAATCAACAAGATCGATAGACCTAACGCTAATCCGGACAAAGTCAAGCAAGAACTCTCAGATAGAGGGGTATTGATTGAGGAATGGGGTGGCGATGTCATCGCTGTGCCAGTTTCAGCCAAAACCGGTGAAGGACTTGAAAAGTTGCTTGAAACCGTCATTTTGGTATCAGAAATGTTGGAACTCAAAGCAAATCCTGATCGACTTGGTATCGGTACAGTAATCGAAGCCAAAGTTGAAAAAGGCAGAGGAACCGTATGTACAATCATCCTTGAAAAAGGAACGATGAAAGTCGGCGATCCAATCGTTGCAGGTGTTTCTCACGGTAGAGTCAAGGCGATGTACAATGACAAAGGTAAAAAGGTCAAGCAAATCGGACCTTCAACTACTGTCGAGATTGACGGACTTACAGATATTCCACAAGCCGGAGAGAAAATCTATGTGACACCTGATGAAAAAACAGCGCGTTACATTGGTGAAAAACAGGCTATTGCTTATAGAGAGAAAACGCTCAACAAAAATACAAGCGTCACACTTGAAGAATTATTCTCCAAGATTCAAGCAGGCGTCATCAAAGATCTCAATCTTATTGTCAAAGCGGATGTACATGGTTCCGTAGAAGCAATCAAGCAGTCGCTTCTTAAAATTTCCAATGAGGAAGTGCGAATCAATATCATTCACGCCAATGTTGGTGCAATATCCGAATCAGATGTCATCTTGGCTTCTGCTTCCAATGCAATCATCATAGGATTCAACGTGAGACCTTCCGTAAACGTGACGGCAGTTGCAGAACAAGAAGGCGTAGACCTTAGAACCTATAGAATCATCTATGATGCGATCAATGATGTTGAGACTGCCATGAAAGGCATGCTCGATCCTACGTTCAAGGAAGTTGTTCTTGGCAGAATCCAAGTCAGAGCAACATTTAAAATTCCTTCAGGCGTGATTGCAGGCGGTTATGTGACCAGTGGTAAAGTGGCACGTAACGCAAACGTCAGAGTAATCCGTGACGGAATTGTCATCCATGATGGCAAAATCACATCTCTGAAGCGTTTCAAGGATGATGCAAAAGAAGTTGCTCAAGGTTATGAATGCGGTATCGGTATTGAAAAGTTCAATGACCTAAAAGAAAATGATGAAATCGAAGCTTACATCAACGAGGAAGTCAAAAGAGTATAGTAAGCTGAGAATAGACTAGAAAGAAGGTGTTTGCATGGCCAGTTCAAGAAACCGTAAAATAGCTGAGGAAATCAAGAAAATTGTAAGTCACCTGATGTTGGTTGAAATCAAAGATCCAAGAATTTCAAAACTTTCATCTGTGAATCACGTCGAAGTGACAAACGATCTTCGCTATACGACACTCTATATCAGTTGTTTCGATCCCAAGCACAATGTTGAAATGACCATAGAAGGTCTCAACAGCGCAAAAGGATTCATCCGCAAGGAGATTGGTAAGAGACTCAAACTGCACTTCACACCTGAACCTATATTCAAAGCGGATCATTCTGTTGAACATGGTATGCATATCAATGAAATTTTAGGAACGCTGAATATAAAAAGTGATGAAGAACCAGATCAAGAATCAGATCAAGAATCACCGGAAGAAGATGAAGAGGAATAGAATATGAATAACTCGGAAAATTTAAAGATCATTCTCAATGATCCTAAAATCAAAAATGTATTCATCTTTCCACACAACATGCCCGATGGGGACACACTTGGCTCAGCCATTGGAGTCTATCATTTGGTACAGAATTTTGATAAAAGGGGGTATATCGTCTTAAATGACGATATACCTTCTAATTTATCTTTTTTGTTGAGTGAAGGTGTCAAAATCCATAAAAGTTCTGAAGTAAAAGCTGTTGATGTAGATGTGGCAATTGCCGTCGACTGTGGTGAGACCAAGTTGTTTGAGGACCGCATACCACTTTTTCAAAAGGCCAGGCACACGTTCAATATCGACCATCATTTGACGAACTCAAACTATGCTGAGAACAATTACGTCAATTACGAGGCATCCTCAACAGGTGAAATGATATATCTGATCTACGAGGAGCTTCAAGTGAAACTGAATACAGATGCTGCGAGAGCTATATATGCGGCAATTGTAACTGATACTGGAAGTTTCAGATATTCAAATACAAGAGCGCTGACTTTTCGGGTCTGTGAACATTTGATTGAACACGATTTTGATTTCAATAGATTGAATGTGGAATTGTTCCAAAGTAAATCACTTGAAAAACTACAACTTCTCAACCATGTTTTTTCAACATTGCATCTTTATTTGGATGGCAAATGTGCTGTGGTCAGACTTACTGATGAGATGATGAACAAATTGAATTTCAGCGAGTATGATACGGACGGAATTGTTGAATTTGTAAGGGATATACAGGGTGTTGAAGTGGTAATCTTCATGAGACACTTGAAAGATAGCGCCTACAAAATTTCAATGCGTTCCAAAAACGACATTGATGTCAGTGCAATTGCGCTAAAGTTCAAAGGCGGCGGGCATAAGAAGGCTGCCGGTTTTAAAATTGAGATGCCATACGAGCAAATTGAAAAACTTGTTGTAGAGGCAATTGAAGAGGCGATTTGATGGGTCAAATTATTAATGGTGTCATAATTATAGATAAACCTGTGGATATGACATCCCACGATGTTGTTGCAATAATGCGTAGAAAACTCAAAACAAAAAAAATCGGACATACAGGTACTCTGGATCCTATGGCAACCGGAGTTTTACCAATCTGTATCGGTAAAGCAACTAAAATTGTCGATTTTCTGATGGATCAAAAAAAGACATATCAGTGCACAATGAACTTTGGATCTGCAACCGATACGCAAGATCGCTGGGGAGAAGTCACCATGACCGGTGATTGTTCTGGGCTGAACGATGATGAAATCATAGACGCAATCCTCTCTTTTGTAGGTGAAATACATCAAATACCTCCTATGTATAGTGCACTCAAAGTCAATGGAGAAAAACTGGTTGATTTGGCCAGAAAAGGAATCATCGTTGAGAGAGAGGCGCGAATCAGAACGATTCACAGTATAGAAAATATAGTTGTCAGACAACATACAGCTTCGTTTTCGGTCACTTGTTCAAAGGGCACATACATTAGAACGCTCTGTCATGACATTGGACTTAAGTTAGGGTGTTATGGCCATATGACTGAACTGCGTAGAACCGCATCAGATCCTTTTTCAATAGAAAATGCTGTAATCCTAGAAGATTTGACACTGGAGAATTTGGGTAATCATATCATTACTATAGAAAAAGCTTTGGATTGGATGCCCATAATTGTGCTTCCTGCAAATTCCGAACTTTTAAAGCAAGTGCAAAATGGTGTGAGAATTAAGCTGGATCAATACGTAAAAGAACCCCTGGATGCCAAAGATACATTTTATAGGGTGTTCATTGAAGATCAATTCTATGGACTCGCTGAAAAAGTTGAAAATGGCATTTATATTAAGAAACTGATGATAGGGTGATCAAATGAAGATTTATTTTGAGCTTGAAAATATCGATCCTGAAATCGAAGAGACTTCCATTGCCCTCGGCACATTTGATGGCCTTCACATTGGACATATGGAAATTATTGAATATATGAAAGAAGCGGCTGAGGAAAAAGAACTGAAAACCTTTGTCTATACTTTTTCAAATCATCCAAGAGAAATATTGACCCCTGATAATATCCCACCAAAAATCATGGATGTGGATGAGAAAGTTCAAATTTTCACAAGAGCTGATATTGACTACTTGGCCCTTGTCAGATTTGATGAGTACCAGCTGGGTGTCGAACCTGAAGATTTTATCAAAGATGTGTTGGTAGACAAGATGAACATGAGACATCTGACTGTAGGTTATGACTATCGCTTCGGGAAAAACGCTAGAGGCGATGTCAAGATGCTCATGGATTTCGCTCCGATTTTCGGCTATACTTTCGAGATTGTACAACCAATAATGAAGAATGACATCAGAGTTTCCTCGTCTTTGATCAGGGAACTTTTGAGCAATGGTCAAATCGAAGAAGCCAATTTCTACCTCGGAAGACGCCACTTTGTAAAAGGTTGTGTGGTCAAAGGAAAAGGAATGGGTAAGGGAATGGGCATTCCAACCGCCAATCTTCGGATCAAAGAAAATATCAGCACCATAAAACCTGGGGTATACATCACAGAGACCGTTTTAAAGGGACAAACTTATCCCAGTGCGACCAATGTTGGTTTCAACCCCACATTTGAACAGACCGGAATTCATATGGAGACCTATATTTTGGGCATCGACAGAGAACTCTATGGAGAAACAATAGAGGTGCATTTCGTCAAACGGATCAGAGACGAACTTAAGTTTTCTTCTGTATCAGAGCTGGTCAAAGCGATGGAAAACGACATACATCAAATGAAACTTTATTTTTCTTTACTCTGATATGAAATGATGGTATAATTGAAACGTTGTAAACCGTATGCTTTGTTTATCGTTGCTCCGACGACCTACTAGGCTTATGGATAAATTAAAATAAGGAGGATCATTAAAATGATTACAAAAGAAACCAAAAGCAATATTATCGAGAAATTCAAGACACACCCAACAGATACTGGCTCACCAGAGGTTCAAATCGCTGTATTGACTCAAAGAATCAACGAGCTCAACGAGCATTTGCAAATTCACAAGAAAGACCATCACTCTAGAAGAGGTCTTTTGAAAATGGTCGGTAAGAGAAGAAGTCTCTTAAAGTACCTGAAAGACAATAATCTTGAGAAGTACAGAATATTGATCGCGGAATTGGGTTTAAGAAAATAATCATCAGGACAGGCTTGACATTAGTCAAGCCTTGTTTTTTTATTTGATTGGTCATCTTTTAACCCTTTCTATTTCCACAATATTTTAGTATAATAGATGAGTAGTAATTCAACTTTTGATTTTGGAATTTATCTTAATATCCTACTTATTTGAAGTGAATTTTTCGAAGAGAAAGATTGACTTGAAATAAGTAGGGTAAATTCTGGACATCAAGTCAAATTTAGGAGGCTTTATGATGGAAAATAACGGTTGCCAATCTGTTGGCAGCGAAAATGCAAGAAAAGTATACACTTTTGAGAAAATGATATCGGGAAGACCTTTCAAAGTAGAAATCGGTAAAATAGCGAATCTCGCAAATGGTTCGGCTTTGTTACATTACGGTGAGACTGTTGTTTTGGTTACAGCGACAGCATCAAGAAAACCTAAAGCGGGCATCGATTTTTTCCCACTTACAGTTGACTTTGAAGAAAAATTATATTCTGTCGGAAAAATTCCTGGAGGATTCATCAAAAGGGAAGGTAGACCTTCTGATCGTGCTACATTGACAGCAAGATTGATTGACAGACCAATACGACCATTGTTCCCTGACGGAATGAAAAATGAAGTTCAGGTAGTCGCTACTGTTATGTCTGTCGATCAGGACTGCACACCAGATACGGTTGCCATGAACGGAGCATCCATCGCACTGGGAATTTCAGATATTCCTTTCGATGGACCTGTTGCAGGGGTGACGGTCGGTTATGTGGATGGCAATTACGTCATCAACCCGACTATTGAAGAAAAAGAAAAATCATCTCTTAACCTTGTAGTTGCAGGAACGAAAGATGCAGTTGTCATGGTTGAGGCCGGAGCGGATATTTTATCTGAGGAGATTGTTCTCGGTGGAATCATGCACGGACATGAAGCGGTAAAAGAAATTTGTGCATTCATAGATGAAATCGTAGCAGAGCTTGGCAAAGAGAAGTTCGAGATCAAACTTCCTGAAATCGACGAGGTTTTTGTAAGTGAAATAGAAAATTTCTTATTTGATCGTATGAATCAATCGGTTCGAATTCAAGAAAAGCACGATAGAAATGAAGCTCTAGACATTTTAAAAGATGATATGATCGCATATTTTGAGGAGTCTCATCCTGATGAGAAGGATTTCTTAAAAGAACAATTCAAAGCGATTGAAAAGAAAATCGTAAGAAAAATGATCATCAATGAAAATATCAGACCAGATGGTAGAACGCCACATGATATCAGACCTATTTCATGTGAAGTCGCGTTATTGCCAAGAACCCACGGTTCAGGACTTTTCACCAGAGGACTTACACAAGCTCTTACGATCACTACATTGGGAGCTTTGGGAGAGTCACAAAGAATTGATGGTTTAGATCTTGAGGAAACCAAACGTTACATGCATCATTACAATTTCCCTCCTTATTCAGTTGGTGAAGTTGGAATGAGCAGAGTCAACAGACGCGCCGTCGGTCACGGAGCACTTGGCGAGAGAGCACTTTTACCAGTAATTCCATCAGAATTGGATTTCCCATATACGATCAGATTGGTTTCCGAAGTTGTGACGTGTAATGGTTCAAGTTCACAAGCCAGTATCTGTGGCAGTACTTTGTCACTTCTTGACGCAGGCGTGCCAATCAAGGATTCAGTGGCGGGCATCGCGATGGGTCTTATCCAGGAAGAAGGAAAAATCTCAATCTTAAGCGATATCCAGGGTATGGAAGATGCTCTCGGTGATATGGACTTTAAAGTTGCCGGCACAAAAAACGGCATCACTGCTCTTCAAATGGATATCAAAGTAGATGGACTCAACAAGGAACTTCTTCAAAATGCGCTTGAACAAGCTCGTGTCGGAAGATTGCATATTCTTGAAAAAATGAATGCTGTAATCAGTACGCCAAGAGCTGAAATGTCCAAATATGCTCCAAGAGTATTCCAAATCAAAATCAATCCTGATAAGATCAGAGACGTCATTGGACCAGGTGGTAAAGTCATTACAAGAATCACTTCCACACACAACGTCAAGATTGACATTGATGACAGTGGTATCGTATTGATCACTGCTGCTGATGGTATTGGCGGAGAAGCTGCACTTAGAGAAATCGAATCTATCGTAAAAGTACCTGAAGTTGGTCAAGTGTACAAAGGCAAAGTATCTCGTATCTTGAAATTCGGTGCTTTCGTTGAACTTGGTTTCGGCAAGGAAGGTCTCTGTCACATTTCTCAAATCGACACCAAGCGAATTGCCAAAGTTGAAGATTCAGTGAACATTGGTGATGAAGTAATGGTCAAGATTATTGAAATTGATGATCAAGGTCGTATCAATCTCTCTAGAAAAGTCTTATTGGAAGAAGAAAATAAAGAATCATAAAAAGATAAGATTATAAAGACCGATTTTAAAGAGATAATATTTGCAAATTTGCGAGTATTATCTCTCTTATGTTGTATTGAAAATGAGGTGAAGTATTGGTAAAGAAAATACAGCTAGACAACGGTATGGTATTGGTTTGTCAAAGGCTGGAAGGTTATAAATCTGTCACCATCGGTGTTTGGGTCAAGACAGGATCCTCAAATGAGGCAAAACATGAAAACGGTATGTCCCATTTTATTGAACATATGGTATTTAAAGGCACAGAAAGCAGATCCGCCAAGGACATAGCCATGGAAATAGATGGTATCGGCGGAGAAATCAATGCTTATACAGCAAAAGAATGTACTTGTTACTATACAAAAACCATGGGTGCCAATTTGGAAGTCGGTTTGGATATACTCTCGGATATCACTATTCATCCAAGTTTTTTGAGTGATAACATAGAGACTGAAAAAACGGTCATTTTGGATGAAATCAGCATGTATGAAGATTCTGCTGAAGAATTGGTCGATGACATCATCAACGGGATCACTTTCAAAAATCATCCGCTGTCTTTGCCGATCTTGGGTACTAAAGAGACCATTATGTCCTTCACCCGTGAGAAGGTCATAGAATTCTATGAGAATCACTACAGACCGGACAATATGATTATTTCCGTAGCTGGTGACTTTGATTTTGAAGCGCTTGAGTCATTAGCCAATAAATATTTCGGAGATTATAAAAGAGTGGCTCATAGCGAGTCTGAATCGACTCATAAACCTGAATTCAATTGGGGCTGCAATTCCAAGAAAAAAGATTTTGAACAAATTCAAGTCGCAATCGAATTTCCAGGAATCCCGTTTGATCATGAACTCAGTTACGATATGACGCTCCTCAGCAATCTTTTTGGTGGAACAAACAGCTCCAGATTATTTCAAAGCATCCGGGAAGATCGTGGACTTGCATATTCCATCTATAGCGAACCCAACTTTTATGATGAAATCGGTACGCTCAGTGTCTCTTTTGGAGTCGCGAAAGAAAATCTTAAGGAAACCATAAAAATCCTCAGTCGGGAAATCAATCGATTGATCACTGAAGGGTTTTCTGAAAAAGAAATTGATCACGCGAAAAGTCATCTTCGTGGAAGTTTTGTCCTGGGACTCGAGGGAAGCGATCAGCATATGGATCTAATCGGTAGAATAGAACTGTTCGCCCATAAGGAAAAAAGTGTCGCGGATATGCTTAAGAAGATTGAAACCGTATCATTGGAAGGCGTTCAAACATTGATTCGTCATTGTTTCACAAGTGGTGATTTTTCACTTGCCATAGTGGGCGACATCACAAATGAAGAAGTCGAAAAACTTTACGGAGTAATGAAAAACAGTATAAATCAACAGGGGGTAAAACAATGATAGTCAAAATAGTGAATAAATCATCAAATCCGTTGCCTGAGTATAAAACAACTGGTTCTTCAGGAATGGATCTACTATCCAATAATGAAGAAGTCATTCTAATCCAGCCAATGGAACGTCATTTGGTGCCAACAGGTTTGTTCCTCGAAATACCACTGGGATATGAGGGCCAAGTTAGAGCCAGAAGTGGCCTTTCCATCAAAAATGGCATCACCCTTGTCAATTGTGTCGGTACAATCGACAGCGATTACAGAGGTGAACTTAAAATCCCAATCATAAACTTGGGCGACCAACCATTTGAAATCAGAAAAGGTGACAGAATCGCTCAGTTGATAGTCACCAAATACGAGAACGTCATCTGGGAAGATGCAAAAGAAATCGAGGAATCCTCTCGAGGTCATGGTGGTTTTGGTTCCACAGGTATATAATATAAAATGAGGTGATCTTTTGGCCAGTAAAAAACCTAATACTTCAAAAACACCAACACAAAGAAATGCAGCTAAAAAGAAAACAACTACAGCAAAAAAAGCATCTGTAAATTCCGCAGACCAGCTCAAGCATTATAAGATCAAGTATGAACTGAAAATGATTGGTCTTGTTGCCATTACATTGTTCATTATGGTCAGTCTCTATACTGGTGCTGGAGGCATGGTCGGAAAATGGTTTTCAGATGTTTTTCTAGGCTTGTTTTCCTATGTTGGTTATATCATGCCAATTGTTATTTTTGGGATTGTTTTTGTCAATCTGAATCCGAATTTCAAGCCAGCCAGACTTAGAATCACTTTCGCATTTTTATTATTTATAATTGGACTTGGCATTTTAACAACACTCTTGTTGTCACCCGGTGTTTCCAAGGAATTGCTTCTTGCGACTGAAGATTTCATGTCGTGGGAAAAAATTGAGGGGTATTACGCAGGTGGTATAATTTTAGAGAGTGGTGGGGTGCTTGGTGCTGTTATTACAATTGCTATCATGAAAGCTATCGGATCTGAAGGTGCATTCATTGTGATTGCGGTTGCATTTATTTCCAGTTTTATAATTTTTACCAGAATTTCAATTCAGGAGTTGTGGGAATACCGCAAAAAGCATAAGGATGAACGCAAAGTTGCAAAAAGAGAAGAACAGGCAGTCGTTGAATCGATGATTGCAGATGTTGCATCGGAAAAGAAAAGTAGACAGACGTCAGACAATTCGACTCCGAATTTTTTGTCAAGCCTTGAAGCGATGAGAAAAGCTTCGAGAAAAAAAGAAATTCAACCTTTTGATTATGACACCTATGAGAAAAAAGAATCTCCTGCATCAGAACCTTCGAAAGGCATGATTGAGACGGTTCCAGTTACTGAGCCAACAATGTCAAGCAAACCCATAGAGAAGAAAGTCAACACCCAGCCCCAAGACATCCAGTACTTTGACCATGAAGCCAAGCAAGTTGAAAAGCTGAAGGAAAAAGATATAGAACCTGAAACGCGTCAACAGGTCAATGCCGAAATAGCCATCAATGTCCAAAAATCATTGGAATCCTATGTTTTGCCTCCATTAAAGATTTTAAATCATCAACCTCAGAGCTTAAAAGTGGAGGATAAGTCCGAGTATATCGAGATGGCAAAATTGCTTGAAGAGACACTCAACAACTTCAATGTGGATGCAAAAGTGATCTCAGTGAAGCGCGGCCCATCCATAACGATGTTTGAAGTTCAACCCAGTCCTGGTGTTAAGGTAAGCAAAATAGTCGGACTCAGTGATGACATAGCATTGAATCTTGCAACTTCACAAGTTCGAATCGCACCGATTCCGGGAAAAGCGGCAATAGGAATCGAAGTGCCAAACAAGATTACTTCAATGGTGACTTTTAGAGAAGTGATCACTTCCACAGAGTTCAAGAAACAAACTTCAAAACTCACGATAGGATTGGGTAAAGACATATCCGGAAATCCGATCATAGGTGATCTTTCCAGTATGCCGCACCTGCTCATAGCTGGTGCTACCGGATCCGGTAAATCTGTTTGTGTCAACACGATCATATCCAGTATATTATTCAACGCGAAACCTGATGAAGTCAAATTTCTCATGATCGATCCCAAAGTTGTTGAACTCAGCAACTATAATGGAATCCCTCATTTGATCCTTCCTGTGGTGACAGATGCCAAAAAGGCATCAATAGCACTCAATTGGGCTGTCAATGAAATGACAAGAAGGTATAAGATCTTTGCGGAAATAGTCGTACGCGATATGAAAAGTTACAATAAAAAGGCTGAAGAAGGCGGATTCGAGAAATTGCCACAAATCGTTGTCATTATCGATGAACTCGCCGACCTGATGATGATCGCTCCAAATCAAGTTGAGGACGCTATTTGTAGATTGGCCCAAATGGCCAGAGCTGCAGGAATCCACTTGATTGTAGCAACTCAAAGACCTTCAGTGGATGTTATTACGGGATTGATCAAAGCGAATATCCCTTCCAGAATCGCTTTTTCGGTCTCATCTGCGATTGATTCCAGAACCATTATCGACATGGGAGGCGCTGAGAAACTTCTAGGCAAAGGCGATATGCTTTACTATCCTGTCGGAGCTTCAAAACCCAAAAGGGCACAAGGTGCATTCATGTCTGATGAAGAAGTGGAAGCGCTTGTTGGTTTTATCAAGAATCAAGCCATTGACGTGAAATACAATGAGGAGATTTTGGATGATGTCCAAAGTTACAATATGCCTTCAGAAGATGTAGATGAACATCTGGATGATGCCATCAATTTTGTGGTGGAATCCGGCCAGGCTTCCGCATCACTGCTTCAAAGAAGATTCAGAGTCGGCTACAACCGCGCCGCTAGATTGATCGATTCCATGGAAGAGCGTGGCATCATCGGGCAACCTCGAGGAAGCAAACCGAGAGAAGTGCTTATGACCGCTGCAGAACTTCAAGGATTAAAAAATGAACCATCGGATTACTCGCTGGATGAATCTGATGATATAGAGGGATTCAATGAATAATGAAAGAGGAATAAATGAAAAAAGTATATATTGAAACACTTGGATGTTCAAAAAACTTGGTGGATAGTGAACAAATGCTTGGTATTTTGGATGATGAATATACATTATGTGACGAGGCTCAAGATGCTGATATCGTCATAGTGAACACTTGCTCGTTCATCCATGACGCCAGGGAAGAATCCATCGGTACAATTTTGGATCTGGCCAAACTGAAGAAAGACGGACATTTGGAAAAACTCCTTGTCACAGGCTGTCTCTCGCAACGTTATCCGGAGGATTTGCTTGTGGAAATCCCTGAAATCGATGCTGTGGTGGGGACAGGCAATTTTTTCAAAATAAATGAAGTACTGAAAAACATCGAATCGGGGTCAAAGGAAAAAATATTTGTTGAATCCATTGACATGTTGATTCCTGAAGATCTTCCAAGAATTTTGACGACACCATCACATTATGCGTATCTCAAAATAGCGGAAGGTTGTGACAACCTTTGCACGTATTGCATTATACCGAAACTGCGTGGAAAGTATCGTTCAAGAAAAATTGAGGATATCGTTGAAGAAGCAAAGGATCTCACTGCGCTTGGAATCAAGGAATTCATTGTTATCGCTCAGGACACAACCCGTTATGGTATGGACTTGTACGATGGACCAAAACTGGATGTGCTTTTGGATGAACTCTCGCGAATAGAAGAAATCAAATGGATTAGGGTGCATTACTCATATCCGGATATTTTAGATGATCAATTGTTGGACGGCTTTTTCAGAAATGACAAGGTAATCAATTATTTTGATATTCCCATTCAACATGCGAGCAACAAAATCCTCAAGCTGATGAACCGTAGGACATCTCGGGAAGATATATTGGAAATCACCAGAAAAATTCGTGAAAAAGATGCCGATTCAGTGATCCGCACAACAGTCATTGTAGGCTTCCCCGGTGAAACAGATGAAGATTTCAACATCTTGATGGACCTTGTCCAAGAAGTGAAATTCGATCGTTTGGGTGCATTCACTTACTCCAATGAAGAAGATACACCCGCATTCAAGTTGCCTGGTCAAGTGGATCAGGAAGTAATGGAAATGCGCAAGGACGCACTTATGTCCGCACAGATGATTATTTCTGAAGCCATATCCTATGGAAAAATCGGAAAAACTTATGAAGTTGTCATTGAAGAAGTGGCTGAAGAAAATAAGATTTATGTCGGTCGAACTTCTTATGATTCTCCTGATGTGGATGGCGTCGTATATGTCCACACTGATAAAGCGGTTGAAATCGGAGCATTTTTAAATGTCAAAATCAATGATGCTCTAGAATATGATTTGATTGGAGTGATAGCGGAATGAAAATGAATATTGCAAATCAATTGACCATTCTTAGAATTATTTTGATTCCATTTTTTATTTATTTTTTACTTGCGGGACAATTGGCGATTGCCTTCATCTTTTTCCTTTTAGCATCATTCACTGATTTTCTCGACGGCTATTTGGCTAGAAAACATCATTTGATCACCAATTTCGGAAAATTCATGGATCCACTTGCGGACAAATTGCTGATTACCTCTGCCATGATTTGCTTTGTGGAACTTGGTATGCTGAATTCTTGGGTGGTGATCCTTATCATCTCCAGAGAGTTCATTGTCAGCATATTCAGAGCTATTGCCGCAGCTGAAGGCATAGTCATCGCTGCAAGTTGGTGGGGGAAAGCCAAAACCATTTCCCAAATGATCATGGTCATCATTTTACTATTGAACAATTACCCATTCAGTCTCCTGAACTTACCAGTGGATCAAATCTCAATTTATGTCGCAACGATTCTTACGGTAGTGTCCGGCTATGACTATATTGTAAAAAACAAGCAAGTTTTGAAAGAATAGCCAATCAGGTTGACATAATATTATTATGTCAACCTGTAGCTTTATAGGAGGAAAAATGAGAGTAGGAATTTTAGCAATAGGGACTGAATTGTTGATGGGACAGACGGTCAATACCAATGCCTCATATTTAAGCCGTGAGCTGAGTGAAATGGGAATCAGTGTATTCTATCATTATACAGTGGGGGATAATCCAGGGCGAATCCAGTTGCATTTGAACGCTCTTCTTGAACAATGCGATACTGTTTTCACTACCGGGGGTCTTGGTCCGACTCTGGATGACATCACAAAAGAAATTGTCGCTGATACACTCGGACTCAATATGATTCTTGATCAACATAGTTTGGATCGAATCAAGGAACGTTTTGGGATGTTCAACAAAATAATGCCGGAAAGCAATATCAGACAAGCCTATTTTCCAGAAGGCTCAGTTATTCTCGACAACGACTGCGGCACTGCTCCGGCATGCATCATAACCATTGAGGATACAGATAAAAACATTGTCATCTTGCCCGGACCACCCAAAGAAATGAAACATATTTTTGAAAAATATATAAGAGCATTTTTACTTGAAAAAAATCAGCAGGCAATGCACTCCAAGTATTTAAGTATATACGACCTAGGAGAATCGTCTGTTGAAGATGCCTTGATGGATTTGGTGACCAATCAGACCAACCCCACAATCGCAACATATGCTGGTGATGGCAAGGTTTTGCTTAGAATAACGTCATCAGGACTAGAGAAAGAAATGAATGAACTGGCTGTCGAAGATATGGTGGCGACTGTCAAATCCAGAATTGGATCGCATGTCATTTCAGAAAACGGAGATGATATCGACAAGGTGATTTTGCGAAAACTGATCGAAAAGAGTCTGAAAATCGCTTTTGTTGAATCCTGCACTGGAGGTCTTTTATCCTATTCGCTGATCAAGAATCCCGGATCTTCAGAAGTCATTGACAGCGCTTTAGTGACTTACTCTAATGAATCCAAGATGCGAGAGGTCGGTGTCAGGTCTGAAACACTGCAGACCTATGGTGCGGTCAGCCATCAAACTTGTCATGAGATGGTCGCTGGTCTGGCGGCGAAAACAGGAGTGGATTTTGCGGTTGGCGTAACAGGTGTCGCAGGTCCGACAGGTGGCACACGTGAAAAGCCGGTAGGGTTGGTCTACATCGGCATTTACGATGGCGGTGAGATATTGACATTTGAAAATCATTTTACTGGAGACAGGGAGACTATTCAAAGAAGAACTGTATTGAAAGCATTAAAACTGTTGTATGACAGACTTGTCTCAGAAACGAATTGACAATATATGGTAAAAACGTTATCATTAAGAAAAGGTTGATTTAATGGGATGGTATGTTATAATTAAACAGAACAGACGTTCTTATTATGGAGGTAGGTAAACTTATGAATGAAAGACAAAAGGCACTTGATAGCGTGATGGGGCAAATTGAAAAGCAATTCGGGAAGGGCTCAATCATGAAGCTGGGCGATGAATCTGCAAGGATGAACGTCGAAAGCATTCCAACGGGATCCATAGATTTGGATATAGCACTCGGTATAGGCGGCATTCCAAAAGGAAGAGTCATTGAGATTTACGGTCCGGAATCTTCAGGTAAAACCACAGTGACTCTTCATATGATTGCTGAAACCCAGAAGAGGGATGGTGTCGCGGCTTTTATAGATGCTGAACACGCTCTGGATCCCATATATGCCAAAAACATAGGTGTCAACATTGATGACCTTATTGTTTCCCAACCGGATACTGGTGAACAGGCCCTTGAAATAGTGGATGCGCTGGTTAGAAGTGGCGCAGTGGACATTATCGTCATTGACTCGGTTGCGGCGCTTGTACCAAAAGCTGAGATCACAGGTGAGATGGGCGATTCCCATATGGGTCTTCAAGCGCGCTTGATGTCACAAGCTCTGAGAAAACTAGCCGCTATAATCAACAAATCGCATTGCACCGTCATATTCATCAACCAATTGCGTATGAAAATTGGCGTGATGTTTGGTAATCCTGAAACAACTACCGGTGGCAACGCCCTTAAGTTCTACGCATCCGTTAGACTTGATGTCAGAAAGATCGATTCCATTAAAAAAGACGCTGATATAGTGGGAAACAGGACACGTGTCAAAGTTGTCAAGAATAAAGTTGCTCCACCTTTCAAACAAGCCGAATTTGACATCATGTATGGACATGGCATATCCAAAGAAGGCAGTGTTCTCGATGTGGCCGCTTCAGTGGATATCATCAAAAAGTCAGGTTCATGGTATAGCTATAATGATAATAAGATCGGACAGGGAAGAGAGAATGTTAAAGAATATCTCACCTTGAATCCTGATGTGTGTGATGAAATTGAGCAGCAAGTTCGTGTGCATTTCAATTTACTGCCCACTGAGAAAAAAGAACAAGCATAATTCCACTCAAATAAAGTCAATATGCCCCGTGTAGATGTTTACAGGTCTTGACAGTTTGCTTAAAAAAATATAAAATTAATTGTATAGGTGTACCATGGTGCATCTAAATTAATCGTATAAAGATCAGGCCATCTGATCTTATCATTTAAGCAAGGGGGTGAACGACATAAACGTACCAGTATATTTAGTAGTGATCATAAGTGGCGTATTAGCTGTAATTGGCGTTGGTATCGGTTATGTTTTAAGAAAGAATACAGCAGAAAAAGAAATTTTAAGTGCTGAATTTAAAGCTAAAGAAATCATTGCCGAAGCAAGTAAAGCCGCAGAGTCGCTCAAAAAAGAAAAAGTACTTGAAGCAAAAGAGGAAGCTCATCAAATCCGCAAGGAAATTGACAGAGAAACCAAAGATCGTCGAGCCGAAATGCAAAAGTTGGAGAGACGAAATCTTCAAAAAGAAGAAGCTCTTGATAAAAAAGCCCTCAATTTGGAGAATAAAGAAGACAAATTGGCTGCGAAATTGAAAATTGTAGAGAACAAAGAAGCTGATGCTGAAGCACTTTATGAAAAGCAAATCAGAGAATTAGAGAGAATTTCAGAATTAACAATTGAAGAAGCCAAAAATCAACTTTTATCCGACATTGAAAAAGAAGTCAAGCATGATGCTGTTCTTATGATGAAAGATATTGAAGGTAAAGCGAAAGAAGAAGCAACAAAAAAAGCGAAAGACATTTTGGCATATGCCATTCAAAAATGTGCAGCTGATTATGTTGCGGAAACAACCGTATCACTTGTAAATCTTCCAAACGATGAAATGAAAGGTAGAATTATAGGTAGAGAAGGTCGTAACATTCGTGCACTTGAAACACTTACAGGTGTTGATCTTATTATTGATGACACACCAGAAGCTGTTATTTTATCTTCATTCGATCCAATCAGAAGAGAAATCGCAAGAATCGCACTTGAAAAATTGATTATTGACGGTAGAATTCATCCGGCTCGTATAGAGGAAATGGTTGAAAAGTCAAAGAAAGAAATTGAACAAATCATCAAGACCGAAGGTGAGAATGCAACCTTTGAGGTAGGTATTCACAATCTTCACCCTGAACTGATCAGACTTGTCGGCAGATTGAAATATCGTACAAGCTATGGTCAAAACGTTTTGAAGCATGCAATTGAAGTTGCGCATTTGGCCGGATTGATGGCTGCAGAAATAGGAGCAGACGTTAAAGTCGCAAAAAGAGCAGGTTTGTTACATGATATAGGTAAAGCTGTTGATCATGATTTGGAAGGTACTCATATCGAACTTGGTATGCAGATCCTGAAAAAATATCGTGAGTCAAAAGCAGTAATTCACGCTATGAGTACGCATCATGGTGATTTTGAGCCAGAATCAATTGAAGCAGTTCTAGTTACTGCAGCAGATGCACTTTCTGCAGCAAGACCTGGCGCAAGAAGAGAAACTTTGGATACGTATATTAAGAGATTAGAATCTTTAGAAGGCATTGCAAATAGTTATGAAGGTGTTGAAAAATCATTTGCAATTCAAGCTGGACGAGAAGTCCGCGTTGTGGTAATCCCTGAAAAGATCAATGATGATAATATGTTCTTGCTCGCTAGAGAAATCAGCAAGAAGATAGAGGCTGAATTGGATTACCCAGGTCAAATAAAGGTTAACGTGATCAGAGAATCAAGGGTCACTGATTTTGCAAAATAACAATACAATAGAGTTATTACGGAAATTAGAAGAATTCATTTATGGATTCTTCTTTTTAATGTTTAAATCACATTTTACATATGTTTAACATTTTTGGAGAAGGGTATATCACTAATATTAAATGTCTGATAATTGCACTAAGGAGGATTCTAATTATGGAGGTACTAAAAGTAGCAACCAAATCTAATCCAAATTCTGTAGCAGGAGCATTAGCGGGTGTTATACGAGAAAACGGAAGTGCAGAGATTCAAGCCGTAGGAGCTGGGGCATTAAATCAAGCAGTAAAGGCAATTGCAATTGCTAGAGGTTTTATGGCACCGAGTGGTGTTGATTTGATTTTTATACCAGCGTTCACAGAAGTTGATATTAATGGTGAAACCAGAACTGCCATTAAACTCATTGTCCAAAAAAGTTTATTAAAATAGGAGGTACTCATCGTGGAAGTTTTAAAGGTGTCATCAAAATCCAATCCTAATTCTGTTGCTGGTGCCTTGGCAGGCGTTATAAGAGAACATGGTAGTGCAGAAATACAAGCGGTAGGTGCCGGTGCAATCAATCAGTCAGTGAAAGCAATCGCCATTGCTAGAGGCTTTGTTTCACCTTCTGGAATAGACCTTGTATGCATTCCGGCATTTTCAGATATAATTATTGATGGAGAGGAAAGAACAGCCATCAAATTGATTGTTCAACCAAGATGAAATACAAATAAAGAGCTGAAAAGCTCTTTTTCTATTTGTATTTGAATGGAAAATATAATATAATAGTACAGAAAGTGTATTATAATCTAAAAATACGATTAATTGTTCGTGTTCTTAAGGAGGCAATTAAATGCATGATATTTATCAGAATCCCTTGGTGGAACGATACAGTAGTGAAGAAATGCTTAAAATTTTTTCCCCGATCAACAAATTTTCAAACTGGAGAAAGCTTTGGATCGCACTCGCTGAGTCTGAACAGGCATTAGGACTCAATATTTCTGATGATCAGATTGAAGAGATGAAAGCTCACATCTATGACATTGATTTTGAGATGGCGGCGATGTATGAAAAAAAGTTCAGACACGATGTCATGGCACATATCCATACTTATGGTGAACAATGCCCAAAAGCCAAACCAATCATTCATCTTGGTGCCACAAGTGCTTACGTTGGAGACAATACAGATCTCATTGTTATGCGAGAGGCTCTTTATCTTGTTCGTAATAAGTTGGCTGTATTGATTGATAAATTATCCACTTTCGCAGAGGAAACCAAAGATATTCCAACACTTGGATACACTCACTTCCAGCCCGCTCAATTGACGACAGTCGGTAAGAGAGCGACGCTTTGGATATTGGATTTGGTCATGGATTACCAAGATGTCAATATTTTGATTGATCAATTCAAAATGAGGGGTGTCAAAGGCACAACGGGAACTCAAGCATCCTTCTTAAACCTGATGAACGATGATCATGAAAAAGTGGAAGCTCTCGATCAAATGGTTTCCAATAAAATGGGTTTTACTGATACCATCAGTGTAACCGGTCAAACTTATACAAGAAAATACGATGCAAAAGTCGTCAATGTTCTTGGAGGCATAGCAATTTCCCTTCATAAGATGACGAATGACATCAGACTTCTCCAATCGTTGAAGGAAATAGAAGAACCATTTGAGTCCAATCAAATCGGTTCATCAGCAATGGCATACAAACGCAATCCTATGAGAAGCGAGCGGATTTCATCCCTGGCGAAATATGTGATGTCGCTATCCTCAAGCCCACAATTGGTCGCAGCTACGCAGTGGTTTGAGAGAACACTTGATGATAGTGCCAATAAAAGACTTGCTGTATCAGAAGCTTTCCTGGCTATTGATGCCTGTCTTGATATTTCCAACAATGTGGCAACTGGTCTTGTTGTCTATGAAAAAGTCATAGAAAAGCATGTTCTTGCTGAGTTGCCTTTTATGGTCACTGAAAATATCATAATGGAAGCCGTCAAGAAGGGTGGAGATCGACAGGAGTTACATGAGGCGATAAGAGTTCATTCCATGGAAGCCGGTAAAAAAGTGAAAGTGGAGGGCCTTGAGAATGACCTCCTGGAGCGTATTGAAAAAGATCCGATTTTCAATCTTACCCATGACGATATTATGCTGTTGTTAAATCCAAAAGACTATATCGGCAGAAGTTCTGAGCAAGTTGTCCATTTTATTAAAAAAGAAGTTGAACCAATTCGATTGGCTCATTTGGGCGTTCTTGGCAAAGAAGTCTCATTAAAGGTGTAAGTCATGACCGAAAGTTAGCAATTCTGCTTACTTTCGGTTTTTTTATATTATTAATTGGGTAGAAAGTGTGTTAAGATAAAAAAAAGATGATAAAGGAGGCTTTATGAAATTGTTAAATAATCAAGGCTTTGATCTTTCTGCGCAATATATTATCAACAATGCCAGATATCTCGAGAAAATTTTGCTGGATCACCATTTTATTGCACCTTGTAGCGAGAAAATTGTAAAAGCGCTTCAAATGTATCAAAACAAAGATGGGGGTTATGGCAATGCCCTTGAGCCTGATTTCAGATTGCCTCATTCATCAGCAATGGCAACTTCTATAGCACTAAGACTTTTGAAAATGTTTGATGAACATGAGATCGCAGGGGTACAAATTCATAATGCGGTTCGTTATCTAGAAAGCACATTCAATAAAGACATATCCGGATGGGAAGCCGTCCCTAAAATGGTCAACATTTTCCCTCATGCTCCATGGTGGCATAGGGTTGAAGATGTCGACTATATCAGCGGGAACCCTTCAGCTGAACTCGTAGGATACTTGTATGCCTATAAAAATTATGTTACAGATCTGAACATCGATGAATTGGTTGAATTCTACGTGAACAGATTTGAAGAAATGAAACAATTTGAGGAACATGAAATATATTGTTACATAAGACTTTATGAAATTTTGCCTAAAGAATTCCGAGTCCGAATGTTGCCAAATCTCAGAGTTGCATATGATGAACTCGTGAGTTTGGACCGTGACTCTTGGAAAAAGTATGTCCCTTATCCATTGAAGTTCATTGGAGTAACAGAGGAACCTATATTTGTCATTTCCGATAAGGATCTTGAAGAAAATTTAAACTATCTGATTGATGAGATTCAAAGTATTGGAATGATTCAGCCTACATGGTCCTGGACCGAATATGAAGCGGAGTGGGAGGTTGCAAAGCGTGAGTGGACAGGCATGTTGACACTCGATGCCTTATTGATTTTAAAACGATTTAATCGTCTGGAAAAAACGACTTTACAAAAATAATGATTGTGCTATACTAAATAAGTCTTTAAAAGTGTTTCCTTGGTACCCACTATAAAAAACAAGGGGTTATATGCTGCTTTTTTTTCGTGCAAATATCCCCTAAACATGTTTAAGACATGTGGTGGGGATTTTTTTATGGAAACGGCAATTGACAGTTCGCAACCATCCTGTCAAAAAACAAAACTAGGGAGGAAATCATGAACAAAAGAGTCAAGTACATCATCAATGCGGGTGTGATCGCAGCGTTATACGTTGTACTGGTAGTGGTATTCAGTTTTAGCAGCTTTGGACCAATTCAATTTAGAGTTGCTGAAGCATTGACCATTTTACCATTCTTTACACCAGCAGCAATACCGGGTTTATTTGTAGGGTGCCTCATTGCCAATATAATTGGCGGTGCGATCATCTGGGACACAATATTTGGAAGCCTTGCAACATTATTGGCAGCCTATTTGTCTTATAAACTCAGGAAAAATCAATTTTTGGTACCAATACCACCAATAGTCATCAATAGTGTTGTTGTAGGCATTTTATTGAAATACGCTTATGGTATTCCAGATGGATTATTGCTTTTAATGGGCAGTGTCTTCCTTGGACAGCTATTTGCCGTTTACGGACTTGGTATGATTCTGTTAAATGCGCTTAAACCCATTAAGCATATATTTGGATTGGATCAATAAAGAAAAAACAGAGTAGGTGATACTCTGTTTTTTTTGTCTAAGTATAGATCATTTTCTTTGTCATACCGCCATCAATAACAATATTTTGACCATTTATGAAGTCGTTTTCTGGATTACATAAGTACAAACAAGCATTTGCAACGTCTCTAGGCATTCCTACACGTTTCGATGGGTGCTGTTCGTGGTCATTTGGCTCAAGTGCGTCATAATCACCAATTTCAATCCAACCAGGACTGATGGAATTTACAGTAATTGGTAAATCGCTGAGACTGATTGCCATAGCGTGTGTGAGTGAAACAATTCCACCTTTGGATGACGCATACGCCTCAGATCCAGGTTCCGACATGGTCGCACGTGTTGATGCGATATTGATGATACGACCGTACGAGCATTCGGAACTTTGAATTTTTTTCGAAAAGAATTGAGAAATAATAAAAGGTGCTCTTAAATTCACAGCTAATGTTTCATCCCATTCATCAATGGAAATCTCAAGGAAGTCTTTAAACATGCTAATGCCAGCGCAATTGATCAGGATGTGAAAAACGCTGTAGGATTCATTCAGCT
Organism: Firmicutes bacterium UBA5201; assembly: GCA_002412775.1. GTDB lineage: Bacteria > Bacillota > Clostridia > Peptostreptococcales > Acidaminobacteraceae > Fusibacter_D. The sequence continues at coordinate 204,667 of DHVT01000012.1, read as the reverse complement.
TGATAAGAGTATGCTGAAGTTGTTTTGAATCGCGTAGATCACAGGTCACGTAATCAAAACGATCGGAATACAAATTTTTCATGGATCTCAGTTTGGCGGGATCGATGTCAATGGCGACGATGTGTGCATTCAGTTTATGAAACGTACGAACCAGTTCGCGTCCAATGCCGCCAGCAGCGCCAGTAATGATGACGTTGTAATTTTTATAGTCCATAGTGAACCTCCTAGAATCTACTTATATTTTAAAAGAGATGTGTCAAAAAAGCTAGTCAATTGTTTTAGGAGATGTTATAATGAATTAAGCAACTATTCCTCAAATGTATATTTAGGGAATAGTTGGAATGAATATTGAAATGAGGTGCTGAAATGGCTACAAACAAGCCCCCTACTCAAAAAACCAGAAAACTTTACAATAAATCCGATATCCCAGACAACATTGTACTCAAACAAAATGACATGCTTCAAAAATGTGCTGAACTGGAATCTGTTCTGCCAGATTTCCTGAGAGACTATTTTATCTATTTGAAAAATTCCATAGCTCTGAGCTCACGTGTCGCGTATTTAAGTGATTTGCTCTTCTTCTGCAATTATATGGTTCACTCGTCCGATCTATCTTCAGCTGAGACACCTAAGCAAATTACTGAGGATGAGTTCACGCGACTAATAGCCAAAGATATCAATATCTTTCTTGGTGACTACTGTACCAGGTATATTATGGAAACTGAAAATGCCGATTATATCATGGAAAACCATAGCCGTTCATTGGCGCGTAAACGATCATCACTCAGCGTATTGTTCAAATTTTTATATCGCGAAGAAAAAATGGAAAAAAATCTATCAGATGGTCTAAATCCCATCAAATTACCCAAACCACAACCTGATGCAATCAAAAGGCTTGAAATTGAGGAAGTGGCCAAAATGTTAGACGCTGTAGAAAACGCCACAGGTTTGACGGATAAGGAAATACAGTACTGGGAAAAAACAAAACGACGTGACAAAGCCATCTTGGTTTTATTTACAACCTATGGCCTACGAGTTAGTGAAATGAACCAACTCAATTTGAGCTCAATCAATTATGCACGTGAAGAGTTCAAGATTTATAGAAAACGTGGAAAAGAAGTCAATATGCCTCTGAATCGATCAGCAATCGCTGTCATAAGAGATTATATCGATAATGAAAGACCAATATGTAACGATGCGGACGATCCTCTTTTCTTATCACTTCAAGGCAAGCGTATGACAATACGAACCATCAGGGAGTTGGTTAAGAAATACACGTCAATTGCGATGGAAACCCCAAGGAATAAAGGTTATTCACCACACAAATTGCGTGCCACAGCAGCATCATCTTTGATTCAATATGGATTCTCCATATATGATGTGCAAAATCTGTTGGATCATGACAATGTTACGACCACACAACTTTATGCTGCTCATAAGAAAAACGCAAAACGAGATGTGATCAATCAATACGAGCTACTAGATGAATTCAATAAGAATGAAAAAAAATAAAGTAAAACCGTACGACCTCAAAACTTATTTGTGTCGTACGGTTTTGATCACTTTTTTGCCAATGGAATTTCAAGTGTTTCACCAGCGAACAACTCAGCATTTTCCATATCGTTATGCATTTTGATTCTGTATACGACCTCGCGAAGATCTTCATCATAATAATTATATGTGGATGCCAAACCCCATAATGTATCTCCGGATTTGATCGTCACGGATACTGTTTTAACATTAGTGGATGCTTCCGACATAAAAGAACCGGAAATGTATGTAATCAAAACACTTATAAGGATGAGTGTCAATACTGTGGCAATGATGAATCGGCTTTGATTGACGATAACAATTTTTCTCTTGTGTTTACTTCTGTTGTTTTGAATTTTAGCAGATGACATATAATGACCTCCTCAATCACAATGGAAACGTATGTTCTATAAACTCATTATATACGAACGTGCGTTCTTTGTAAAGCAAAAATAGAACTAATGTTTGATTTTTTTGAAATCCTATGATATACTTCAAATAAAATAACAATAAGGAGAGATCATTATGGGTGGAAAATTATCAAAAAAACAACAGATGATACTCGATTACTTAAAAGAAGAAGTTTCCAAGAAAGGTTATCCGCCTTCGGTAAGGGAAATTTGTGCCGCCGTTGAGTTGAAATCCACTTCTACAGTACATGCACATCTTACAAAACTTGAAGAGCTAGGTTACATAAGACGTGATCCCACCAAGCCCAGAGCGATTGAAATTTATGATTTGGACACTGAACCTGTTTCCAATGTCATTAACATGGCCAGGGACACCCGTTTCATTCCAATAATAGGTGAAATCACAGCCGGGCAGCCTATTCTCGCAGTCGAATCTTTTGAAGAGACATTCCCTATCCCATCTGACTACGTTGATGAAGGCAATTATTTCATGCTGAAAATCAAGGGAGAAAGTATGATAGATGCTGGAATATTTGACCGTGACCTTGTTTTGGTCAAACAACAAAATGACGCGCACAGCGGCGATATCGTCGTTGCTCTCATAGATGACAGTGCAACAGTCAAGACATTCTATAAAGAAAAGAACAGAGTCAGGTTACAACCAGAAAACGAATCTATGTCCCCTATTTATTTGGATGATGTGCAGATTCTGGGGAAAGTCAAAGGTGTATTTAGAAAAATGTGATTGATAATCAAAACGAATCCTCGGGTTCGTTTTTTTTTATAAAAATTTTATTGTTACTGATTAAAATTTCAAATAAAATGGTATTTAAAGGAATATGGAACATTAAATTCTAGTAAAGGGGATTAATCATGACTTATATTGATGAAGTTTTTGAGAACATAAAAAATAGGAACTCTTATGAAAAGGAATTTTTACAAGCTGTTGAAGAAGTCTTTGCATCATTGGTACCAGTTTTCGAGAAAAATCCTCAATATGCTCAAGCCAACATATTGGAAAGACTTTGCGAACCAGAAAGACAGATCTTATTTAGAGTACCCTGGGTGGATGATTCAGGTAAAATCAAGGTCAACAGAGGTTACCGGATTCAATTTAATGGAGCAAGAGGTCCCTATAAAGGTGGATTAAGATTTCATTCTTCAGTTTATATTGGTATAATCAAATTTTTAGGATTTGAGCAAATATTCAAAAATGCGTTAACAGGACTTCCAATCGGTGGCGGCAAAGGGGGTTCTGACTTTGATCCAAAAGGCAAATCAAATGCCGAGGTGATGAGATTTTGCCAAAGCTTCATGACAGAGCTTTATAGACATATTGGACCTGACGTCGATGTTCCCGCTGGTGACATCGGTGTCGGTGGTCGTGAAATAGGTTATTTGTATGGACAGTACAGAAGAATTAAAGGAACGTTTGAAAACGGTGTGCTGACCGGAAAAGGTCTTTCATATGGAGGTTCATTGGTCCGTCCTGAAGCGACAGGTTTTGGACTCCTCTACTTTGTGGAGGAAATGCTGTCATTTAACAAAAAGTCTATCAAAGGTAAAAGAATAGTCATATCTGGTGCTGGAAATGTTGCTACTTTCGCATGTCAAAAAGCCAAGGCACTTGGAGCGAATGTTGTTGCAATGTCCGATTCCAGAGGATGCATATATGATGAAAACGGTATTGACCTCGACTTGGTAAGAGAACTCAAAGAAATAAGAAGATTGGATATCAGGGAATACCTGAATACTTACCCGAATGCGGAGTATAAAAAAGGATTTGGAAGCATTTGGTCAATTCCTTGTGATATCGCACTCCCTTGCGCGACACAAAATGATATCACATTGGAACATGCAAAGACACTTGTCGCTAATGGACTGATGGCTGTAGGTGAAGGCGCAAATATGCCAACTACCAATGAAGCTTTACAATATTTATTGGATCATGAAATTTTAATCGCTCCAGCCAAAGCGGCCAATGCTGGTGGTGTTGCCACTTCAGCACTTGAGATGAGTCAAAATACCATGAGATATAATTGGACTTTTGAGCAAGTGGATCAAAAACTGAAGGACATCATGATCAATATTCATAAGAATGCCTACGAGGCTTCTGAAGAGTACGGATACGGTTACAACCTCGTCGCTGGTGCAAACATTGCTGGATTCATAAAAGTTGCTGAAGCAATGATGGCTCAAGGCGACTACTAAATGAAAAATAAAAAAGGGTCATTGAAGATTAAACTTCAATGGCCCTATATTTTTATAACGTTCCTACTCCGCTTGCGATCGCAGCATCATAAACTGCTCTGGATACTGCACTGGATATGCTTTCATCGAGTGCGCCTGGTATGATATAGTCTTCACTGAGCTCGTCATCACGCACCAGATTTGCGATGGCATAGACAGCGGCAGTTTTCATTGCTTCATTGATGTCGGTTGCCCTGGCGTCAAGAGCACCTCTGAAAATACCAGGAAATGCCAAGACGTTGTTGATTTGATTGGCAAAATCCGAACGTCCCGTCCCTACTATTCTTGCACCTGCTCCAAGTGCGAGATCAGGCATAATTTCAGGATCCGGGTTTGCCATGGCAAAAACAATGGCGTCCACATTCATGGATCTCACCATATTTTCATTGACTGCATCTTTTGATGAGACTCCAATGAAAACATCTGCACCTTCCATTGCATCCGCTAATGAACCTGTCTTTTTTTCCGGATTGGTGAGAAGTGCTATTTCATCTTTCACCCAATTGTTCTGAGGTTCATTACTGGATAAGATACCATTTCGATCGCAAGTCAGTATGTTTTTCGCACCTAGATCAATCAGCATTCTTGCAATTGCATTTCCTGCCGATCCGGCACCGTTAATTACGATTCTTACAGACTCTATCGACTTTGAAACCAATTTGAGCGCATTGATCAATGCCGCACTGACCACAATTGCTGTGCCATGTTGATCGTCATGGAAAACAGGAATGTCGAGCAATGCTTTCAGCTTGCGTTCAATCTCAACACAACGCGGTGATGAAATGTCTTCAAGGTTTATTCCACCGAAAACAGGAGCAATCTGATATATGGTCTCCACTATGGTATCCACATCTTGAGATTTGAGGCAAATCGGAAAAGCATCCACATTTGCGAAGGATTTGAAAAGAATCGCTTTGCCTTCCATAACGGGAATGGCTGCTTCAGGACCGATGTTTCCCAGACCCAAAACTGCTGATCCGTCAGAGATGACGGCGACCATATTGCCCTTTGAGGTATACTTATAGACATCAGACGGATTTTTCGCAATGGCTCTACAGGGTTCAGCCACACCAGGAGTATAAGCTGTGGCCAAATCATCTTGATTGTCGAGCGGCATTTTGCTTTTGATCTCAATCTTACCTTTATATTTTTCATGCATTTCGAGTGCGCGTTTGTTATAGTCCATTAAAAACCTTCCTTTTTCAATCGGTCAAGTGCCTTGATCACTCCGAACTTTGAATGTTCATAAGTCAAGCCACCTTGAAAATATGCAATATAGGGTTCACGAATTGGCGCATCGGCACTGAGTTCAATGGATGACCCTTGAACAAAAGCTCCAGCTGCCATGATCACATCACTTGAATACCCTGGCATAGCCCATGGTTCTGGTGATACAAAGCTATCCACCGGTGATGCGGATTGTATGCCACGACAAAATGCGATGACTTTCTCCGCACTTTTGAGTTCAATGGCTTGAATGATATCGCTTCTGGTTTCGCTTGATTTTGGATTGACATGATAACCAAGATCCTCAAAAACCTTGGCGCATAAAATGGCGCCTTTGAGAGCTCCTGAAACAACTTTAGGCGCTAAAAAGAATCCTTGCAATATGGTTCGTGTCTGTCCAAAGGTCAGACCACATTCCTTACCAATTCCCGGAGAAGTCATCCGATCTGCAACCGCTTCTATCAAGTCCGCTTTTCCCACGATGTAACCACCACTCAGAGCTAGCCCGCCACCAGGATTTTTGATCAAACTTCCTGCCATAAGATCAGCACCGACATCAGTTGGTTCCAGATAATCCAAAAACTCACCATAACAATTGTCTACCATAATGATGGTTCGCGGATTTGCGCCCTTGACCACCTCAATGACAGTTCCAATTTCTTCAATGGTTAGTCCTCTTCTCCATGAATAACCCGCAGACCGTTGTATATAAACAACATCAGGCTTTTTGACCATGGCTGTTTTAATGTCCTCAATTGCGAAACCGCCCTCAGGATCAAGAGGAATCTCATCATACAACACTCCGATATCCATCAAAGACAATCCCTTTGAAGGCGATAAACCTATGACCTTTTCCAGTGTGTCATATGGTCTTCCTGTGATGCTGAGCAGACTCTGACCTGGTCTTAATGTACCACTCAACATCAATGTCAAAGCATGGGTGCCAGAGACTATAATGGGTCTTACAATCGCATCCTCGGTATTAAAGACTGTTTTATAAACATTCTCAACACCGTCCCTTCCGATGTCATCGTATCCGTAGCCGGTATTCCAATTGAAGTGTATATCAGAAATACGATTGATCTGCATGGCATGAAGAACTTTAAGTTGATTGTATTCAGCTATATCTTCTATTTTTTTGAATTGATTCTGAATTTTTTTTTCACATCTTTCCACTGTGCTAACAACATCAAGAGATACTCCAAGTGTCTCATAGAAATCATATTTGCTAATCATGAAGCCTCCTATTTTATCATGTTGATGGCTTGGATCAATTTTGGTATGATTTGTTTCTTTCTAGAAACGCAATTATTGATAAAAGTGCCCTGTTTCACATCCTGGTCAAATGCAAGCGAGAGAATGGTCTCATGTGTCGATTTGAATATCACATAAGAACCTTCATTGATAATATCAGTGACCAGCATCAACGTGATATAGTAATCATGCTGATCGTGGACCTCTTGGATCAGGTTCAGATATGTTTCCTGTTGATCGAGGATCTCCTTGAAGTTCAATGTGAACACCTGTGAAATACCAATTTTGTATCCATCCAAGAGAAATGACTTGAAATCGTTTTTGAATATGTCCTCAACGGATCGTCCTTCCAAGGAAGTCCCATTTTTGAAGAGCTCCATCGCATATTTCTCAGCTGAGATGTCCACAATGTCGCAAAGTTCGTTCATGGCTTTGACGTCTACTGGAGTTGTTGTAGGAGACTTTAAAAACAAAGTATCCGATATGATCCCGGAAAGCATAAGACCTGCGATGTGTTTTGGAATGCCGATCCCCGCTTCTCGATACATTTGATAAATAATGGTGTTGGTACTCCCTACCGGAACATTTCTGAAAGAAATCGGTAATGCTGTGGAGATGTCCCCAAGTTTGTGATGGTCAATAATTTCCATCACTTCAGCTTCATTGAGCCCTTCTGCTGACTGGGCATATTCATTGTGATCCACTAAAACCACTTTCTTCTTGCTGGGATTGAGGAAATGGGTTCTCCCGATTATGCCAAGGTATTTGCCATGAGAATCTATTATTGGAAATTTGGAGTGTTTTGATGTCTGGATGATTTCCCTGCAATTCTCCATATACTCATCTGACTTGAACTTCATCAATCGATCGGATTTCATTATGGAACTTACATAGTTGGTCTGATTGATCAGTTTGGAAGTGTAATAAGTATCATAAGGGGTCACGACCATATTGACCCGGGATACTGCAGCTTTCTCTATAAGCATGTTTGGTATTCTAAGACCACCGGTGACGACAATCAATTGAACTTTGCTCTGGATGGCGTATTCGATGATATCATATCTGTCGCCAGTGATCACAATGGAAGTTTTTCCAAGGATCTCATTCTTGATTATAGTAGAATCATGAAAAGCGGTTATGATTATACTTCCATTGACTAACGGGTTGGAATAATTGAGTGTTAAGGCGTTCAAATCCGTTTTGACATTTTGAAAAGTGGTATTCAGTTCATGCAGGTCGCCGTTGATCGCGTTCATGGCGATGTCTTTCATTGTGACTATACCAATAAGACTGTTGTCGCTGTCAACCACCGGCAAGGTTCTTATTTTATTTTTACTCATATGATTGTAGGCGGTCAAAATAGAATTTTCAGGACCTATTGCTTCTATTTTGTCATAGTTGAGGTCCTTCATCTGTATCTTGACGTTTTCAATTCGCTCAGGTGCCTCAACTCCAAAATATGCAAGTGCAAAGGCTGTCTCTTTGGAGAGCTCACCTAGAATGTATGGCTTGGCTGAATATCCGAGTTTCTGTTTCAGATAAGCAAGCGTAATTGCGGAAGTCACACTGTCTGTGTCTGGGTTTTTATGTCCAAATACTAAAATTTGATCATTCATTATCATCACTCCGGTCTCATAATTTCATCCATCATTATAACACAAATACTGTATACAAACATGAAAAAAACCAGATTCATGGCAATAAAAAATTGCATGGATCTGGTTAACTGCAGTGTAAAACATTATTTCTCTAGATTCTCATATGCGGAGGCCAACATCAATTTGATCCTATTGATTTGATTGACTTCGCTTGCACCGGGATCGTAATCAATTGCTACAATGTTGGACTTCGGAAAAGTGCTTTTGAGTTCCTTGATCATTCCCTTGCCGGTGATGTGGTTAGGCAAGCAGGCAAATGGTTGCATACACACAATATTGTCCACTCCACTGTGAATGAGTTCAATCATTTCAGCGGTTAAAAACCAGCCTTCTCCTGTTTGGTTGCAAAGTGAAAGATGTGGACTTGCAAGCTCTCCGAGGGCCTTAATGTGTTTTGGTGGTTCAAATCGGGTGCTTTTTTTGAGTGCATCCACCATAGGTTTTCGGTAATACTCCAAAATGGCGATCAGCGCTTCACTTGTCCACCGGCTTTTAAGTGATCCGGATAGATATTTGTGTTTGATGACGCTGTTGTAAGCTGTATAGGCAAAGAAATCAATAAGATCCGGCATGACAGCTTCTGCGCCTTCCTTTTCTATCATTTCCACAATGTTGTTGTTGGCTGTCGGATGGAATTTCACTAAAATTTCTCCAACCAGTCCCACTTTGGGTTTCACGATATCGCTTAATGGTAATTTGTCGAACTCGGCTACGATCTGTTTCATGTTTTTGACGAATTCTCTTCTTCCACCAAATTCAAGATCGTGTTTGCAATGCTCTACCCATTTATCGTATAGTGCATTTGCACTGCCGGGGATTTGCTCATATGGTCTGGTTTTGTAAAGCACTCTCATGAACAAATCTCCGTAAAGCATGCTTTGGATCAATCTTTCCATCAATGATTTTGTGATTTTAAACCCTGGATTGTCTTCAAGTCCCAACGCATTGAGACTGATTACCGGTATGTGCTCAAGCCTTGAACTTTTGAGCGCTTGTCTTATGAAAGCGATATAGTTGGTCGCTCTGCAACCTCCACCGGTTTGTGTAATGATCAGTGCCGTCTTATCTAGGTCATATTTGCCTGAATTGATGGCTTTCATCATTTGGCCGACAACGAGTATAGATGGATAGCACGCGTCATTGTTGACGTATTTGAGCCCCTCGTCGATGGCATGTGTATCTATGGATGGTAAGACTTCCATATTGTATCCCTCTGGTTTGACCGCGGATTCAATGAACTGAAAATGAATCGGAGACATTTGCGGAACCAATATGGTATGCGTCTTGCGCATTTCTTCTGTAAATTTGACTCGACTTGGAATCACTCCTATTTCAGGAATAGTAAAACAGGATTTGTCCCGTTCCACAAGAGCAGCCATCAATGAACGGATGCGAATTCTAATGGCACCCAAATTGTTGATTTCGTCAATTTTGATCAGTGTACTCAATTTTCCGAATCGATCCAGGATTTCCCGTACCTGATCAGATGTGACTGCATCCAGTCCACATCCGAAAGAATTCAATTGGACAAGTTCCAGATTTTCGGTTTGTCCAACAAAAGTGGCTGCAGCATACAGTCTGGTATGGTACATCCACTGGTCAACGACCCTAAGGGGTCTTTCCACTTCTGCCAAGTGAGCTACAGCATCCTCAGAAAGCACACAAAAACCGTAGGATTCGATGAGTTCGGGAATGCCATGATTGATCTCAGGGTCAATGTGATATGGTCTTCCGGCGAGCACGATTCCTTTTTTCTTGTTGAGCTTCATGAATTCGATGGTCTCTTCACCTTTTTTGCGAACGTCAGATTTATATGCTTCAAGAGCCGCATACGCATGATCGACTGCAGTGAAGATCTCATCCTTCTTGAGTCCCCACGAGGACAGTTCCACCGCCAATCGTTTTTTCATTTTGTCGGGTGAATCAATTGGTAAAAATGGATGATGATACTTGATCGTTGACGAGCGTAAATTGTCGAGATTTGTGTTTATTGTTTCAGGATATGATGTGACAACCGGACAGTTGTAATGGTTGTTCGAATGTTCATCTTCTTTGATATTGTATGGTATGCATGGATAAAAAATCCTGTCGACTTTTCGGTTGATCAAGTCTTCAATATGGCCATGGACCAATTTTGCAGGATAACACACACTCTCTGATGGAATCGTCTCCATACCCAGTTCATAAATTTTCTTTGATGATCTGGTGGAGAGCTCCACCCTATAACCGAGTTCAGTAAAAAATGATGCCCAAAACGGGTAATCCTCATAAATGTTCAAAACTCTTGGAATACCAATTGTTCCACGTTTCGCTTCTGTTCTTGAGAGGACAGGAAAATCGAAAACACGCATGAGTTTATAATCGTATAGATTGGGAAGCTTCTCCGTCGTCCTTTCAATGCCCGCGCCACGTTCACATCTGTTTCCTGTTATGAAACTTCTTCCGTCCGAAAATTGATTGACAGTCAGATGGCAGTGGTTGCCACAGAGATCACAACGTTTAGAGGACGTAGATGTGGAGAAATCATCAAGAAGTTCAGATGAAATCATAGATGTACGATGTCCATCAACAGCTTTTTCTCTTGAAATTATCGCACACCCATAAGCTCCCATGATTCCTGCAATATCCGGGCGCACAACATCCTTACCTGCAATCTGCTCAAAAGATCGAAGAACTGCATTGTTATGGAAAGTACCCCCTTGTACGACGATTTTTTCTCCAAGATCATCTACTGAGCGCATACGAATGACTTTGAAAAGAGCGTTTTTAATGACGGACATTGAAATTCCCGCTGAAATATCCCCTACAGTAGCACCTTCCTTTTGAGCTTGCTTGACGCGTGAATTCATGAATACAGTGCATCTGGTTCCCAAATCAACCGGTTTGATCGAGAAGTACCCTTTCTCGGCAAAATTGGAGACCGGTAAATTGACTGAGTTGGCAAAAGTTTCAATAAACGATCCACAGCCTGAAGAACAAGCTTCATTGAGCATTATGGAATCGATGGCACCATCACGCACACGTAGACTTTTCATATCCTGACCACCAATGTCAAGGATGAAGTCCACGCCAGGAAGAAAATAGTCTGCCGCTTTATAATGGGCTACAGTCTCAATCTCACCGTAGTCAAGATTTAATGCCGCTTTGATCAAGGTCTCACCATATCCTGTGACTGTCGCATATGCTACATATGCGTCTTTTCTCATATGTTCGAACATATTTTTAAGTGCTTTGACACTTGTTTTAAGTGGATCACCTTCATTGGACCCGTAATGGGAGAAGATAAGTCTGTTTTGGTCATCGATCAGAGCGATTTTGGTTGTGGTCGATCCCGCATCAATACCTAAATAAGTAGGTCCGCTCACCTCTTCTATTGGATAACGCTTTACTTTGTGCATTTCATGTCGTGCTACGAATTCCGAGTATGCTTCATCCGATTCAAAAAGTGGTTCCGGCATATCGGATGTATCTCTGGATTCACAGTATATGGAAGGCATTCTGTCATATAGGCAATGTGGTTCCATATCATCTGAGGATTTAGATGAAAGTGCCGCACCAAGCGCCACAAAATATTGGGTGTGGTCCAGTGTGACTATATCGCTGACACCTAGATTCAAAGTGATTTCAAAACGTTTTTTAAGTTCAGGTAAAAATGATAAAGGACCACCCAAAAATGCAACTTTTCCTCTGATGGGTTTTCCGCATGCAAGCCCACTGATTGTCTGATTGACAACGGCTTGAAGCACTGACGCGGCAATATCTTCCTTCGATGCGCCTTCATTGAGCAATGGCTGCACGTCCGTTTTGGCAAAAACACCACAACGGGATGCGATCGGATAAATCTCTTTGTGGTTTTTGGCAAGATTATTAAGGCCAAGTGCGTCAGTTCTGAGCAATGAGGACATTTGGTCGATAAAAGAACCGGTTCCACCTGCGCATGTTCCATTCATCCGTTGTTCAACCGAGGTTCCAAAGTACATGATCTTTGCGTCTTCACCACCGAGTTCAATGGCGACGTCAGTATCCGGTGCATATTTCTTTATAGCTTTTGTGCAAGCCACCACTTCTTGGATAAATGAAACACCAAGGCTTTCAGCAAGACTCAAACCAGCTGAGCCAGTGATCATGAATTTTAGAGTCGCAGTACTGAACAACTCATGTACTTCATCAAACAATTCAGTTACGGTTTTCTTTATGTCGGAAAAATGTCTACGATAATCTTTAAATACTATAATGTCTTCTTCATCCAATACAATCATTTTAACAGTGGTAGATCCTACATCTAACCCTACATTCAACCTTCGATTCATGCAACACCTCATAAGATGCAATACAATAATTATGATAAATAGAAACTATATCTATTATAATCCTTTTTAAAAAAAATGAAATAATATTTATGTGAATTAATTAAAGAAAATGCTAAAACCCAATGGGTTAGAGCATTTTCTTTTCTATTTTCTGCGCCAGCACAGATAATGCATTTTGATTAGGATTGACTTCATTCGGAAGACTTATGAATTCAAGGGCAATGTATGTGTCCTCTATCTGTCTGGAATGGATGAATTCCTCACATAACTTCTTATAGTAGTTTGAAACTGTGTCTTTCAGTTGTTCTGTTCGCTTAGGCAATATAATCAGGATACCATTGGCGCTTTGGTTGATCATCTGGTCATCTGAAGACAATGTTTCTCCGATGTGTGCATTGAGTGTGCGGAGTATCGCCATATCTTTGATGTTGACGCCTTCGTTGCCGTCAAACTTCTTATGATAGATGATGATGAGTCCCATCAGCATCTCATATCCCTCACGCACAGCCTTTTTAACCGCTGAGTAAATGACATTGTCCACCTGTTTTGGTGAGTAGTCCGGGATGGATTTGGAGTTCTCGACGGCAGTGATATGATTAAGCAGTTTGAACTTAAGGTATTCATCATCATAAGGTTTGAGAATGTAGTCCACAGCTCCAACTTTGATGCCTTGAACGAATGATTTTCTCGTGTTTAGTCCTGTTATGATTATGATCAATAGATTTGGATCCATCTCTTTGATTCTATTGATCAAATCAAATCCGTCTTCAGATCCGAGTTTGACATCCACTATGGCAATATCAATGCTTATTTGGGGGTTATTCATCCTATTGATGGTCTCGTGTACTGTAGAGGTCGTATGAACTTCAACTGGAACAGATTCCAAAAGTTTTTTTATTCGATAAGATGTTGTTGTGTTGACATCAACAATCATGATGTTTGTCATTTGCTCCCCCTATGTCACCCTTATTGGTTTACTTTTTCCTGATTCTGAGTGATGCGGTTTCAAGATCGTTGTAACCTTTGAAAGCAAGTTTTCTTTCGACATCCTCTTCAATGAGCGTCTTTGCAAGCACACTTACGGGCACTCCAAGAAACATACCAAGCAATCCAAATGTCGCACCACCAACTGTTACCGCTAAAATAATCCAGAATGCATTCACTCCGACGGAATCTCCCAGAATGAAAGGCCCAATCACCAAACCATCCAATTGTTGGATGATCAAGATGATCAGAAGCATCCAAAACACATTTGCAGGTTGCGATGGATTGGCAACAAATGTGATTATTCCGGCAGGCACTGCACCAATGAAAGGTCCGAAATACGGGATCATATTGGTAATTCCCACAATCAATGCAATAAGCAACGCATATTCAAAATTGAAAACCCTGAACACCAGATATGCTAATATACCTATGATTGTGCTATCCAGCAATTTGCCTAGAAAAAAAGCCTTGAAAATCTTGTTGGCGAGTTTGAAAGTATAAAAAATCTGATCCGCCTTTTCATCTGTGAAATATGCATAAGTCATACGTTTGATTCTAGCAACCAAATCCCTCTTTTCACCAAGCATATAAATTGAAATGACAAATGCCACAATAATGGAGATCACGCCTGAAGTGATCTTTTGAATTTCAGACACGAGCATCAATATGGCCGAACCGGTCGCATTGGTCACCTTCTGTAAAATTGGCGTTATTGTATCAATTAAAGCTTGTTGTATCTCATTCAAATAAAAATTATCAAAATCGAAATTTTTCAAATATTCAAGATTGAAATCCACTTTGCCGATGGCATTGATCAGTGATGATATTGCATTCAATACTCCCGGAACAATAACAACGCCTAAAAGTGTCAGTGTGATGATGACAATGATCATGGTAATCAAAATAGAGAGCAATCTTGGCATTTTCAGTTGTTTCTCAAAAAAACGAACTATATAGTCCAAGATATAGGCAAAAACAAAAGCGTAGAGTACCGGCGAAATGCCAGCAGATATGATTTTCCAAATAGATGTATGTGATATCAACAGGAAGACAATCGTTGCCACCGCAACCCATTTGACCAATAGTCCGGTTTTTATATCTTTAAGATTCATTATGCACCTCAATCGGTTTTTGATATCTCTATTATACAATAGAATCTATGCGGATAGTAGCAATAGTTGCATAAAAAAATATCGGTTTACATAAGTATATTATGTAAACCGATATGTCTTAATATCCACTATCAGAATCTGCTCCACCTGTCACAATGGAAACCGATGATGATGCTCCAATTCTGGTTGCACCGGCCTCAATCATTTTAAGAGCGGTCTCATAATCCCTGACTGCACCGGAAGCTTTCACTTCCATTCCGTCACCGACTATGGATTTCATAAGTTTTACGTCAGCTTCAGTAGCTCCACCCGTGCTAAAACCTGTTGATGTCTTTACAAAGTGTGCTCCAGCATTTTTTGCAAGTTCGCAAGCTTTGATTTTTTCATCTTCACTTAATAGACAAGTTTCCAGAATCACCTTCAAAACAGCTTTTCCTTTGATTGCCTCAACTACGGTCGCGATATCTTTTTCAACGTAATTGAATTTTCCATCTTTTAATGCTGATACATTGATGACCATGTCGATTTCGTCCGCACCATCAACGACAGCCTTCAAGGCTTCTTGAGCTTTTATTTCTGTAGTGTTGGCACCAAGGGGAAATCCGATTACTGAAGTCACTTTGACTTCTGAGCCCTTCAATTGGTCCGCTACAAGTGAAACAAAATATGGGTTTATACACACCGAATAAAAATTATGTGCCTTTGCTTCGTCACAGACTTGAATCACTTCAGCTTCAGTGGCGTTTGCTTTCAAGATAGTGTGATCGATGTATTTCGCTAAGTTCATTTCATCACCTCATTCGTTTTATCAGTTCAATCATAACGAATTGATACCCAACCGTCAAACGAAAAACACGTTTTTTATTAAATGTTCACAAGCTATTTTTCATAAACGCTTGGTTTTAACGTGGCAATGTAAGGTAAATTTCTATATTTTTCAGCATAATCAATTCCATAACCCACTATGAACTCATCAGGAATCTGATAACCGACATATTTGACATCAAGATTGGCAATGCGCCTTTCAGGTTTATCTAGAAGAGTACAAATTTCAAGACTTCTAGGATTTCTTGATTTGAAATTTTCTATCAGATATTTCAATGTCAGACCTGTATCGATAATATCTTCGACAATGATGACGTCCTTTCCTTCGATGCTATGATCCAAGTCCTTCAAGATTTTTACCACACCAGAGCTTTCTGTTGAATGTCCATAACTAGAAGCTGCGATGAAATCAATTTGAATAGGAAAATGAATTTTTCTCATGAGGTCACACATAAAGACATTCGCACCCTTCAAAACTCCGATCAGTAACAAATCCTTACCTTCGTATGCTGCTGAAATTTCATCGGCAAGTGCCTGTACGCGTTCCCGCAACATTTCTTCAGAATACAATACATCTTTTACATCGTTTTTCATCATATACTCCTTGACTTATATTTCCTTAATAAACTACTTTAATATGATATCACAAATTCTACAGGATAAAAATGAATTCTTTGTCACCAAATTGTAGCTTATCACCATTGACCAATGCCACTGATCCTTTTATGACTTGGCCGTTATGGAATGTTCCATTGCTGGAATCAAGGTCTTCCAATGTGAAATCGAGTTTCTTTTTGTATAGGACCGCGTGTTTTCTACTGATGCTTGAATCATCGATTTTTATATTGCATTCGTCACTTCTGCCAATGATGTTGTGATGGAAATGAATTTCATGAAATCGGGTCGGTTCATCAGCATCCAAAAGACAAGACTTTCTCGATTTTTGAATTGTTTTTGTTTCAAGTGTGCTGTGTAATTCCTCTTTTGGATTCAATAAAAATTTCCATATACCACTGCTCTTTTTCTTTTTTTCCATCTTTTGAAACAGTGCGCAAAACCGATTGAGATCAAAGGAGTCATGACGAAGCTCCAACAACAGCTTGGTGTCATTGTCAAAAATATAAGGGGATTCGATGAAGATGTGTCTGTAAAAGTTGAGTTCTTGAAGTGGGTCGATTTTAGTGCCAGGCAAATAGATGAACTGATAATCATTAGTCACTGAATCATACCAGACCTCATATACGCTGAAGTTCAAGTTTTGTGAATTGAGCATATAGTTAGCCAATCTAATCTTCAATTGGATGATTTTGTTCAATAGGTCTTGATATCGATTGATATCAAAATAATTTTCATTCACAAGGTCTGAGATTATTTTAGAGTTGACTGGCTCCTCGTAAGTCAGTGAATAGTGTCCATTTTGGGTTGTTTCAACAGATTTTGGCTTGAGCAGACCTTCAATTTTTGCATTTGAAATCATGTCGATCTCAAATGAATTGCAATCACCTCTATTGATCAGAAATCGCATCATGGGTTAGTAAATAGTGTGTCTATTTGATTGTTTGATTTGATGCCTTCGGTGAGTTCCATAAAAAAATCCACTGCGAATGTTCTGAACAGAAATGCCAATCCAATTAAAACTGCTATGATAATGACGATTTCTATGGTTCCCATACCTTTTTCCTCTTTGATGAACAATTTAAGCATTAAGCCTCCTAAAAAATTATTATAATGGGTGAAACTACTATTACAATCACACTGATTAGGGACAGCATAAGCAAGAAAGTAAGTTGAATGCTGACTTTTTCAGATTTTTTTTTAAACTCACTCGTTTTTTCCATCCAAAGCTCTTCATACAACTTGTTGATTGCATACACCAGATTTGAATTCCCTGTCTTGTGAGTTTGATTGATGAGCCTTGTCATTCTCCAAACCTTATCACTGGATTCAATCACGGAGAAATGGTTCAATCCACTGATCGCACTTTGCCTCAATTGAGATTGATGTATCAGTTCCGGCGCATAGTGGGCTGATTTGATGGCAAGCTGAAGCGACTCCTCAAGCGTCATTCCGCTGTTCAGGTTCAGAAGCAATGATTGAAGAAAATCGGTTTGATTTTTTTCAAAAAGACTCATGGGCTTTGTCTTGAGTTTCGCCTTGATCAATCGATCGTCAATTTTGGAATTGAGTTCTTTAATGATATGCATAGTCATCCTTCCAATTTTATTTTTACGATATGATCTGAAGTGATTTTCATCAGAATCAAAATTCCAAAAGCGAATAACATGATCAATCTTCCAAGTATTGACGTATACAGAATGGATAAATATTGGCTGGAAGTCAGTTTGATGAATCCTATAATCCCAAGTGGCGCCATACACAGTATCATTTGTTCGAGTTTCTTTTGAAACAATATCAGTTCGACTTCCGATTGGGTCTTGCTTTTCAAATAAAGCAGATCCAGCGTTACATTGACTATGTATGAAGATTGGGAACCCGCAAGCAAGGCTTGATGCATCAATTTTTGAAAAGATTCGGTCTCCTTGATGGGATAATGTTCATGTAAAACCTCAAACAATTTTTGATCCGTGCCATTGAATACAATAATATTTTGCATAGCTTTCATACTTGCACATAAATGTTCAGGATGACTTCCATCATTTGCATCAAACTTCGTAATCGCATTTTTGAAGCTATACCCGACTGACAAATAGGTGTTCATATGATTAAGGAATTCCATAAAAGCATTAAATGTGGAAGTATAGGAATCGGAACGATAGCATTTTTTTGTTAGAAGCAAAATAATGATCAACACTAAAGCAATAATCGACAAAAAAGTGCTATCAAAGAAAAACTTGACTCCGACCGGGTAGAACATCACATCCAACAATACGTTCTTGATGTTGATTTCATCTAACGAGAGCATTTGAGTACCGCCTAAATTTGTCTTTTTGTTGCACTTTCCCTATAAGGACGTCCAAATTGCAATGGTTGGATTCGTTTTGACTGTAAATTTCATTCAATGTGTAGTCGTCCCTATTTTTAATGACTTCAGATATGTTGGTCAATTTTCTCGTGCCTTCCGAAGTCCGCTCCACGAAAACCAATAAATCTATAGCCGAGATGATTTGCCTTCTCAGCAGTTGATGATGAATAGGGCTGTGGCTGCTTGAAATCACTTCCAATCGTGTCAACATGTCATATGAGGAATTGCTATGCCCGGTTGAAATCGAACCCTCATGCCCCGTATTCATGGCTTGTAACATGTCGATGACCTCACAGCCTCTGACTTCTCCAACTATTATACGATCTGGTCTCATCCTCAGAGCATTCTTGATCAAGTCAGACATTGCTATGGGATGATCTATATTTTGGTTGGTTCTCGTTTCAAGAAAAATAGCATTTGGAATATGGTTGATTTGAATCTCTGAAGCGTCCTCAATGACAATAATGCGCTCATTGTCATTGATGTATGATGTCAAACAATTCAATAGTGTTGTTTTTCCGCTACCCGTTCCTCCACAAATGAAGAGATTAAATCTAGATTTGATGCACAGTTCCAAAAATGAGGCGACTTCTTCTGAAAACATTCCGACTTGGATGAGTTCGTGTGGCTCATTGAAAACCTGGTTGAATTTTCTGATTGTGACCATCGGACCGTCAATCGCAACTGGATCCAAAATCACATTGACACGAGATCCGTCTTTTAGTCTGGCATCCATCAAAGGGTTTCCGTAATTCACTTCCCTCCCTACTTCGGTTGCGATCTTTTGAATCCATTGGTGAATATGCTGACGATCTGAAAAATAGATATCGGTTTTTAGGATTTTCCCTTTTTTCTCAACGAAAACCTTATTTGGTCCATTGATCATGATCTCTGAAATATCAGAATCATCCAAAAGGGGTTGAATAATATCGTATTTCAAAATTGCATTGATCAATTTTTCTCGTACTATGAATTTTTCTTCTGTATTCATGGACTCATTTGTTTGAATGGTTTTGGTGATTTTTTCCATAATATGAGGCGTTTCAAAATGTGCAAGATCGTTCAAAATCTCTATTTTCAACTGATTGATTTTTTCGTAGGTCATTTAAGCCTCCTTGGTGCAAATCATATGATCTGAGAGATTGAACTGCTCATAAGCCTTGGTGGATGCATTGAGACTGATAATTTTTTTGTTGCCTATAATTTTCTTGATGGAAGTGTCAAATCTGATGTGGTCGCTATCTGTTTTTTCATGAACACAAATAATCAGATCCGACAAGTTGAGCAGCATCAAATCCAGTGGTCCTTTGAGCTTGTCTATACGGACAATGGTATCACGACTTTTCTTTAGTGTATCCACCATTGGTTTGATGAATTTGATGGGCGGATCGAGCAAATCCATGATCGTCGTTATTGGATAAAGTATTTTCTTCTTGGCGCTTCCATAAAACTTCAAAAGATCTGTCTCACTCTTATCCAAGATTTGGATCAATGACAAGTCGGAATTAGGATTGTATGAAAAATCGATAAAGTTGCAATTGGGATAGGTCCTCATGATTTGCTCAAATAAAACCGCTTCTCCGATAATTGTGACCAGCAGATGATCTCGATCAAAAATGGTGGAACAGATCGCTTCAATAGGCTGATACTTTGAAATGTATATCGGATTTCCACTTGTTTGGTCATCATCCCCCATGCATATACATCTGATAGTCTTATCTGTCAATAAGGCTGTAAGTTCATACTCATGACAACCCATATCAATGATCACTGTGTCGCTTTCATTTATGATGAGCTGTTCCAAAGTGCTGATATATTGGACCTGCACTCCCTTTGATGCGACATGGTGATGTAATTTTTTGTTGTAATCAGACGCTAGAATATAAAACATGAATTCTCCTAAAATATGGATATAAATATATTATATACCATTTTATATAATTTACAAGTATTTCCAATAAAAAAAAGTCCCAATCTGATCGATGATCAAATTAGGACTTAATTTATTTACTTTATGCGTCCGTAAGGATATTTTCTTTTAAAAATCTTTTCATTTCTGTTCCATAAAACCAATCCATAGAGGATACCGAATAGAATAAAGAAAACAAATGAGTAGATGGCTTGAAACCAAGTGAACAAGTTACCTGAACCTCCTATTTTTCCAAGTATCATCATGATTACCCAGTATAATGCGAAAGTGCTTGCTCCCCATGTCAGCAAACCGAATCGGAGTATGAAATGCCATTTGCCGTCATCCCGCTTGATTTGCCAATTTTCAAAAATTTGATTTTCATAATCTTGTCTTCTTTGTTCACGTTTTGTCATGTTCACCTCTTAAACAGGATGTGTTTTTTCCTCATTGTTTACCAAATCGCTATCAATTTTATATTTCTGTGCCTGTCTATACTTGAAATAATCGAGAGCAACAGGTGGGAACAAGATATATGAAAGTACATCCTCTTCCTCTTCAATGAACTCCTTGATTTTTTCTCTTTCGGTTATAAGTTGAGAAGGAATCAAGTCTGCAGGTCTACATGTGATTACTTCTTGGTCGCCAATGATTTTATGAATGATCTCAGGACTGATGTCTACCGTCGGCTTGCCATACATACCTCTGACGTATTCTTTGACTTCTTTGGGTACCATCTTATAGCGCTCTCCCATCACCACATTCAAAACAGCTTGTGTGCCGATGATCTGGCTTGTAGGTGTCACAAGTGGAGGGAAACCGAGATCTGCACGAACACGTGGGACCTCTTTCAGTACTTCCTCATATTTATCAAGAGCATTTTGAGCTTTAAGTTGTGAAACCAAATTGGAAAGCATACCACCTGGTACCTGATATACCAATGTATTGATATCCACTCCAAGAATTTTTGGGTCCATTAGACCAGACTCGATTGCTTTTTCGCGGATTGGTGCGAAATACTCAGTGATTTTGTCAAGCTTGATGAGATCAAGTCCTGTATCATACTCAGTTCCGGCAAGTGCTGCCACAAATGGTTCCGTAGGCGGTTGGGAAGTACCCAAAGCGAACGGTGATATTGCAGTGTCTATGATGTCTACGCCGGCTTCTATGGCTTTCAAGTAAGCCATACTTGCAAGACCACTTGTATAATGCGAGTGGATTTCGAGTGGAATACTTGTATTTGCTTTTATTGCCTTTACAAGTTCCTCAGTACCGTAAGGAGTCAATAGACCTGACATGTCTTTGATACAAATTGAATCCGCACCCATGGACTCCATATCTTTTGCGAGATTGACATAGGTTTCAACGGTATGCACTGGACTTATGGTATAAGAAATGGCCGCTTGTGCGTGCCCGCCTTCTTTTTTAGTGGTGTTTAAAGCTTTTTCAATGTTTCGTAGATCATTAAGTGCATCGAAAATTCTGATGATGTCAATCCCGTTTGAAATGGATCTTTTCACAAACTCTTCAACGACATCGTCGGCGTAATGCTTGTAACCTAGTATATTCTGTCCACGTAGCAACATTTGCAATTTGGTGTTTTTAACATTTTTACGAATAATACGGAGTCTTTCCCAAGGATTCTCATTCAGATATCTTAAAGATGAATCGAAAGTTGCTCCTCCCCAACACTCAAGCGCATGATAGCCTACAGCGTCAAGAGACTCCAGAATCGGAACCATTTGTTCTGTTCTCAGACGGGTTGCAATTAAGGATTGATGTGCGTCCCTTAAAATTGTTTCAGTTACTTTTATCGCAGCCATTACTAACCTCCTAGAGTTATTCATCAAAAGTTTAACATGAGTATAAAAAACTGTACAGTTTTTTTAAAAAGTGATAGTATTATTATAGCTAATTTAATTAAAACATTTCCCGATTTACTTAAATAATAATAGGAGTCATACCTATGGATACAACTGATTTGCGTATATTAAAAATTCTTCAGAATGATGGGCGGATATCGATGAAAGAGCTTGGTCAGCGAGTGAATCTCACATCCCCTGCAGTATCTGAACGCGTCAAAAGATTAGAGGAAAATGGTGTCATTGAAGGATATACAGCCATTGTCAACCCCAAAAAACTCAACCTTTATGTTGAAGCCATCGTTCATGTTGGAATGAAGGTCAGTGCTCACGCCCGATTCAAGAAATTCACCAGTGAAGAGCCCTCCATCATCGAATGTCATCACGTCACCGGTGAAGACTGTATGACTGTTCGAGTGGTATGTAAAAACACTCATGAACTTGAGTCCATTTTGGATAAGATTCAGGCAATTGGCAGCACCAAGACTTCAATCATATTGTCAAGCCCATTGAAGAGAAAGGCCATTTTGCCATATTCGGAAGAAAAACTCTAAAAAAATCCTCTAGTCAATGCTAGAGGATATAGGGGGGAAATATAATATTCAAACCTTGAAATTTTCATCTCAAGGTTTTTTCTATATACCCCATCCTCGTCAAAATACTCATATAAATCAAATATATTTCCGTTAGTACAGTTCGTAATGGTAGCCTGTGAAGGCATATTGGACTGCTAGCGGAAATTTGTTTTTAAGCCTTGTATATCCGTCAATTCCAGTACAGTGATTGAGATAAAACTTTTCAATGCCAAACACATCAAATCTATCAAGATGTTGATCCAATTGGTCCAAAAGAGCGCCACCGAAGTGCATGCCTCCTGACACTGAGTGTATTTTCTCATTATTCAACTTTTCATAAGCTGTCTTGAATATATTGAGTATGCCTTTGTGAGAACAACCTGTAAACAAATGGTTCTTATTGCGCTCATGGATGAGCATGAACAATTCATCGGCAAAAGGGTCCTGAAGAAAACTCATTTCAGACTTTTCAAAAAAGTCGCCATCAGCAATCAAATCGTGTGTATACTCGAAAATTTCTGTAATCAGTTTGACACCAGGGAATATCTCAGTATCCTCCTCCAGAAACACAAAGGAATTTGAGTACTCGTCCAAATGTTTCTTTAATGAAAATCCTACAAATTTCTTCACAGCACCATGCACACTATATTTTTCACTCAATGCGCGTTGCTTCAAATATATGGTCGCATGGCTGTTCACTGCAAGGAACGATTCCAATCCCCCGCAATGATCATAATGTCCATGGCTGATTATAACCGCATCGACATCATTCAAATCTTCTGCCAGATAGTTTGCATTATGGATAATCGCACCAGTTTGACCTGTATCAAAAAGTATGGTCTTGTTTTTCACTTTGATCAGAAATGACAACCCGTGTTCCGCAGTTAAACCTTCGCCATAGACCAAATTGTCGATGAGCGTCAATACTTCCATAATAAAAATCCTCCCGTACATGGCTTAGATTCAATAGAGAATTGCTTTGATCAATTTCCAAGTGACATTTTGCTGCTCATCAATCTGATATTCCAGAAGCGCATGCCCCAAGATGTGACCGTCCTCAAAGTAACCGAGAACCCACTCGCTGTTTATAATTCTTGACTCGGTAGGCCACCATCTCATGGTACCACCCAGTACGCCATCATATGGAATCAAGTCGTTTTCGTTGCTTAAAGTATCAAGCAGTTCTTCGGGGGTTTCAAATCCCTTGTCCTTGAGCTGTACCATCACAAAATCAAAAGGGATGATTGCCGATTCAACTTTGCTCTCCAGGGCTTCGATTTCAAGTTTGAGTTGTTCAGTCTCCTGCTTTTTCTCGATGATCAACGAAGTGACATCATCCACCAATCGTTCTTTTTCAGCATTCAATAATCTGTTTTCCGTGGCCAGACGCTCTTTTTCTTTGGTGAGGGCGTCCAATTCGATTTCATGGCCTTCGATGTTGTTTTGATAGACAATCAACTGCACTACACTGATTGTGGCTAAAAGGACCACAACTATGACAACTCCTAAAACATGTTCTTTTAACCAATTCATCATAATTTTCATGGGAACCACCTCTACTCTTATCATAGCATAAATTTGAATAGAGTTAAGCGATTTAACAATACTGTAACGTTGGATTCTAACGATTTTTATACGGCAAAATATTCATGGCGTAATAAGCATCAAATGTAATGTTTTTCGATCGCACATCAGTGGCGGTTTCTACCCCGATATACCTGTAATGCCACGGTTCATACATATACCCGGTTATGTTTTCCATATTTTTCGGATATCTTAGGATGTAGCCGTATTTGTGTGCATTTTCCTGAAGCCACTTGAAAGCCTTGGTGTTTTCAAATGCTTGTGAAACATCATTGATGTCAATGGCAAGTCCTGTTTCGTGTTCGGAATGTCCTGGTCTTGCCGAGTAACGGTCGGCATTCTTTTCACCATTGTTGGTTTTATATTTGTTGTAAAGATATGCCTGAAATTCATTTGAACGGTAGGCGGAAATGATTTTGAGCGATATCCCCTCTTCCTTTGCATGATCGGACATATCAATGAATGCATTCAGCGCATCTCGATCAAGATCGTATGCCTTACCATCATTGACATGATATTCAGCAGGCACTTTTTCAAGGTTTTGAGGTGTGAAGTCACTCGGTAATTGGTAGAACTTGTTGCAAAGCACCAGCAAATCATCCGGCACTTCAATCTCAACGATATGGGTATAAAAATCATAATCTAAATTCATATTGACCTTCATGACAATCTCTTCGACCGAAAACGTGGGGTTGTCCAGTGCGTATGCCTCATAGCGTTCCATTCTGGAATCCATAAAGAACGAAACGGTTTTATAGTTCAATGGTTCCGGTTTCGGTTCCGGTTTCACTTCGACCTCCACTTCTGTTTCTGTTTCTGTTTCCGTTTCGGTGACTGGAGGAGTTGGCTGTTCCTCGTCGACCTCATTTTCTGTTTCATCCACAACAACTTCATCCACTTCAGTACCATCAGTATCTTCACTGTTTCCGGGGATCACAGGTGTCACAGAATCACCGTTCACATCGACAATTATGGGCGTCTCAACTGCAATGGGTGTTTGAAATTTCAGAACAACAGATCTGACTGCGATGCCCAGAACAAGTATAATGGCTACACCGAATAAGATCAGTGTCAATCTACGTAAAAACAGGGTATTCATATGCACCTCGATTTATTTTGAACTAATTGGTTTGATCAAATCTTTTATGACTTCCCCGGCGATGATCAGACCCGCTACAGAGGGGACGAAAGCGATGCTGCCGGCGATGGTTCTTTTACGGTTGAGCGGCGTTTCGACCACTCCTGTGTCTATGGGTTTTATCGCCTCTTCTTTGGAGTAGACGACCTTGAGTTTTTTCACTCCTCGATCCTTCAATTCCTTGCGCATGACTTTTGCAAGTGGACAGACCGATGTCTTGTGTATGTCCGCAACCTCGAACCTGGTGGGATCCAGTTTATTTCCTGCTCCCATACTGCTCATGATCGGAACTCCGGCTGCGATGGCCTTTTCCACTAAGAGCAGTTTCGAAGAGACCGTGTCAATGGCATCCACGACATAATCGAACTCTGAAAAATCAATGGAGTCCGCATTTTCCGCATTGAAAAAGCTGCAATGCGCTTCTACGATCGCATCGGGATTGATTTCAAGAATTCTCTCTTTCATGACTTCGACCTTCACTCGTCCGATGGTTTTATATGTTGCTATGATCTGGCGGTTGATATTGGTGAGCGCCACGCTGTCATTATCATAAAGGTGAAACTTCGAAACGCCCGTTCTGGCGAGTGCTTCAGCGGTAAAGGAACCTACACCGCCCACTCCGAAAATCGCTACGGTCGATTGCTTCAAAAGTGCCACACCTTCTTCTCCTATCAATAGTTCTGTCCTTGAAAACGCGTTTAGCATCGTACCTCCTCATCGTCTGATGTTCAAAAGATTTTTCGATTTATTATAACATATTCACCCGTCGATTCCCAATCAAAGCTTGAACAGAATCCATTTGCAACTGTCCATTTCATATTTGATCACGATTATTTTTTCTGTGTTTTGAATAGTGCATTGACATGTGAAAACTATCATTTTGTTTCCGGCGAGTTTTTCGTGTTCTTTGGTGAGAATCTTGTGGATCTTCACAATGGCATATGCACCTGCCTCATCTTTCAATCTGAATCTGACGGGATTGGGGCTTCCCAGATAATCAAACCAACAAAGGACGTCGATGGCTTTATTTACAATTTTCACAAATATTCACCACCCTGCCTCATATTTATAGAATGCTGCCCATCATCGGAAATTCGTCTTCACCTATACCACCGGTCATCGGACGGATGCCGCTGCCCACAAAACTGCCGCGTATGATCGCCGAAGCGTCAAAACGTCCACGGAGAGCATCCACGACCTTGTCCAGTTTCCTTTGCTTTTCGCGGGAAATCCCATCAAAAAAGCTGATTTGTGTAAAGTCGTTCTCGCAAAATTCAGAAACGCGAACACCGAGATGCCGGATGGTCGTTCCATCCCAAAGGGCATCAAAAAGCCTTCGTGCGACATCGTAGATTTCATTCGTTTGATCAGTGGGCAAATTGAATTTTTCCTGATGTGATGCGTGCTCGAACAAGTTGTTTTTGATGGATATGCCCACAAGTCTCGTCATATAACCGCTGTCCCTGAGCCGCATGCCCACCATCTCGCATAGACTTAGAATCACGAGATGGGCTTCCCTTCGGGTTTCGACATCAAAAGCAATCGTAGTTGAATTACCAATGCTCTTGATAATCAAATGATTGCTTTTCTTTACAGGGGAATATTCTCTGCCATGCGCATAATTCCAAATCAATATGCCATGTGATTTTAGTGTGTACTTCAAAATTTCAGGATCCGAGTTGGCCAGGTCTCCAATAGTATAGATGCCCATCGCCCCAAGTTTGGGAATGGTCGCCCTGCCGACCATGAAAAGATCCCCTACGGGAAGTGGCCACATTATTTCACGCATCTCTGGCGGAAATATCGTGCTGACCGCATCAGGCTTTTTAAGGTCACTCCCCATTTTGGCGAGCAGTTTATTGCTCGAGATGCCGATGCTCACTGTGAACCCAAGCTCATTTTTGATTCTGTCTTTGATGATGTGTGCAAGTTCCACGGGATCACCGAAAAGTTCAATGGAATCTGTGACATCCACAAAACATTCGTCTATGCTATAACGCTGGATTTGTGATGCGTATTCTTTTATGATTTCAACCATCGCATTGCTGGATTTGATATAGAGTTCATAGCGTGGCGGCGCAAGATAAAGTGTGGGACATTTTTTTAGGGCTTCCATGATACTTTCACCGGTTTGAATATTGAATATTTTGGCTGGAATGCTCTTGGCAAGGATAATGCCATGTCTTTTTTTAGGATCACCTCCCACAGCGGAAGGAATAGTCCGGATGTCGAGAGTCTCTCCGTGCTGAAGCCTGAAGATGGCCTCCCAGGAGAGATACGCACTGTTGACATCAATATGAAAAATCACTTTATCCATAAGATCAAACCCTTTCAAAAAAACAAACCGAACGCATGTTCTATATTTATTATACAGAACATGCGTTCGGTTGTAAAGTGTCAATTGAATTTTACGGTCATCACATATTGATAATCTTTGATCTCCGGCGTTTCATCCATTATGAAGGAAGGCGTATGCCCTTTGACCAGTGCGGCAATATAAAGATGAAAAAGACCTATGCCGATATCTATGCGGTTCAATCTTTCGAAAATCAGACCTTTGAATATATTTTGACGAACACGATAAATATGAATGCACTCATCATCATCGACATAAAACCAAGGTTGGCTGTTCGTTGCGGAAGGCGCGAGCCTCGCCAGCTCAACCAAATCGTTATACCGTTCTCCCTTGTGGATCTTGTTGAGCGGGAGTCTGCTGAACTGGGTGACCGATGTTCTAGGCTCGAAAATCTCAGGCTTTCCGAAAGCATACGCGATGATGAATTCATGACTTTTATTGAAACCGACGGATTTTGAAGGTTTGGCCATCCCCACCCAGCAACCGCCGAGCCCCAAGGTTGGCAAAAACAAGTCCAACTGTTGCAACATGAATCCTGCATTTTCAAGGTAGTTTCCTGCAGGCTCGGAAGCCACAGTCATGTAATAAGGCGCTTTGATGGAGAACAGTTTTCCCATTGCCTCATAGGGTGTTCTCGTAATAGAAACTTCTATTTCAGGATCCATTGGTACCAATTGTTGAATGAATTGATCGATTTTCTGTAGTGTCTCCACGTCAAGGGCATCCATTTTATATTGACGTACGGATTTTCTTTGAGTGATCTGATTGTAGAGCGCATCTGCTTTTTGCATGATTTCCTCTTGGAAATGAATTATATGATTAAGTGTGTTTGTTGAATGTGATAAAATAGAAAAAAAGGAGTGAATTGAAATGTTTTATAAAAACCTCGCAAATGTATACCAACATGTCTTCCCTGCGGCGGGGAAAGTGGACTTCTTGGCGGATTTGTTCAAACCTTATGGCATGATTCTGGACGTAGGCTGCTCGGACGGCCGAGTGGCACTTCGACTCTCAGAACTCGGTTTCAATGTGGAAGCCATTGACCTCAGCGAAGATATGGTCCGCGTGGCCGAATCCGTCAGCGAAGATAACGAACGCTTCAAAGTGAGACTCATGGATATGCAAAAAGTCTCTCAGCACTACCCTGCTGGAAATTTTGACGGTCTCTATTGCATCGGCAACACACTTGTGCATCTCGAGAGCGAAGAGAAAATCTTCAATACTCTCAAAGGTTTCAAATCCGTTATAAAAGAAAAAGGCGCAATCGCGATTCAAATCGTCCATTACAATTATGTCGAAGCCAATCAAATCAAAATGCTGCCGATCATAGAAAACGAAATGGTGCGATTTGAGCGTTTTTATGTCCTTAAAGGTGAACATGTGCGGTTCAGGACCGAACTTACCATTAAAGAGACAGGTGAATATCATGAAAGCGAGACCACGTTGCTGGCACTTAAAAAAGAGCGGTTGGAAAAGCTCCTTTACGATGCCGGTTTCCATTCGCTCGAGTGGTATGGCAATTATAACGGTGTACCACTTAATTCAGAACATCTTCAACTCATCGTGACAGCGAGGGTTTGATGTCGTTTGTTCCAATCTTAATATATCACTATCGGGCGGATAATTCCAGTTGAACTTGTCGTTGCATAAATGTACAATTGATTTAAATGAAAAATCAGGAGGTCCCATTTTGTTGAATCTCATTCGTGAACTAACAGATGCATTTGGTCCATCAGGGTTTGAAGAGGATGTCGTTCGTGTCATACACAGATACAGTGAACCTTTCAAGTTCAGTGTGGACGCAATGAACAATGTTTATCTGTCACTAAAAAGCAATACCGGAAAAAAACCTGTGCTCATGCTGGACGCCCATACCGACGAGGTCGGTTTCATGGTGCAAAGCATCCAAACAAACGGTCTCATCTCCATTGCGGCCCTTGGTGGTTGGGTGATGAGCAATATTCCAGCACATACCGTAAACATCAAGACTCAATCCGGAACATTGGTCCGTGGCATCGTCGCCTCAAAACCACCTCATTTCATGAGCGATGCGGAAAAAAACGCTCCACTGCAAATTGAAAACCTTATGATTGACGTCGGTTGCACTTCACGAGATGAGGTTGTCTCTAATCTAGGCATTCAGGTCGGTGATCCGATTGCCCCTGATGTCAACTTTGAATATAATGAAACGACCGGCGTTTTTTTTGGAAAGGCTTTTGACAATCGTCTTGGAACAGCGGCTGTAATAGAAACCATGAGACAGCTTGCTGAAATCGATGAATTGCCTTTTGACGTCATTGGTGCCCTTGCCACTCAGGAAGAAGTCGGCACTCGAGGTGCGATGGTCACCAGTCAAATTGTGAAACCGGATATTGCAATCGTTTTTGAAGGTTCTCCCGCGGACGATTTGTATTTTGATTCCCAAACGGCACAGTGTGCCATGAAAAAAGGGACCCAAATTCGACATATGGACGCGAGCTACGTCAGCCACAGGCGTCTTATTGATTCCGCAAAGGATCTCGCAAATGCGGCGGACATTCCCTTTCAAAGTGCGGTTAGACGCAAAGGTGGCACAAATGCGGGGCGAATACACATGCAAAACAAAGCGGTTCCGGTTTTGGTTCTGGGGATTCCATCCAGATATGTCCACACCCATTACAATTATGCTTCCATGGATGATTTCAAAGCCACTGTGAACCTTGCGAAAGCCATAGCCATGAATCTTGATCTCAATTCATTGAATCTAAAATTATAAACAAAAAGTACCGATTTGGACCTGTCCCAAATCGGTACTTTTATTTTGTTGTGCCATCAATTCTTTTTTACCTCTTTTGTACCTCAAATCTAAGCACTGTCTTGAGTTTCTCAGGAGCCGTTTTTCTGGCGTCGGAAATATAGATTTCCTTATGAATTTTAGAAATGCGTTCATACCCCTGGTCGTGACAAAATTGCTCCATGATCTCAAAGCTGGCGGGCTCGTCATCATACGGTCCTTCATGCATCATTTGTGCGCACAGGGACTCCTTGAAAGTCTTGTATTCAATTTGTCCAATCAAAGGATTGTTCTTTTTTTGACCGGTAGATCGTAAGAAATCCAAAACTTGGGACTCATTTAGAAATGACGGTTGTCGGATCATGAGTTCGAATTTCAGATTGCTTTTGTCTTTTGGACCGAGTGTCGGATCGATCAGATCCCATATGCCTTCAAGCGGATATACGGTGTATTCGTAATAATCTTTGGGAGGTTCGGATGACTTATAGGACATTTTGACAGCGTAAGATACGGAGTAAAGGGCCTCTATGTATTCGGAGAAGAAAGCGTCGTTGGGGTTGCCCTCCCCCTTCAATGCGAAATAGGTCAGTTCGGGAACTAAAATAATCTCGGGAACTGTTTTGGGCAAATATAGTGCTTTTTCGTGTTTTTTCCATTCGTGTTTCATTTGAACCTCCTATATATGTTGAAAATTCTATCGGCTTATCATCAGTATATCGCATAATAATATAAAATGTCACATATATTGAGGAAAGCACTTTATCCATTGATTTACTCGTGTTAAAATAAAGCATCTTGAATTCAATTTCAGGTTTTATTGGAGGTATGACAGTTATGTCAGATGTTTTTTTGAATTATATAAACAAATTGCGTCAGGAACCTATCAAGAATTTGAATAGTCTTTGTGATTTTCTGCTTGAGCTCACACTGGATATATCGGGATGTGCAAATGGTTGTATCATGGCAAAAGATCATATGGATACTGACTTTGCAATGTGCTCAAAAAAAGGCAATCCGACAGACCAATCAATAAACATTTCCCTGATTGAAGAGAAGGAACAACATATAGTTGCTGTTGTCTCCAATGAAAATGGTCTGGATGATGCGTCAATTGAACTGCTACGAGGCATTGCGTGGGTGGCTTTTGGTCAAATGGCCCAGAGCAGACTGATCAGACGCCTTCGGAAAAGTGAGCGTATTTTCAATTTGACTTTTGAACAGGTGAACAGCGGCCGATGCGTCACTGACCTTGATGGCTATATACTGGAAACCAACCAGAAATTTTGTGATATCATCGGATATACTCAAGAAGAGGCTTTGGGACTGAGGGTAAAGGATTTGACTTATCCTGATGATTGGAAGCTGGACGTTGTTTATAAAGATCAATTGTTTAGAGGAGAAATCCCCTATTTTTCAATGGAAAAGCGATATATCAAAAAAAGTGGCGAATTGGCATGGGTCTATACCACTGTCACCTATATGCATGGTGAGGAAGATGAAGATGATTTTCTGATTGGCATCGTTCAGGATATCAACTCCCAAAAGGCGGCAGATATTGAATCTCTAACGGGTCTATACAACAGACGCTACATGATGACTCGACTTCAGGATGAGGTCGAAAGAACGGCTCGTACCGGTATACCCTTTAGTCTGATTCTCACGGACATCGATTATTTTAAAACGATCAACGATGAGCACGGTCACGACTGTGGCGATGAGGTCCTGCAGGTTTTGTCAAATGTCATGAAAAGTCAGGTAAGGGCCATGGATGTGTTATGCCGTTGGGGAGGCGAAGAATTTTTGCTGCTTTTACCAGAAACGGACACGCAAAAAGCCCGAATGCTTGCGGAACGTATACGAAAAAGTGTCTCTAACGAGCATTTCATTTACGAAAACAAGCAGTTCAGGCTCACAATGACTTTTGGGGTCTCGACTTATGAAAAAGGGATGAGCATCAAAGAGCTGATCAAAGTGGCTGACTTGGCCCTTTATCGTGGGAAAGCGCTAGGCCGCAATCGGGTTGAATAATGATTTTAAGAAATCAATAGGTTACTTTGTACTTATTTTGAAATTCTTCGATTGTATCATTTTGCTTGTATCCGTTTTCTTTGACCATATCATAAAAAATCTGCATTTGAGTTTCAAACTCTCCAGGCACGGCTTGATTCAAGTACGATTCAATTCCAGTACGATAAGATTCGGTCAGTATCTTTGTATCCCATTCAAAGACAGGTGTATTGGGAGAACCATTGAAGGACCAATCTCGATACCAGCTCAACTTTTGATTTGCCCGATCATATAAAGAGGATTCTGGAAAATTGGTGATGAATTTTTCCCATCCTGTCGTGCGATCAAACAATTCTCTCCATGCGATGACAATTGCGGCATCTTTAAGTGGAACATTGTCAGACTCGGTTTTCATCAATTCAAAATATGTCATTACATCTTCAGTTGCATAAGCTTTATAGCCGTCATAAAAGGCATAATCTACAATAACGTTAAAGCTACCCTCCACCGCCACAAATTTATAGCCCTGTGATAGCACTTCAGAGACACGTCCTTTTAGCTCTAAGGAGTCTGTTTCAAAATCCAAGGATTCAATGGCTTCAATAGATACGGTTTGTATAATTGCTTCAAACCCCAAATCATAAAGGTCTTCCAGGATTACAAAAGATTCCTCCAGCTGTTGATCTTCAATATCCAATAAAACAAGTGATGCTTCTTCAGAACTGAGTCGCATCATATTTGTATTCATCCAATCGATTCGGTCTACGAGCGTAAACCCCTCTGAGGACGTTAGATTCAAATATGTCTCGTACAACGGCTCTGCCGGTATTGTAACTTCAGGTGGTTCCACAACATTTGATGAGCACCCTGAAATCACACTTACACTGAGCATAAGGATCATAACAGAACTCACTAATCTAATTTTCATTTTTCATACCTCTTTCTCAATAATGATTCTATGTCTTATTAAGTTAGACGACTGTAAGCCATCAATAGTTCCATTAAAATAAAAACCCGCAAGCCATTAAAGGATGCGGGTTCTTAATTGAGTAAAACTATAAGCCGAGTTCTGTATTAGACGATCATCTATCTAGGCGAAACGTTACCGATCCGCTCAAGCGACCTACCACCGGGGGAGACGAGCAGCCTCCTTTTTACACCCTACTTGGTCTTGCTCCAGATGGGGTTTACAGAGCCACATAGTCGCCTATGCGCTGGTGAGCTCTTACCTCACCTTTCCATCCTTACCTCAAAAGAGGCGGTCTATTTCTGTTGCACTTTCCTTGGAGTCACCTCCACTGGGGATTACCCAGCATCCTGCTCTACGGAGCTCGGACTTTCCTCGTGCCGAAGCACGCGATCATCTGTTTTACTCTAAATCATTATACTTGATGTGATGGGATTAAGCAATCCCTAATAAATGGAAAGAGACGATACCACGAAGGATCGTCTCTTTCCATTGTTAAAAGGGGATCTATAAGATTTGGGGAAACAAATCTTTAAGTGAAGGATAAAGCTTGGAAAAAGTTTCATATTTTTGATCATATTGCATCTCATTTTGGGAATTTGGAATATATTCTTCAGTGGTTTTGATGATTTTGTCGCATGCTTCACTCACTGATGGAAACACTCCCGCACCCACTGCAGCCAAAATGGCCGCACCATATGCCGGGCCTGCGTCATTTTCAAGTTTGACCACTTTCGTATGCATGACATCGGCAATCATTTGACACCAGAAATCGCTTTTTGAGCCACCACCATTTATTATGATCTCTTCGATGGTTTGCCCTAAACCCTTTACAATTTCAAACGAGTCTCTGAGTCCGAAAGCTACGCCTTCAAGTACTGCTCGTGTCATGTCTCCACGAGTGTGAGACATATTCAGTCCCCAGAACACACCACGTGCGTCAGGGTCGTTGTGTGGGCTTCTTTCACCCATCAGATAAGGCATAAAATAAAGTTGATTGTTGATTCTTATCGCTTCAGCTTCACTGAAGAGCGTATCATAATCCATTGATTTCTGTATGTTCTCCACCCACCATTTGGAAGCTCCGGCAGCGGACAACATGCATCCCATCAGATGATACGATCCATTTGCATGGCAAAAGGCATGCAGTCTGCTTTGCGGATCTTTGATGAAATGGTCGCTATGAATGAATACGACACCTGAAGTGCCGAGAGAGATGGAACATTTGCCATGTGAGACCACTCCGCCCCCGATTGCCGCACAGGCCTGATCGCCACTTCCGATGATGATCTTCACGGATTCATTCAGTCCCAACTCGTTGGCATAAGACGCTTTTAACGTCCCGATCATCTCATAGGATTCGTAAAGCTTCGGAAGAACGTCAGTACTGATACCAATCAGATCCAACATTTCTGGTGACCAAACTTTCTTTTCAACGTCCAGATAAAGCGTTCCGGAAGCATCCGCGTAATCCGTTGCAAAAACACCGGACAACTTGTAGGCGAGGAAATCCTTGGGCAACATCACCTTCGATATCCTACTGAAATTTTCAGGTTCATTGTTTTTCACCCAAAGCAATTTTGGGGCTGTAAATCCAGGAAAAGCGATATTCCCAGTGTATGCATTGAGTTTTTCCATTCCAACCGCAGTATTGAGATAGTTCGTTTCAAGAGTGCTTCTTTGATCATTCCAGAGAATGGCAGGTCTTATGATTTCATCAAATTCATCAAGCATCACAAGTCCGTGCATTTGACCACTGAATCCGATGGATGCGACTTCATGTCTTTCCAATGATTCCAATGCTTCTTTGATGCCGATCAGTGATTGCTCCAGCCAATCTTTCGGGTTTTGCTCAGACCAAAGTGGTTTTGGAAAATAGAGGGGATATTCTTTTGTGATTGCTTTTACGATCTGACCTTTTGAATCCATCACCAATACTTTGACAGAGGAGGTCCCAAGATCCACACCAACAGAGTACATTGTTTACCACCTTTACTATTTTTTGATTTTCACAACAGCTTTGACAACAGTTTCAGGATTTGCAGCCACATAATCAAATGCTTCCTGCAATTGATCAAAATCAAATTCATGCGTCGCAATATCTTTGACATTGATTGTTCCGCTGCTGATGGCATTAATGGCAACAGGATAGAGGTTTCTGTATCTGAAAATGGTTTTGACAGTCGCTTCCTTGCCTTGCAGTTTCATGAAATCAAATGAGGTTTCCGGTTTTACGGTCATTCCGACGAGTACAATCACTCCGCCCCTTTTGACAACACTCACAGTTTGCTTAACAGTGATTTCAGCGCCTGCGGTCTCGATGACCACGTGTGCGCCTTCATTGTTCGTCAATTTATTGATCGTATCGATGACATTTTCGTTTTTAGCATTGATTGTATGATCTGCGCCCATTTTTTTAGCGAATTCAAGTCTTTTTTCTATGACATCCACAATAATCACTTTCGATGCACCTCTAGCTTTTGAAGCCATCATGGAAACGAGTCCAATGCAGCCTGAGCCGAAAACAACTACTGTATCTCCGAGTTTCACCTCACCGTGACCGGAAGCATGAAGCCCTACAGCAAGTGGCTCTACGAGAGCACCTTCGAGGTTGCTGACATTGTCAGGCAATTTGAAGCAAAGGTTTGCGGGGTGATTGACGTAATTGGCAAAAACACCATGGTATGGAGGCGTGGCAAAAAATTCCACGGACTCACAAAGATTGTATCTTCCTGACAGGCAAAATTCACAGGTTCCACAGACCACTCCAGGTTCCAGAGCTACTCTGTCCCCCACTTTCAATGATTTGACATCACTACCAATTGCAACAACATAACCCGCACCCTCATGGCCAAGGACAAAATCGCCTTCAACGACAAAATCTCCTATGTTGCCATGATCAAAATAATGGGAGTCCGATCCGCAGATCCCAACGACATCCATCTCAACAAGTACTTCATGTGATGCTATTTCAGGGACAGGAATGTCTTTATATATTATTTTATGTGTTCCTGACATAAAAGCGGCTTTATTTACCATTTGTGCCTCCTTAAAATTTAAATAAGTGCGGCGATTTCCATCGCCGCACAGGATCTTTATTGAATTGCGCCTGCTCTTTTGTGCATTTCAATGTATTCTTGAACGTTGTCAATGTTGACCAAAGGACAATCGATGTCGATATCGATTTGAGTCTCAACACCTGTCAATAATTTGTTTGCGGTATCAAGCAACGCTTCAGCCAACGCATAAGCACTTTGTAAAGTAGTTGAAGTCAATCTGCCTTCCTCTATAAGAAGTACAGCTTCAGCGGTTCCATCAACGCCGTATGCGAGTGTTGACGAATAAGAAGAATTGCCTTTGATGACTTCGAGAGCACCAGCAGCCATATTGTCGTTCATGGCGATGATCGCATCGATTTTAGGATTCGCCTGTACCCATGTTTCCATGTAGTTCATAGCTTCGTCCTTATTCCAGTTTGCGATTTCCTCACCAACGATAGTGACATCAGGTCTCGCAGCAAAGAACTCTTTTTCCCAGCTGAGTCGTCTCTCGTCAGCATGGAAGTTTCCTGGAGGGCCCAATAGTACGACAACATTTGCGTTTTGAGGAATTTGCTCAATCGCTGCGACTGCGTTTACTTTTGCTTGCAGGTATGGATCGGCATCGACTGATGATGCGCCTTCAATACCAGAAATTCTTGCATTTGTTGTGATTGTTATGATGCCTGCAGCCACTGCTTTTTCAGCATATGGTCTTTGGGCTTCACCATTGTTGGGTTGAATGATAATCGCATCGTATTTATTTGTGATGGCATTTTCAATCAAAGTGTTTTCAACATCATCAGAAGCTTGTCCATCAAATATATCTACTGTGATATTATCGTATTTTTCCGCTTCTTCCTTAACTGCATTGGCCATCCAAGCAGCAAATGAATCCGCTTGTGCTCTTGCAATGTAAGCAACTCTGTAAGTACCGTCAGCTGCTGGTGTATCAGATGGTGACGGAGCGTTTGTTGCCTCTTTTGGCGCACAACCGGCCAACATCCCCATTGACAACACGAATACCAATAATAATGCTAAAACTTTTTTCATGTTTTCCTCCTGTATTCAACTTTTTATGTTCAATTGACCTCTGTCAATAGAAACCTATTTAGCCTTGATCAGTTTGGTTCTTTTACGTTTTGTCTTGATGGAAATATCATAAATGACCGCCAGTGCGATAATTGCGCCTCTTATAATCTGTTGGAGATACGAATCCACTCCTATCAAGACCATGATGTTGTCAAGGAATCCGACTATGAAAGCGCCTGCCAGTGTTCCTGACGCTGTACCGACGCCCCCGGTGAATGAGGTTCCACCGATAACTGCAGCGGTAAGTGATTTGAATTCAAAGCCGATTGCTCCGTTTGGAAGACCGCCGTTGACACGGGACATGAATATGATGCCTGCAAGTCCGACAAAGATGCCGTTGATGATATATGCCTTCATTTTGACTTTGTCCACATTGATTCCCGATGCTATGGAAGCTTCCTCATTTCCACCTATGGCATAAATGGATCGGCCAAACACAGTGTGTTTCAGAAGGTACCAAGTTATGGCAAGTGTAATGACGAGAAACCAGATCGGGTTGGGAACTCCGAACCATGAACCTTGCCCAAAGACGACATAATCACCAATTTGATAGATGTTTTGACCTTTGGTGTACATGAGTGCCGCACCTCTGGCCATTGCCATCATCGCAAGTGTCGCAATAAATGGAGGGGTCTTGAATTTGGTCACCATCAAACCGTTGAGTATATTGCAGAATACCGCCACTCCAATACCAACAATAAAAGATAGTAGCAAAGATTGGGTCATTGTATACACTGAGACAGAAAGAACACCTGCAAGTGCAAGAACAGAACCGGATGACAAATCGAGCATGCCGCTGATGATCAATATGGTTTGTCCAAAGGCCAGAATTGTACCAACTGCAATTTGCCTCGAAATATTTGAAAGATTTCCCCATGTGGCAAAATTCTCATTGGCCATCCAGCTGACAATAAAAAGTGCCAAAAGGACCAGATAAATGCTATAGTTGCCTTTCGAATTCATTTTTTTCAGTTTTTCAATAAAGTTTTTCATATTTGAACTCCTAATGTTTTGTAATTGAAGCTGTAGCCAAACGCATGATATTTTCTTGGCTAAAGTTCTCTCTTTCCAGACTGCCCATGATGCTGCCTTTTGCCATGACATAGATTCTGTCACACATCCCGATCAGTTCGGGTAATTCAGAGGAAACCATTATGACACTTTTGCCGTCTGCGACAAGGTCGGATATCAATTTGTAGATTTCATGTTTTGCTCCAACATCGATGCCTCGTGTTGGCTCGTCTACAATGAATACTTCAGGATCTGTGATCAACCATTTAGCCAACAGGACCTTTTGCTGGTTGCCACCACTTAGAGCTTCAATATTTGTTTCAAAACTTGGTGTTTTGACATTCATTTTTTTGCAGTAATAATCCACCGTCTCATTTTCCTTTTGTGAGTGCAATTTTCCTGAATAGATGAATTTGTTCAAGTTGCTGATGGAAATGTTTTCTTTGACACTTCTGACCGGTATGATTCCATATCGCCTTCTGTCTTCGGACAACATGACCACTTTTTTAGAGATACTGTCTTGGACATTTTTGATGTTCACTTTTTCTCCGTTGATCACGATATCACCTGAGTATATGGGATCAAGACCGAAGATGGCTCTCATGACTTCAGATCGACCTGCGCCCATCAGTCCCGCAAATCCTACGACTTCACCTTTTTTCACTTTAAAGGAAACATCATCGAACAGTTCGCCTGTGATATTTTTGGTCTCCAAAACAACCTCTCCAATTGGCAGTTCCAATTTCGGATAATTGTTGGATAATTTTCTGCCGACCATCAGGGAAATCACAGTATCGATATCAAGCTCCTCTTTTGGCCTTGAATCGATGACTTTACCATCTCTGAAAATTGTGATATCATCCGCAATTTTGAAGATTTCATCCATTTTATGGGAAATATATATGATTGCCGCACCTCTGGCACGCAGTTCAAATATTTTTTTGAACAAGATATCAACTTCCTTTTGTGTTATTGCAGAAGTGGGTTCATCCATTATGATGATGTCCGATTGATATGAAATTGCCTTGATGATTTCGAGCATTTGTATGTCGGATACGGTGAGA
Organism: Firmicutes bacterium UBA5201; assembly: GCA_002412775.1. Lineage (GTDB taxonomy): Bacteria > Bacillota > Clostridia > Peptostreptococcales > Acidaminobacteraceae > Fusibacter_D. The sequence continues at coordinate 164,745 of DHVT01000012.1, read as the reverse complement.
TTCTTGAGTTTTGTTGTCGGAGAATAATTAAGTCCTTCTTCTTTGAGCAGTGCGACTGTTCTCTTCCTTATTTCTGGCCAATTCACCTTTTTCATTTTATCGAGTGGCCAATTGCCTACAAAGAGACTTTCTTCGATTGTCATTTCAGGAATATAGTTTAACTCTTGAAAAATCATGGATATTCCAAGTGATCTTGCCTGAATCGGATTCTTTATATGCACTTCCTGTCCGTCAATCAATATTTTTCCGGCATCAGGCTGATAAATGCCATTGATTATTTTCATCAATGTGGATTTTCCAGCACCATTCTCACCACATAAGACATGTACACTTCCTTTTCGAACTGAAAATTCAATCCGGTCAAGTGCCTTGACGCCAGGAAATGACTTCTCAATATTTGAAACGCTTAATTTCACTTCTTGACTCATTATTTCCTCCTTACGAACAACTTTGTATTCATAATAAAACAAATCGAGGGACAAAATAATGCCCTCGATTAATAAGTTGTAACACAATATTCAATTATTTACATACATTTTACAATGATTTGGTAAAGAGTGTACTATATTATGCAAGTTTTGCATTTTATTAAAGTGCATTCAATCTTTTGAACTCGGAAGTGGTCATGCCGGTCACTTTCTTGAATACTCTTGAAAAGTACTGTGGATTTGAGAAACCGACGGCCTCATAGATGTCTTTGTTGGAGAATTCTGGGTTAAGCAACAATTGTTTCGCTTTTTCAATCCTCATATTGTTGATGAAATGAGAAAGATTCTCCCCTGTCGTTTTCTTGAATACCATGCAAACATATTGTTTGGAAAGATTGATGGCTTTTGCGACATCATCCAGTGAAATATCATTTGAATAATTCTGTTCCACAAAATATATGGCTTCGTTGACAATATAGTTGCTGCTGTTGCCCCTGGACAATATTATGGCCTCAATTACAACTTTGAACCATCCGGAAATCAAATGGATGAAGGCGTCCGCATGTGACGCACTTTGAATGGCATCATGAATTTCTTCATAAGTCGAATAAATTTTGGTGTATTCAAAAATATAGTTATAGGTTTCATAGATTTCAGAGATGTTTTTTAGTATAAATCTTTTTAACGCTTTTGGTGAAACGGATTCTTTGGAATATGAAGCAATTAACGAGTGAATAAAATCCATTGCCGAGAGGAGATCTTCTTTTCGGATCAGCTCGATCAAAGGTTTTTCAAATCGCTCCATTTGATTTTTGGGAAATTTGCCGATCATTTTCACATTTTCGACATTTTCAACGTAAGTCTCTTCAGGCGCGATATAAAACATCATTTTGGATGAGGCCATTAGGTTTTCATGCTGGTTTTTCAGCTCATTCCAGTTATCGAATATATTGGTATAGATCAGATGGATGGAAAGTCCGAAATATTGCTTGATGCCATTCTCTACGGTATTGCATAATCTTTTTAAGACCGTCAGAGACAAATTGTCAGAGGTGATCAAAAACAAATGCTCATCCATATAACCATTATAGAGATATGAAATATTGCGCTCGCTGAATTGGTCTGTAAACAAACTGATGATTGTCTTACTGATCTGTTTCTTGGACGTATTTTCACTTTGATCCGGCATGCGGTTCTCAAGATATATAAACGCATAATTGGAAGCATCCAATTTGAAATTTTGCGCTTCCAATCTCTCGACCAATCGATCCTCAAGCACAAATTCTGTTTTGATCAGATCATTGAGCAAAGAGCGCTTTATTGCGTTTTGATTGATCAAGGTCGCAGGGGTCAGCTTTCTCTTTGCATTCTCTTCATCCAGCAACCCCTTGACACGCTTCATCAGCTGAATCAATTCGTCATCGACTATTTCAGCCTTTAGGATATAATCTGTTGCTCCATTCTTAAGAGCCAACCTCGCGTAATTGAAATCATCGTAACTTGTCAAAACGAGTGTCTTGATATTGCGTTTTTCTTTCTGGATTTTTTCTGTGAGCCATAGACCGTCTCGTTTTGGCATTTTGATATCGGTAATGACAACGTCAGGTTCCAGTTTGATGACTTGAGCAAATCCCTGTTCACCGTTTGAAGCCTCACCTACGACTGTAAAGCCGATAGATTCCCAGTTTATAGTATTTTTAAGTCCGACGCGAACAAGTACTTCATCATCGACAATTAATACTTTATACATCATTTTCTCCTTCACGTTCTTTAACAGGTAAAAGGACACTGACTATCGTACCCTTTTCAATTTCAGTTTTGACGCTTAAACCATATTTGTCGCCACAAAACAGTTTGATTCTTTGGTTGACGTTGTTGAGACCGGCCTTGCTCAATTTTTGACTGTCGTTTTCATCTTTGAAGATATGATCTACAGTCTCTTGAGCAATCCCCGGTCCATTGTCTACGACCTCAATGAGCAAATCTTTGGAATCGAAATTTGATGAGACGATAATTTTGATGATCAATGGAGAACTGAATTCGACTCCATAAAGGATTGCATTTTCAATAATGGGTTGAAGGATCAACTTTGGAACCGGCAAATGCGATTCTTCTTCACTGCACTCGATTTCCACAGTGAAATCCTCATTGAATCTCAACTTCTGAATCACTATATAATTCTTGATATATTCAAGTTCTTCACTGAGCGGAATGAAATCGGAACCGATATTGATACTGATTCTAAGCAGTTTGACCAGTGCTACGATTGCATTGCTCACGCTTTCCGCGCCTTGAATTTTTGCCATCCATCTTATTGTGTTGAGTGTGTTGTAAAGAAAATGAGGGTTGATTTGGGCGTGAAGCGCTTCGAGTTCCACTTCCCTTTTCAGCCGTTCTTCTTTAAGCAGACGATCAATCAATATTTCGATTTCTCCAATCATATTATTGATGCTGTCACTTAAATACGACATCTCATTTTCAGTATTCACACTGGTCCTTACAGTTAAATCCCCTTGTTCGACCATTTTAAGATCGTCGACAATTTTAAGGATGGGCTCTGTATACCTTATGGAAAAACTGAACAGAAATAAGATCAGCAAGAGTCCATAAAAAACGCCACCAATCAAGAAATAGTTGAAAGTCTGGTTGATCTCAAAAAAAAGTGTATCTGTTGAAATGGTTTTGATCAAGTACCAGTCATTGGTTGCAAGTTGGTCATAAAATGCGACGCGTTCTTCTGAATGCATATTGTAATAAATGGCTTCATTGAAGTTGTCACCAGTAAACATGGATTGATAATACGGGGTTTGGTTGATGCGTATACCGATCAAATTCTTATCCGGATGACTTATGATCAAACCATTTGAATCGGTGATAAAAACTTCGCTTCCATCAGATGAAAGGTTGGTATAGGCTTGTTCCAACAAAACTTCTTCTATGTCGACCACAAGCGCACCATAATCTTCAAGTGTATTGTAGTCTATGATCCTTCTGGCAACCGAAAAGTAATACCTCGGAAAAATCCCGGACAAGATCCTAATGTTGATTTTTTCAGTGGGCAGCCAAAACGGTTTTCCGTATTCGCGTTCCATGATCAAAGTGTCAAAGCCAGTCTCCTGAAGAATTTTATTTGTTCCGATGGAATAATTGCCTTTTTTGACATGCATTGATATACCATCTATGTCATCACGTGCAGCAAGAAAGCTTCTCAAAAGATCATTGATTTCTCTGTCGTTGATTTCATCACTTGATAATGTGGACAACAAGGATTGACTGGACAGTATGGTTGTGGAATATCTTTCGACATCGTTCAGCAAATAATCGATTTTTTCTCCAGTCTCACTAAGGGACTGATAGGCGACCGTACTATATTTATCTGTAAAAAAGGATTTGAAATTCTGGGACAACAGAATGCTGATCACTACCAAAGGTATGAATATCAACAAAAAGCCAATCAAAATCAATTGAAATCTGAGTCTTTTATAAAATTTGATTTTTTTTATCATGATGACCTACTTTATGCCTTGTATTCTGTTATGGATGCTATTTGCGACATCTTCTGGATTCAAATCGTTCAGAATCATCAAGTGCAGTTCCTCAATCAAGATCTGTTCGATGAAATAAAAATTTTGCAGTTTGGGCCTTAGATATATATAGTCGGGTTCCCATGCCTTCAACACGATCTCGATATGATCTGTCTGATCCTGCTCTTCGATGATCAAATCTTTGTATGCCGACTGGATTGTAGGCAATGCACCACCATTGGGATCCTTTAAAATTCTGAGTTGCATTTCTTTGGAAGTAGCCCATGTGATGAAAAACCAGGCGGCATCTTTTTCTTCTTGACTGGAATACTTGTTGATTCCAATTCCGGATCCGCCAAAGATGTTCGCGCTTCTTTCAGAACCATATGGCAAAATGGCTGTTTTGACTTTGTCTCTCACAAGAGAAGTGTCCGAGTAGTTGAGATTGGAAAAATTTTCATCCCAATTGATCATCATGGCGATTTCACCGTTTGCAAAGGCTTCCGCTGTATTTGCCCAATTCCAGTTCACACTGTTTGGGGCAGCAACGGAGAGCAACTGTTTGTAAATCTCAAGCGATCTGATAAAGGCATCAGAGAGCACATCACTTTCTGTAAATGTCTCAAGTCCAAGTGTACCGATATTATGATCAATGAAATAATCACCACCATAGGCTGCAAGAATATTGGAGAATTCACAAAAAACGGAATTGTGTGCCTGAGCCATTTGGCCTGATCCGTATTTCACGATATCTTTTGGTACGTTCTTATCAATCCACTCCACAACCTCAATATACCTTTCCCATGTGAACGCCTCACCTCCCGGTGTCCAATCATAACCCTTTTGCTTAAAGAAATCATCTTTATACGCGTTGAAAATATCTTCTCGATAATATAAAACCATAGTTGTGGAATCGAATGGAATGGCATATAGAGATTCTCTGTCTTCGAAATAGGAGCTGACTTCAAGTTGGGTTTCGAAAAAATCCGATATGGGGATTTGAAGTCCCGGACGATCACTTCCGGAGAGATACGGGTTCAATACCTCCAGATCATCATGATATCTGTTCAAGGTTTGATAAGGATCACTGTAGATCAGTTGATAATCTCCTGCTTTGCTTATGAAATCAAGGCTGATGCGTTGAATGAAGGTATCATAATCAATTGGTCTGATTTTCACGTTGATGCCAGTGAGTTTTGTGAATTCCTCGATTTCCACCGATAAAATATTGGCATTTATATTGTTCTCAATAATAAAGTTCAGGGTTATCCCATCATACTGCCTGATATCAAAACCTTCAGGAAAAACAAAATTTTCAAAAGTGGTTCCAGTAAGATCTGGAGGCTCATTCAAGCTGCTTTCCGAAGGGGTATTGTTTCGCACCCCCAACCAGATCAACACAACAAATATCAATCCGACTGTCAATGTGGCCATAAAAGGATATCTCATACTTTTCATATTAGTCATCTTTCTTCTTTCTCGCCAATTTAAGGCCACCAAAACCGCTTATTATTGCCATGTAAAAACCCAAATCGTATAACCAACCTGTATTATAGAGTTCATAGACTCTAATGTTCTTGTTGAACAATCCAATAATCAATGAAATTGGTGCAACCCAGCCGTGCCAGACGCCCCAGAAAAAACCTGCTGGATTTTCAGATGTGTTTTTTCCATCACCGGGAACACAACTGGTCACCGTCAACATAACAATTATTAGAACCATAATCAAAGCAATTTTCTTGGAATTCATAATAACCCTCCTCATGATTTGAAAGTTAGCGTCCCTCTTCTTTTGGATCCAGTGCCGATCTGAGTCCCTCTCCCATCAAGTTGATACTGATGACAGTGAGTGAAATAAGTGTAACAGGGAAAAACCACATCCAATAATAGCTGTTGTTCACCATATTGGCCCCCCTGATATTTGGAATCAGATTGCCCCATGTCGGAACAGTTTCAGGAAATCCCATACCCACAAATGAAAGCATCAGTTCGATAAGAATCGCATTGGCGATAATGGTGGCTGATGAAGCAATGACCACACCAAAAACGTTGGGAAGTAAATGCTTGAAAATTTTTGACATTTTACCGATTCCAAGCAAATCTGCGGCACTCATGAACTCCGTGTTTTTATGGACAATGATCTGGCCACGAATGATCCGTGCAAGTCCAGGAAAATTGAGAAACCCATAAAGCCCCATAACCACAAACATTCTCTGGAGGGGCTGAAGTTTGAAGGCAAAAACCGCCGTAAATGAGATTAGAATCGGCAACAAAGGCATGACATGAACAAACTCCGTAAATCGCATCAACAGCTTATCGATCCATTTGCCGTTATACCCGGAAATGGTACCGATGATGGTTCCCACAAAAATTGTGATACTGGCGGAGTACATTGCCATAACAAGAGTGATTCTACCTCCATAAAGAACCCGTATAAACATATCCTGACCATATCGGTCTGTTCCGAACGGATGGCTGAAAGTAGGAGATTGATATCTGTCCACCACGCTGAAATACTGGAGTGGATAGGGTGAAAACATGGGACCAAAAATAGTTGCCAGTACAATGATCAACAACAGTAATGCCCCAATGATAGCAATTGGTGATTTTTTGAAGCGAATGAACGCAAGTCTCCATGGGCCTAATGTATCCGAAGTTTTTTTGTTCATCATTCGTCCTCCATTTCAGCATTCATTTTAGGATCTGCTATCCCATATAAAAGATCGGCAAGCAAGTTGCCAAATACAGATGCAAGAGCAAATATCAGAATCAACAAGGACAACATGGAAGTATCCCTTCTGAAAACGGCATATAAGAATTCCAGTCCAATCCCCGGCCAAGAAAAAACCGCCTCGACAAAGATATTGCCGACAAAAAGTGTGGGGATCATGACGCCTACCAGGGATATGATTGGAATCATTGCGTTTCTCAAAGCATGTTTGTAAATTACGGTTCTTTCCTTTAGTCCTTTGGAACGAGCAGTTCTGATATAATCCTGATTAATGACATCGACCACTGCGTTTCTGATAAATCTGGAGACACTGCCAACACCAACGAGCGTCAAAGTCAGAACCGGCAGTATCATATGTCTCATGACGTCAAGAACTTCCACTAGTTTTGAAGGGTAACCTTTTATGATATAGATAATGGAACGCATACCTGTTGGAGGAATCCAGGAAACGTTGACAGCAAGCAACCTCATCAGATAAATGCCTATGAAAAATGCCGGTAAGGAAATTGCGATTAAAGTTGTTGTAGAGAAAAAATTATCAAACAAGCTGTTTCTTTTCGCAGCGGATCTTACACCAATGGGAACCGCCAAAAGAAATGTAAAAACCATAGATGTAAAGTTGAGCATGAAGGTTCTCCAAATCAAAACACCTACAATGTCGCTTGCCGGTCTTCTATAATAAAGCGAAGTGCCAAAATCGCCCCTAAGGGCATTTGTAAACCAGTCTAAGTATCTGACGTGCCAAGGCCTGTTGTATTGAAGCACCTCCTGCATCTGTCTGATTTGCTCTGGTGACGGTCTTGGTGAACCTTCCGGCAATGAATTGATATATGAGATAAGCTCATTTCCAGGCATTGCGTCAATTATAATGAAGATGACAAGTGTGATAGCGATCAAAAGTGGAATTGCCTGTAGGATCCTATGTAATACAAAGCGTTTCAATTGAGTCCTCCCGTGATGCGTTTTATAATAATTATAACTGAATAAAAAGGAAAAGTAATACATGTTAAGAAATGTTAAAGAAAGCACCTGTATCATTACAGATGCTTAAAGATTGGTTGCTCCATCTCTGACACTTTTGTAAAAACGTCATAATTTTTATCTGATATCCATTGATCAATCAATGCTTTAAAATGTTCCAAATAGACGGATTCGCTTTCAAAATGGCCGACATCCACTAAGGTGAGATTGGTTCCTATGACATTTTGACACTCGTGATATTTCAAATCGGATGTGATGAACACATCGGCTTGTGTCAACAAGACACTCCCTATGAAATCAGATGACGCACCGCTTGCAACGACCACTTTTCGAACTTTTTTATCCTTTGTCACATTGGACACTCTCACATGATCGATTTGAAAAACATTTTTGACCCTCAATATGAAATCATCAAATGCCATTGAATTTTCGAGGGTTCCAACAATACCATGACCATAGTCCGAGTGGACACCTTCAGGAATTAGAATTTGAAGCTGCCCCATAATTAAAGAATCTGCCAAATATCTATTGATTCCACTTGAAAACACTTTATCAAGATTGGTATGAGCCGCTATGATGGCAATATCATTTTGAATCGCCTCAATCAAAATTTTCCCCACCCGATCACCGGTGGTGATTTTCCTAAGTGGACTAAAAATAATCGGATGATGGGTTATGATCAAATCAAACCCTTCTTCAATGGCCTCCTTGATGACCTCTTCAGAAATATCCAGTGCAATGAGAATCCTATTGACAACTTGATTCTCATTGCCAACCAGCAATCCGACATTATCCCATGAATCTGCAGTCTCAAAGGGCGCGATTTGATCAATGATTTTAAGAATTTTATTGACGGATGTCATCATAAGTCTTCCTCCTTCAATCTTTGTAAGATGGATTCTATCGTAATGAGTTTGTTCACACAGGCATCATGTTTAGATGTCTGCGAAGCGCTATTGACGAGTTGTTTAATGATTGTTTCGTATTTATGGCGTCTGTAAAGTAAAAATTTGATGTATTCAGAGGCATTGTCTCTTGAGATTCTATAACCGAACTCCAAATCAGCTGAGTGCGCATGTATGTCAATTATGGAATCATCATCACTATTTGAAATTTCGATGATCTCGTAATACTTCGAGCTTTCATGGACGTAATGGTCACTTTTGATTCTAAAGCCTTGATCCAAAAGCCACTGTCTCAACACACTTTGTTCGGTCATCGGTTGTAGGAGCAATTTTTCAAATGATAGTGATTTCTGAAGGTCATGTGACAAAATGTCAATAATCAGTCCGCCGCCCATACCTGCAATCACAACAGTATCCACCTCTGCAGGCTCCAGAGGTTCTATTCCGGAACCCAGTCTGAATTCAGTTTGATTTGTAAAGTCCGCTTCCCGGAAAGAACGTTTTGCATTTTCAAGAGGTCCTATATTGATATCGCATAAAATACAATGCTCAATATGGCCCTTTTCAAGCAAATGTAGGGGTAGATACCCGTGATCTGTGCCTATATCAGCTAACTTCATAGATGGAAATGATAAATTTGCCAGCATATCGAGTCGTTTGGATAACTTATATTTGATCATAATTTACTTCCTTATTCATTATTAAAAAAAACCAGTCCAGATTGGATGCGAGCATCATACTAGACTGGAAGATCTTATTCCAAATAATCCTTGAGTTTTTTACTTCTGCTAGGATGTTTCAATTTTCTAAGTGCTTTTGCTTCGATCTGACGAATACGTTCTCTGGTGACATCGAATTCCTTGCCCACTTCCTCAAGGGTTCTGGCGCGTCCATCTTCAAGTCCAAATCTCAACTTGAGAACCTTCTGTTCACGAGGTGTAAGTGTTTCAAGAACCTCCATCAATTGCTCTTTGAGCATTGAAAAGGCTGCTGCATCTGCCGGAGCCGGAGCATCATTGTCTGGTATAAAGTCACCCAGATGTGAATCTTCTTCTTCACCGATAGGCGTTTCAAGTGAAACTGGTTCCTGGGCGATTTTAAGAATTTCTCTTACTTTGTCCACCGTCATGTCCATTTCCTTGGCGATTTCCTCAGGTAGTGGTTCTCTGCCAAGTTCCTGTAGAAGTTGCCTTTGAACACGAATCAATTTGTTGATGGTCTCAACCATATGGACAGGTATTCTGATTGTACGTGCTTGATCTGCGATTGCTCTTGTTATGGCTTGTCGAATCCACCAAGTCGCATACGTGGAAAATTTGAATCCTTTGGTCCAGTCGAACTTCTCGACGGCTTTAATCAAACCTAGATTACCTTCTTGGATCAAATCCAGGAAAAGCATTCCACGTCCGACGTATTTTTTCGCAATACTGACTACGAGACGCAAATTCGCTTCACATAACTTTTTCTTTGCATCTTCATCACCGGTTGCCATACGCTTTGCAAGGTCAACTTCTTCCTCACCCGATAAAAGAGCGACTTCACCGATCTCTTTTAGATACATACGCACTGGATCATCGATATTGATTCCTTTAGGAACAGAGATATCGATGATTTTTTCCTTGTCCTCTTCCTCATCTTCTTCATCTGAACGGTCCAATTTGTCGAGATCGTCCAAATCATCAAGATCGTCAAGATCGTCAAGGTCTTCGATGTCTTCAAGGTCTTCAAGGTCAACTTCATCTATCTCATCAATATCGTTTTCTTCGTCTTCCTCAGATATTATAGTGACACCCATAGCTGAAAAAGAATCGTATATCTCGTCGATTTGGTCTTTATCGATTTCGAGTTCAGATAATTTGTCCTGAATTTCAGTATAGGTCAAAGTACCCGTTTTCTTACCTTTTTTAATTAATGCTTTTACGATATCTTGGTTCTTGGCATTCAATTTATCATTCAATTGAAGTGCCTCCTTTCAGTTTTTAAATTTATGCTGACGCATTTTCATGGTAAGCTCTTGTTTCATCAACATTTTCTGATGAATTTCTCTTTGCAGTTCGCCCAATGTGCTTGAATTTTTAAGTGTCAGCTTTAGTGCATCGATCTCTTCGTCAAGTGTCATGACTATAATATTGTGTATGACAAGATCCAAATCGATTTCGTCGATATCTTCCAAATGCAACTGGAGAACATCAAGTACTTTTGTCGATATGGATAAATCTGCATCTTCAATGATATGTTGCTTGGAGAACGATTCGTGATGATTGAAATAATCAAATATATAATCAAATACCTCTTGCATTTCATTTGAAAATTTAAAGTGCCTGATCAAATTTTTCTGATCTGGTGATATACTTTCATATTTATGGATGAAATATGCAATCAGTTGATTTTCCAGATAACGTTTTTTGTCACTTGCGATTTTGGGTATGGCTTGATTTTTTTTCTCTTTATTGTGGAAGCCGTAATGGTCTCTGGAGTTGTAGTGGTCTTTAAAAACTTCCCTGGCAATCATTTCCGTGTTGACATCCAACATTTCGCCGAGTTTCTCCACATAAAGATTTTTCTCAAATGTATTGGAAACCTGGGATATGATGACTACTGCCTTGGAAAGGAACTCCACCTTGGATTGCTCATCTTTCAGGTTATAGCCTTGTTTCAAATTATTGATCCTGAATTCTGTTCCAGATACCGCTGTGTCGAGTTTTTCCTGAAATGCCTCAACGCCATATTTCTTCAAAAAGTCATCAGGGTCCATATTTTCACCGAGTACGACTATGCGGACTTTGTCGATGATGCCCTGTAATATATCCAAACTTCTGAGAGCGGCTTTTTGTCCCGCAAAATCTGAATCATAGCATATGATGATCTCATCCGCATAACGTCTCATCAATCTTGCATGGTCGGCGGTAAGTGCGGTACCAAGAGTGGCTACAGCGTTCGTGAAACCATAGAGATGAAGTGCTATGACGTCCATATACCCTTCTGCGACAATCAGTTCTTTCTTGCTGTTTTGATGGTTCTTGGCTAGATTGAGTCCATACAAGGTCTTGCTTTTGTTGAAAATCTCTGTCTCAGGTGAATTGAGATATTTTGGCAACGAATCATCCATGACCCTGCCTCCGAATCCTATTACCCGACCTTTGGGGTTGATGATTGGAAACATGATTCTACCCCGAAAACGATCATAAAAACTGGTGTTGTCTTTGTTTGGGATGATCAATCCCACTTTTTCAAGTTCTTCTGTAGTATATTTGCTCCCCATGGATTTTATAAGTTCTGCCCATGAATCGCTGGAAAAGCCAAGTCCGAATTGTTTGATGTGGTCATACTGAATTCCACGCTTTTCCAAATATTGAAGCGCTTCCTTATGAAGTCTTAAATTTTTATAATAGAATATGGCCGCGTCTTTTAATATATCATAATAGCGATTCAAATTACCAGTGTTTTTTCTGTCACTTCCTGATGAAAATTGTGAGATATCAATGTTGTATCTTTCAGCAAGAAACTCTACAGCGTCAATATAATCCAAATTTTCATAATTCATTATGAAGTTGATTGCATTGCCAGCCACCCCACAACCGAAACAATGAAACAGTTGTTTGTCCTCGGATATGATGAAGGAAGCGGTCTTCTCATTGTGAAACGGACACAATGCCTTATAGTTTTTTCCTGATTTGTCCACTTGAACATAGCTGGATATGATATCTACAATATTGACATTGTCAATTATATAGTCAAAAATATTACCCTCATATTTCTTTTGCATCAATTTACCTTTCTAATGGCATACGTACACTTTCACTACTTATATTTTTCGACATAGATTCTTAAAATCCTTCTTTTATCCTTTAAATTTAACGAATCTAATAATGCCAAAATTTGGGAATGAACAAATCCTTATATAGATTCACAGCATATCGGTCTGACATGCTGGCGACATAATCCTTAACCGATTCGCGTTCTTCACCGTTGACATAATCCTCATATCTTTCGTCAGGCATTTGATCGGGATGTTCAAGGTAATAATGATAAAGGGCTTCCACTATATGTTCCGCTCTTGTTTCTTCGCTCTTCGCCTCGTTGTTGTGATAAACATTTTCGAACATGAAAGTCCTGAGTTCCAAAAATGCCACTTCCTTTGACTTGCTTAATGATATCCTAGCTTTTCCCACGCTGTTTTCAACAAGATCCATGATGAGAGCATTGATTCTTATGCCGTGCGTGGCACCAATCTCATCAATTATATGTTTTGGAATTTTATCCGGATTCAATACGTGTGCTCTTACAGCATCGTCGATGTCATGGTTCAAATATGCAATTCTATCGCAGAACTTGACGACTTGACCTTCAAGCGTATCCGGTAAAGTTGTTCCGCTGTGCCTTAGGATTCCATTTCTCACTTCCTCAGTCAGGTTAAGTCCGAGCAAACTCTTGTTGCGTCTTTCCAGAAAATCCACCACTCGAAGGCTTTGCGCGTTATGGTCAAATCCACCCGGGTGAATTCTGTTGAGCCTTTCCTCACCGCAGTGACCGAACGGTGTATGACCAAGATCGTGCCCTAGTGCTATGGCCTCGGTCAAGTCTTCATTCAGCTTTAATGCGCGTGAGATTGTCCTTGCTATTTGTGAGACTTCCAGTGTATGCGTCAATCGGGTTCTATAGTGGTCCCCTTCAGGTGATAGAAATACTTGTGTTTTATGTTTCAGTCTCCTAAAGGATTTTGAATGAAGTATTCTGTCACGATCACGTTGATATTCTGTTCTGACAGGGCAAGGTTCCTCAAAAAGACGACGTCCTTTTGTCTCTCCTGATTTTTGTGCGAATTCAGATAAATAGTCAAGTTCAAACGCTTCTTGCTGTAATCTCAAATGCAACATAGTATCACCTCACTCTCTTAATTAAACATCGAGACACGAAATCCTCTATTTTTGATGAAAATAAATTGTTAAATTTTCAAGAGACGGGAAATACCGATTGGTATCGCCCGTCTCTCATTTGGATTATTTGTTGTTCAATGCGGCATGAGCTGCAGCAAGTCTAGCAATTGGAACTCTGTACGGTGAACAGGAGACATAGTTGAGTCCTTCCCTATGACAGAAATCGATGGATTTCGTTTCTCCGCCATGTTCTCCGCAGATTCCGATTTTCAAATTAGCATTCGCATTTCTTCCGAGTTCGACACTCATATGAATCAGCTTTCCGACACCTTCTTGGTCAATCGTCTCAAAAGGATCTTTTTCAAAGACGCTTTTCTTCATATATTCGCCAAGGAATTTACCTGCGTCGTCTCTTGAGAAACCAAGAGTCATTTGCGTGAGGTCATTTGTACCAAATGAAAAGAACTCGGCTTCCTCTGCAATCTGATCGGCAATCAAAGCGGCACGAGGCACTTCAATCATTGTACCGATCTTGTATTCAAAGGTAGTATTTTCTCTAGCCATTACAGCCTCTACGGTTTTCTTGGTCAAGGTCTTCAAAATGGTGAATTCCGCCATGTGTCCTACTAGAGGAATCATAATTTCAGGTTTGACTTTGATGTTTTCATTTTTTATGCAATGGATTGCTGCCTCAGTGATCGCCTCAACTTGCATTTCATATATTTCAGGATATGTGATTGCGAGTCTGCAACCTCTATGACCCAGCATCGGGTTGACTTCCATCAGGTTTTCAATTTTATGTTTTACGATGGCATAGCTCATGTCGAGATCGGCTGCAAGTCGTTTCATGTCTTCCTCTTTGTGTGGCAGGAATTCATGAAGCGGTGGATCGAGCAATCTTATGGTTACCGGGCGTTCCCCCATCTCACGGAAAATTCCGATGAAGTCTTCACGTTGGAACGGCATGAGAAACTGAAGCGCATCACGTCGTTCTTCGATGGTTGTAGACAAAATCATTTTCCTGACTTTCAATATTCTGTCGTCGCTGAAAAACATGTGTTCAGTTCTACAAAGTCCGATGCCCTCCGCTCCGAATCTGACTGCGGTTTCCGCATCTTTAGGCGTATCCGCATTGGTTCTGATCCCAAGAGTCCTGACTTCGTCAGCCCATTTGAGCAGTGTGGCGAAATCGCCGGTAAGACCAACTTCCACAGTATCGAGTTTGCCTTCATAAACCGTACCGGTATTGCCGTCAAGAGAAATATAATCCCCTTCGTTGAACCTTACATCATCAATTACAAAGAATTTATTGTCTTCATCCACGAACATCTCACTGCAACCAGCGACACAGCATTTGCCCATACCTCTTGCGACAACTGCGGCGTGTGAAGTCATACCACCTCTTGCTGTCAAAATTCCATTTGCTGTGACCATTCCTTCAATGTCTTCAGGAGAAGTTTCAGTTCTGACGAGAATACTTTGGATCCCTTGTTCTTTCATATGAACCACATCATGTGAATGGAAATAGATTCGACCTGATGCTGCGCCCGGTGAAGCAGGAAGTCCTTTGGTCAAAACTTTTGCGTCATCAAGTGCCTTTGGACTGAACATAGGATGGAGCAATTGGTCAAGTTGGGTCGGCATGACTCTGAGTAACGCCTCTTCTTTGTTGATCACTCCATCAGCCACAAGTTGTACCGCGATACATACTGCGGCAAAAGCGGTTCTCTTGCCTGTACGAGTCTGTAAGAGGTACAATTTGCCACGTTCAACAGTGAATTCAATATCTTGCATATCTTTGTAATGGGCTTCAAGTTTATCACATACATCAACAAATTGCTGATAAACTTCAGGCATGACATCATTAAGCTCATCTATATGCTGAGGAGTTCGTATTCCTGCGACAACGTCCTCGCCTTGGGCATTGATCAGGAATTCTCCAAACAGTTTGTTTTCTCCGGTGGATGGGTTTCTGGTGAATGCTACTCCGGTACCGGATGTATTTCCCATGTTACCAAATACCATGGATTGTATATTGACGGCAGTTCCCAAATCATGTGGAATGTCATGGAGTCTGCGATAGATTCTTGCTCTATCATTGTTCCAAGAGCCAAAAACAGCCTCAATTGACATCATCATTTGTTTTTTTGGATCTGTTGGGAAAGGGAAACCCTTTTCGTTTTGTACGATTTCCTTATATTGCGTTATGATGCTCAGCAGATCTTCAACTGTCAAGTCCGTATCTTGCTGTGAACCGTTACTATGTTTTTGTTTGTCCATGATCTTGTCAAATTTATATTTAGGAATCTCAAGAACAACATCTCCAAACATCTGGATGAATCTTCTATAACTGTCATATGCAAATCTACGATTTCCCGTCAATTTGGCAAGACCTTCCACTGACTCATCGTTTAGTCCCAAATTAAGAACAGTATCCATCATGCCCGGCATGGATACGAATGCACCTGAACGGACGGATACCAACAATGGGTCATTGGGATCGCCAAGAATCTTACCTGTCTTTTTCTCCAGTTCATCCAAATATTGATCGATTTCACTCACAATATCCGGAACTATTTTTTCGCCATCTTTGTAAAATTGGTTGCAGGCTTCGGTGGTGATGGTAAAACCATCTGGTACAGGAAGGCCAATTTTTTTCATTTCCGCTAAATTGGCGCCCTTACCACCGAGCAATTTTTTCATGTCTTTGTTCCCCTCTTCAAAAGCATAAACAAATTTTCTCATCTTTTAACCTTCCTTACTCTCTTTATTTTATAAAAAACCCATAGCAAAAAATACCATGGGTCAGTTATCAAGGATGTCTACTTAAGTTTTATGTTTAGACCGGTTATTTCAAGTATGATGCTGGCGGTTTCCTCGATGGCTTTTGTTGCCACATTGATTACAGGGCAACCCAATTGTCTATAGACTTTGTCTGCGTATTCGAGTTCTTCCAGTATTCTTTCAAAGTTCGCATATTCCACATCGGAGGAAAGACCAAGTGATTTTAGACGTTCCACCCTTACCTCATTCAATTTTTCAGGTGAATTCGTCAGTCCGATCAAACGATTTTTCGGCACTTGAAATATCTCTTTTGCAACAGGTATCTCTGGAACCAAAGGAACGTTTGCGACTTTGACATTTTTGTGTGACAGGTACATGCTGAGCGGTGTTTTTGATGTTCTCGAAATCCCCAATAAGACCACATCCGCATATTTGAGCCCTCTGAGGTCTTTGCCGTCATCGTATTTCACCGCAAATTCAATTGCTGCGACACGCTCAAAGTAATCATCATCGAGTTTGTACATCGTTCCTGGCTTACGTGCCGGGGGATCTCCGAAAAACGTTTCAAATTGATTGAGAACCGGTGACAATATATCATGACAAATGACGTTGTGTTTGGCACAAATAAGTTTGATGTTTTGGGTGAGTTCTTCAATAACCGTAGTAAACAGAACGATCGATTGATGTTTGGCAGCTTCAAGAACGATTTCCTCAACGGCTTCGGTGTCGCGCACATAGTTATACTTTTTGACGACATAATCCTTATTGATAAATTGATTCATTGCTGCTCTTGCAACATGAGATGCAGTTTCTCCCAAAGAATCCGACAGGATGAAAATCTGATATCGATTGTCCATGTTTACCTCCAATTTTTCAGCTTCTTATATTGATATCCATAATTTAAAACTTTAATCGCTCATTGATGTAATTGATGAGTTCACTGATTTTAATTCGTTCTTGAACCATGGAATCGCGATGTCTGATGGTGACGCTTTGATCTTCAACGGATTCAAAATCGTATGTGATGCAAAACGGTGTTCCGATTTCATCGTGGCGTCTATAACGTTTACCGATACTGCCTGAATCATCAAATTCGACATTGAAATATTCAGACAAAGACGCATAAATCTCTTCTGCACCTTCGTTCAATTTCTTGGAAAGTGGAAATATCGCGGCTTTGATAGGTGCAAGAGCAGGATGAAATTTAAGTACGATCCTGCTTGTGCCGTCTTCAAGTGCCTCTTCGTTGTAGGCATCCACCAAAAACGCCAAAGTCACTCTGTCAGCACCCAATGAAGGTTCGATGCAAAATGGCACGTATTTCTCATTTGTGATGGGATCTTGATAGCTTAGATCCACTTTGGCTTGTGCCATATGTGCCTTCAAATCGAAATCTGTTCTGTCAGCAATACCCCAAAGTTCGCCCCAGCCGAATGGGAAGCGATATTCGATATCCGTGGTCGCGTTGGAATAATGTGAAAGCTCTTCGGCGTCATGATCTCTGAATTTAACGTTTTCAGGCGTCATTCCGAGTTTGTAGAGCCACTCCATACAGAATTCTTTCCAGTAAGCAAACCATTTCAAATCTTCTCCAGGTTCACAGAAAAATTCGAGCTCCATTTGTTCAAACTCACGAGTTCTGAATGTGAAGTTACCAGGTGTGATCTCATTTCTAAAAGACTTTCCAATTTGACCTATACCGAATGGTATTTTTTTTCTGGAGGCACGTTGGATCGCTTTGAAATTGACAAAGATACCTTGTGCCGTCTCTGGACGCAGGAATATCTCAGTTGAAGTATCTTCAACGACGCCTTGGAATGTTTTGAACATCAAGTTGAATTGACGGATATTGGTAAAGTTATGTGCACCACAGTTGGAACATTTGATCATTTCTTCGGCGATGTAAGTTTCCATTTTTTCATTGCCCCATGCGTCGATTGCTTCCGGAGTTTCCCCTTTGGCCACCATATGAGCTTCTATGAGTTGATCGGCACGGTATCTGGTTTTGCAGGATTTACAATCCATGAGTGGATCATTGAATCCCCCGACATGTCCTGATGCGACCCAAACTTCCGGATTCATCAATATGGCCGTGTCTATGCCGACATTATAAGGGCTGCTTTGCACGAATTTCTTCCACCATGCCTGTTTAACATTGTTTTTTAGTTCCACTCCAAGTGGACCGTAGTCCCAAGTGTTTGCGAGTCCACCATATATGTCCGAACCCGGAAATATAAAACCTCTGGATTTTGCTAATGACACTACTTTTTCCATTGTTACTGCATCCATATTTTTACCCTCCTAAATTTTACCATAAACATAAAAAAATCCTCCATCCCTTAATAAAATAAGGGACGAAAGATTATTCCGCGGTTCCACCCTAGTTGACGTAAACGTCCACTTTAGCACGCATAGCTCCGAAGCGCCTTTCAATACATGGATCTATCGATTCACACCAACCATCGACTCTCTTGAAAACCAGTGTATTTACTATTTCTTCATCATAGCAGCAGTATTTTAAATGATTTTAACACAAAGCGAATCTTCTGTAAAGTATGCCAAAAAAATAATTGCCGGCATTACTTCTGGTCATCATCCGATTCAAAGATGTCGTCTTCAAAAAAGTCGTCTTCAACAACTGTTTCTTCTGGTTGCACTTTTGTGTTTTTTTCTTTTTTGTCTTTTGATAGGTAGGAAATGAATTCATCAAACTTCTCTTGTGTCAATTCGTTGAAATTGATTGTTCCCCCATCTTTTTTGAGTATTTTGAGTTCACAGCCTGTTGCCACTGCGGCAATGATGGCTGCCACGGTAGGAATTGTGAAGATTACCGCACTGATCGCTCCGGCCATTATGGGAATGTCCACAATGACTTTGCCGTTCTTGATTATCAGTATTTGATGAACCAAACCTTCATTTACCAAGGCTTTCAATCTTTCAACAATTTCTTGTCCATTGATTTTCTTACCGGTTTTAAATCCACCCGTTTGCATTTCCTCGATGTCTACAATAGCTCTAAGCACATCGCCTTCATTTTTTTCGAGCGCCTCTTTTGCTATTTTATAGCTTACGTTTGTACGGTCAATGACTTCATCAACCATTTCAAGTGTAATTCTCATATTCATCTCTCCTCGATCTATTCTTTATAATAATCATTATATCACTATGAAAATTAAAATACATACTTTATCCGATAATTAGCACTGTTTTAATCGTATTTTAACCATCCTGCCATAAAAATAGCGATGACAGATGCCATCGCTATTCTAATTTCAACAAGTGACTTAAATTTTGAATTTGTTGATGTTGACTTCAAGATTCTCTGCAAGTTCACGAAGATGATCTGCAGATGATGCGACTTCCTCGACTATTGCGGTTTGTTCTTCCATGGAAGCGCTTACCTCTTCCGATGCCGCAGCCGCCTCTTCTGAGATGCTGGCAATACTTGAGATGCTGTCAAGAATCTCGACCTTACTGACATCAAGCACTTCAATATCTTTAGATACCGAATCAATGACCGCTTGAATGCTGTTGATGGCTTCAAATATGGATTTGAAGGAATCCTCTACTCTGTATACCGCCTCATTTTGATCATTGGATCTGGCTTTTACTTCCTGCATGATATTGACGGTATTTTTGCTGCCGGTCTGAATGCTTGTGACAATATTCTTGATTTCTCCTGCAGCTTTGCTGGATTCTTCAGCCAGTTTGCGAATTTCATCCGCAACGACTGCGAAACCTCTTCCGTGCTCACCTGCTCTAGCCGCTTCTATTGAAGCATTGAGGGCAAGAAGATTGGTTTGTTCTGCGATTGTGCTTATGGCCTGTACGATACTGCTGATATCTTTGGATTGTTTTTCAAGTTCAAGTATGGAAGTCTCTGTCTTGAGAGTAGCTTCATTGTTCTCGGTATTTTTCTCTCTCAACACTTTAACCGCTTCCTCGCTGGATGCGTTGACTTCACTGGCCTTGTTTGCCATTTTGATCATGCCTACGATATTGTCGGTGAGCATGCGGATGTTCTCGCCCATCTGATCGGCGATTCTACTGCTCGTTTCGCTGTCCTGAGCTTGTTTGGTCGCTCCGGCAGCCACTTCTTCAACCGCATGGGAAACCTCTTTGGAAGCCATGTTCGCGCGATCTGAGAGCCCTACAAGATAATTGGCTGAAGTCAGTACGTTTTTGGTGGCATCGTTGACATTGCCAACGAGAGCTGAGATGTTGTCGATCATGTAGTTGAGATCATTACCCAATTTACCGATTTCATCATTGGTTTTGACTGTGATGCGTTTGGTCAAATCACCTTTGCTCACCAAGCTCAGTGTATCCGACATATTTTTGACGTTTTTTATGATTGTATTTGAGAAGATTACAGCTGCCACAATAGCTAGAGCTAAAAGTATGGTGGCAATAATGATGATTGTCAGCAATAACTTATTTGTGGATTCCGCTATTTCTCGTTCATCCACTACCGCAAGTATTTTCCATCCCAATGATTCCACATTGGTCAGAAATGCAACACGGTTCACACCATCTCTTCTATATTCATATTGTCCCGAGGTATTGGATTCAACGAAATTTCTAAGACCATCGATGGAAATAGGTTCTCCGATCAAATCGGGATCAGGATGTGTAAAAGGCACATTGTCCGGACCGATAAGAATGATATAACCATACTTGCCGATTTTGACGCCGTTGGCCAGATCCGATATTTGAGAGATGTCCAGGTCAAGCGCCAATACACCTTCCAGTGACCCGGTAAGACCCGTTACTGGTGCTCCTGCCGATATTACTATCGCACCTTCTATGGCATCCACATAGGGTGCGGTCCAGATCAATCCGTTTTGAGCTACCGCATCCAAATACCACGGTCTGCCCGTAGGGTCATAATCAGCAGGGAGATCTACCGCAGGGTAAATATGGAAGGCCTTGTCCCTGTAGCCGACATATACATTTTTAACTTCGGAATACTCATTGATGAAAGATTCAAAAGATTTGTACATCCATGTTCTGCTTTCCGCATCGGTTCTACCGAGTTTGATATTGGCATCCGTCGACAAAAGTCCTGTCGCTCTTGAATAGATGGCCATATAATTCTCTATACTTTGTTTCACCAGAATCGATGCTTCTTCACTCGTGTTCATCAAATTATCAAAATAGGAATCTGATGTGGTCTTGTAAACTGTTGCACTGAGTGCAATCATAGGTATGGTGATGACCAAGACAAAAGCAATGATCAGCTTGGCTCTCAAGCTCATGTGTTTTTTCATATTAACCTCCTCAAAGTCAAATAATAATTATAATTTTATATATACCCATTATATTAAATTATATTAACACACATCCATGCAAAAAAAAAGAAAATGCTTTCACATTTTCTAACAAACTTAAAAAAAAATCATAAGAGGTCCAAAAAATCCTTAGATTTTATTTTTGTGATGCCCTGATGCACCATAAGAAATTTTTCGAAGATTTCAATGATTTTGATGGTATAGTTCGGATGTATCTTTGTTTTGACAATAACACGAACATCCTTCTCCATCAAATAGCTCATAATACTAACAAATTGTTGATTCAATTTGATGTGATCTGTTCCCTCCATGCATTTTGAACAAATCATTCCACCGGAATGAATTGAGAAATGGTAGTGTTCCGTGGATTCCCCGCAGTGTATGCAAGTCTTGTCAAAATGTGGTTTGTGGCCAGTGATTTTAGCCAGTTTTATGAGGTATGCCGCCCTGAGCAAATTGTAATCAATGCTCTGCAGCGACAACAGATGGATGATTTCAACAATCAATTGGAAGTGCTCTGTGTCTGCAATATTGGGATAAATCGTCAAATTGCAGAGTTCAATGAAGTAATTGCCAAAAGCCAAGGAATTCAGATCATCAGCAATCCTGAAATGCGAATCATATATGTCACATGATGATATCTTCATCATTTTCGATTTTGTGTTCAGAATAAAACGACCGAAAACAAATGGTTTTGAACAAGCAGCAAGTGGAGATTTCGAACTTTTTGCTCCATTTGAAACCACTTCCATTTTTCCGGCCTTTTTAGTGAAGATCGTCAAAAAAATATCATTATTGATACTTTTATTGGCCCGCAATACAATTGCGTCAGTCTCAAAATACATCATAGCACCTACATTCTAGCCATCATCAAAGTTGCAAGGGTGAAATAAATACTTAGACCCGTCAAGTCGATGGTGGTGGTAATAAATGGTGCGGAAGCGACTGCAGGATCCACACCGATTTTTTTGAATACCAAAGGTACAATAGTGCCTATTGTAGCCGCTGTGGCCATATTGGCCCACATGGATATGCCTACTATGAAAGCGATGTGATATTCCGTTTTCATGATGAGTGCCGCGATTCCGACAATGACAGAACATACAATGCCTACAAAAAGACCGACTGAAACTTCGTGAATCAGGGTTCTGAATATACCGGAACCTTCAATTTCATGCAAAGCGATATTTCTGACCGTGATTGTCGAAGACTGTGTGCCGACATTGCCTCCCATACCCGCAAGCAATGGCATGAACAATGCCAGTGAGGCATTGGCACTTATGGTCGATTGAAAATGAGTCAATACCGTGGCGGATAGAAGACCACCAAAGATAGTGATGATGAGCCATGGCAACCTTGACTTGACAGAGTTTTTCACTCTTTCAAACAAAGTTGCGTCATTCTCATAGACTTCCTCATCGGAAGAACCGGCGAATTTATAAATATCTTCTGTAGCTTCTTCCTCGATGATGTCCAGTACGTCGTCTATGGTTATGATTCCTCGCAGCACGTCATTGTCATCTATGACTGGAATTGCCAAAAGGTCATATTTTGAAACGATTTTTGCGACTTCTTCCTGATCGTCATTGACATTGACGGTTATAAGGTTTTCATTCATGACCGATGCGACCGAACGGTTCGGAGCGGACACGATAAGTTCTCTAAGCGAGATTACCCCAACCAGACGTTCCAGATCATCGGTAACGTAAATGTAGTAGATGGTCTCGGCGTCCGGAGCTATGGCCCTTAATGTTTCGATGGCATAATATATGGAATAGTCTTTTTGAATAGAGACATAATCCTTGGTCATCAGACGTCCGGCAGTGTACTCTTCAAATATGAGGAGTTCTTTGACATCGGCCGCATCTTCATAATCTAGGAACGCAATGATTTCGCGTTGTCTGCTTTCAGGAAGTTCACTTAATTTGTCAACGATATCATCCTGGGACATGAGATCCAGGATGGCAACTTTTTTCTCATAGCTGAGCGCTTTGAGAAGTGTGCTGAAATCCTCTGAACTGACTTCTTCAAGTACCTCTGTGGCCAGTTCGTCCGTCAGCAGTCCAAAAACCAGCTTCTGATCTTCTTCTTCCAGATTTTCCAAGACTTCTGCTATATCGGCGGCGTGCATGTTTTCCAAATAATTATGAAGTTCCAAGTCCTGACGGTTCTCAAGAAATCTTTCAACATTGGATAAATATTCGTAAAACTTCATAATACTCAAATTGTGCACCCTCCTTCATCAGTCTTTATAGCCTATATTATTAAGGAAATTTTGGTTGTCTCTCCAACCTTCTCTGACTTTGACCCACAACTGTAGATTCACTTTTGAATCCAGGAAAAGTTCGATGTCCTGTCGGGCACTTTTTCCTATGCCTTTAAGCTTTCTGCCTTCCTTGCCAATGATGATTCCTTTGTGCGATTTTTTTTCACACACGATGTCAGCTTCTATGTCGTAAATGGGCTTGTCAGGTCTGAGCTTCATGCTTTGTATTTCCACTGCGACACCATGTGGAATTTCATCCTCCAAATACATCAGAACTTTCTCGCGGATGATTTCACCCACAATGGTTCTTTCGGTCTGATCCGTCAAATGATCTGTCGGATAATAGGGCGGTCCTTCCGGCAGCTCATTTTTGATGGCTTCCATCAGGTCTTCTATTCCCCTGCCCATAGTGGCGGACATACCAAGAATTTTCTTGATGAAATCAAACTGTCCATACATTTCAAATAATCTTTTAAACTCTTCAGGTTTGAGCAAATCCGTTTTGTTGATCACTAAAATGACCTCAACACCTGACTCTTTTATGAAATCCAAAAGATATTGGTCACCAGGACCGATTTTTGACGAATGATCCATCATGAGTATGACAACATCAACATCTTTGACTGCACTCTTTGCACTTGATACCATGTAGTCACCAAGTTTGCTTTTGGGTTTATGGATACCGGGCGTGTCAACAAAGACAATCTGTGAATCGTCATCGTTGTACATTGCGGTAATTTTATGTCTTGTGGTTTGCGGCTTGTCCGACATTATTGCGATTTTTTCGCCGACCAGTCTGTTGAGCAATGTGGACTTTCCAACATTTGGTCTACCAATAATGGTCACAAAACCTGATTTGAATGGCATTATTTCCTCCTTAAAAAACGGATCACTTTATATCGATTCCCGTAAATGAATGGGGCAAAAGATCGTCTATTTTATAGACTTCATAATCATAGTCTTTTGCCACAATGATGTCAATATCTTTTCCGAACTCAACAATGACTTGTCTACAGATCCCGCAAGGATAGGTAAAATCTTTGCTGGATGACACAACCGCAATGGCTGCATACTCTTTTTCCCCTTCAGAAACAGCTTTGAAAATTGCTGTTCGCTCGGCACAATTGGTCGCACCGAGAGACGCGAATTCGACGTTGCATCCTGTGTATACTTTTCCGCTTTTTGTAAGCAAAGCGGCTCCGACATTGAAATTCGAATATGGAGTATATGCGAACTCCATTGCTTCATATGCTTTTTCCACTAATTCCTTATAATTCATAACGTTTCACCTCATTGAATGATTGTCTCGGACTTACCGGTCTCAAATACTTGAAACCATGTAATCCCCGGATTAAGTTTGATTGGCGTTCCATCGTTCTTGTAAAACAAAGTACTTGAACGAGCAGATGATTTCTCCCATTTGATTTCAATCATCTCACCACCTGTATAGAGTTTACCCGTTCCGCTTCCGATAAAATCAACTTTTAGTCTGCCTTCATTGTCAATAACTTGGGTTTTGGCGTATTGAACGATGATATTGGTGCACGTCAGTTGATTTTGGTCATTTTCGTCAACATGGGGTTTGCCATTAGTATATCTGTAATAAAGCCGATTTTCATTGTTATAAATATACGAAGTGGTATAACCGGTTTGATCAGAGGCCGTAGGCTCTTTGTATTCAAAAACAATTTCTTTGGCTTCTGATCCGTCGATAGCAGTGAAAACCTCATTGAAAGATAAAAATTCAGGAATATGGGTTTTCATGTACCCTTTCCGGTTGGCATCTTCGACGATGACTTTTGAGGAAGTGTACATGTTGTGCGGTATTCTTTTGTGGCTTACGCGCCAGAACGCACCGCTGGAAAGGCCATCGATGTCTGCCATTTCATAAGTTCTGATGTCTTTAAGGGCTTGATTGGATCCCCCGACATGGACAATATAAGGATTATATTCCAGGGATTTTTCAACAAAATAGGGTCTCGCACTTCTTACAGGACCGATCAGTTCGGGATAATCAGAATAGAAAATCGCCATATAACGTGTGATTCTGCCCTCTGCTAAAATTTCATAGATAATATCGGCTTGAGACAATGCCGCTTGAGGTCTCGCAGAGAAAAGATTGTCCAACATGACTGCGATCGGGCGTCTCTCGAGAACGGATTCATCCACATATAGACCTGTGAGTGGATTGATGATCTTACCCGTCAAATCTTCCATCGGAGTATCGGACTCATCGGGTGATGGTTCTACTATGATGATCGGAACATCATCCTCACGATCTATAGTTTCCTCTATTGTCTCGCCCATCATCTTTTTATTGTTTTCTGACCTGATGGCAAAACCGATACTGATAATGATCAATAGCATTGAAATACCCACCGCAATGGCAATTTTGATTTTCTTGTCGTTTAGCATTGTGCCTCCTGCTGAGTTATTTGAAGATTCCTAATTCCTTTAGTACAACTTTTTCGTGGGCTCGCATTTCTGTCTTGTCCTTATCGACCATGTGATCATATCCCAACAAATGTAAAAGGCTGTGTACAACAAGATATACAATTTCCCTTTCGATGGCATGACCGAACTCGGCTGCTTGCAACTTGGCCTGATCAAGAGAGATCACAATATCACCCAGATAAACAAAGGAATCGGTGATGCCGTCATTTTTGATTGATTCATATTGGGGGAACGATAAAACATCCGTGATAGAGTCTTTTCCACGGTATTCTTTGTTCAGCAGTTGAATTTTGTCGTTATCGACAAACAATAAGCTCACTTCACCATCCGCAGTTATGGATTCGTGTCTCAGAACACAAGACATCGCATCCTGTATCAGCGATTCTAGATTTTGATCAAGAATCATATCCGTCTCATTGGTTATTTCCAAAGTCATTTTGCACCTCATAATCTTCAATCATGTTTTGGATTCGTTGTCATCAAAGGTTTCCTTGGAAATCTGATTGATATCGACATCCGGATATTCTATTCTCTCATGGAAAATGCCACTCAATACATTCAAAAAGGATTTTTTTACAATTTCAACTTCCTTCATTGAAATATCAGCCGAAGACAATTGGTTTTCTGCGATTTTCTGTGCAACCAGCTTGTCGATCATTTCAGAAAGCGACGCTTTGGTCGGAGTTTTGAGCGTGCGGACAGCCGCCTCGACTGAATCGGCGAACATCAGGATTACAGCTTCTTTGGACTCCGGTTTCGGTCCTGTATAAAGAAATTTTGTCGGGTCCACATCAGGATTTCCAGATTGTTCCTGATGATAAAAATACTTGATCAAGGAAGTTCCATGATGCGCTTTCATGATATCGATGACTTCCACAGGCAATTTGTTTTTCTCTGCAAGTTCAACACCAGTAACCATATGATTTCTTATGATGTTGGCACTTATTTGAGGCGGTAGCTTGTCGTGTGGATTTTCGCTGCCAAGCTGATTCTCTTTGAAATAGTAAGGACGATCCAATTTTCCGACATCATGATAGAATGCGGCAACCCTAGTCAACAAACTATTGGCGCCAATATCATGTGCGGCGGTTTCAGCCAAATTTCCTACAAGGACACTATGGTGATATGTCCCAGGCGCCTCAATCAACAGTCTCTTCAAGAGTGGCCTATTGGGATTGGATAGTTCAAGCAATTTGAACGGTGTCAATATACTGAAGAACCCCTCAAAAAAAGGCATTACGCCGATGGTGATCACAGCACTGAGAATGCCGTTGCCAAGTGCGAATATGACATGCATCGGAAGTTCGGTATAGTCCGATTTGAACAACAACGATTGCGTAATGGCGAAGATCATGAGGATCAATGCGCTGAAAAGCCCGTCAGTGACCACTTGTGACCTCTGTTTTATATTGCGGACCAAGACAGCCAATATCAAGACAGAAACCAAATATGCGAGAATCAATGTCGAGGACATCCCAGTCCATAGATGCACCAGAATAATCAATGCAATTCCAAAATATATTACAATCTGAGGGGTCAACATGATTCCGGCAAGCATTGAAAAAGCGGGAATTGGAACGATGTATGGAGAAATGTCATAGAAAAACTTGCTGGATAAAAATGAAAATATGAACAAACTCATCAATATTGCATACTTCTTGGTGGAAGAAAGCACGCTCTTTTCAAATGAGTATAGAAACAAGTGAAGCACTGTCCATATCATGAAGATCAATACCAATAATCCCGATATGATGAAAAAATGATCTCTCTTGGATTCAATCAGCATTTCACCATCTTTCAATATCTGATGGGTCTGTGCTGTGATCACATCACCTTTTGATGCCAACAACATTCCTTTGGGATAAGTGATATCCTCGATTTTCAGAATTTCAGCTTCAATCTTAGTTTTCGTTTTATCCACATCAATGAATTGATTGTCGGTCAAGGCACCTCGGATCAATTTTCTCAGGTACTCTTTGTCACGATCGTTGAGATCTGATTGGGAATTGACATAAGTATCAATATTTTCAAGGACCGAATTGATCTCATCTGCTTGAAGTCCACCGGACATATTCTGCGAAGTGATGTCTATCGCGTAATTCTTGAGCAAATCCAGTTTTTCAGTGGACAATACGACAAGATTCATCAAATCTTCTTCACTGAGTTCAAATCCGTTTTTCTTTTCAATACCTGCGTAAACACGTTTCATGATTTCAGGATCGTTTGAATACGATGCTTTGATTTCCAACAATCTGGAGAAAAATTCGGTCAAATTCTTCTTCGATTCCACCAACTTTGAAAAATCGATATACATGACAGGTTCGACCTCAAGCTCTTTTGAAGCTCGCATCGCTTCTGTCTTGGAATGATCAATCACTTCTTTGTTGAGATAAATGTCTTCTTTCACGGTTTCTCCGACCTCATAATTGTAGAGGCCAAAAAAAACGGAATTGTTCAAAACAAAAAAGACAATGGCGAGACTGATGATCATAATGCCGGTATTGACAAGCAAAGGCTTGTTTTTGAACTTCCTTTTATTTTTTTTCATAATTTTTCACTCCATGAGTTTTCTCATATTGATCGTAACTTATGATGATTTTTTTTACCAGCTCATGTCTGACGACATCTCTATCGGTCAAATACACAAAACCAATTTCATCGACTTCTCTCAAAACATCCAGTGCGTGTACCAATCCGGATTTTTTGCCGATCGGCAAATCGACTTGTGTGATGTCACCGTTCACAACTACCTTTGAATCAAATCCAAATCTGGTAAGGAACATTTTCATCTGTTCTTTTGTTGTGTTTTGTGCCTCATCCAGAATTATAAACGCATTTTCAAGTGTTCTTCCTCTCATGTAGGCAAGAGGAGCAATTTCAATCAACCCTCTCTCTTTGAAAGAGTTGAAGGTATCTGCACCCAATATGTCATAGAGCGCATCATAAAGCGGTCTAAGATAAGGATCCACCTTCATTTGCAGATCTCCTGGCAGAAAGCCTAGACTTTCGCCTGCTTCAACAGCCGGTCTTGTCAAAATGATCCTATTCACTTCGTTGTTTTTGAACGCTCTTACAGCCATGGCGACAGCAAGAAATGTCTTGCCGGTCCCAGCTGGACCAATTCCAAAGACCAAATCTCTTGTTTGGATGGCCTTGATGTATTGATTTTGACCCAATGTCTTGGGTTTGATGTATTTGCCACGAGAAGTCACACAAATAAAAGATTTGTTGAGGTCTTCAAGTTTGGGTCCGTCTCCGACTTCAACGGATTGAACCAAATAATTCACCCTTTGAGGATCAATGGGTTCTCCGGCTTGAATATTCTTAATCAATATTCTGATGACTTCATCAACTTTCGAGATTTGTGCAGAATCGCCTTTGATTATGATTTCCCCATCTCTTGAAGCGATGCTTACATTAAAGTATTTCTCTATGATTTTGATGTTTTCATCCAAATTTCCAAACAGCAAGTGCAATGCACTGAAGTCATTGAGCAGTATCTTTTTAATAGTGACATCCGTCATAATTGCCTCCGAATTTTCCAATGGGTTTACAATTATTCTAGCATAATAATTGTAAACCTGCACTGGAAAATAAAATGGCATATCCAAGAGGATATGCCATTACATATTGTAAATAATATGTTTAATTGTTAGGATAAAGCTTTTTTTACAAGGTCTGCAACTATTTTACCGTCTGCTTTTCCTTTTGTTGCATTAGTAACAATTCCCATGACTTTACCCATATCTTTCATTGATGAGGCACCAGTCTTTAAAATCGTTTCATCAACGATTTCAGAAATGGCCTCTTCAGAAAGTTGTTCAGGCATATAAGTCAAAAGAATCTTAATTTCTTCTTGCGTCATATCAACTAAATCTTGACGTTCGCCTTTTCGAAATTCTTCGATGGCATTGTTTTTTTGTTTGATTTGTTTGGCTATGATATCAATGACAGCAGCATCATCAAGTTCAATGCGTTCATCAACCTCAATCTGCTTGATTGCAGCTCGAAGCATGGTGATCGTGGACTTGCGAAGTTTGTCTTTGTCTCTCATTGCGACTTTTAAATCATCCATTAGCACATCTTTTAGTGACATTTGATCAACCCCTCACTAAAACTGCTTTTTCTTTTTCTTTCTAGCTGCTTCAGATTTTTTCTTACGCTTGACACTAGGCTTCTCGTAATGTCTTCTCTTCTTGATTTCAGCCATTACCCCAGCCTTAGATGTTTCTCTCTTAAATCTTTTTAAAGCACTATCAATACTTTCATTTTCTCCAACTTTGATGCCAGACATTCACATTCCCTCCCTCCGTTAATAGATTCTTTAATAGTACAGAGGAATGTACCTAGAACATACTTTGTCATTATACACTAAATGTTTCTAAAAATCAATACCTCTTTCATTGATTTTTAACCGGGTGGCCATTTGAGTTGCCGACCGCCCAACAAGTGATAATGAACATGAGAAACACTCTGACCGCCTTCTCTTCCGACATTGGTCAGGAGCCGATAACCGGAGTCATCGATTCCGTATTTCTTTGCAAGTTCCGATGCAACCAACTGTATATGACCAAGCAAAGCTTGATCGGATAGTTGCGCCGCATTCAAGGAATCAATATGTCCTTTCGGTACGATTAAAACATGAACGGGCGCTTCAGGATGGATGTCATTAAATGCGTAGACAAAATCATCTTCATAAACTTTGTCAGATGGAATCTCGCCTTTAATAATTTTACAAAATAAACAATCCACTAAGTAACACCTCCTTTCATGTCAAATGTCTGTCCACTATTCATTATATCAAATTATTTATATGAATTCACCAAATAATTGATTCGAAGCAATCTTTTTTAACCGTATTGGATAGATTTCCCCCAATTTTAGCGTTTTTTCTGATTTTAAATGAACTTTTAGATAGTTTTTCGTATGTCCGATATAAAGGCCGTTCTTTATTTCTTCAACAAGCACCTCTGAGATTTCGTTCTCAAATTGGTTGATATAATCGGTTCTGCACGTGATCTCGAGTTCAGAAAGGACTTCAGCCCTTTTTTTCTTGGTCTGGGCAGGCACTTGGTTTGGCATTGTTGCCGCAGGAGTGCCTTCTCTTTTTGAAAACGGGAAAATATGCATTTCACTGAAATGAATTTTTTTGACGAACTCATATGTTTCAGTGAATTCCTCATCGGTCTCTCCCGGGAAACCCACTATTATATCTGTAGTGATCGAAGGACTCGGATATATGGCTCTTAACTTTCCTACAGCCGCTTCAAATTGCTCAGTGGTATATTTTCGGTTCATTCTTTTCAGAATAGAGTCTGAACCGCTTTGCAAAGACAAATGGAAATGATCGCAAATCTTGGGCAAGTTTTTTATACGGTCCGCGAACGCATCGGTGATTAGTCTGGGTTCTATGGATCCCAAACGAATGCGCTCGACCCCATCAACTTCGTGAATGGCTTCCACCAGATCCATGAGACCGATGTTTTCCAGATCAAGTCCATAAGATCCGATATGAATTCCAGTCAACACGAACTCCTTATAACCTTTTTCAGTCAATCTGACAATCTCATCAACAACATTTTCCGGTGAACGACTCCTTACATGCCCCCTGGCGTAAGGAATGATGCAATAAGAGCAATATTGATTGCAACCTTCTTGAATCTTCACAAACGCTCTTGTATGGGTAGCGACACTGTCAAGACTCATATTTTCAAAAATATTGATATTCATTATGTCTTCGACAATCACATATGGTTTTTTATGTTTTCCTTCAATATAATCATGGATATAATCCAAGATTTTTCCTCGGGCATCTGTCCCTACGACAATATCCACTTCTTTGATCTCACTGACTTCCTCTGTGGAGATTTGAGCGTAACAGCCCATGACCACAACGATGCTCTCCGGGTTGTTTTTCTTTGCTCTTCTGATCATTTGTCTGGATTTTTTATCACCGACATGCGTTACTGTACACGTATTGATGATATAAATATCCGCAAGGTCATCAAAGGAAACGATATCAAATCTGTTTTTATAAAAAAGATCCATCAATGCGTCTGTTTCATATTGATTGGTTTTGCAACCAAGGGTTGCAAATGCGACTCTGTTCATTTAATACTCTCCTCTATTCCAAACCACCAGATTCGTATTGAATACAAGTGGTTGCCACAAACCCTGCTGTTTCAGTACGTAAAATCCTTCTTCCAAGGGATACCACCTTGGCGCCATGAGCTTCCATTTTTCCTATTTCCGCATCATCGAATCCACCTTCAGGGCCAACCAACACAGCAATATTTTTAAATTTTCGATTCTTTAGACATGATTTTATGCCGAGTTGATCTTCATTTTCATACAAAACGATGAACAAATCATAATCAGAGATCCTTTCAGATACTGAATTCATATTCAATACACCTGTTATTTCAGGGATGAGATCTCTCTTGGACTGTTTGGAAGCCTCTTTTATGATTTTCTCATAGCGTTCAATTTTCTTAGGTATGTCCTTAGCCTTGAATTCAACGATACATCTTTTGGATTCAACCAAAAAGAAACGACGAACACCAAGTTCAACATTCTTCTGCAAGATCATTTCCATCTTTTGGCCTTTGGGAAGGCATTGGAACAAATCGATAGAAATGTCAGATTCATTTACATGATTTGATTTTTCAATGATCTCAAACACAATCTCACTTTCAGAGATGGAACCTACGCTCGACAAAAAAATGAAATCACTTGAAATGAGTTCCACTTGCTCCTTGGTTTGAATACGCAACACCCTGACCAAGTGATGGATGGAATCGGAGTTTCTCATTATAATAGTATCCTGATGGATGATATCGCTCTGATCTAAAAAAAATCTATGCACATTGTCCTCATTTCTTTCGGGAAACGACTACTGCCCATTCCCCTTTTTCAATGATCTCCACTATGATAAAACCGGAATTTTCCAGTTTGTTCCTTACAGATTCAATTTTGCTGAGAATGATCCCTGATGCTATAAAAAGCGCTTCAGGCTTAAGTATGCTATCAATATCATCAACAAGCTCAATGATGACTTCTGCAATGATATTGGCTACAACCATTTCCGATTTTTCCGTAATGACAGAAATCAAATCACCTTGTCTGATGTCTGTTATGTCTTCAAGATGGTTGAGTTCCACGTTTTGAGCCGCTGTTTTGACTGCAACGGGATCAATATCAACTCCTATGACAGCTTTCGCACCAAGTAGACCCGCGGCAATGGAAAGTATTCCGCTTCCGCAACCGACATCCACAATAGTATAGCTTTCGTCAATATATTTTTCAATCATTTCTATACATAACGAGGTCGTCTCATGGGTCCCTGAACCAAAAGCATTGCCAGGATCAATTTCAATGACGATATCCCCTTCTCTTGCGTCAAATGATTCCCAGCTTGGTTTGACTACGATTTTATTGCCCAATCTAAACGGCTTGAAATATTTTTTCCACTCGTTTTCCCAATCTTCCTGATAAACGATCTTATATTCGATCTCCGCCAGACCTGGATCCAGGCCGAAACTTTGCAACCCATTGACTTTATCCTTGAGCACCTTTATGGTGGCAGTGATATCATCTCTGTCCAAATATGCTGTGACCAAAGCGCCATCAAAATCGAGTTTGATATTCTGTGGATCAAAAAAATCCCACAATCCAGAAGAATTTCCATCCATATCCGGATCTTTCGGATTTGTTATCTGTACACCTTTCGCGCCCTCCGAGTAAAATATATTGCTCACCGCATCAATGCTCATAATGGATGTTTTTATACTGATTTCATACCATGCCATATTAATCCCTATCCTTTTCATATGATTTATACCGATAACTATACCACACCGAAAGTTGTGAGTCCAGCACATAAAATAACCTACAGGACAGTATCCTGTAGGTTATTGATTTAATCGATCAGCTTAGGACATCTTTCATTTTATCGAAAAAATTTTTGTCTTCCTTACCCTTTTTACCTTTGCCTGTAGAGGTTTTGTTCGGTTCATCTTCTGAGACGGTACTTTGTTTCTTTCCAGTCAGTTCCATCTCAAACGCCTCCAACAATTCCTTCTGTTTTTTGGTTAGGTTTTTCGGAATCTCAACGTTGACTTTGACATATTGGTCACCTCTGCCATAGCCATTGAGAACTGGAATACCTTTACCTTTCAATTTGAACTGCTTGCCGCTCGGAGTTCCCTCAGGAATGCTGAATTTGGCTTTTCCATCCAGTGTCGGTACCAAAACTTCTGCCCCAAGGGCCGCTTGCGCATATGTGACCCACAATTCATAATAAATATCATTGTTGTCTCTGGTGAAGTGCTTGTGCGGCTTGACGCGGATCACAATAATCACATCGCCTCTCGGACCACCATTTTGTCCCAGATCACCTTCACCTCGTATCTGCATGTTGGCACCGTGAAATACACCTGCAGGGATTTCGACATCTTTCGAATATTTCTTTTTGACAATACCATGACCTTTGCACTGATGACATGGTTTTTCGAATGTTTCACCCTTGCCTTTACATGTTGGACACGGTTTGACGCTGATGGACTCACCGAACAACGAACGTTGGGAGTATCTGACCTCACCTGTGCCATTGCAAGTCGTACATTTATGTGTAGAAGTACCGGGTTCATTACCGTCACCGTGACACACATCACATGTTTCAGTACGGAAGTACTCAATAGTAGTCTTTTTACCGAATGCCGCTTCCTCAAACTCAAGGGTCAAATCGACGCGAATATCTTTTCCTTTTCGCGGACCGTTCCTTCTGGCACCGGAACCACCGAAGCCGAAGCCCCCTCCGAACATCTCATTGATGATGTCCTCAAAGCCACCGAATCCACCGCCTTCAAAACCACCGAATCCTCCGCCGCCACCCATATTCTGGTTGACTCCTGCGTGTCCGAATTGATCATAAAGTCTTCTTTTCTCGGGATCGCTCAAAACTTCATAAGCCTCATTGATTTCCTTGAATTTGGCTTCTGATTCGCTATTGTCAGGATTTCTATCGGGATGGTATTTCATTGCCAATTTTCGATAAGCTTTCTTGAGTTCGTTTTCATCTGCATTTTTTTCTACGCCGAGCAACTCATAATAGTCGCTTTTACTCACTCTCAATACCGCCTTTCTGTTTAAGTAGACAAGGCACCATAAGGTGCCTTACCGTTTAACTCTACTAGTCTACCACTTCATAATCTGCTTCGTCAACAGAATCTTCGTTATTTGAGCTTTGACCTTCAGGATTTTCTGAAGCTTGGGCATTGGCGTATATTTTCTCTGCGAGTGGTTGGAAAGCTTTGGTCAATGATTCGAAATCGCTTCTGATTTTCTCTATGTCATCGGTTGCCATAGAAGCCTTGAGC
This sequence comes from Firmicutes bacterium UBA5201, assembly GCA_002412775.1. Lineage (GTDB taxonomy): Bacteria > Bacillota > Clostridia > Peptostreptococcales > Acidaminobacteraceae > Fusibacter_D. The sequence continues at coordinate 129,127 of DHVT01000012.1, read as the reverse complement.
GTTTCAATTTTGCCATTGATGTCAGACTTTTCATCTTCTGAAACTTGGTCTCCCAAGTCATTCAATGATTTTTCGATCTCATAGATCATATTATCAGCTTTATTGCGCTCTTCGATCAGTTCCTTTTTCTTTTTGTCTTCTTCAGCAAACATCTCAGCTTCTTTGACTTTCTTCTCAATTTCATCATCACTAAGATGTGTTGAAGCTGTGATAGTGATATGTTGAGTTTTTCCGGTACCGAGATCTTTGGCACTTACATTTACAATACCATTGGCATCGATATCAAAAGTAACTTCTACTTGAGGGACACCTCTTCTTGCCGGTGGGATGCCATCGAGTTGGAATCTGCCTAAAGTGACGTTGTCTCCGGCCATTTGACGCTCACCTTGCAGAACGTGGATATCTACAGCGGTCTGATTGTCAGCAGCTGTTGAGAATACTTGACTTTTCTTTGTTGGAATAGTTGTGTTTCTTTCAATCAGTCTAGTGAACACACCACCCAAAGTCTCAATTCCGAGTGATAATGGTGTGACATCCAGCAATAAGACATCTTTCACATCTCCTGAAAGGACTCCGCCTTGGATGGCTGCTCCAAGAGCGACACACTCATCCGGGTTGATGCCTTTGTGGGGATCTTTGCCAATAAGCTTCTTGACGGCTTCCTGAACCGCTGGTGTTCTTGTTGAACCGCCTACGAGAATGACTTGTTCGATATCATTTGATGACAAACCAGCGTCTTTGAGTGCTTTTTTTACTGGCTCAATAGACATGTCGACAAGATGTTTTGTCAATTGATCGAATTTTGATCTTGTAAGGTCGATGTTGAGGTGAAGCGGTCCATCTGCGGTTGCTGTGATAAATGGCAAGTTGATATTTGTCGATTGGGTTGAGGACAACTCTTTTTTAGCTTTTTCAGCCGCTTCTTTCAATCTTTGAAGCGCCATCTTATCGTTTCTGAGGTCTACTCCGTGTTCGCTCTTAAACGTTTCCGCCAAATGATCCATGACAATTTTGTCGAAGTCGTCACCACCGAGGTGATTGTTTCCGTTTGTTGCAAGCACTTCGAAAACACCGTCGCCGATCTCAAGGATTGAGACGTCGAAAGTACCGCCGCCAAGGTCAAATACCATGATTTTATGTTGTTTGTCTGTTTTGTCAAGTCCGTAAGACAATGAAGCCGCAGTTGGCTCATTGATGATTCTCTTTACTACTAGACCGGCAATTTTACCTGCATCTTTCGTAGCTTGTCTTTGAGCGTCTGTGAAATATGCCGGAACTGTAATGACAGCTTCTGTAACAGTCTCTCCCAAGTAACTTTCAGCATCGGCTTTCAATTTCTGTAAAATCATTGCTGAGATTTCCTGAGGTGAATAGACTTTGTCATCAATTTTAACTTTATGATCCAGACCCATTTCACGCTTGATTGAGCTGATTGTACGATCGGGGTTTGTGATAGCTTGTCTTTTTGCGGTTTCTCCAACCAATCTTTCACCGGTTTTTGTGAATGCCACTACCGACGGTGTCGTTCTATTGCCTTCAGCGTTTGGAATTACAACGGCTTCTCCGCCTTCCAATACTGATACGCATGAATTTGTGGTTCCTAAGTCAATACCAATTATTTTTGCCATAATATAGCCTCCTTAAAATTCAATTAGATACTTTTACCATACTTGTGCGAATGACTTTGTCATTCAATAAATAACCTTCTTGCAGTACTTCAATGACATGTTCGCTTGCTGAATCTTCTACAGATTCCGTCATGACGGCATGGTGCATCACCGGGTCAAATGGTTGACCGAGTGCTTCGATTTTTTTCACGCCGTTTTTATCAAAAAAATCATCAAAAGACTTCTTGATCATGACAATGCCGTCAAGAATTTTTTGATCCATTTTTTCAGTGTTCTTTAAACTGAGTGCCCGTTCGAAATTGTCCATCATCGGCAATAAATCGAGAATCAGTTTTTCGGTACCATATTTGAAAATATCAGCTTTCTCTTTTTCGACTCGTTTTCGATAATTTTGATATTCAGCATTCAATCTCAGATACTTGTCGTTCAGTTGGTCAATGGCTTCTTGCAACTCGATTTCCTTATTGACCTCTTTTTCAAGAGTTTGTTCCGTGCCTTCATTTTCTGTAATTTCTTCTTTTTCTGTTGTTTCTTTCTCTACTTCCGTATTCTTCTTTTTCAAAATTTCGTCCTCATTCTTTTTTTTACTCTCTTTTTTCTTTGACAACTCTGAAACACCTTCCTTCTATAGATTAATGCCCGAAAAGACATCCGATAAAGTGTTGCTGATATAGTTGACAATTGAGACAACATTTCCATAATCCATTCTTTTCGGACCTAATACAATGATTTTTCCATCACTCTTGCCATCCACTTTATAAGTGGATGAGATGATACTGCAGGCATCCAGTGATTCTATGCCAATTTCAGAACCTATTTTTATAGAGAGCTGATCTGTGGATACCTCATCGAGGAAAATTTCCAAATTTTGAGCATCCCTGAGGAAATCAAAAATGACTTTGGCTTTCTCGGAATCTGCAAACTCTTGAATGGAAAGGATATGCGAGAGTCCTTCAGCATATTGCTCTGTGCCATTAAGAGATTTTAGCGCATCTTTCAAAATTGGAATCAAGTAATCTACAAAAGTACCTAAATTCTGTAATTTGTCCTTGAGTTTCAAAATCGAGCGAACATCAATATTTTCAATGGTCTCACCAGATAAGAAACTCAACATGGTATCGGATACTCTGTCCAGAATGAACTGGTCTGTATACGACATCGCCAATTGAATATTCTTGACTATTCCAGTATCCGTCACCAGGATCAACAATACTCTGGTGTCCGAAACCTTGATCAGTTTCAAATTTGCCAATTTGCATTTGTTGAATTTGGGGATGGTCACTATCGCAACCAAATTGGTGAATTCGGAAAGCAATTTGGCGGCTTGTTTGGCAAGGTCGCTTGCCTCGATGATTCTATTTCTAAGCATCGATTGAATAATCTCTTTTTCGTCAATGCCTATGGAATGGACATTGACCAGTGCGTCGACATATAATCGATATCCAAGATCGGAAGGGATCCTTCCAGACGAAGTGTGTGGCTGTTCCAAATAACCGAGTTCCTCAAGGTCCGCCATCTCATTGCGAATGGTGGCAGAACTGACACCCAATGGATATTTTTTAGAGATCGTTCTGGAGCCCACTGGTTGTGCGGTATCGATAAAATCACTGATGATCGCTTCCAATATTCTCAATTGACGTTCAGAAATCATATAATCACCTACTTTGTTAGCACTCATATCTATCGAGTGCTAAATCTATAAATATATTACTCCGATATGGCCATTTTGTCAACCTTCTATTTGATATTTTAATGTGCGTTCACAAATTGTTAATCATTCATAAAGGCCAAAAATACTTGATTGGAAAGATCAATCCCCTTAAGTGTCAATTTGAGTATGTTTCCAGTGATTTGAACCAACCCCTGATTTGTTAATTTTGAAATGGCGACTTCATTCTCAGAAAGGAAATCCATTCCATACCTCTCGTTCAATTGAAGAATATTCAGTCCCTCATTTAATCGAAGTCCCAAAATGACGGTCTCAAACAAATCTTCACTTTCAGATATCACAGTGTGATCCAAAGATGGTTTTTCTCCGTTTTCAATCCTTTCCAGATACCTCGACATGGTGGTCTCGTTTGAAAAACGGATTTGTTCCATTTTAGAATGAGCTGCGAGTCCAAGTCCGAGGTAGGGTCTGTTTTTCCAGTAGACAAGATTGTGTCTGGACTCGTATCCTTTCTTTGAGAAATTTGAGATCTCATATTGAGAATAACCATTATTTTTGAGTTTATTGATGATTTCATGATACATGGTCCGTTCCAATTCTTCATCTGGCATTCGAATGAGCCCTTTTTTCTCCGCCTCATACATTGGAGTACCCTCCTCGAGTTTTAGCGCATAGGCTGAGATGTGTTCCGGAGAAAGCTCGATGAGCGTGTCTAAAGTATGATGAAGATTATCCAGCGTTTGACCTGGAAGCCCGAACATGATATCAACATTGATATTTTTTATTCCAGATTCCCTGATGGCGTTGAAAGAAGTGACAAACGTGTTGAAATCATGAATCCTTCCTATCGAACTCAGCAAATTGTTGTCTGTTGTCTGCAATCCCACGCTGAACCGATTGATTCCTGCAGACAGATAGTGGTCCAACTTTTCAGTGGTTATGGTTCCGGGATTGGATTCGATCGTCACTTCAGCCTTTTCAGAGAATGTTGTGGTTTTTCTAAGATGGTTTATGATCTCGTGAATGTATTTTCCATCTATGCAAGTCGGTGTACCTCCTCCTATGAAAAGAGTTTCCACTTCTATGCTCTTCAGCGTTTGCCCGTAAAGATCGATTTCCTTTAACAAGGCTTTGACATAACGGGCGATTGCAATCTCATTTTGTGCGTTTCCGATGGCGTATGATGAAAAATCGCAGTATGCGCATTTGGAATGACAGAATGGTATATGAATATAAAGACCTATTTTTTCCATTTTCAACCTCCAAAAAAAGACAATCGATGTCACTTGATTCTGATGACGATCGATTGTCCGAATTTATAATTATTCCTCAAATTTCAAAACTGATAAGAAAGCTTGTTGCGGAACTTCCACGTTTCCAAGTTGACGCATTTTTTTCTTGCCCTCTTTTTGCTTTTCAAGCAGTTTTTTCTTTCGACTTATGTCACCACCATAACACTTGGCAAGAACATCTTTTCTCATGGCGCTGATGGTCTCCCTGGCTATGACTTTGTTGCCTACAGCAGCTTGAATAGGGATCACGAACATTTGACGTGGAATGACTTCCTTCAATCTCTCACAAATCAAACGGCCTCTGTTTTCAGCTTTCGATCTATGGACAATCATCGAAAATGCGTCCACCAGATCTTTGTTCAGCAATACATCAAGTTTCACAAGATCTGATTCACGATACTCAAGGAACTCATAGTCAAGTGATCCGTAACCACGCGTTTTGGATTTAAGGGCATCAAAGAAATCATAAATGACTTCATTGAGCGGCAATTCATAATGGAGCACCACGCGTTTGGGATCCAAATAATCCATATGGATCATATCGCCCCTTCGATTTTGGCAAAGATCCATGATGTTGCCTACATATTCATTCGGAACAATGATGTTCGCCTTGACGATTGGTTCTTCCATCATCTGTATTTCAGTGAGTGGAGGCAAATTGGATGGATTCTGGATCATCAACACATCACCATCATTTTTGGTGACTCTATAAATTACACTTGGTGCTGTTGCGATGATATCCAAATCAAATTCCCGATCGATTCTCTGCTGAATGATTTCGAGATGAAGCAACCCGAGGAATCCACATCTGAAACCGAATCCGAGTGCGACTGATGTCTCAGGTTCAAATGAAAGCGCTGCGTCGTTCAATTGCAGTTTTTCAAGCGCATCTCTGATTTCATCATAACTTTCTCCTTCTGCCGGATAAATGCCACAATAGACCATGGAAGTCGCTTTTTTATAACCTGGGAGTGCATGTTCGGTCGGTTTTGCCGCATTTGTTACCGTATCACCAACGCGACAATCCTTAACATTTTTTATGCTTGCGGTGATATATCCAACGTCTCCTGCCCAAAGCTCAGGGACAGCAAGCGGCGTTGGAACTGAAATACCCACTTCAACCACTTCAAATTTTTTGTCGGATGCCATCATCAGGATTTTATCTCCTTTTTTGACGGAACCTTCCATAATTCGAACAAATGCGACCGCACCTTTGTAACTGTCATAATACGAGTCGAAAATAAGAGCTTTTAAAGGTGCATTTTCATCGCCTTCGGGATGGGGAACGTCCGCTATGATTTTTTCTAAGACACCTTCTATATTGGTTCCATCTTTTGCGGAAATCTGAGGTGCGTCTTCTGCTATGATTCCTATAACTTCTTCGATTTCAGCGATAATTTCAGCTGGTCTAGAGCTTGGTAAATCTATTTTGTTGAGAACAGGAACAATTGTGAGTCCTTGTTCGTCAGCTAAGTGTACATTGGCAAGTGTCTGCGCTTCCACACCTTGAGTGGCGTCTACGACCAAAACCGCTCCTTCACAAGCGGCCAAGGATCTGGACACCTCATATGTGAAATCCACATGACCTGGAGTATCAATCAGATTCAGAACGTATTCGTGTCCGTCATTAGCTTTATAGACCAATCTGGTAGTTTGCAATTTTATGGTGATTCCACGTTCACGTTCGAGATCCATGCTGTCGAGAATTTGTTCTTTCATCTCTCTATGAGTCAGCAAACCGGTCTTTTCAATCAATCTGTCGGCTAGTGTGGACTTGCCGTGATCTATATGTGCTATAATCGAAAAATTTCGAATGTATTTCTGCCTTTCACTTGCCATGTGTTCCTCCTAAATCATCGTTCGAATATTAAGTGCAACATCAATTATACCACACTGTATTCACCATCACAAATATATATATAAATTTTAACTCCATATCTATGAAAATCTCTTGATTATAAACGTAAGGCATGATAGAATAAGTCTGTTGAAATTCGTCGGGGAGGTGAAATCAAATGGCTAATATTAAATCAGCTAAGAAAAGAATTCTTGTCATCAGCAAAAAAACAGCTTTGAACAAATCTAAGAAATCCGCAATGAAAACTGCAGAGAAAAGATTTTTAGAAGCATTGCAAGCTGGCGATATTAAAGTTGCTGAAGAAAAATTCAAATACTTCGAAAAGAAAATGGCTCAAAATGCTGCAACTGGATTATTCCATAAAAATGCTGCATCAAGAAAAATTTCAAGATTAAGAAAAAGATTAAACGCTGCGGCTGAATAACGTTTACTCTGCATCAATTTTGAAATTCCCCGAACAGACCGTGTCAATTTAATATTTGATCAAATATTAAAAAGCGTACTCTTGTAGTACGCTTTCGTCTTTTTTTGAATTACTTCAAATGAGCGATTTCAAACAAAGCTTTTTCAATCATCCACTGCGATTTGAGTCCTGTGGATTTCAGTAAAAGGTCTGTGTCCTCAAGTACCACCATAATGCGATTCAATTGAACCAGAGTGTATTTTGTGGCGAAAGCACTTGCTTTTTTTGCCACGAAAGGATGAATTTCAAGCTTCGTTGCGGCAGTGGTGCTGGTATATCCCGATGCCAACAGCAATTTAATCTTGAATATGTTTCTGAACTGCTGGGAGATCATCGAAAAAATTTTGATTTCTGGCTCACCATTTGAAATGAACTGGTTTAGAATTTGTATGGCATTGGACATATCGTTCATGCTTATGGCATCCATCATCTTAAATATGTTGTGTTCAATAGGTACTGTAACATACATATTGACAATTTCTTCAGTAATATCCCCCACTGTTCCCGAAATGGATCTTATTGTATTGTCCACATCAAAGAGATTCTTCTCTGAAGCAGCATCCAGATAATCGATTCTATCCGCAAAATAGTTTAAAATGTGCTTATCTATCTTTTTCCCATAGCCGTTGAATTTTTTATTGGTCCATTTGATGAAATCAGAATGGTCCAACTTTTCGAAAACCACCCAATCCGATTCTTTTTTAAGCCATTTACCGAGCTTCTTTCTCATATCCGTATCCTGTTCGTTGAAGATCAAAACGAGATGTTCCGGTAGGTCTTTCAGAAAATTCATCAGTTTTACTTCCTGATCTTCCTTGATCTGCTTCAAAAGTCCGGTTTTATTGAATATCAGAATTCTACGGCTATCAAAAAAAGGCAAAGTAGACGCGGCACTTATTACCGAATCCACATCCGTACAGACGTCAATACTGGTGAAGTTGAAATCTTTGTAGTCAGCGTTCAGAAAATTGTCTTCTATATATTTGATGGTATGTTCAATATTATAGACCTCAGGACCAGTGAATACCGCCAAATGGCTGAGCGACCCTGAGCTGATCTGTTTGAAATATGTTAAGAAATCCATTGGAAATCCCCCTGTGATTTTATTCAGCCACTATATTATACATAATTCGTCATGGATTGTCATTAAGGTAACTCTTCAGTTTCATGGTATCCCCTTTGATGTTCAATTGAACAGACCCATTATTATAGGTGGTGTATATACCCACCTCGTTCGACAAAAGCAAATTGATCACATCCGCATTTGGCATACTATATTTCATATTGTGTGAAATTATGGCGTTTGAAATAGTATGATCCGAATAAAAAGATCTGTTGATGGATGTTTTAGAGCCATGATGCGGCACTTTCACAAAATCAATCACTTCCTCAAACTCCAGCACATCGATTTTACTTCCACTGATATCCCCGAGGAAATATCCAACCCTATCATTATACTCAAGTTTCACCACTAAAGCATTGTCATTGGTATCGACAATTGAATTTACAGGGGTGATATCGAGAATCACTTGATTCCAGTAGATTCTATTAGGCTTTTCGATCAGTGTCATCTCCAAATCTTTGAGCTTCATGTTCATATTCAATACATCATAAGTCTCTTGATTCACATAAAGGTGTTCAATATCATAATCAGCAATCAATTTTTCAAGCCCTCCAATGTGGTCATGATGCGCATGTGAGAGAATGATTGCATCAACGCTGATGATGCCTTGATCCTTGAGATAATCGACACAATCCATATAACCGTCTCCGGTATCGATCAGCACTGCCCTATTCTTGAAGTTGAGAACAGAAAAATCACCATGCCCCACATCCACAAAATCGATTGCCAATTCGTTTCTAGGGAGCGCACTTACCAACCCTAAAATGATGATTCCTGTTATACCTGAATAAAGAACGTACTTTTTGATGCCTTTATCAAAATAAAAACTCCTCAATATGACAAACAATGAGAAAACACATAACAGCAATCCATAATCATCTGGTCTGAACCACACTGGTTCATATAGATCACTGGGAAGGCGTTGGATGATTTTCTCCATGCAGTCCACCAATAAAGACAATATGGAAGATAAAATGGCATTTGCCATACCAAGCCGCATCATGGTCGAGACCAGATCAAGCAATGCCACAGGCAATATCAGACCGATCAAAGGCACAATCAAAAGATTTGCCAAAAACCCGTAAATGTTGATTTGATGGAAATAAAACAATGTCGCCGGCATAAGTAGAATTTGTAGAACCATTGAAAATTTAATGGACTGAAATAATCTTGAAATTCTGGAAATGGACGTGTTGCCAAAAAATGTCCTATAGATGACTGCAACGCAAAAATAAGCGTAAAATGACAATTGAAACGACTGTGAAAGTATTGCTACAGGTCTGATGGCCAATATCACAAGTGACGAGAACGCAATTCCTGTCATTACATCGGGATTTCTATGCAGCAGTCGTGCGACTTCCAGATAACCTATCAATGCGAATGCACGATAAGCGGAATAGCTCGGTCCGATCCAAAATGAGAAAGCAAATAAAAACATCATAATCAATACGGATTTCATAATGCGATTGGGAAGTTTTATCAGCTTTTGAAGCAATTTGTATATCAAACCGAAATGCAAACCGGAAATAGCGAAAATATGAGCCAATCCCATATCCTTATATGTATCATAATTGACCATATCCGAGCGATCCCCAAGCAGAATTGCTTTAAGAAAAGAACTGACTTCATCGGAATAACGCTCATCGAGATTCAAAGCGATCATTTCTCTAAAGGCCAATCGAGAACAATGCGCACAGTTGGTCTGAACACCCTTGGATCTGAAATCTTGAACGTAAAACTGTCCATGGATTCCTTGTGAGAAAAGATAAAAATCATAGTCGAAACCATATGGATTTTTGGGTGATCTGAAGATATTCTGATTCAAATCCAGATCGATCGTAAAATGGTAGTTTTGATTTATGATTTCGGATATCAATTCCGGTTGGTTCTTGAACAAAAGCCTGTATCGAATGTGTTTGTTGGAAACCGGACTGGTTGTTTCAAAAACCATCGAACTTTTTTCAATGTCATAGCTGATGATTCTGCCTTCAAAACTATGCAACTGTTGTCCGATTTCAATGTTTGATGGTAAATTAATACGATGCTCTTCCACTGTCCTGATATAATTGTGCTTGCTGACCAGAAATGTGAACATCCACATGACGAATGCGATTACAACTAAAAATCTTTTCATAACACCTCCCACTTATTACCATAATATGGTAAATGGAGGCATTATTCAATACTTTGCAAATATAATTTTTCATCTTCACTAAAATCAAAAGCATCCATAACGCATTGATCAATTTTTTTCTTGATGCTTCCAAGCCTGTCAACTGAAGGTCTCGCTTCGCTGAAAAGTTCTATTGACAATCCTTCAAGTTCTTTAATGTGTCGAATGGTAAACTTTGGAATCGGTATGTTTTTAAGGGGTGTGGAATAGAGTTCCAAAAGATTTCCTTTCTTTTTCCCGTTGAATTTCAGCCATAAGAAATAAGCATTGGAATTAAGAATCACAGTCAACACTTTAAGTGGCAAGGTCATATTGCTCTTACTACTTATATAATAGATGTCAGCAGATGCATAAAAGGGCTTGTCGGAATAAGCGAAGTAATTGGATTTTGCTCTTTGTGGCACAACTATTTTTTCAGATTCGAAAATTGTACGTTTTCGTGGCCAAGTCAACATGTGCCACTTTCTGACTTCCCTGACGACTTCTCTTCTAAGGGACAATTTTTCCTTAAAAGGTTCCAGTGCTTGGAGAATTTCATCATGAACAATGTCCGAATTCAAATAGACCACGTAATACGGGGTGGCATTTTCATGATAATAATGTTTGATGGATCGATTCTTGTAAAAAGGTTTCAAGTGTTCATGAAACGAATTTGGAAGATGTTTTACCTCTTCACTTGTGTAGACGAAAATTCCACCTTCAGGGCTCCTGTCGGCCCCTGTCACAATACCTTGATTTACGTTGCAACAATCCATCAACCGATACTCTGCTCCAAACTTCATTTTTTCAATAATATTGGCTACGATTGGATCTTCGACAAAATGAATGGTCATATTGTCATCAAAAATTGAATCATAGGCCATTTCTCTGATGGGATCCAGTTTCATGTTGTAAAGCGTTGTCGTTTTGATTTCTTTCTTTTGCATGGTATATAATGCGGCGTGAAGTTTCTTCGGCTCAAAAACATGTTCATTTCCATAATCAATGACATTTGATATATGGAACTCATTCCTCATGAAATTTCTCAACCGATTGGCTCCATCCGCAGTAAAAAAGTAATTTGAAGTCAGATAGCACAGTGTTCCCTCGTCCTTAAGGTATTCGTAACCTTTGTAGATGAAAAAATAAAAATAATCCATCTTACCTTCATAGTACCTGCGACCGAATTCCGTTTCCTTAATGGCTGAAAACCAGTCCAAGTGTCCTTTTTCTCCAATATACGGAGGATTACCAAGAATCAAATCAAAGCTGCAAGGTGCAATCGGAAAATGATCTATGAGACTGTTTCCCACATATGCATTATTAAAGTCAACCGCAATCCCTGTCGCTTTGATGATTTCATCGATCAAGTCCTTGAATACAATGATCGCCATCGGATTGATGTCAATCGCAAATAACTGGTCTTTCAATAGTTGACGCAAAAGATCATAGGATTGATCTTCTGTCGTGGAGATCAATTCAATTATGTATTCAACATATGCCAAAAGGAGCAAACCTGTTCCGCATGACAAATCAATGATTCTCAGAGGTGCGACCACTTCAAGAAACACTTTTGCATCATTGGATGTGATTTTCATTGCTCCACCTGAAAAATAGGTTTTGAACTGATCCATAAAGGATGACTCCAAATGAGGCTGATGATTTCTCAAATGGTTCTTTATGGCCAAAAATACCATTTGGTTGGCGAGCAGTTTTGGTGTATATACTGTGCCAGTGTTCATTTTACTCTTTTCCACAATCTGATACTCTGTATCATATTGATTTTTAAGTAACATGTATCCATCAAATTTCGGATTCAAAAGAACCTCCTATGCAAAAAGATTTTAGTGCTATGCACTAAAATCTTTTCCTACTGTACTTTCCATAACTTATTTTTTCGACACCCTCAATGGACATGATAATCTCATCAACCAATAGATCAAAGTCATTCAGCGTTATATCGATTCCTTTTTTCTTTAAGTACTTCATGATCGTAATCAACCTGATATGGTACGTCGACGGATTTTTGAAGTAAGGATGCTTTTCAATCAAGAGTCTGACTTGATCTTGATTCACTTCATCCAATTTCTGTTTGTTTTCATCAATAATTTTGGATTCTACATTAATCAAATACTTTTGAAGCTCAATAGCGGGATTGTCATGCTTTTCAAGTAGATTCTTGATCTCTTCGAGCACATCCGTCATTTCGAGCTTTTTAATTGGAGTATATTCCTGTTCGGGAACCTCCGAGGGGCCAACTTCCATAGTTTATTCAACTACTCCTTTCAAATTTTGTTGCTGATGTGCAGATGTTTATGCACAACTTCATTCTACTATCAAACCGATGCACTTGTCAAATTATTCTTCCAGCAATTCTTCAAGTGTATACGTATTTGAGCTTACAAATATAAAGGAATCACTTAAAAGTGGTTTAAACATCTCTGTTATAAGTCTTGAATGACTTTCGTTATTGCATAACACATTCAATTTTTGATCGAAAATTTCAATTTCCGCCAAAATCTCATCCTCCAGCATAACTCTATAAATTCCGATGTCTTCCTCATCTGGATAAACCGGAACTTCCAAACCAAGCAGCAACTCCACTAGAGCATCACCACTCATCTTGTAGGCATACGTGGTCTGATGAAGCAACAAGGATTCATCGGTTATGTTCTCTTCATAAACACCGTCTGTAATATTGAGCAACTTGTAGATCAGATGATTCTGTTCCTGGACAAACGTTCTCAAATCCATTGGATTTCCGATGCTGGTCAATTGGTTGTATTGATCAAGGAAGTATTTTTTGAGTGAATCCTTATACAAAACATCAAACTCATAAATATCTCCAACAACCATATATAGATCATTCACAGGGATCACTCTCAGACTGTAAAGTCCTTCGGAATGCTGTATGGGTTCAATGAGCTCATAATGGTCACTGGTGATCAAATCCGTCAAAAAGAATTTTTCACGTTCTGTTGAAATCTCAAAGATACTTCTAAAAGACTCTGTAGCCAATTTCACATCCTCAGAAGGATTTGATTTGTAATATTCATCAATAATGGTGACTCCAGTGGAATTCATCGGGTAGTTGAAAACAAACCATTCCGTGAATCCAGTGATATCGCTTTCATCTTTTTCATTGATGAAAAACCTTTTTGCAGCTTCCAGTTCTGGTTTATAACAATCAGAAATTGCGAATTCCACAAATTCCGTATATAATTCTTCAAATTCATGTGCGTTCATATTCTTCTCCTTTAATCCTACTGTTTAATATTATATACTATTATGAGAACACGTTAAAGAAATTAATGGAGGTAAGTCCTATATGAAATATTTAAACGATGCGTATGTCAATGAATTCAGTGCTGAAATCCTATCCGTTGAAAAATTGGAAAATAATTTTGGAATAGTTCTCAGAGAAACGTATTTTTATCCCGAAGGAGGCGGTCAACCTGGAGATCGAGGCACGATTGATGCATTTGGTATAATAGATACCATTGTCGCAGAAGACAGAATTCTTCATATCACAAATGATGCCATTGATACGGAATTCATTGGAAAGACAGTGAACTGCATTATCGATGGAAAAAGACGGTTTGCTTTGATGCAACAACACACAGGACAACATCTTCTATCATCATGCGCAGATAAATTGTATGATGCGGCAACTGTCGGATTCCATATCGGTGAGGATTATGTGACCGTTGATCTGGATAAGAAACTATCCACAGATGAAATTGAAACTCTTGAAGGTTTGGCAAACGATACAATTTGGGCCAACATTGAGGTTATGGCACATTATCCGACTGAAGACGAACTCAAGGCACTTCCTCTTCGCAAACAACCCAAAGTCACAAAAGACATAAGAGTCATCGAAATCAAGGATTTTGATTTTTCACCATGTGGTGGTACCCACACCAAGACTACTGCGGAAATCGGAATACTAAAAATCAAAAAGACCGAAAACTACAAATCCGGCGTCAGAATAGAATTTGTTTGTGGCCACTATGCACTTGGAGTATTTAAAAATCAAAATCAAATTGTTTCGGAATTGATGCAGGTTTATTCCGTGCAAGAACATGAAGTCGTGGATTTCGCAAAAAGCAATTTGGAGCAAGTCAAAACATTAAAAAAAGAAATTCTTCTTTTGGAAGAAGAACTTCTTGATTATTCAGTAAATGCACTCCTCGCCAACTTTGAGGATTACGAGGGCATAAAAGTAGTGAAATTGTCAGAAGACAACATCGGGATGAACAATTTGCGCAAAAAATGCGGTAAGATTTGCTCAAATCCGAATTACATTGTCATCGGCACGGCTTCAGATGCCAATAAAACACACATAGTCCTCAATAAATCGCAGAATATTCCCGATGAAATCGATATGAACGGTCTCTTCAAATCCTACTTCGCACCATTAGGTTGTAAAGGTGGTGGAAATACGACCTCTTCTCAAGGCGGTTTTGACGGTCAACTCGATACAGACTCGATTGTGGAAGAAATTGAATCCTATATTGAAAAAACAATAGAAAATATCAATTGATTCAAACTACAGATAGTACCCAATCCATAATATCTTGATAAACTTCTGAGCGATTGATCTCGTTCAGCATTTCATGGCGACCCTCCGGATATAATTTCAAGGTCGTCATGAACCCGTTTTGTTTATAGATTTTCTCTGATTTGATAACGCCTTTGCCGTAATCGCCCACCGGATCCATATCACCCGACATAAGCAGCATCGGAAGTTTCGATTTTTCATTTGAAACCTCGGGATGATGGAAAATTCTGATCAGATTCTCGAATAATTCATAGTAAAAACCACTCGTGTGAACTTTGCCACAATAGGGATCCTCCACGTACGCTTTTACTTTTTCATCATCACGGGACAACCAATCAAAAGCTGTTTTTGGGTCTTTGATACTTTTATTGTAACTACCGAACGACATTTTATCCAATAATTTTGAGCGATGTCTGGCTCCAAGGATCTTGGATTCAATTCCAGCGATCAACTTTCCGAGGGCAAGAACGGATTTCGGTTGAAATCCTGTACCGGAGAGTATGACGGCATCAATCTGATAACTGTAATCCAACAAATAATCTCTGACCAGAAACGACCCCATGCTATGGCCTAATAGTACTACCGGCACATTTGGGTAATCCATTTTGGCGGATTCAAGAACTCTCCGTAAGTCCTCTTTCATTTTCATCCAGCCATTGTCCCCGATAATCCCTAAATTCGCGAGATTTCCTGCTGTAAGCCCATGCCCTCTATGTGAATGACCATAAACAAAGAGATCATTCCGCACCAATGTTTCCGCGAAATCATCATATCTCTCGATGGTTTCTGCCATTCCATGTGAAATGACAACAATCGCTTTTGGGATAGAGTCCTTATACCATTTGTAGCCTTTGATTGTAAATTCACCGAATGAATCTTTCGAGAACGAATCGCGCATGATTACCTCCAAATATTGAATTTTAATAATATTATTATAACACTTAAGTTTATTTATTTTAACTGAATTCTTTTTATGCTAAAATGATAATGCGCATATAAAACGACGGAGGCATACATGAATTTTTCAGAATGGATTTTAATGATCATTATAGGCTATCTAATTGGTAGCATCCCATTTTCATATCTCATTCCAAGATGGATGGGGAGAATAGACATCAGACAGCATGGCAGTGGCAATACTGGTACTACCAATGTCGTCAGGACCTTAGGTCTAAAAATCGGAATTGTGGCCTTCTTGGGCGATTTTCTTAAAGGCATAGTTCCTGCAATCATCGGATTTGTACTGTTCTCAACCTTAGGTGGAATCATTGGCGGAGCCTCTGCCATATTGGGTCACTGCTATTCCATTTGGCTCAAATTCAAAGGAGGAAAAGGAATAGCGACTTCCGCAGGCGTCTTGATTGTCCTGATGCCACTCATTTTGATCATACTCCTGACGATTCAGTTCATAATTATCTTTGCAACAAAAATCATGTCTCTTGCATCGATATCAAGTGCGATACTCTTGCCTATACTCACCGCTCTATTATACAGCAACAATGAACTTCTATATTTTTCAATCTTCCTTGCGATTTTTGTGATCTTCAAGCACAAGGATAATATCAAACGATTGCTTCAAGGAGAGGAAAATAAACTTTCCATTAAAAAAAAGTAGGCTATTACCGAGGCTATTGAAAAGTCATATGAATATGGCTTTTTCAGTGGCCTCCCATGAGCCTACTTTATCTACTTTATTCAAGAACAACCGCTGTGCCAGATGCTGTTACCATGAGCATGTTATTCCCTTGTCCCAATACTTCGTAATCGATGTCAATGCCTACAACGGCATCGGCACCCATCGCCTTGGCGCGTTTTTCTAGTTCATTCAACGCAGCTTCTCTGGCCCCGATCAATTCACCTTCATATGAACCGGATCTTCCTCCAAAAAAATTGGTCAATCCTGCTGCAAAGTCTTTTACAAAATCCACACCATTCACAACTTCTCCAAAAACAATACCTTTGTATTCTGAAATTCTTCTGCCCTCGACTGAGGGTGTCGTTGTCAATATCATCCTTACCTCCTACCCTTTTCATCATTATAAATTTGATGTGTTAAAAAACAATTAAAAATATATGAAAATAAGGATAAATCTGTTAGAATAGGTATTGAGCCATGGGGGCAGATGGGTTCTGGTGTGCCTTCTGATCTTCAAAATCAGTACGGGGGGTTAAGAGCTTCCTGGGTGGGTTCGATTCCCACGTGTCCCCGCCAATAATAACATATAAGAAATCCCGCAATCATTGAATACGATTGCGGGATTTTTTTAGTAATTCAGCATGATTTGATGCCACAGATCAAGAGTCGTTCCTTTGTACGATGGGATGGTTCCCATACGCCAAACGGAAATGCCTCCAAGGCCAAAATACTTGGCGAGATCTATTTTAGCTTGAATACTTCGTTGATTCTCATACCAGACAATATTTCTCGTATTGTCACTCTCATTTCTGAATATGATACTCGGGCTATGATACCTGCTGGAGTATTCTGTGATCGCACCTTCTTCGATTCTGGACAATATTGCTCCATAAGAAGGATTAAATGGTGTTGAATTGATTATTTTTCCATCGGCAACCTTCCATTGAGCGGTATCCATTGAAAGTTGAAGCAATACTTTTTCGGATTGATCCACGCCCGTTACGGGATCCAAAATGGAATCAATGGCATAATAGACTTCATTGATCGGTGTGAGTGGCGTTATCGTAAGCCCTGAACTCATCTCAGATTCAGTAAGCCTTTTCGCGTAATAGTCATGAGCCATTAAAATGACCAAGTCTGAAACCTCACCGATATGTTTGAAGTCATATCCATCATAATAAGACAACCCATTTGGACGAGCAGGATGAACCGCAGTTGCAATTTTATACTTTCCAGGATTCAATGCCTCTTTCAATTGATCGAGAAACTTGTTGAGATTCAATGCCGAGCTGTTGCCTCTCAAGCTTTCGAAGTCTATCAACACTCCAGAAAAGTAAGACTGCTGACTAAGAACCTTTTGTATTTCTGCTATGGTCTTCTTCTGCAGTGAATCATTCTTTAAAATGTATTCCGATAATGGAATGCTTTTCTTAAGATCGGTATCATAAATATTTTCCTCTTTTACAAATACCATCAGATATCTGGAAAGATTGTCCTGTTCAGTGGCATTGAGCGCATCTCTGAAACCGATCGGAATTCTATACTCATTGTTGTTTGCAGAAGTTGTATTCAAGACGACACTGGATTTATCCGAGGAAAGTTCCAGTCTGCTCCAACCATGTGCAATTTCAGTGAGTTCGCTGGAATATTCAGCTTGACTGTATGAATTGATGGCATAATAGCTTAATAAATGATCAAAGGAATCCCTTTGTTTGATATAAAGATTCTTGATCAATACAGCGGCCTCTTCTTTTTTCAGCAAATCATTCGGTCTGAACAGCTTGTTTTGATTTTCTGAAACAAGACCAAAATCGAGAGCCATTTTAACGTACCCCTTGTCCACTGTCACATCTGTAAATGGAACGGAAGAAAGTTTCATCTGATCCGCTACGGCGCCGAAATCCATCAGTGAGATCATGAGTTTCAATGCATCCAACCTAGTCAGTTGCTTTGTTGTGGATTTCTCTGCTGGAATATTGCCAATGAAATCATTGGGAACTTTGTCATCAATGGACACAAGCCAGTTTATAAGGTCTGATTCTGTAACCGCATTTCCTAGCCCGAAAACATTGGACTTTTCAAAAATTTCAGCCTCAACAAGTGTGCTTATGGTTGGATATGCCCAGTGATTTGAACTCACATCAGTATAATTATGTGTATCGGCAAATGTCGGGTTGACTATGAAACCAGCCAATACGACAACAATACCAATCCTTCTTATCCATTTTTTAATCATAATAAACTCCAATCTTCTAGTTGTCATAGTTTAATTATATGCTTCAATGCAACTTATGACCATGACAAACAGATTACAATTGGATAAAGGTTATTGGTCAGACCAATGATCCAGCTCTACTCTATATGAGCCATCTTCCATAATGACATGCCATTTGTCGTAGAGTTGGATTTGAAAACCATCTCCTTCATAATCTTTGACAAACCTCACATATATATACCACTCGTCTTCCATGCTTTTAGTAAAGTATGTCGTTCTTGAAAAACCCTTTGTCTCCTCCATGAACTCGTTGGCATACTTTATAAACCCGGAATAATCCGTGTTTGATTTTGTGTTTTCCGACAGTAAGGAGTAGGACAAATCATATCGGCCTGAATTCATATAATCGATGAAATCAATTGCGGCATCTGCCGCGGTCCTATCCTTGGCATAAATCAGACTCTCATCGCGCGTCAACGGTTTTGTGAGACTTTGCCCTAGAATAGGATTGCTGATGGGATTGCCTTCCAGCATGATCTGAACCCTTAGGACTCTTTTAAGTTCAGTAAGGCTGTTCACTATTGACCAAATATACAAATGAATGGATTCATCCTTCCAGATTTCAGTCTCGGTGAAACTGGATGAGAAATTGATATAACATGTATTGTTGACATTTTCTACTGAAATGAGTTCCACATCCTGATCAAACAAAGTCTTGTAGCTGGCATTGTCCGATCCGGCAATCAAAGCTTCCACAATCGCTTGTTCATATTTTCCATCAACAACCTCAATCTGTTGCGTCTCATATCTCAGTGCCTTATCATAGACATAATATAGTCTGCTGGTGATTTTTATGGAACCTTGGGTAGGAGATATAAAGGTTTCGTCCGACAAGACGGAATAGGGTTTGTTCAAATTGAAAATGGATAAAATCAGTATCATGACTATAGCGAGAAATATAAAGATTTTAATTGGAATTTTCATGGTATTCCCCTACTTTCTCGGTAATCTGATGGATACGGTCGTTCCTTCTCCCACATTGCTGGACACTTCTATCCGTCCTTGGTGCAACAAGACTATCTGTTGCGAAATTGCAAGGCCCAGACCAGTACCGCCCGTCTTACGTGCACGGGCCTCATCCACTCTGTAAAAACGGTCGAAGATAAAAGGAAGATCCCTTTCTGGTATACCGATGCCATTATCTATGATATTGATGAGGATTTGTTCCTTTTGCTCGATCAATTCTATCCAAACCTTTCCATTTTCGGGCGTATACTTGACAGCATTGCCGATGATGTTCAGTAGACATTGTTGAATTTTCTCTTGATCCAACTGGATCTGTATTTTACTGTGGGCGATCAGTGTGACAGTGATATTTTTTGTATCCGCAATCGGTTTGATAGTCTTGATGACCCATTCCAGCAAATAGTTGACGTAAGTCATGTTGTAATTGAGGTCCAAATCATCCTTTTCAACGCGAACAAGATACAACAGACTGTCAATGATCTTGTTCAATCGATCGATTTCCGAATTGATATCCTGCATGAACTCACGATAAACAGCCTCATCCCATGATGGCGATGAAAGCAAGGTGTCGGATACGATTTTCATTGAAGTCATAGGTGTTCTCAACTCATGGGAGACATTGGAAACAAATTTTTTCCTGCGCTCGTCCACTTGGGATAGCTTGGTGGTCATCATGTTGAAAGCGTCACCCAATTCTCCGATTTCATCCTTACTGGAAATATCCACTTTGGTGTCATATTTGCCAAGTGTGATATGTTGTACGGAATCTGTCAGCTTCTCAATGGGTTTGGATATGATTTGCGCGAATAGAATACTGATGAAAATGGATACCGCAACTGCGGCAGTAAAAATCAAGAGCAGTTTATCTATGATTTCGCCGACATCTGAAAAAATGTAGTCTGCTGATGAGGTGATGAATGAAGACCCTACAATTTCATTATGTTCGATGATCGGTACAGCTGCATAGAATACGTATTTTGAATCATGAACATAAATATTGGCACTATCAAATCCCATTAGGGCGTCATCAATTTCTTCAGTGCTCACCTTCTGGTTATTCAATAAATCGTATGAATCCAAAAGCACTTTGTTTTGGGGATCGAGGATAATGATTCTGGAATTGTACTCAAAACTATGCTGTTTGATGATATCTTCCACATAACGGTAAGTGTACTCATTGTCAACATTGCCTATGAAAGGCGCAATTTGATTGGCAACCTGGGTATTTTGCGAAAGAAGATTGTTTTCAGCTTCATCAATATTGCTTTTGGTCAGATAGTCTTCGACAAATATGATTGTCAGAATCATAACAAAGGTTATCAATATTAAATAGGTGGAAACAAGTTTCCACCTAATGCTTTTAAAGAACTCTTTTCTTTTTGTTTTTAAAATAGTACCCAACTCCCCATTTAGTTAAAATATAATCCGGTTGAGAAGAATTGCTTTCAATTTTTTCTCTCAATCTTCTGATGTGAACATCCACTGTTCTTACGTCACCAAAATATTCATAACCCCAAATCGTCTCAAGAAGTTCTTCTCTGGAATAGACCCTTTCCTCATTCATAATCAAAAGGAGCAACAAATCGAATTCTTTGGCAGTCAAGTTGACTTGTGTTCCGTTGATTGTGACTTTTCTTCCCAAAGTATTGATATTGAAATCCCCAAGATTGATCAAATTCGAAGCGGTCTGCTGATCGCTGACCTGAACACGTCTGAGGATTGCTTTTATTCGTGCTTTGAGCTCCAGCATATTGAAAGGTTTTGTGATGTAGTCGTCAGCTCCATACTCAAGCCCCAAAACTTTGCTCGAATCATCATCTTTGGCAGTCAGCATCAAAATAGGCACCATAGATTTTTCTCTTACTTTTTTACAGACTTCAAGTCCATCCATTCCAGGCAACATCAAATCCAGGATAACAGCATCATACGTGTTTTGCAAAATCTTGTCATAGGCTTCTTTACCATCAACAGCTGTTTCAACTTCATAGCCTTCCTGTTCCAAACTGAATCTTAAACCTTTTAGCAAAATCGGTTCGTCATCGACAACTAAAATTTTCTCAGACATGGTTTCACTCCAATCATTATTTTATTAATATACGTGTATTTTCAATACGTTTGGTTACGTTCTCCCTATCAAAATGTTCAAGCATTTCCACACTCGCCTTACGGGAGATATCAAGTAAATCCCTGAATTCGGCAACAGTAAGAAATTCATGCTTTTCAAAATGATCCAATAAGCTTTTCTTGCACTTGGAATATGCATTCTTCGATAAAACGGCTTCTTCACTAATTTTAACAATAATTTCACTATTAATCAAATGATATAATAATTCTTCCTGTAGTTTTTTAGGATCGTTTTGAATGATGAGTTCACTGATGGCTGTCGGTTTGGGATCATTTTTTGCGACTTGTTGGATCTGTCGGTCCATTATGTTCTTTTCACGAACGCTATATTGAACCTTATGGTTGGGATCTTTGACCAATTGTCCTGTGATTTCAATCTTTTTCTCGTCTACAAGTTTAGATATGATCTCCCCATAATCCCCTTTTGAGATAGTATTGAACTTCAAGATGTGATTCAACTTCGAACGAAGTGTCTCACGGTCCATACCAGAACGCAGCGCATTGTCTTTATGGAACTCCATCAAAATGGTCATGAACTGATTTTCAACCGTCAACCACCATTTTACAGTTGCATAAGTTTTTTCAGACATTCTAACAAGTTCGCCATTTTGGATGAGATGTTCAAAAGCGAGTATGCATTGATCCATGGTGAAAGGCAAACTATGATAAATCTCATCTTTCATTTCAAAGGGCTGGTCAATATACTCAAGTATTTTAAGCACCTCATCGTCCACACTTGAATCCGCATCCGAAAGAACATGCTTTTTCGCGAGTGTATTGACGATTCTTCCTCCACCCAATGTGATGACCGGCGAGAAGTTTCGAATTATGACAGGATCATTGATTTTACAATATAACGGCGATTCAAGTCGTAATTGAACAATGAGTTCCTCGTTTTCTCCAATGGATTTCTGGTCCTTGATTGCGATTCGACATAGAATTTCACGCGTTCCATGATACAATCGCAAACGCTGCCAATGTTTGATCGGCGCATCAATATCACCATCTGTCTTTAAACGGACATCGACGATTTGAGTTTCCCGCATTTGATCGGAGGATGAAAGAACATCTCCACGTTCAATATTGACCTTGTCCACAGCGAGATTGAGAGCCACTCTCTGTCCGAAACTCGCTTCTTCGACATTTTCATTGTGCACTTGAATGCCTTTGACTCGAACATCTCTCTGAGATGGATAATGTTTGATGATCTCTCCAACACGGATCTTGCCTTCAATCAAAGTACCAGTCACTACCGTTCCGTGACCTTTAACTGAAAATACACGATCTACTGAAAGTCGTGATGAGGTATGGGTTACCTCAGCGTCAATGTCACTCATGTAGGATTCCAGAGTTTCAACGAGAGCTCTCTTGCAATTTTCATCTTTTATGGAGTATTCAACAATAGGAGATCCCGCCATAAAAGTATCCTGTAATATGTCATGGATTTCCGCTTTTCTGTATTCGATATCTTCTTTAGTGACGAGATCGCTTTTAGTGAGTACAACTATTCCTTTTTTGACGTTCAAGTGAGATAAAATATTCAAATGTTCATATGTTTGAGGTTTAAAGCCTTCATCTGCCGCGACAACGAGCATGACAACGTCCATTCCCATCGCGCCAGCCAACATGCTCTTCACGAATCTCTCGTGTCCTGGGACATCCACAAAGCTTATAAGCTGTTTTTCATTCAGTCTCATGTAAGCAAATCCCAGTTCGATGGTAATGCCTCTACGCTTTTCATCCGCAAGACGATCGGCATCGATTCCAGTCAGATGCTTGATCAGCGAAGTCTTTCCATGATCGATATGGCCAGCGGTTCCTACGACTAAAGTATCACGCATGACGACCTCCTGATACGGCAAATTCTATACCACTTACCAAATCATCGAACTCGTATTCTGAAATGGTCCTGAAATCCAAAACCAATTGATCATCAATGATCATTGCGATGATTGGAATGACATACTTTCTTAACTGGGTTTGAACTTTGTTCGCAGATTCGTCGTGCTCTAAACAAATTCCATACGACGGCAATCTTTCAAGTGGCAGCGCGCCACCACCCACTTCCGAAATGGTTTCAACACCACTGACTTTGACATCTTGAAGCGAAAGACGATGTTCATAAGTCTCGATGAATTTTGAAACCTTGGCATTGATTTCCTGTTGTGAAAGCACGAGCATTTTAAGTGTTGGTATATGCTGCGTGGCAAATGTGGGGTTAAAATAGAGATTTAATGTCCTGTCGATTATTGCCAATGAAAACTTATCGATTCTGAACGCTCTCAACAACTGATTTTTTTTGATTGTGTCGATATATCTCTTTTTTCCGATGATGAATCCGGCTTGTGCTCCACCAAATAATTTATCCCCCGAAAACGAAAGAATGTCAATTCCCTTTGCAATGGCATCCTGAACCAATGGTTCACCGGCAAATCCATAGGGTGTGAGGTCTACAATCAGCCCGCTTCCCAGGTCCTCATATAAAGGAATGTCATTGCGGGCTCCGAGCTCGATGAGTTCCGACGCATCAACCGATGAAGTGAAACCCAGAATTTTATAGTTGCTGGTATGGACCTTCATGAGCAATCCTGTGTTTTCATTGATTGAATTAGCATAGTCCTTTAGATGGGTCTTATTGGTGGTTCCCACTTCACATAGCATAGAATTGCTGGCTTTCATCACATCAGGCACTCTAAATGATCCACCGATCTCAACCAGTTCCCCACGTGAAACTATGACTTCTTTGTTTTGGGCGAACGTGTTGAGAACAAGCATGACAGCTGCCGCATTGTTGTTGACAATCAGTGCGGCTTCAGCTCCGGTGATGGAACAAATCTTGTCTTCAATATGTTGATAGCGTATGCCTCTTCTTCCGGTCTCGACATCATATTCAAGTGTGTTATAGTGCGTCATCAGCGGAATCACCTCTTCAGCAATGGCTTGTGAAATAACAGCCCTCCCCAGATTGGTGTGCAAGACTATACCAGTTCCATTGATGACACGCTTAAAAGTGGATTGAATCCTCTTGTCAAGTTCGGATTCAATTTCTCCCAAGATGTCGGCATTCTCAAAAGTCTCAATTTGTCCGGATTGAATTTTCAATCTGAATTGATCCAAAACTTTTTCAATGTTCGTTTTGAGATGGATGTTATCGAATCTGACTTTATAGTGATCTGACAAATCATTCAACAATATATCCATTTTTGGAATTTTTCGCAATAAATTATTTTTCATAGTCTTCCTTCTTTATGACTAGTATACTTTGACGTATTTGGATTCGAACTCAACCACTCTACCTATGATCGAGTATGCAAAGGCATTGTTTTTTTCCAGAGCACGAACAATCTCCTCAGCTTCCGATTCAGGAACTGATACAAGTAGACCACCTGATGTCTGTGGGTCACAGAACAGATCATAGTAAACTTCTAGAATTTCCTGAGAGATTTCAAGGAATCTTGACACGTGGGACTGATTTTTATAAGCTCCTGCCGGAATGATCCCCATCTCAGCGAGAGGGATGGCTTCCTTGATGATTGGCACTTTCAAGTGGTCGATTTCAATGGACACATTGCTGCCTTTGGCCATTTCAAGCGCATGACCTAACAGTCCAAACCCTGTGATATCAGTGCATGCGTGCACTGTGTGATTGATGAGGACTTCGTAAGCCGATTTGTTGAGGCCGGCCATTATAGCAGTAATATATCTCAAGGTTTCAGGTTCCAACATATTTTCTTTGAGAGCGGTTGTCAGCACACCGGTTCCAATCGGTTTGGTCAATATCAGAACATCTCCCGCTTTTGCGCCGACGTTGGCCCATACTTTTGATGGTGAAACGAGTCCACTCACCGACAATCCATATTTGGGTTCGTTATCTTCGATGGAATGTCCTCCAACGAGCAATGCACCGGCTTCCTTGACTTTATCAGCTCCACCTTTCAAGATCTCCTTGAGAATCAATGGAGAAAGACAATTGGGAAAACCGACGATGTTCAATGCCAGTACCGGTTTGCCACCCATGGCATAAACGTCACTCAGTGCATTTGCAGCAGCAATCTGTCCAAAATCATAGGGATCATCGACAATAGGCGTAAAAAAATCCAGCGTCTGAATCAACGCCTGATCTTCATTTAATTTGTAGACAGCCGCATCATCAGAAGATTCAAAACCAACAAGCAAATTTTCATCTTCAAATTTTGGTAAATCGCACAAAACTTGTGCGAGGGTCTCAGGACCAATTTTAGCGGCTCAACCAGCGCTCGTTGTATATTCTGTCAGTTTTACGAATGACATTGATCCACCTCCTCATATAATTGTAGTTAACATTAATTATACCATCATTTCATTTAATTATTTGGAATTTTCGAGAATTCCTTCGAGCTTTTTCTCCCCTATTCCTTTGATCTCAATCAGTTCATGAAATGATTTCAAGCCGCCGTTTTCTCGGATATATTCGATGATCGAACTGGCAGTGACATCGCCGATGCCTTTAAAATGTTTGAGTTGTTCCACAGAAAGTTGATGGAATGCATCCAAACTATAATAGACTTGATCGATGGGATCATAAACCATGGAAATGGCATCTTGGGAATACACCTCGATTTGAGGCTGGTCCTCATTGATTTCTCTTTTGATATAGCTGGGTTCGTATCCATAAGATCGGATCAAAATAATCAAAACAATCATAATCGCCCACATATATTTGAAATATTTCACACAACCTCCTAAATATTACCATATATTTGTTTGATTATAACATATTTTGGGGTTCCCACAACCCACTCTTTTCATTATAATAGAAATAACAACCGAGGAGGACACTATGAAGTATTTCGCGACACTAGGGTTATTTTTTCTAATTCTATTTATGATTGACACTCCTACATTTTCAGATATTGATCTGATAGCTGATGGTGCAATAATCATCAATGCAGAAACAGGGCAGGTTCTTTATTCCAAAAATGAGCACACACCACTATTTCCGGCGAGCACAACAAAGATATTGACTGCTCTCATCATACTGGAAGACATGAATTTACGGGATACCATTGTTGTCGATCCTGAATCTCCTTATGCCGGTGGGAGTCACATTGCGCTCGAACCCGGTGAAGAAGTAACCGTTGAACAATTGCTGTATTCTTTGATGATCGCAAGTGCCAACGATGCAGCTGAGGTCTTGGCGAGAAAGCACTCCGGATCGATTGAGGCCTTCGCCGAGGTCATGAATGCCAGGGCAGCCGAATTGGGCGCCTTGAATTCAAATTTTGCGAACCCTCACGGTTTACACAACAAAGATCATATCTCAACTGCCTACGATCTTGCTATCATTGCACGATATGCAATGAAAAACGATACATTTAGAACAATCGTAAAAGCAAAACGTTATGAAATTCCACCTACCAATAAAAAAACTGAAACAAGGTATCTGAACAGTACAAATAGTCTATATCAAGGTATGGCCGGATCAACGCAATTAATAGACGTGGGTGGCGAACGTGTCCCCGTCGCTTATGAATTCGCGGATGGCATCAAGCGCGGATACACACCAGAGGCTCAATTTTGCTTTGTGGGCTCAGCAACGAAAGATGGCAGACAATTTATCACAGCTGTGTTAAAATCCCAAAGCACTGCAATGTACGAAGATACTCGCAAAATGATGGATTACGCTTTCACAGGAACAACGAAGCATCTGATTGCCAAATCTGGAGATCCTGCAAAGACGCTCACTCTTTCGAATAAAAAACAGACTTCCGTAACATCAATATACGCTGAGTCCGTTTCCATAGATTTACCCAATGACTATAAAATAGAAGATATAGAGTTCAAAGAACTGATATCGAGCCATATAGAATTGCCGCTTAAGAAAGGTGAAGTCATAGGCACCAAGGAATTCTATCTGAATGATGCATTACTGCACCAAGTCACCCTGGTTTCAGACGACAATTATATCGGTGAGGATTTGCTGAACGACATCACCCAATTCTTTTCCACTGAAAAAAAGTCTTGGAGTCTATTTTTGGTCAAAATCCTACTTGCAATCCTATTATGGAGAACCATCATGACGATGCACAGAATCAACAAAATCAAAAGAAGACACTATCAGAAAAAAACCAGACTTGGATAAGTCTGGTTTTTGATTATAAGTCTGTAATTTTGTATGCGATCATTTCGATTTCCACTTCAGCGAGCAATGGAAGATTAGCTACCTCGAATGCCGCTCTCGCAGGTTTATGATCTGTGAAATATTCGGAATAGACGCTATTCATATCAGCAAATTGCTTGATGTCGGCCAAAAATACGGTCACCTTGACTACATCGTTCAGTGTTGCTCCGGCAGCTTCAATAATCGCCTTGGCATTCTCAAGTGATTGTCTTGTCGATGCCTTGATGTCCCCTTTGATCAATTCCCCGTTTTCAGGATTGATTGGCAATTGCCCCGATACATAAATGAAAGGGCCTGCTTTCATACCTTGCGAGTATGGTCCTACAGCAGCTGGTGCTTTTTCAGTTGCAATTGATTTCAACATAATACTTGTCCTCCTATTTTCCTTCTCTTATGCCATCTAAGTAATTGTATATCGTATAACGCGATACCTGAAGTGAGTTTGCGACGTAATCAATGGCTCCCTTAATTAAAAATACGCCTTTATCCTCCAGATCCTTTACGATATTGACTTTCTCATCTTTCGTCAGATATATGACAGGGCGACCAAATTTATGAATTGTGATCTCAACAATATCATAAAGAACATCGTTCACCTTATTGATCTCACCTATCGCTTCAACTTCTTTCTCATCCACTTTACAAAGTTCATTGATCACGTTTCTGGCACTGAGCATATCAGTGATATCAAAGTTGATGCACATGCATCCTATTATTTCGTTGTCAAAATTTCTTATGAAGGTTGTTGTGGATTTGAGTTCTCTTCCCAATGTGCTTTTGCCGGTATAATTATAGACATCATGTCCATCTTGATGCTTGTTGATTTTGTTGAGTATCGAGTCTGTCATTGATGTTTCAATAGTTCTCCCCGTCACATGTCCATTGAAAATTGCCACAATGGACTGCTCCATATTGCTGAAATCATGAATGACCACTTCACAATTGGAACCAAAGGTTTCTGAAACCCCTTTAGCTACGGGAATTAATTTTTCTAAGATTGGATGAACAGATTTTTCCACAAAATACTCCTTTCAAAATTCATTCTATTGTAATGACTTCAGCATCATTCCATATACGCTCAAGTGAATAATATTGTCTCATGTCATTGCTGAATATGTGGACAACTATATCTCTGAAATCGAGTAAAAGCCATCCGCCTTGTTGCTTGCCTTCCTTATGCTTCAAATTGTATCCAAAATCCTTTTCAAGATAATCGGATAGTGCATTGATATGCGTTGAGGATGTACCTGTGGCAATTATAAAATAATCGGCAATGGAACTGATCCCTTTTACTGAAAGTATGACAATATCTTGTCCCTTCTTATTGCTGAGAATATCTGCCATTTTATAGGCTTGTTGGGTTATATGATCCGCCATCAGATGCTCCTTGTGATATGATCGATCATTTCATGGGTATAGCTGTGTATGCCACTCTTGGTTTCATTGAGATAGGAATTGTTGAGTTCATAATATGCAATCATGGTCCGATCCAGATCCTCATATGCGAGGTGTCTCAGTTTTGACAAACCTTCAAATTCTCTGGAGGGTTCAATGATATCTGCCACATAAATGATTTTGGAAAGTGTACTCATATGTCTATTGCCATAAGT
Source organism: Firmicutes bacterium UBA5201 (assembly GCA_002412775.1). GTDB lineage: Bacteria > Bacillota > Clostridia > Peptostreptococcales > Acidaminobacteraceae > Fusibacter_D. The sequence goes on along the minus strand of DHVT01000012.1, from coordinate 99,610 downwards.
ATGCCAACGTATGGCATCAAGAATGGATTCGTCCTCAATGCCAAAATATTGCCTCAAAAGCTCCGCACCAACCTCACCGTGTGCGAGATTGGGATTTTTTTGAATACACGGATCAAAGTAGACCGTGAAATTCTCAATATGTCTGAGCATGCTTTCTCTATCGATTTCTTTTGCGAAATCATGACATAGTCCGGCAAATTCTGCCTTCAATGGATCGACACCATATCGAACTGCCAGTTTACGTGCCAGTTTTGATGTTTCAATGGTATGTTCATACCTATGCAAACTCAAATTACGTCTAAGATACTCTTTCAACAAATCATATTGCGGGTGATGCGATTTGTAAAGTCCTTTGCTTTCAATATAGGATTCAACGGATTCGGGCAAAAGGTAACGGATGCTTTTCTCATCGTCCACACGATTCCTAATTTCTGTTGAACTAATTGCAAGCGCTGGGATATAACATATTTCAATCTTAGCGTCATAATCCTCTATCAATTGTTTGACTTTGTCATTTAGCTTGTCGAGATCCACTCCCGGTCTGGTCGCCCCAACAAAAGTGACAAGTTGAATCAACTCATCGTAGTTCTTCCATGTATCAAGCAAAATAATCGCATCCGCACCAGTGATAAAATACAATTGATCATTGGGTGAAAGCGATTCCTTCAAACGTTTTATCGTATCAATCGTATAAGTTGTCTCATTACGTTTGGTTTCAATATCAGAAACGTGGAAATATGGATTTGTAATGGTTGCAAGCCTGGTCATTTCCAATCTTTGCTCTTTATCGGCACTATTGGTATGTGTTTTATGGGGTGGTTTCCCTACTGGGATAAATAAAATTTCATCAAGAAAAAAACTCGTTCGAATTTGTTCGGCAAGCATGAGATGTCCATAATGAATTGGATCGAATGTACCTCCCATGATGCCGATTTTCTTTCCGGGCATTACTTGCTTCTGCCTCTTGTTCTCGATTTGTTGACACTTGAATTATCAACTTTCTCCAATTTTTCTTTTCTTGCTTTCGAACGTTTGACTTGAAGCGGTTTGGAAATTTTACCACCCTTTTTTGAAAGCTTTTCTTCTTTTTTGACTGGAACAGCCTTTTTTTGACGATTGATGTATACTCTTTTGTTGTCTGCACCAGGTATTTCAAGCATTGGATTGGTTCTGGATTGTCTGTATATGATAAATTTATGGCCGATGCACTGAACAAATTCAGCGTCCAGAAGTTTTACAACTTCCAGTGCCACTTCCTGCGCATCCTCAGAACTGTTGTCAAGAACGTTGACTTTAACGAGTTCGTGTAGATCAAGCAGTTCACTGAGTTGATTGACAAATGCCTCAGAAAGACCATCTTTACCAAGCTGTGCCATTGGCTTGAGCGAATGCGCAAGCCCTTTCAAATAACTTCTTTGTTTTCCTGTCAACATATTGTTCTCCTATGCATAGAATTCAAATTCAATTTCAAATATACGTACAGTGTCACCATCTTCGATACCCATTTCTCTTAAATGGTCAAAGACACCTCTTAACTTAAGCACATTTTGAAAACGTCTCAGTGATTCTATGTCTGTTAAATCCGTTGAATATAAAATGCGCTCTATAAATTGTCCCTCAACACAATAAACATCTTCATCCTTAAAGAATTTGATCTCATTGACATCAGAGATGTCAAGATCTTCAACGAAGTAGTCTTCTTCATCAATCAAAGGTTCATCCTCAATGGAATCCAGCATTGTAGTCACATAATTCAGCAACTCATCAACACCTTCGCCCGTAGCTGCAGATATTGGAAATACAGGATACCCGTCAGCTTCAATTTTGGCTTTGAATGCTTCATAGACCTCATTGTCTTCAAGCAGGTCCATTTTATTGGCTGCAACGACTTGTTTTCTGGTTGAAAGTCGATCACTGTATCCGAAAACTTCCTTATTTATGATACAGAAATCCTCATAAGGCTCTCTGCCTTCATGACCGGAAATATCTACGACATGAATCAGGATTTTCGTTCTTTCGACATGTCTTAAAAACTCAAGCCCAAGTCCAACACCTTCTTTTGCGCCTTCAATCAATCCAGGTATATCGGCAAGAACAAAACTCTTTCCTTTGATTGCTTCAACTACACCGAGATTCGGTTGAAGTGTTGTGAAATGATAATTTGCAATCTTCGGTTTCGCTTTGGTAGTAGCCGCTAAAAATGTTGATTTACCAACATTTGGATAACCTAACAAACCCACGTCAGCGAGCATTTTAAGTTCAAGTGAAATGGATCTTTCAATACCATTAAACCCTTTTTCAGCAAATGTAGGCGCCTGTCTTGTCGGTGTCGCATAATGCCAGTTTCCTTTGCCGCCTCTGCCGCCTTTTGCCAAAACGACACGTTGTCCAGGTTCTTTAAGATCCGCAATGACTTTACCAGTATTGAGATCTCTTATGATCGTCCCTTGTGGAACGCTTATTACCAGATCCTCAGAAGTCTTGCCGGTCATTTTCTTTTTACCACCGTCTTCTCCTGGCTCTGCAAAATACTTCGTCTTATATCTAAAATCCATGAGAGTGCGCATGCTAGAGTCTACGTACGCAACGATACTTCCGCCGCGACCACCGTCGCCACCATCTGGACCTCCGTCAGGCACATACTTCTCACGACGGAAACTGACTCTACCATTCCCACCGTTGCCTGCCTTTATATGAATTTTCGCTACATCTACAAACATAATACACCTCAAATCAATCTTATATATACAATATAATGGTTTTAAATAAAAATGTCCATCATTGATGATGGACATTTAGACTAAGCTTCATAAACGCTTACTTGTTTTTTATCTCTGCCTTTTCTTTCAAATCTCACGACACCGTCTACTAAAGCGAATAATGTGTCATCGCCACCTCTGCCAACATTGTTGCCAGGATGAACTTTCGTGCCTCTTTGTCTGATCAGGATGCTACCAGCGCTAACAGTTTGTCCGTCAGCTCTTTTTACACCTAGTCTTTTCGACGCGGAGTCACGACCGTTTTTAGAAGAACCTACACCTTTTTTACTTGCAAATAACTGTAAGTTAAACATTTTCAACATTTCCATGCACCTCCTTATTTCTGTGCTTGACGTATTTTGGATACGTCATTTCTATTCCTTCGATTCCGATCATTATCGTTTTAAAAGCTATATCAATTGAGTCGTTTAAATAACGCTCATCAATTACAAGCTCCAAATAACCATTGTCTATCGTACACTGAATTTGATCCTCAGGCACTTTACCGATTTGCTCTACCGCGTTCACCAAGGTTTGAGCCAAAGTGGATACCGCCGCACACACCAAATCTTTGCCTGGTTCATCAGAATACGCATGACCAGTGACTTTAAGAGCTTTATAATGTCCCCTAGAAGTCGTGAAAACAATATTAATCATTTCTTACAAACTGATGCTTTCGATTTTTACTTTGGTGTATGGTTGTCTGTGGCCTTGCTTCTTACGGTAATCTTTCTTTGACTTGTACTTGAAAATGATTACTTTGGGACCCTTGCCGTTTTTAACTACAGAAGCAGTAACTTTAGCTGCGGAAACTGTATCTCCGACTTGTAGGCCTTCTTCGTTTGAAATTGCTAAAATATCAGTAAAATCAACAGTATCGCCTTCATTTACGTCTAATTTCTCTACGAAAATCTCATCGCCTTGCTCAACTTTGTATTGCTTACCACCTGTTTTAATAATTGCGTACATATCGCACCTCCTCTATCCTTTCTCGCCAAAAGACGGTATTTGTATTTATACAAATTTAAAAAACCGTTTTCGTGCGGCTACCCGATAAATATTATCATATAACACTGTCAATGTCAATGTTTTGTGAACTGATTCTGTAGAAATTATTGCTCGCTTTAAGCCGTTTTAATTTTATGGAAAGTCCGATATCCTCAAAAATTTTGTGTTGACTCAGGAAGATGAAATAGGATTCGGAAATTTCGAGGGTCATCTGTTTTGTATTGGTATGTTCTTTGATACGGTTCAGTTCATAATACAACTTGTTCAAATTCCAATACATCAGTTCCTCATCCTCAAAATCAAGGCTGACCTGCTCTCGGATTGAAGGTTTTTCACGCTTGCGGGTCATTTCAAAAAGACCCAGATTCGTGAACCCATATACTTGAAAACCATATTCTTTGGCAAAATACGATTCTGACACTTGATGGATGAATTGTTTTTTGTGTTCACTGGACATTTCGATCAGATCCATGATGATGACACCGCTGATGTTGTTCAGGAGCACATGTCCATTCAACAAGTCGGCGGCAGTCAAATTGGCGACCAATGCGGATTCAGACTTTTGCGTGTCTGAGACGAAGAGTGCCGAATTGACGTCCACTATAGTAAACGCTTCGAGAACATCCACTGTTATTGATACCCCATTTGAGGCTTTCACTAACTTGGTCGAGAACAATTGGTCGACTGGAATATTCTTTTCGATCCATAAGCCCAATGATTTTTTATGAAACTTGATTTTATTTTTGGCAATTCCAAATTTCAATAAAAAATCTCTAGTATCTTCAGATGCGGTCTGAAACTCATCGACAACATCGAAATCGATCTTGCTCATCAGCTGTTCGTGAAAGTCACTGGAACTGTATATGCATTTAACGGATTGTTCCAATTTGGCCAGTGTGACCATTTTTTCCCACATACCAGCCAAACGACTCATTTCTTTGGTCAAAGTCTCAACTGGATCAGCAACAAGATTGATGGCGCTGCGTATGATGAATCCACCCGTAATACCAAAATCCAGAGCCAAGGTCTTCAATAATTTTCTTTGATCCAATGTGGATTCTATTTTTTTTGAAAATTTGATGTCTTTTAAATTCGGAAGAAAAATCACGTGCTTTCCCTGTATGGAAATGTCAGTTGTCAATTGGGCACCTTTAGATTGGTAAGGTTCCTTGGATACTTGTGCTATGATCATTTGTCCACTCTTGACCAACTGATTCAGTGGGGTCTCCTTATGATCATATCTGCTGATTCCAAAGGCCCTGAGCAAGTCGTTACGGCGTATGAAAGCGTTTTGGGCTAACCCGATATCGACGAAAGCACCATCCAAACTGTTCACGACATTTACAACTCTGCCATTATGGATTTGATCGATGACATTATCTTTGAAATGATTTTCTATTATAATATCCATGATCCGTTTTTCCGACTCTTCATATAAAAGTCCGATTTTCATAACAGGAGAACTGTCGATCACCAGTGAAATCATACTATTCCTCTTCGCTTAATTCATATAGATTGGTCAGTGTCCCATTCTTCGTAAAGTAAAGCCCTAAACGTTCCACGTCGATGTTGACGACCTTTTGATTCAATTTGTAATGGGAGCCAAAAATATCAACCAATTTTTCGGGATTGAGGCTGCCATTGCTTCCGGTTTGCAGCATGACCCTAAATACAACTTCATTTTCAGCATTGTAAAGCAATTTCATGTCATGGATTTGTTCAAGGGCATTCACTGCTTTCATCGTGCCACGTTTTGTCTTTTTTTCATAAAATATCTCTTTTTCATTTAGGAACGATTCCACCCATTCTTCAAAAGGCAATTGTTCCACTTTGGAATCGTACTCCACTTTTAGGATGTATTCGGCAAATTCGAGTTTGGACATCAAAGAATGCTTGCAGTTGATGAACTGTGCATCCAGCACCTTGATGCCGTCAGGAAATTTGATGTCCTTGACTTGCTGGATGGCTATTTCAGAATTCAAAATCACTTCCATCACTTCAGCTTTGCTGGAATAACCAACCGATAATGGCGATGCAAAAGTCAACCTTGGAATCGGATTGAAGCCTTCTGAGAATTTCAAAGGCAATTTGTTGAAACGAAATACACGTTCAAATAGTTTCATCAATTCAAGATGTCCCAAGAATCTCATATAAGATTCTTTGGTATATAGAATCCTAAGCGTTTCCATAACAATCACCGCCTATAATTTGTACATTCACACCACAACCTGTGCAACTATCTCTACAATCGCCAGTGACCACAGCATTGAGTGCATTCTCATACTCTGATACCAGATAACTTTTATGGATACCTGGATCGAGGATATCCCAAGGTAAGTACTCATCGTACGCACGTTCCCTAGTGTTGTAAAAACTCATTTCAAGATGGGTCTCTTCAAAAGCTGTCTGCCATACGTCATAATGGAAATACTCATGCCATCCGTCAAATTTACAACCGAGTTCAAAAGCTCTTAGCAGTGCGGCACCAATTTTCCTGTCACCTCTTGCAAATACACCTTCAAGTAGACTCGTTTCAGGATCGTGATAATTATAAACCACTTTCCTGTTGATCAATTTTGTTCTGAGATGTTGAATTTTCTGTCTGAAAGTCGGAATATCATCTTGGCCCATCCATTGGAACGGCGTAAAAGGCTTAGGCACGAAACATGACGTGCTCACAGTCACTTGAACTGATTTCTTCACACCTTCCGGTTTTAACTGTTTGAATGTATATGTGCCCAGGTTGGCTATTTCGCTGATTCCATCCAAATCCTCAGTGGTTTCAGTAGGAAGACCTATCATGAAATAAAGCTTTACCCTATGCCATCCCAGAGAAAAAATACTATTGAAAGTATCCGCAATGTTTTGCTCGGAAACACCTTTGTTGATGACATCTCTTAGACGTTGTGTTCCTGCTTCAGGTGCAAATGTCAAACCAGTCTTTTTTATTTTCTGGATATCTTTGACGACATCCACTGAAAAACTGTCCAGCCTCAATGAAGGCAGTGATACTCCAATGTTGTCCACTTCGTATTTGCCAACCAGATCTTTCACGAGTGGTCCTATTTGACTGTAATCCATTGTGCTGAGTGAAGCCAATGACATCTCTTCAAATCCCGTGGAACTCATGATTTTTTCGACATTATCCATAATGGTCTCCGGCTTTTTCTCCCGGACAGGTCTGTAGATCATGCCGGCTTGGCAGAATCTGCATCCTTTTGTGCATCCCCTGAAAATTTCCACCATTGCACGATCGTGAACAATGTCCGCAAATGGCACAATCATGGACTCTAACTGAAAACCTGAATCGAAATCCTGAATGATTCTTTTTTTGATGACTTTCGGAACATCCTCAGTCACTTTATAACCACTCATTGTTCCATCTTCATTATATTCCGGTTCATAAAATTTGGGCACATATAGACCTTCAATGTTTGCGGCTTTAATCAGCAAATCATGTTTCGAGATCTTTTTATCCTTGTAAAGTTTATAGACCTCGATGAATTCAAGCAAAAGCTCTTCTGCCTCACCGATAAAAAAGATATCGATAAAGTCTGCAAGAGGCTCTGGATTATATACGCACGGTCCGCCGGCAACAATCAGAGGATCCTTTTCGTGTCTGTTTTTGGAAAGTAATTCTATACCCGCAAGATTGAGCATGTTGAGTATATTGGTGTAACTCAACTCATATTGCAAAGTGAAACCGAGAATGTCAAGATCACCCAAAGCGGTTTTTGTTTCTAGTGTGACCAACTTAAGGTTGTTTGCACGAAGTTGAGCCTCCATATCCACCCAAGGAGCGAATACGCGTTCACAATAGACGTTATCTTGTTCATTCAACAATCTGTAAATGATTTGCATTCCGAGGTGGCTCATCCCTACTTCATATATATCGGGAAAAGCAAAAGCGAAACGTATGGTGCTGTCAGTGATCTCCTTTTGAAATGTGTTGATTTCTCCACCTATATACCTCGACGGTTTTTCCACATTTCGAAGCAATGCTTCTAAATTCATTATTCCTCCTAATAATCAATAACTAATAAAAGTTCCTTTTTTTCTTCTAACATATATGGATTCTGCTATTCCAAGAGCAATCATACTAGTGACAAGTGAAGTCGATCCATAGCTGACGAACGGCAAGGTGATTCCTGTAACTGGCATTTTGCCCATTGTCATGGCAATATTTTCGATGATTTGAAACGCAAACATGAACACGAATCCTATAATGACATAAGAACCGAAATCATCTTTGACTTTTCTACTGATGTGAATCATTCTCATCAACAACAAAAAATAAAGTGCGATTAAAAGTGCACCTCCGACAAAACCGGCTTCTTCCACAAAAACAGCAAAAATAAAATCACTTTCCTGTACAGGCAAGTAATCCAAGCGATGATAGACACCTTCAAAAATGCCTTTGCCGTACATTTCACCCGAACCCATAGTTATTTTTGATTGCATGACATGATAGTTGCCAGGCAATGTCATATCATCAGGATTTAGAAAAGCGTCTATTCTTACCCTTTGATGAGGCTCAAGCCTTGGATAAGCCAGTGGCAATCCAATCCCCATTAGCACACCGCCGAGTAAAATGTATCTATACTTCAAACCTGCGACGAACATCATTCCAAATGTGACAAATACAAAAACCAATGAGGTTCCAAGGTCAGGCTGCTTCATCACTATCAATAAAAATGGCGCCATGACCAAAAGCGACTTGATTATGTCTTTGATGCCCTTCACGCCATTCATCTTTTCCAAAAACTTCGCGAAGAACAGTATGAAGCCGATTTTTGCAAGCTCACTGGTCTGAATATCAATCGGACCAAGTCCAATCCATCTCTGAGAGCCTTGACGAGTAATACCAAGACCGGGAATATAAACCAATAAAAGCACAATTATGCTAAGCGCATAAATCGCCTTATGGAATTCTCCGAAAACTTCATAATTGACCCATTGGAATATTATGATCACCACAAGTCCCAACAAAAATGAGAAAGCCTGCATTTTCACTTCCCGAGTCAGCCCTTCGTTGATCACATCCGTGGCACTTGCAATGGATACAAGACCGATTGCAAATATTATCATCACTATCAACATGAGCCAATAGTCAAAATTAGATAGAATTTTATTAATTTTCAATATGTCACCTCTATTTAAAAAAGGCCCCTAAGGACCTCATTCAACGTTTAAGATTTTTAAGTGGTATACTGGCCACCAAAACGGGCTTGCCAGAAGCACTGTCTTTGGTGCGAGTGATTTTGATATCCAAATCTTTTGGATCATAATCGACATGTTCCGAGATAGATGTCAATATATCACGTCTCAAAAGCTCCAACAACTCAGGAGAGCAATTAGATCGATCATGAACCAGAACAAGTTTAAGTCTGTCCTTGGCAACGTTTTTACTTGTCGGTTTGCTATTTAAAAAGCCAAATAAATCGAACATAATACCTCCTCCTATTTACCAAAAGATAACGCTCTCTTTAGTTTATTGAAAAAACTTTCCTGAACATCAAATTCCATGAAAGGTACACTTTCACCGATTAATCTTTTGGAAATATTTCTAAAAGCCATTCCAGAAAGTGAATTCTCCTTGAATACAGCGGGTTCTCCCCTGTTTGTACTCATAACAACCTCTTCATCATCCGGTACGACACCGATCAGATCAATTGCCAGGATATCTTCAATATCTTCCACATTCATCATGTCACCACGTCTCGCCATATCAATTCTAAGTCTGTTGACTATGAGCAATGGATCATGAATCTCTGCCGCTTCAAGTAAACCAATAATTCTATCCGCATCTCTTACCGCTGAGATTTCAGGTGTTGTCACCACGATTGCGCGATCAGCTCCGGAAATTGCATTTTTAAACCCTTGCTCAATTCCAGCCGGGCAATCCACGATAACAAAGTCATGTGTTTTTTTCAAATCTGTGATCAGGTCTTTCATTTGCTCAGGATTGACAGCATTTTTATCTTTTGTCTGAGCAGCAGGTAAAAGGTATAAATTATCGAATCGCTTATCTTTGATCAAAGCCTGCTTTACTCTACAGACTCCGGTGACAACGTCGACAATGTCATATACGATTCTATTCTCCAGACCAAGCACCAGATCCAAATTTCTGAGTCCGATATCCGCATCGATCACAACCACTTTTTTGCCTTCCATCGCTAGTGCGGCTCCGATATTTGCGGTAGTAGTCGTTTTGCCTACGCCGCCCTTGCCGGATGTTATAACAATTGATTCACCCATATGGTTCCCCTCCAAAAAAATATTTAAAGAACAGATTCTAATGACATTTTTCTATTTTGATGATACCTTTGCTCACTGAAGCCATTTCAGGAGATAAAGTATGCTCAGAATGATCATCGCTAGGTGGTACCGATATATACTTTGCGATTCTGATTTGAGTCGGTTTCAATAAATTCGCCACGATAATTGCAGATTCGAGACCTGCCGACCCTGCGTGCACAAATCCTAAAATTCTCCCCATCACAACTATGTTGCCTTCCGCAATGATTTCAGCACCGGGATTCACATCGCCGATCAAAATGACATTGCCTGGATAAAGCACAGAATTACCGGATCGAAGAGTGCCAAACACAAATTTCGTATCCGATATTTTGGGTTGTAAAGAAACAGACTCCTTAAAAACCGGTGGCGGTTCGTTGACTGGCTCGGGCACATGTACCGGTTCAGGTTCAGGATTTTTTCTAATCTCGTTGATTTCCTCCTCGAGACTTTCAACTTCAATGCCGTATTGATTGGATAAAAGATCTTCAATTTCAGCTTTTTGCTTATAAGTGAATCTTTGACCTGTGAGTCCGATGATTTTGGACCCTTTATAAAACGCACCTGATTCTTCCAAGATTTTTTTGAGATGTGCCATGATGCGTGTGTAACTTTCATTTGTGTCGACATTCAGATAAAGGCCATTCAATTTGCCTTTAAACTCAGCTGGTCCCTTACGTGCCATAGCATCACCACCCGCTTTATTTTTCAATCAACCTAACATTTCTATTGTAACTTATTTTAACCCATACTACAACATTTAGTCTTTCACCGGTGGTTCTAATTTGAAGTATTCCGCATAAACATCTCTGGCCACTGGTGCAGAATACATACCGCTGCCACCTTGTGGTATGAAAATCACGACAGCGATTTCCGGATTCTCATACGGCGCATAAGAAACATACCAAGAATAGTTGTCATATGGCAATCTGAACTGATTGAGATCCTCATCCGTCAATTTGCCTCCAGACAGGGATTTTATTGCATCTCTCATTGCGTTGCCCTTGTTCAGATAATCCCTTTCCACAAAGCCGTTGAGTTTGACTTGGAGCATGTCTCTTTCAACCTCGGTTTCAGCTTCGTTTTTTGCTTTTTCAAGAGCCACCATCTCTTCACTGCGTTGCTTGATGATCTCGAGCGTTTTCTCATTTACTTCTTCAATGTTGAGGGATCGGTCAATCTCGTACAAATACTCGGTGAGATAAGCGACTTCGTCCAGCGGTGGCATCAATCCGGCTTTTTCTGCCGTACCAGTCTTACCGGCGATGGCTATTGGAAATTTGTCAAATAGGGATCTGACGGAACTGGACGTGCCGTTGACCGCTTGGCGCATACCTTTTTGAATATGTGGCAAGAGATTCAACTCATCCATTGACAATCGTTCTCCTGTATTTTTCTCTTTGGCTTCATCGCCAATCTTTTTGATGAGGGTCAACTCATTCAAATACCCGCCGTTTGCAATTGTGGCGATATATCTGGCAATTTGAATCGGGGTATAGGTATGGTCGCCCTGTCCGATGGATAAGTTGAGGGTATCACTTTCATACCATTTCATTAAGTTGAAATAATCGTATTTGATCAAATCCGCCAACTTTTCAGTCAAATTGGACTCCTTGATGCTTCCCAAGGCAATCAACTTGTTGATCAATGCACCTCTTGAAGGATTTTCATCCGACCAACTGATGATTTCTTCGACGATTGAATTCAATTTTTCCTCTTTGGCAATCAATTCTTCCGGAAAATGATCCTTGGCGATTCTTCTGAGTTCAGTTCTCAAAAGGGCTTGTATGGTTCTTTTCTTTCTCTCGGGTTCTGGAAGTCCGGTTGCCACTTCGTTGATTTCAATGCCAGTTTTGACATCGAGTCCGAATTGTCTTGAGGATTCGGTCATGATTGCAGGACCCATTTCGAAATTCAATGTTCTGCCGGCATTGAAATCCTTACCGGTGGCCACATTGAAGAAATAGTAGTTGCAGGATACCTCTATTGCCCTGAATAAATCTGTCGGACCATGAATTCCTCCATGATCATTCCATAACCAGCAACCAAATCTTTGATTACCGATTTCAACATACCCGGCGGAAAACAATTTCTGATATGGATTCAGTCCTTGCTCCAGTGCGGAGTAACCTGTTACCATTTTGTATATGGAGCCCGGTTGAACAGCCATCATGGTCACAATATTATAAAGAGGCCTTGCGGCAAGTGGATTTCTTTTGTTGACTGGATTGAGCGCATTCCAATCTTCCTGGCTGATCCCCGTAGAGAAGAGGTTGACATCATAAGAGGGATAACTTGCCATTGCAAGCACTTCGCCTGTATTCACATTGACGACGACTCCCGCGGCAGTTTCCACCTTTGGATAAGGTTTGTATTTGTAATCCCCCCATGGACTCTCGTAGGTGCCTCCGACTCTAATTGCATTGAGCGCTTTTTCAAGAGAGTCCTCCAATACATACTGTAGGGGCAGATCGATGGTCAAATATATATCGTCACCGGATTTGTTGGCCTTTGTATCAAGTCCATAGACTTCCTCATCCACTTCAGAAACAAATTTTCCATACACATCGACCTCAATGTACTTGTATCCGTTCTCGCCGTGGAGAGTGGTCTCATAGACACCTTCAATCCCTGTCTTTCCAATGACTTGATTCTGATTGTATCCCAGTGTTCTCACATAAGATTCAATTTCGGCATCTGTGGCGATCGGCCCCATATACCCTAGTATATGGGCAGCTGTGGTTTTTTCCGGGTACAGCCTGACAGTCTGATAAATCACTGAAAGACCTGGAAACTCATAACCTTTTTCTTGGACAAGAACTGCGGTTTCTTGTGAAACCGAAGAAGCTATCGTTATAGGTTCATATTTAAGAAACCCTTTTTCTTTGATGGCATGTCTCAGCACTATGATTTTGTATGCATCATAATCGTCATATTTTGATGGAATCCTGAATTCATTTCGGTTTCGAATGGCCTCAAAAGCCTCTTTCGCACTGATGTTTTGATCCAGACCATACATTCTCAAGAAATTGATTTTATAGACCTCATCCATGAAAATCATTCTCGAGGTGGATATGGGCATATAACGTCCTTGGTTGTAAAGGATTCTATAAGCTTCATAATTGCTGAGCTCAGGATCAATGTAATTGGCACCTCTGACATCCATGAACACCTCTTCAGCATTCCATGAGTCATCATACCCGTTGTCAGCAAGCCATTTGCTGATACTTTCATCAAAACGGTATCTGTATTCGCCATTTTTAATGTAAATAGGAAACTCCAAGTGTTTCTCTTTTTGTTTCTCAAGGAAATCATACATGGCAATGGCAATTTCCGAAAATGACTCCGCAGGGACTATACTGCTGTTGAGCTCAAGTCCAAAACCGACTTCGTTGGTCGCCAGCAAATTTCCGTTGCGATCAAATATCTCTCCACGTTTGGCAGGCGTCTCAACCTTTTTGATCCTATTGCTTACAGACCTTTGATAATAGTATTCACCTTGAGTTATCGTCAAATCATACAGACTGTAACCTAAGAATGCAAACACCAGTATAAAAACCAATATCACATGGTTTTTTCTATTTGTGATAAAATTAAGCATTGTAATCCCCCAACTTATATCCATTAGTTCTCTTAAATACTATTGAGTAGATAATAAGACCCAAAACACTATTATAGACAATCTCAGTGAGTATTTTCACGGCAATCAGATGAAACGGAACAGTTGCCTGAAAAAAGAACATCACCACATAAAAAAGCAAATGATACAATCCGGTGCTGAGTGCGATCAAAAAAACCGGAGTCAGATAATTGCCTTTAAAAAGCACCCTGATCAACAGTGTCGCAAGAAAGATGATTATGATATAAATCATAAGATTCGCACCTAACATTCTCCCTAAAAACACATCCTGAAGCAATCCGGAAACAGCTGCAAAATAATAGGCATGTCTTTCAGAATAGAGTGCCAAAAAAACTATAGACAAAATGATGCAAAAATTAGGAATTGCATCATTGATTCTAAAAAGCTGTAAAATTGTGCTCGATAGTATAAAGTTGGCAAATGCCAATAAGAATACATATCTAAATTTCATTTACTCACCATCCAATTGGATTTCATGGTTCATCATTTCCATGGCGTTAGACTTATCATCTTCAGAAAACGGTATCACCATGACCTTGTCAATTTTCTTAAAATCCACAGCAGGCATAACTTTGATTCTCTTCAAGAGCTGATCCCTATCTTCGATGACTTCATAGATCTTTCCGACCAAAATACCCTTTGGATACATGCCAAGACCTGAAGTGACTATATATTCATCCACATTCACATTTGCTTTGGGATCAAACAGTTCACCAATCAATTCATAGTTGGTTGTTCCACTTAAAGTGCCGACATAATCATTGGACACTCTCAGCATCTCAAAGCCGACAGACGACTTGTGATCTATGATTGCGATGACTTTTGACCACTTCTCACCTACTTCATAAACGAGCCCCACAAGACCTTTACCATTGATTACAGTACTATTTTTTGTGACGCCCTGATTATAACCAACATCGATGGTGAACATGTTGTACCAATTGCCAATGTCTTTAGCTATGACATTGGCGGATACAATAGAGTCGAGTTGGGTGCTGTCAACATATTTGAGCGCGGATTTGAGTTGACGCAATTCCTCAATTTCCTTTTGCGACATTGTGAGCCCGACAATCTGCTCTTTTAGAAATTCATTTTCTTTGGTCAAATCCTCATTTAATTCTTTATAATTCAAAACATTGATTATCGGTTCAGTTTTTTCGTCTATATAATTCCCAATATTGGTCAAAAATCTTTGAACAGGAATAAATATAGAACCCAACTGACTCTCAATGACAGTAACCCGATCTCTGCCGCCAAAAGATAAGACCATGAGTAAAATCAAGATGATTCCGACAACCGTGATGATTACTTTTTTATAACGTTCATTCATGTGATCACCAAAACCTTGTCGTATTTTACTAGAATCCTCTCGAGCTTATGAAAACCTCTTTGAGCTCATTGAAACTTTCTACAGCCTTGCTCGTACCGATAGCCACACAATCCAATGGATTTTCTGCGATTCTTACAGGCATTCCGGTCTCTTTGATGATAAGTTTGTCGAGATCCTGAAGTAAAGCGCCGCCACCGGCCAGTACAATGCCCGACTCGTAAATGTCAGATGACAATTCCGGTGGTGTTTTTTCGAGTGTGGATTTTATGCCTTCAACGATGGCTTGAATTGGTTCTCTGATCGCTTCATAAATTTCACTTGATTTTAATAGCAACGTATTAGGTAAACCGGTAACAAGATTACGTCCTGTAATTTGCATTTCTTTTTCGACCTCAGGTAACATGGCACAAGCAATGCTCATTTTGACATTTTCAGCAGTTCTTTCACCGATCATCAAACTGTATTTCTTTCGCACATAAGTGATAATGGCTTCATCGAGTTCATCACCCGCGATTCTTATTGATCTGCTGGTAACTATACCACCCAATGAAATTACGGCAATTTCTGTTGTGCCTCCACCTATATCGACAATCATACTTCCAATTGGTTCTGTAATTGGCATATCCGCTCCTATAGCAGCTGCCATAGGTTCTTCAATCAAGAATGCGTCTTTTGCACCAGCTGAAATTGCAGCTTCATAAACCGCTCTCTTCTCTACCTCTGTAATTTGTGAAGGTATACCGATCACAACTTTGGCCCCTGTAAAAAAATTGATGTTAGGGACTGCTTTATTGATGAAATACTTGATCATCTTCTGTGTGATGTCAAAATCTGCAATAACACCATCTTTGAGTGGTCTGATTGCTCTGATCTGTCCTGGTGTTTTTCCGATCATTTCCTTGGCTTCCCTACCGACGGCAAGTACATGCCCTTTATCATTAATGGCAACTACTGAGGATTCTCTGACGACAATCCCCTTACCTTTTACACAAACCAATGTGTTTGAAGTTCCTAAATCGATTCCCAACTGCTTGTAAAATAATCCAAATCTCATAATCATTGTTCCTTTCTCATGCCTATAGTTGATTTTCTTCTTTGAAACTGTAGTACCCTGATTTTCCAATTATAATATGATCCACCAGTGGTATCCCAATCAAATTTCCCGCTTCAGAAAGACGTTTTGTGACATGTATGTCTTCTTTGCTTGGATTGACATGGCCTGACGGATGGTTGTGAACAACTAAAATGGAAGCAGCGCTTCTCTTGATGGCTCTATTATAAACTTCGCGAGGATGAACGATTGAAGCATTAAGACTTCCTATCGATACAACTTCCCAGTTAATAATCTCGTTTTTTGTGTTGAGCAGTACGGATATGAATTTTTCCACTTTCAGATCTGATAGCTGTGCCCTGAAATAATTGACGACTTCACTTGGCCCGGATATTTTGATGCGCCGGTTCAGATCTGAAGACTGGACACGTTTTCCAAGTTCTATCGCCGATAGGATTTGGCAGGCTTTTGATGCTCCAATTCCATTGAAATCACATAATTCTTCAATGGTGATATTGGCGATTTCGGCAAAATCATCTTCAAATGAGTTTACCAAATCTTGTCCAAGCTGCAAAGCGGACCTTTTTGGGGTGCCGGTTCTTAGCAAAATGGATAAAAGTTCCGAATTGCTTAAATTGGCCGCTCCTTTGGATAAAAGTTTTTCTCTAGGTTGCTCGCTGAGTGGTATTTGTTTGATCATTTAGGCTCTCCTGTTTATAAGAGGTCAATTTGAAAGTACTTTCCCAACAATTGACTTAATTTAGAGAGAGGCAATCCCATCACATTGAAATAGTCACCATCGATCTTCTTGACAAGCAGTGCGCCAATACCTTGTATACCATATGCGCCAGCCTTGTCGAGCGGTTCGTTGGTGTTCAAATAATTTTCTATTTGATCATCGGTTAAAACATTGAAAGTGACTGTTGTCTTTTCGTAATCCACAACGCAGATGTTCTGGTTTTTATAGACCACGGCCAAACCCGTGTAGACTTCATGGACCTCACCATTAAGGGCGTCCAGCATAACTTTGGCATCAGCTCTGGAGCTGGGTTTTCCAAGTATGTCATCCTTGTAGACTATGGTATCGCTCGCGATGACGACAGCATCTGGATACTTGCTCGCAACATCGTTCGCCTTTTCAAACGCTAGTGCCATAACGGTTTGTACCGGCGTTTCATGAGGTCTGGTCACTTCTTCAATTTTACTCGGAACAACATCAAATTCAATATTGAATTGGTCAAGAAGTTCAATCCTTCTTGGAGAGCCGGATGCCAGTATTATTCTCATAATTTTTTATAAACCACAAATGCGATGATAATACCTATGATCCCTGCCAGGTTCAAACTCAGTTTGAGTCCAAATGTCAAAATGATCACGTTCAAATCCACGACAAAAGGGTCTACTCCGATTGTTTTTCCATAATTGAGCAGTGGGATGGTATCACCAAAAGCTGAGCCGATCAAACTACCGAAAATGGCTCCAATGAGTAATAGTACCAATAAAATAACGCTCTCATTGCTTTTAACTCTCATAACGACTCCTAAATTATACCATATTTTTACAGTTAAACAGCCTTTTATTTAACCTACATAATAGTTTAGCATTATGTTCTTTCAAATACAAGACAAAGCGACCAATGTAAACATGAATTTAATTAAACATCCAATGGTTCCAACACAATATTGTTAAGGGTTAAAATAAAAAAAACCGCCATTGGATTGGCGGTTTCAGATCAAGGATCATTCCACTGTTCGCAGCGTCAAATCACCTTGAATGGCTTTTGTTGGACATTTTTCCACACAAATCATACAGTTTGTGCATTTGTCATAATCTATTTCTGCAAGATTGTTGATGACATGAATCGCATCGTGAGGACAGTTTCTTTCGCAAATCCCACAGGCTATACAAGCCACGTTGCAATTTTTCTTGACCATGGGACCTTTGTCATAATTGTTGCACGATACAATGGTGAGTTGTTCATAAGGCACAAGGCTGATGACGTTTTTAGGGCAAATCACCACACATTTGTTACATGCGGTGCATTTTTCCGGATCCACTTCAGCGAGACCTTTGTCATTGATGTGAATCGCATCGAAAGGACAAACTTGGACACATGATCCAAGACCCATACAGCCGTACAAACACTTTTTAGGTCCACCGTTGAGCATGTTGGCGGCCAGACAGCTGTCTATTCCATCATAATCATAGCGATTGCCACAGTTTTCATCATGGCCTTCACATTTGACTCTGGCAACTTTCTTTACGGAATCTCCAGCATCAAGACCCATGATTTGAGCCACTGCCAATGCCGTATCGGCACCACCGACCGGACATCCGTTGACTGGTGCGACACCTCTTACAACAGCTTGTGCAAATCCGTCGCATCCTGGATAACCACAAGCGCCACAGTTTGCACCCGGTACCGCTTCTCTCACAGCCACTACCCTCGGATCTATTTCCACTGCGAATTTCTTTGATGCGAACGCAAGTCCGACACCGAACAACAGTCCCATGATTCCAAGAATTCCGGCAGCTATTATTATTGTATTAATATCCATTTAATCCACCCTTTCCTAAACCAAGCCTGTAAAGCCCAAGAAGGCGATTGACATCAAGCTCGCTGTAATTAAAGCTATTGGAAATCCCTTGAATGGCAAAGGCACATCTGATATTTCCAATTTTTCTCTGATTCCCGCAAACAAAACGATGGCCATGGAGAAACCAATTGCCGCAAAGAAAGAATGTACAATCGTTTGAATCAATCCAAAATCATACTGGATGTTCAAAAGTGCCAGACCCAACACTGCGCAGTTCGTAGTGATGAGAGGTAAAAACACTCCAAGTGCCTGATAAAGGGTAGGACTCATTTTCTGAAGAACGATTTCAACGAACTGAACCAGAGATGCGATGACAAGTATGAACGCCGCCGTCTGCAGGAATTCAAGTCCGAGATTTACCAAAATATAATGATGAACAAAATACGTCAATGTTCCTGCCATCGTCATAACAAAGGTTACAGCCATTCCCATTCCAAACGCGGTTTCAACCTGCTTGGATACCCCAAGGAAAGGACAGATGCCAAGAAATCTCGAAAGGACAAAGTTGTTAACGAGAATTGCACTGACCATTATTACAAAAATACTTGCATTTTCCACAACAACCCCTCCTTATTTAGAACTTTTGATTTGAACTACATTATAAAGTGCCAACAAAATTCCAAGAGCAAGGAAAGCGCCTGGAGGTAAGATCATAATAAGTGCAGGCTTATAGTTTGCGCCGAGCAAAGAAACATCGAAGATGGTTCCATTGCCGAACAACTCTCTAACGCTGCCTAGAACAAATAGCGCAAGTGTGAATCCGAGTCCCATGCCTGCTCCATCCATCAGTGAGGCAACGACCCCGTTCTTAGATGCAAAAGATTCGGCACGGGCGAGGATGATGCAGTTTACAACTATCAAAGGAATAAACAGACCAAGCGCACTAAACAGAGCCGGTGTGAACGCTTCCATCAACATGCCCACAATAGTGACGAAACTTGCGATGATGACAACAAATGCCGGAATCCTTACTTTTGCCGGTATGAATTTTCTGAGTATTGAAATTGCCGCATTTGAACTGATCAATACAGCCGTGGTCGCCAGTCCCATGCCTATGCCGTTCACCGCTGAAGTGGTGACGGCAAGTGTAGGGCACATTCCCAAAAGTTGAACAAAAATTGGGTTTTCTTTAATCAAACCGTTAGTGAAATTTTTAATATTCAATTTCCGACCCCTCCTTGTTCAATGATCATATGAAATGCATCAATAGAAGCATTGGCGCCAACTGTTATAGCGTCAGAAGTAATAGTCGCACCGGTGATCGCCTGAATGTCATTGCCTGATGCGGCTGTCTTGGAAACACCTATCATTTCAGCGGCAGATTTCCCTGCATATTGTTCATAAAAAGCAACATCAGTTCCTTTTGCACCGAGTCCAGGAGTCTCTTGATGACTTCCTACTCTGAGTCCGGTGACTTCCGAATTCAAATTGATTCCAGTTACAACTTCCATAGGACCACCAAAACCGGTAGGTCTCGATTTGAATACATATCCAATGATTGCATCCGAGCTGTCATAACCTACATAAGATTCCACTATTGGAGCAAAATTTTCTGTGATCTCAGTCGCCAAATCACCTGTAATGTCTTCAAATCTAATGGCCTCTGGTAAAACTTCCTTTTTGGCGAGTTCGTTCGCCATCGTTCTTTGCTCAATGATTTTGTCCTTTGTGACTTCGTTTGTCAAAGCAAGTGACATTGCCGCAACAAAACTGATGACGAGAAGAATCAAACCTGTTTTTAAGATATCTTTCATTATTTTGCACCTCCGAACACACGAGGTTTAGTGTATTTATCAATCAAGGGTGCCACTACATTCATAAGTAGAATGGAATACGACACGCCTTCTGGGTATCCGCCATACATTCTGATGACCACAGTGATGACACCCATTCCAATCGCGTAAATGACTTGTCCTTTCGCGGTGATCGGGGATGAGGCATAATCCGTCGCCATAAAGAAGGCACCAAGAATGAGACCACCTGCCAATACGTGAAGTATTGTTGTCTGAACATCAAATCCTGTGATTATTAAAGTCAGTATTGCTACGGTTCCAATATATAATCCCGGGATTCTGATGGAAATGATCCCTCTATAAATCAGATAAAGTCCACCCAATAGAAGCAATAATGCTGAAGTTTCGCCGATACTTCCTCCAATTGTACCGAGTAAAGCATCCGTAATGGACGGCACCGGAACATTAAGACCTTCTTTTAAAATTCCAAGAGTTGTCGCATTTGTGACCGCATCTGCTTTTACTGCTGTCCATGTGGTCATTTCCACCGGCCAAGAGGCTACGAGCATCGCTCTTGCTGCCAGAGCAGGGTTCATGAAGTTATGGCCCAATCCGCCAAATGCCTGTTTTACTATGATGATTGCAAACGCACTACCTACTATAGGCAACCAAAGTGGTACAGAAACAGGTAAATTCATACCTAGGAGAAGCCCAGTCACAACAGCACTAAAATCGTCCACTGTGATAGGCACTTTTCTGATTTTCTGGCTTAATGCCTCTGCAGCCATTGCACTCACAATCGAAAGCACCAATATGGTCAATGCCCTAAGCCCGAAGTTGTACACCCCAAATGCCGCGGCAGGCAGCAAGGCAATTGTTACGTCCCTCATAATCTTTTGAGTCGTTTCAGTCGAACGAATATGAGGAGAAGATGATACAGTTAATCTTGATTCCATCGAATAAACCTCCCCTATTTACGTTTTTTGGCGATTATTTCTCTTTTAGCGACACGGATCGTCTGAAGCAATGGACGATTTGCAGGACAAACAAATGAACACGAGCCACACTCGATACAATCCAGAGCATTAAACTCGCTCGCCTTGTCATAATTGTTGAGTAGAGCATAGGCACTGATTTGAATCGGCTCAAGGAACGCCGGACAAACAGAGACACATTTTCCACATCTGATACAAAGTGACGGTTCCGGCAACTTCGCTTCCTCAGGTGTGAATACCAGTACTCCTGAAGTGTTTTTCATAGCTGGAAGGTTGTCGGTCATTTGTGCGACACCCATCATTGGTCCACCAAGCAATAATTTTCCAGGTGTTCCATTGTAGCCACCACAGAACTCAATCAAAGTTTTTACTGGTGTCCCCACTTTGAAACGAATGTTTTTGGGAGACTTGATGCCCTTACCGGTCACAGTGCAAATTCTCTCTATCAATGGCATGCCGGTATTGAATAAATTGCCTATAGTGGCCACTGTCGCGACATTGCTCACAACGACACCTATATCCATAGGAAGGCCACCTGAAGGAATTTCCTTGCCCGTACATGCATAAATCAATTGTTTTTCAGCACCCTGTGGGTACTTTGTTCTAAGTCCGACTATTTGGATTTCGGTGTCCGCAGCGGCTTTGGTCATTGTTTCGATCGCATCCGGTTTGTTGTTTTCAATTCCAATGTATCCGTACTTGACATTTAGCGCATGCATCAAGATTTGCAATCCTTTGATGATCAGTTCCGGTGTTTCCAACATCAATCTGTGGTCGCAGGTCAAATAAGGCTCACATTCGGCGCCGTTGAGTACGAGCGTGTCAATCGGCTTTTCCGGTGGCGGTGACAATTTCACATGTGTTGGGAAACCAGCTCCCCCCATACCGACGATGCCAGCATTTTTAATGATCTCAATGATTTCCTTTCCAGATAGGGTCTTGAAATCAGGCTGTGGAACCACACTTTCATGAATCGCATTCAAACCATCATTCTCGATGATGACACATACGTCAAAACCATATGCAGTATCTTGCTTTTTTACATCCAACACGGTTCCTGACACAGAACTGTGTACATTTGCTGATACGAATGAAGTTGCAGATCCGACCAGTTGTCCCACTTTCACATAGTCTCCCTTTTTGACAACGGGTTCACAAGGTGCACCGATGTGTTGTCTAAGTGGAATTTCAACTACTTTGGGATCCAAAAAATCAACGATAGGCAAATGCTCCGTAGCTTTTTTGGCATGTGGCGGATGAATGCCACCTTTAAACGATAGAAGCCCCATATACTCACCCCTTCAATAAATTTGACATTGTACTTGACAATGTTTTAACTTTTATTAACAAAGAAATTATACTGTATACAATTTCTCGCATAACCATAACAATTTTACTATAAAAGCAAAGTGAGGTCAATGCATGAGTCATTGAAATTTCAACATTTTTTTTGAAATAACAAGTTAAATCTTTACCAATCTTTGACCCCACTGTTTCCCAATGTCTATCGAGTCAGTTTCAATAATTGTACCGCATAAGCACCACTAAACTTACTTCCACCCGCTTTTTGATCTATCAAATTCTGATAGATGTCAAGGCTGTCTTGTACAAACTTTGTTAATTCCATATCAGCATTTTCATCATAGGCACTCAATATTTCCAAAATTCTTTGAAGTGGTGCAATCTGATTCTCGATAAGATCGGTATTCACTCCAGTCTCATCACTCAGTTTCAACCAAAATGAATCCGCTTCATAATAAAAATCATAAAAATCCTTTTTGACGCTTTCTATCTCTTCCAAGAGGGCCCAAAATTCAAATGTCCTGAACTCGACAGAGATGGAATCCACATAGGCATCCTGGTGTTCATTGTGCTTCGTCACAAATGAATTTCTAAACGATCTTGCACTGCTTTCAGAAAAAGTCAAAGCCGTGAACACCTTATACTGAGTATTGGATTTGATCCATGTGGCATATATGTTTTTATCCTCCAGATTCTCACAAGCTGCTTCTGCGTTGGACTCAGCATTGAAACTGCCCAATTGGACAAAAAAGAAATCGGTTGACTCGAATTCGATTTTACCACTTACTGTTTGAACTTTCTCAACTGGAACCTCAATTGCAGTTTCAGGAACCTCGTTCAAGTCTTTTGAGGCAATTCCAAATTTGCCTGTAGCCAACAAAATGATTGCGGTCAATATGAATCCGAATGCAAATGCAACGAGTGGAATCAAAATCATCGCAACCCAAAATTTGTCTTTAATCTGATTGAAATAGTGTATCAATGGTTTCATACTGTGATTGCCTCCTATAAACTTCTTTTTCAATTATAACAAAAAAAATACAAGTTGAGAAAGCTTAAATAAGCACAACTTGTATCACATCGTTTCAACCAATCAATTTAGAAATTTCGCTGATGACTTTTTCAGGGACGAAAGGTTTGACAATAAACCCTTTTGCACCGGAACGCACCGAGTCAATCACCATGCTCTCCTGTCCCATCGCGCTGCACATGAGCACTTTGGCATTCGGATCCACGGAAATGATCAGTCTCAGCCCTTCAATGCCACTGACTTCAGGCATCGTTATGTCCATAGTGACCAAATCGGGTTTGACTTCTTTATATTTCTGGAATGCCTCATTGCCATTACCAGCTTCCGCCACAACTTCATATCCAGCTTTTGTGACAATATCGCTCAAAAGTTTTCTCATGAACATAGCGTCATCGACAATCATAATTCTTTTACCCATAATTGCGCCACCCTTCTAAAATAAATTAATTATACCCATAATCACCAATAAATTCAACACAATAGCCTTAAATTTTTCTTCATTGATCCTGCTGCCCAGCGCAGTGCCCAATAAAGTACCTACAATCAGGAAAGGCAAAATGATCAATTGATCCTTGAAGGTTTGAAATGTGATCAGTCCCCCGCCCACGTATAGAAAGACAGTGACAATGTTGAGCAATAAGAAATAAGTGGTCAAACTGCTTCTGAAGTGGTCCCGGTTCTTGTTCTCATTGGACAGCATCACCACTATTGGTGGACCACTGAGTGAAACAGAACCGTTGAGCAATCCGCTCAGAATACCAGCGATGAAATAAGACTTGTTTTGATTCTTCAAATGAATCCTGAATCCTCGTTTCATTGCAATGGCTATTAGTATCAAAACAATCCCAATGAAGATTTTCAAAGTATCCTCATTCGTGAATTTGAGCAGCAACACTCCGATTGGCGTTGTTAAAACTGCCATGACAAACATCAGTAAAAGTGATTTTATGTGAGGCACCATCTTTAACCTCACCAAAATGATGATGTTCATGATCAGACTGAAAAAAACAAGCATGGGCACAATGGTTTTGAGATTTAGGAACAGACCCAGCAACGGTAATGCCAATAGTGAAAATCCAAAACTGGTCGCGCCCTGAACCATAGCCGAGATCAATATGATCATTCCTGTCAAAATAATTGTCATTTCATATCTCCTTGTATACTAGACCTAAAAATCATTATACCACCATTCTTTTCAAATTGTGAAAATCCTTTGAAATTTATTTTTGAAATACCTATTGACTTTTTATTGCAATGTCACTATAATAAAAAAGTCGCAACAAGACATGCGGATGTGGTGGAATGGCAGACACGCAGGCTTGAGGGGTCTGTGGTAGCAATACCGTATGGGTTCAAGTCCCATCATCCGCACCATTTAAAAAAAGACTTGGTTCAAGTCTTTTTTTTTATGCTTAAAATTCAGAAAAGCGTCAATCTTACTCCTCGGAGATGGATTGACGCTTTTTTACTTTGGATCACTTGATTTTTTTCAGTTTTTGGTTTTCAACCAATCCGGGAATACGGCCACGTTTGGCAACCGGTTTTCCTTCCACCACTTTCAAATCCATAGTCATGTCAATTGGTGATGCGGCAGAAATGTAACTTCCTACCCCAAACGAATCGGCACCGGCTTCACTGAGCAGTCTGATTCGATCTGGCGTCAAACCACCCGATACAAAAATCTTGACGTTATCGAAACCTTCCAGATCAAGTTTTGCTCTCATCTCTTTGACCAATCCAGGTGTCACCCCACCGCGTTCACTCGGAGTGTCTAGACGAACACCATACAAATTGCCATTCAAGGCTTTTGCAATTCTAATGGCTTCTTCCACTTCATCTTTGTAAGTGTCCACCAAAACAATCCTGTTATGGTCCGGCGCCGCTATTTTATCGTATGCCATCGCCACAGGTAAAGTATCGCCCGCAACAAGCATAGCACTGTGGGGTACGGTACCGGATGGATTTATTCCACTAAGTTTGGCTGCTAAAATACAACTCGCACCACCTGCACCACCGATGACAGCAGCACGTTCCATAACTGGAGCTACGGAAGGATGCACATGTCTGGCACCGAAGCATAAAAAGAATTTGTCGCCACAAGCCTCTTTGACTGTTCTTGAAGCGGTTGCCCAACCCGAAGCACTTGCAAGCATCCCCAGAATGGTGGTTTCAAAAATCGCGAACTCGCTGTATTTCCCTTTGATTCTTAGGATCGTATCTTTTATATCGAAAGTTTCTCCTTCATCAATCGCCCACAATTCAACATTTTTGTCTTTGAATAGATTGATGACCTCCTCCATACCAGCCATGACTCCAGGCTTTCTTGGAAAAATCTCTGCAATGACTTCAGAATCCGATAAATTCATATGGTTTAAAATGTCCAGAGTCCTTAAAAAATATACATCTGTCGTGTGTCCGCCTATAATTTCCTCATGGGTCGCACTATGCAATAGACGTTTTTCGGAAATCTCGATTTCATCAATATCCGACAACTGCTTAAGTTCTTTAATCATGGTTCTTCCTTCCTACCATTTAGTCCATTACATTATAAGTGATTTGAATGGTGGAATCAACGTTCGTTATTTATTTATCGAAAAAGCCAAAGCTTGATCGATTTGTCTATATAAGGCCTCTTCATCTGTTGAATTGTCAATGATCAAATCGGATACTATTTTTTTTTCATCAATAGGCATTTGAGCCCGTATCCTCAGTAAGGCTTCTTCCATACCGACTTTGTCCCGTTCGATGATACGATTCAAACATATGTCTTCAGGTGCGTAAACAAGCCAAACCTGATCAAACATGTACATGAGATCCGATTCGATCAAGAGAGGTATGTCCGCAAACAACACCTCATTATGATAGGAGAATTCGTGAAGCAGTTCCATCATCAGACGTCTTACTTCAGGATGTACAATAGCATTCAATTTCTTCCTGAGAGCAATGTCGTTGAAAATTATATCTCCGAGCATTTTTCTGTTGATACTTCGATCGTTGTTCAAAATGACTTCCCCAAACTCCGAGACAATATCAAAATAAGCTTTTTCACCGGGTTCAACAACTGTTTTTGCCAGCACATCCGCATCAATGACGATATAACCTTTACTCTTAAGGTACTCAGTCACTGTGCTTTTACCACTGCCTATGCCTCCTGTGAGTCCTATGAACTTGCATTTCTCATTTCGCATCATACCAACTGCCTCCGGTATTCATATCCACATTCAAAGGGACACAAAGTTCAATGGCGTTTTCCATGCTGTCTTTAAGAATGGCTTTAACCTGATCGAGTTCATCCATTGGGACATTCAATATCAGTTCGTCATGCACTTGAAGGATCAATTTGCTTTTGAGATTGTTTTCATTTAAAGCGTT
Source organism: Firmicutes bacterium UBA5201 (assembly GCA_002412775.1). GTDB lineage: Bacteria > Bacillota > Clostridia > Peptostreptococcales > Acidaminobacteraceae > Fusibacter_D. The sequence goes on along the minus strand of DHVT01000012.1, from coordinate 72,496 downwards.
ATAGACCTTGATCATGGCGAGTTTGATGATATCGGCCGCTGAGCCTTGAATTGGCGTGTTTCTGGCTATCCTTTCAGCTGACGATCTCAGCATGAAATTCTTGCTGTCAATATCAGGAACATACCTTCTTCGATTGAGTATGGTTTCAACATAACCAACTGCTTTGCAATTGTCGATGATTGTATTCATAAAGCCTTGGACTTTCGGATAACTTTCAAAATAATTCTCAATATATGCTTTTGCTTCTTTTCTGCTTATTCCCAAACTTTCCGACAGCCCAAAATCGCCCATTCCATATACGATTCCAAAATTGACCTCTTTGGCACGGCTACGTTGCAAACTGCTCACTTCGTTTTCAGGAATCTTGAATACTTGGGAGGCCGTGATTGTGTGGATATCGAGATTATTACTGAAAGCTTCAATGAGTTTTTCATCGCGTGACAAGTGTGCGAGTACCCTGAGTTCAATTTGGGAATAGTCTGCTCCAAGGAGAATACATCCGGGATCCGCAATAAAGAAACGTCTGATTTTTCTTCCATAAGGCAACTTGATTGGTATATTTTGCAGATTGGGTTCTGTTGAGCTCAATCTTCCCGTGACTGTAACGGTTTGATTGAGAGAAGTATGAACTCTTCTGTTTTCATAATCTATGACATTTCTTAGTCCGTCGATATAAGTCGATTTGAGTTTTGAATAAGTTCTGTACTCCATGATCTCTGATACGATCGGATGTTTGCCGATTAATTTTTCAAGCACATCATGATTGGTGGAGTAACCGGTTTTGGTTTTCTTTAAAGCAGGAAGTCCCAGCTTTTCAAATAGAATCACTCCCAATTGTTTTGGAGAATTGATATTGAAGGTTTCTCCCGCCAAATCATAGACGTCTTTTTCAATTTGTGTCAATTTCTCAACGAGTTGACCGTCGATGGTATCAACTTGCTCCAAATCAACTCTGAATCCGACATGTTCTATATCGGATAGAATCTTGACCAGAGGCAATTCCACTTCACTAAATAGTTTTTCAACACCTGAGGCTTTAATTTTTTCCGTAAGGATTGTACTTAACTCAGTTATCACACTGACTTGCTCAGCGGCATATTCCAAAAACAATTCTGTTTCCATGGTATTGAGATCGATTTTCTTGGCTCCTTTTCCGAAAAAGGAATCATTGGACTCGATATTCTGAGAAGCATACTCAAAATAGATCTCAGAAAGATCATAATTTCTCCTTGATGGGTCAAGCAGATACGCGGCGATGTATCCATCAAAATCCACACCGTTCAGATCAATTGCTTGAGCCATCAGATAAAGGTATTCGTTTTTAACGTCATATCCCCTTTTGTATATGTTCTTATCTTCGAAAATTGGTTTCAAAACTTTGATATCCTCTGAATTGTTAAGAGCATAGATCTGATCGCCCACGGAAAAAACAGCTGCTTTCAATTCAGTTTTCAAATCGGAATAGAATAATTTGAAAGCAAAAGAACCAGTTTTTCCAATGATTTCTTGAAGCTCATCACCATCAACCATTTTGTAGGGTGTAATTTCTCTGGCTTCTTTCACATCGGTTTGGCTCTTGAATTTCGTAAGGATGTTGTTGAGTTCATAATACTTCAGAATTTCGATGACGCTTTCGGTTTCAGGCGTCCTCAATTTGAAATCCTCCAATTCTATCTCAATTGGGACATTCAAGAATATCGTCGCCAATTTCTTGCTGAGAAGTGCCTGGTCGGAATATTCTTGCACCAACCCTCTGATTCTTTTATTTTCGATTTCATCGCTTTTTACAACAAGATTTTCAACAGTCCCGAACACATCGAGCAATTTGGCGGCGGTTTTGGGTCCGACACCCGGAATGCCTGGGATGTTGTCGGAAGCATCACCGCTGAGTCCCTTATAATCGATCACCTGATTCGAATGCACTCCAAGTTCCTCAAAGACATCTTGATCCGCATACTCCTTAAGCTCGGATATGCCTTTTTTGGTGATATGAACCCTCACACCGAGATCGACAAGTTGAAGCGCATCTTTGTCTCCAGTAATCACATTTACCTCGTAGCCATCCATCCTGCACAGATTTGACAATGTTCCAATCAAGTCATCCGCCTCGTAACCTTGCAATTCCATTCTAGGAATTTTCAGGACATCAAGCACTTCTTTGACGATCGGCATCTGCATTGCCAGTTCATCAGGCATGCCTTTGCGCGTACCCTTATAAGCTTCATAGGTTTCGTGCCTTTTTGTGGGTCCTTTCATATCAAAAGCGACACAAAAATGAGTTGGGCCAAAATTTTCTATCAGGTTTAAAACCATATTGGTGAGTCCATAGACTCCACCCATGTATATGCCTTTTGAGTTTTTAAGTTCCGCCATAGCAAAATATGCACGGTTGATCAAACTATTGCCATCCACTATCACTATTTTATGAGTCAATTTATTGCTCCTTTCATTTATTATATAAAAATTATAACATAAAAAAGCTGCCCGTAAGGACAGCTTTTCAAAAGTTTAATAGTCGTATGAAACGCTTACATTTGCTGTTATTGTGATTTCTCCGGATTCGATTGGAGTTGCCATATCCGAAGCCATCGCTTTCTCTGAACCATATCCGTAAATGATAGGTGTGCTACTTCCGGATTCCACAACTGACTTTGGAATGCCAGGGGTCTTATCAAAAGTGCCCATGATTGCAGTGGCTTTTGATTTGGCACTTGCCATTGCAAGTTTCAATGCTTCCTGATAAAATTCTGAATCATCCTCGATCGAAAATTGTATACTGTTGACTGTATTGGCTCCAGCAACTGTAGCGAGATCGATGATTTTTCCAACTGAATCCACATCTTTGATTTTTACTCTGACAATATTGTTGGCTACGTAGTAAGGATCTTTTTGCGAACCATCCGGTTGATAGTCGTAAGTCTGGTATAGACTGTAACCTGTTGTCTGAATATCCTTTTCATCAATTCCTGCTTTTTTGATGGCTTCAACAACCGCACTCATTAATTTTGCATTGTTTTGCTGAGCAACTGTGGCATCCTCATTTTTCGTTTGGACACCAAGTTCGATGTGAGCCACATCAGGAGTGACAACAATTTTTCCTTCACCACTAACTGTGACCATTCTGACATCCGTACCTGCTTCAGCTGCTTCGGAAACCGTAGCAGGATTGTAAAATGTTGCCGCTGTAAGGATTGCGATTGTCATCGCCATAATACCCATTCCTTTTAATAGTTTGATTTTCATGATTTCCTCCTTTTTTTCGTATAGACGATTTTAGCGAGAATCGCTAATAATCCCAATAGTGCAAGTATAGGTGATTTAGAGACCAACCAGATGAATACTTGCTCGATTGTCAATTTGATTGAATTGATTGTATGGATAAAGCCCTCTTTGGCTTTTCCAAATAAGGTGTCATCGATTGGTTCGATCATTGGCTTCAGACTTTTGACCTCATTGAGTTCCACAGTGATGGTTGTCATGTCCGCAAGCGCTTCCCAATCCTTTAGTTGACGTTCATATGAGTTGATTTGGCCGCGAATTCTTGTGAGTTCATTTTCAATGGCGAGGATATCTTTGATTTCAACAGCATCTGTCATGATTTCTCTGAGTCTTTCTTCAGTCACTTTCAAATTCTCGACTTCTGATGCGGTATCCCTGTAGTTTTTTGTCACATCGTATGCATTGGCTGAATCGTATGTGACATTTCCCAATGATTTGATCTGGTTGATCATCGATTCATATCCGGTAGCTGGAACTCTAAGTGTCAGATAACCATATTTCAGGTTTTCGCGATCGGTGTAGTTTGTCTTATAGGAAGTGGACTCGTTTTCCACATATCCTCCAGCCGCTTTGACCCAATTGGTGAGCTGCAGATAAACTTCATCATATTTTTCCACGTCCATTCGAAGATTGGCGGTTTGAATGATCAAACGGTCTTCTCTATAGTCTCCATTGGATGGTGTGGATTGAGGAGTCTCTGCAAAGCCTGTCACACCATATGACGAATCGAGGTCCTGTCTGCTCATTTCAAATTCAGCTGTAGGCGCTGGAGCTTCCGCAGGGGCGACTGATTCATTGAATGATGCTTTTCCCATGTCGCCATCGGATCCACGTCCATATTCCTCGCTGGATGCAGTATCCATCATAGCCGATTCATATTTAGGCTGAAACAGTATATTCTTGCCTATGACTACAACCATGATCAGTACAGCGGCTGTGGCCACATATCCGTAATATCTTTTCTTGATATGGATGTTTTTGATTTTTGTCAATAGGGTGTTGCCAGTTTTGATTGGTTCACTTTCGTGTTTCACATTCAACAATTTCTCGTGCAATTCTTCTTCAAAACCAATTGGTAATGCCTTCAACTCCATCTCTCCCAGCATTTGAACAACGTATTTGAGTTCTTCAAATTCAACTGTACAGGCTTCACAGGAGTCTATATGTTGATCCAATTTGGAACGCTCATGCTCATTGATGTCGCCATCGATTGCTGCGTTCATTAATATTCTTGCTTGTTCACAGTTCATAAACGTCCTCCTTTCACTGTTCGGCCAGTTGAATTTTCAATATTGATTTGAGTGAGGTTCTACTACGATTTAATCTGGATCTCACCGTACCGATAGGTATTTGTAATATCTCACCGATTTCCTCGTATGAGTACCCCATTAGATCTTTAAGTATGACCACCGACTTGTTGTCATCCGAAAGTTTGTTCAGTGCTTCGTTCAAGGTCGCTTTGAGTTCAACCTGTTCATAGATCAGTATCGGATTTGATCGGTCATCGCTGATGATGTCCTGTAAAGAGGCATTGTCAGCTATAGCTTCATCGAGTGATAGAACCTGTTCTTTTCTTTTTCTGAGTTCATCCTTGCAGGTATTGATTACAATCCTGTAGAGCCATGTTGAAAAACCCGACTCCATCTTAAATTGTCCTATTGCCTTATATGCTTTGATCAATGCTTCTTGCGACATGTCTTTTGCATCTTCTTCATTACCCATCATTCGATATGCAATATTGTAAACATATCGATTGTACTGCACAATGAGTTTCTCGAAGCTGGAAACATCGCCTTGAATACTCTTTTCTATGAGCGTAGATTCCATTATTTCACTCCTTTCATGAAAGGCTATAGTTATTAGACGCCACACCTTTCAATTTAGTTCCATTATAACAAAAAAAAATGAGCTGAAACAAAAGTTTCAACTCGAATGATATATTAAATGGGAATCGCCTTATTGATACTGTAAGGATGCAAGAGTGAAGAAATGATATTGAACTCTTGGTCGATTACAAGTGTGGCCTGATGTAAAAAATCTTTCTTCATATAGTATCGAAGATCCACGATTCTAAGAGTGATCTGACCTTCAACTTCACTTGGAATCACTTTCACATGCAGGTTTGGAGAAAACGTGGAAAACTTTTCCCCGATAGGTGTTGTCCTAAAAAAATTGGTATAGATGGGTTCGTTGTTTTCAAAAGTATTGGTCACTTTTATGACCGGACATCCAGAAATAAGTGAACACCAGGAGTTATACTGGCCAACATAGTCATGAGTGTCTGTGTGCACAACAAAATCCCATTTGTAAAATGCCTTAAGCGCGGGAATGACGTATATGCTCATATATTTATGATCAGATGCGAAATGTTTGCTCAATTGCTGCTCCGCAATTCTTTTCATGACATATCTCAGATACAGATACGCCCCTACAAGAACAATCGATCCGATATAATCCATCCAATGGTTCGAACGGTTGAGTATAAGATGAAAACCAACCAAAGTGATCACTGGATCATACAACGTCAAAATGCTTAACTTGAGTTTCTTTTTGAAAAGTTTGGCACCATAGGAATTCATGATGTCAAGTCCGGTATGGGACAAAGCTCCTAAAAAAGTCCAAAGGAGTATTTGTAAAAAATTGAAGTCGTGAAAAGGTAGTATTGAAAGACCAGCTGCAATAATGACACTGAAACCGATCAGATAAGGCAACGTATGGGTAGCACCTCTATGATGTTCAAGATATTTTGCATCGTCTTTGAATAGTTTTACCACGAAATCCAAATCAGGAGACATGGCGCCTAATATTGCGCCTATAGCAAGAGGATTGTCAAGGGCAACAGGATTTCCAGAAAAAGCTGAAATCGCCGCACCTACCAATCCATGAGTCAATGGGTCCATTTATAGTCCTTCTTTCTGCATTATGTTAACCATTTTAACACAATTCCCCATTGAATTCAACCTTTGTTACAATTAATTGAATATTCGAAATTATATTTCTTTTTCTATAAATATTTATTTTGGAAAAATTCTCTTGTCAATTTTATCTTCTTATGGTAATCTAAAATAGTTCCGAGCCGAAGTGGTGGAACTGGCAGACGCGCCGGACTCAAAATCCGGAGAGGTAACACTCGTGCGGGTTCGAGTCCCGCCTTCGGCACCATGGCAAGAAAAGTTGGATGATCATCCAACTTTTCTTTTTTTTGTCTTTTTCTATTGCTGGATCAAAGGTTCGGGTCTCGCAAAATAATATCCCTGAATCCAAGCACATCCAGACTCTTCAATCAAATCCACCTGAATTTTCTCTTCAACCCCTTCAGCAATCACTCTGGAGTTCAGACTATGCGCAAGTTCCACTATTGTCCTGAACATGGTAAGCGATTTGTGGTCCGTATGAATATCATCAATGAACATCTTGTCTATTTTGATATGGTCAAATTTGATGTTTCTCAAGTAATTGAGGGATGAATAACCCGATCCAAAATCATCCAATGCGATTTTGATGCCACATTGCTTCAGTTGATCGAATATATCTTTTATCAATTTGAAATCAGTAATGAAAATATCTTCTGTGATTTCAAGGACGATCCTTTCAGGTCCTATCCCTCTGGATTGGATTGATGTTGTCAAGAAAGAAATGAATTGATCCCACAAAAACATACTTGGAGAAACATTGATGGATAGATGAATGTCATCTCCATAAAGTTTGAAAAGCTCCGGTAGGTCATCCATCGCCTTGCCAATTACAAACTTACTGAATTCAATCATAAGATTATTCTTGTTAAGTATAGGGATAAACTCCAAAGGACTTATGGTTCCTAAGGTTGGTGAAAACCATCTGGATAAGGCTTCAACACCGACTACGGTATCTGTTTTCACATCATACATACTTTGATAATAAAGTGTGAACTCATCATTATCAAGCGCCGATTCCACTTGAGATTTAAGTGCGGATTCTCTTTCTATGCCTGAAAACATCTCATCCTCGTAAACCACATGCGATGAAAGTTTGTTGATTTTGGCGTACTGCATTGCTATACTGGCTCTCTGATAAATCATATCGAATGACTTATAGGATTCCTCATAGCCACAGCTGCTGATGTGGAATTCGAGGCGATTCATATGTCCGTTTCTGTTCAATAATGCATTCAGTTCATCACGCATTATACTCAAACTGTTCTTTAATGTGGCGATATCCCAATTTTCCACCCAAGCGGCAAACTCATCACCTGCCACCCTTGAAAACTTGACTGCATTGCCCTCGAAGTTTTTGAGATATTCACTGATGATCAAGATGATCTTGTCGCCATATTCATTGCCATAGATGGAATTGATCACCTTAAAATCTTTGATGTCCACTAAAATCAGATTATATTCGGAACAACCGCTCCCCAGTCTATCATTGACATGCTCTTTCAACATATTGCGATTCGGAAGACCCGTGAGTGTGTCGTAATAGGCATAAGCTTTAATTTTTCTGTTCGCAGTTTCAATTGCGGTGATCATATGGTTGTATCCTTTGATCAGACTACCGATTTCGTCAGTGCGTTTAATGTTCTCCACTTTTCGAAATTCCCCAAATTCTACAGCTTTCATAGCTTTTTCTACTGTCATCAACGGCGTTGCTATTGAGGATATGTATTTTGAAGACAGAAAGAAGCCCAGAAAAACCACAAAAACAACAAGTAAAACCGTCAGATTCAGAATCAGATCAGCCTCTTTGTTGAAATCCGTAACGTAAGTTCCCGCAGTGACTACCCATCCCCAGTTCGGTTCATATTCCGAATAGACCACTTTTTCCTCAAGAGTCTCCTCATAAGGCAAATTCCATGTATAACTTGTAAAGCCACCTCCGTTTAGTGCCTTTTCAATTTTATCACGAACCAAATAAAAAGGTTCTTTTAGATCAGGGTTTTGATCCACCACATCCCAGACATTCTCACCTTCAAGGGTCGGGTGAAGAATTTCTTCTCCATTTAGACTATAGACTATAAAATAACCGTTTTCCCCCAAATCAATGGGGTTGTCGATTTGTCGATCACCCTCTTCATTCATGGGTCCAAGCATTGCCATTTTAATGCTCTCCTGCGCTTCATCAAGTGAGATTGTTCCCGCAAGGACTGCCATGTTTTTATCCTTTATTAACATGATCGCTGATTTGACACCATTTTTGAGTATGGTCTCCCCTTTTTCATCCAAAGCCTTTTTGGATATGTTATAACTTGGAATGCCTATGGACAGAGCTGTAGTCAGCAAAAAAAGGACCATGTACAATAACAATTTTCTATTGAGTGTGACCTTAATGGCGTGTTTGATCATATTTTCGCTCCATTTAAAGTGATGACTACAGTATATAACAATATCAATGTACAGACAATGAGGCAACTGAAAAAGCATATCCCCAAGGTGGGGACATGCTTTTTCAATATCAATTCATCTCAATATATTTTTGGTATTTTTGAAAATCCTGTTCCCTGCATTCCATATTCAAGACTGTACCGTCATTCTCATACTTGATCTCTTTGACACAAGCATTGTCATTCAAATAAGAAACAAGCGCTCCTTCAGTAAAAGGAATCCGCATTGTACATTCAATATAATCGGTAAAAACGAGATCGGATATCATTTTTTCCAGTATATCAATGCCAATTCTCTCTCTGGCGGAGATGTATACACCGCGATTGTCCGTCATGGGCAATTCATCCAGAACCAACTCTGCCTTGTTGAAGACGTTGATTACTGGAATCTGATCCGCTCCAATCTCCTTGAGTGTCTCAAGAGTGACTTTCATCTGCTCCTCATAATTAGGATTGGAATAATCCACCACATGCAGAAGAAGATCTGCATGAATCACTTCCTCAAGTGTCGATCTGAAAGCCTTGATGAGGCCATGAGGCAGATTACTGACAAATCCAACGGTATCCGACAAAAGGAATCTGCGTTTGTTTTTCATAACAATTTGTCTGACTGAGGTTTCCAGTGTGGCAAACAACATATTTTTCTCAAGGACAAATTTATCGGAGCTGCCGTTGTTCTCAGAGACAAAAGCATTGAGAAGCGTGCTTTTTCCTGAATTGGTATAGCCGACAAGCGCGATTGATGGCAGTTCTGAACTCACCCTTCTTTTTCTTTGGGTGGTTCTTTCATTTTGAATGCTCTGCAGTGCTTTTTCAAGTTCCACAATCTTTTGTTCCGCACGCCTTCTGTCCAGTTCCAATTTCTTCTCACCGACACCTTTGTTTTTCGTGCCGACGCCTCCCGATTGTCTTCCCAGCGCTGAATATGAGCCGATCAGCCTCGGCAACAGATATTGCACTTGAGCCATTTCAACTTGAAGTTTGGCTTCTCTCGTTCTGGCGCGTTTTCCAAATATTTCTAATATCAGTGCCGTTCGATCGAAAACGGGCATAATTAATGCGTTTTCAAGATTTCTCAGTTGAGACGGAGATAATTCATCATTGAATATCACTTTTTCCGCATTCACAGCTTCGGCATCCAGTTTGATTTCCAGGATTTTGCCACTACCGACATAGGTTACAGAATGTTTGTTTCTCATATTTTGTTCAACCTGACCTACAACCGTATAGTTGCAAGCTTCAGCAAGATTTTTAAGTTCTTCCATCGAATTCTTGAATTCGGGATTATTACCGGCATTTACGCCTACAATCAGTACTCTTTCGTTCATATGGACCTCCCCTTTTTTGATTACGACAGCTCTTATCAAACACACAACATTGCGGCATCTGGGAAAGGTTGTCGAATAGCTAGCGAACCGTCATTACTCTACGCAATCTGCACAATTTGAACATGTTCATACCTCCATTCGTTGATTTGATTCACAAAAAAACAGCCCAAGTGTCAACATGGCTGTTTTTCATATGCAATAAAAATAGACGCGAATGCGCCTAAATTATTCAATATTTATTTACGGCTGTTCACATGATTTTGGGCACAGGAAAAAAAAGATTTCCAGCCCCGATATTCAGTTGTCATCAACCAAATCTCAATTTCATCATGTTACACCTCTTTGAATTATTATACATACATATTACCACAAACCGCTGATAGCTTCAATAGTTATAAGAAAAATTCAACTTTGATGCATTTGCCAATGACTTTGACTTCCATAGGACTGAAAATCTGAGGCGAGGCATCGTTGATCCCTTTCAGCAATTGAAGTTTTCTGTTTGAATCCATTCTGACCATTCTGATCCGCCTGATCCCTCCCACTTCCAAATAATAGATGGAGTCATTTTCCACAGTATTCATCATGTGCAAACTGATCACATCCCCTTTTTTGATTCGAAGACCGGGCAAATCCGACTCTTCGACTTTTACAAACATGATTTTCTCAAAATGAATGCCATCTATTTTTTTATGGACTATGGAAAGTTCCTTATAATCAAGAACTTTTCCTGACACTTCACCTGTAACTGGATATTTTTGGATCACTCCAGCCAAAACACTTTCCCACTGTGCATTAGGCGTGATCGGTTTTACAGCTTCTCTAGGAACAGATGTTTTCGCTTTGACCTTTTCAGGTTCAGGTTGATCGTCTGGGATGAACTGTATCTCTTCACCCATCACACTAAGAATTTTCTCAGCCATTTGCTCATTGATGACTTTTTTTCCCGATTCCACTTGTAGCAAATAACTCAGTTGCACACCTGCTTTTGCGGCCAACTCTTTTTCTGTCATTTTTGACTTGATTCGGGCATCTTTTATTTTTTGTGCCAATCTATTCATAATCCACCTCTATTATTATATTGATTATTATCATTATATCAGATATTTGTGCGTTGACTTATACCCCCACAGGGTATATAATTTATATATAGATACCCCTAGGGGGTATAGAAAGGAGCTCACATGAAAACTGAAGTATTTCAAGTTGATGGAATGACTTGCGCCTCTTGCTCAAGTGCTGTAGAAAGAGCAACACGAAAAATGGAAGGTGTCGATACGTCAAATGTAAATCTATCTACTGAAAAATTGACCCTGACATATGATGAAACACTTGTAGATTCAGCAAAGATCATGGAAATTGTCAAGAAAGCCGGCTACGAGGCTAAACCTATAAACAAAGACAAAAAAGTGAAATTGCCGATTGAAGGTATGACCTGTGCCGCATGCTCCCAAGCGATTGAGAGAAAACTAGGAAAAATGGATGGAGTTGACTTTGTCTCAGTCAATTTGGCCACTGAAGCGGCACAGATTGAATACAATCCCGATTTGGTACGTCTGTCCGAAATCAAACAAGCCATCTCGAAATTGGGTTATACCGCCAAGGAAGCAGAAGTCAAACGCAATATTGACGAAGACAAACTCAGAAAAGACAAAGAAATTAAGGATATGAAGTTCAAACTCACCTTGTCCGTCATTTTTGCCATTCCCCTTTTTTATGTGGCGATGGGACCTATGATTCCGTTTGTGACTCTTCCTCTTCCCGGATTTCTTTCCCCTGATCACAATCCACTTAATTACGCATTCGCACAGATATTGCTTACATTACCAATCATTTGGGCAGGACGCAATTTTTATAGCGTCGGATTCAGGCAAATCATCCATAGAAGTCCAAATATGGACTCTCTCATAGCCATCGGTACATCCGCAGCTTTGATCTATAGCTTTTTCTCGGTAGGACAGATCCTTAACGGCGACCATATGGCTGTACATCACATGTATTTCGAGACAGCAGGCGTCATACTTGCTCTGATCTTACTTGGGAAGACACTAGAGATCATTTCAAAAGGTAAGACATCAGAAGCCATTAAAAAATTGATTGGCCTCACCCCAAAGACTGCTATCGTCATCAATGGAGATGAAGAAATCGAGATGCCTGTCGAAGAAATTGAAATCGGTGATGTTTTAATCGTAAAACCCGGTGGAAAAATCGCAGTGGACGGTTCGGTCATTGAAGGCTATTCCAGTATAGATGAATCCATGCTTACCGGAGAAAGCATACCCGTTGAAAAAAATGTTGGCGACAAGGTCTATAGCGCCAGCCTGAATAAAACCGGTTCATTGAAATATAAAGCCGAAAAAGTCGGTGATGAGACGGCACTTGCCCATATCATCCAATTGGTTGAAGAAGCGCAAGGCAGCAAGGCACCAATCGCAAGAATGGCGGATATCATCTCTGGGTATTTCGTACCGATCGTATTTGTGATCGCCATCGTTTCAGCTTTGATGTGGTATATTTCAGGCCAGGATATCGTGTTTACATTAAAAGTGTTCATCGCGGTACTTGTCATTGCCTGTCCATGTGCCTTAGGGCTCGCAACACCAACAGCAATCATGGTTGGAACAGGTAAAGGTGCAGAACTCGGCGTACTTGTCAAAAGCGGTGGTGCCCTTGAGACAGCCCATAAAATCGATACAATCATATTCGACAAGACTGGTACACTCACAAAAGGGAAACCTGAAGTTACAGACATATACGCTGTAAATGGATTCAGCGATGCAGATATCATGACCTATGCCGCCTCAGCGGAATATGGCAGTGAACACCCTCTCGGAGATTCCATCGTCAAAAAAGGACAGGATATGAATGTTCAGCGATTTAAAACAGATGAATTCTCGGCGATTCCTGGTAGAGGCATCAAAGCTATGATCAACCAAAGCGAAGTCTTGCTTGGAAACATCAAACTTCTAGAGGAAAATGGAATCGACCCGTCTGAATATCTTGATCAGTTCGATCTTTATGCGGATGAAGGGAAAACGCCTATGTTCCTTTCAATTGGTGGAAAAGTCGCCGGAATCATTGCAGCCGCGGATGTTCTAAAAGACAATAGTATCGAAGCTATAAAAAGATTGCACAAACTCAACATCAAAACAATCATGATCACTGGAGACCATAAAAAAACGGCCAACGCCATTGCGAAATATGTTGGAATAGATGAAGTCCTGGCTGAAGTCCTACCTGGTGACAAAGCGGCTGAAGTCAAGAAATTGCAAGAGAGCGGCAGAAATGTAGCAATGGTCGGAGATGGGATCAACGATGCCCCCGCCCTAGCACAAGCCGATATTGGCATCGCGATAGGATCAGGTACAGATGTTGCAATGGAATCGGCTGATATCGTACTCATGAGGAGCAATCTGCTTGATGTCGTCACTGCGATTCAGCTCAGTAGAAAAACAATCAGGAATATCAAACAAAACTTGTTCTGGGCGTTCATCTATAATATAATTGGTATACCTGTCGCAGCTGGAGTCTTGTATGCTTTTGGTGGACCACTTCTCAGCCCGATTTTCGCAGCCGCTGCAATGTCTATGAGCTCGGTTTCAGTTTTGACCAATGCTCTTCGTTTAAAGACCTTTAAGATTTAGGAGGACCCATGAGCACAACCACTGTCAAACCAAATACCTGTGACATTGAAGATTCATCTTGTGATTGTGGTCGACAGACCATGCGGACAGAAAATGAGAAGAAACTGCTGGCCAACCGTTGCAATAGAATCGAAGGCCAAATCAGAGGCATTAAAGGTATGATTGACCGGGATGTTTATTGTGATGACATTTTGAATCAAATCGCAGCCGCACAATCGGCACTTAATTCCATGAGCAGAATCATACTTGAGCAGCATATGAACACGTGCCTCATCGATAGGATCAAAGATGGCGATTACGATGTCGTGGATGAAATCCTCACCACCATAGGTAAGTTGATGAAATAATATAAAGCCAAGAGTGCACTTGCACTCTTGGCTTTCGCGTAGGTAAGTTTCCGAAGGAAACTTATTAGCGTCTCAGTTTAATCTGAAAAGATCGAGTGCTTGCACTCTTTTTTTTCGCTATTTATCAGTAGATCTTCGCTCCACCAGTTCAGTACCCACAATAAAGTGGTTCACTGGATTTTCATTGCCTTCAAGTGATTTGATCAATAATTTTGCGGCATTGTATCCCAAGTCCTCAGCCTTGATATCCACTGAAGTCAATGGTGGATCCTGGTATTCCGATAAAGGCGTGTTGTTGAAACCGGTGACTTTTACCTTCAAATGATGATCTTTGATATACCTGAGCACACCAAAGGCAAGTAAATCGTCTGTCGTCACAACAGCTTCTGGAATCTTATGTTCGCAAATCCTACCCATTGCGTCATAACCATATTCATCAGTGAAGTCGTCTGTCTCAAAAATCAAACGCTCATCTACAGAAAGGTTTCTCAAATCAAGCGCCCTTTTATACCCTTCCAGTCGATCTTTCGAGAAAATATATCTTTGTGGACCACCAATGAACGCGATGTCGTGAAGGCCTTTCTGAATCAATTTGTTGACAAGATTGTATGTCGCTTGAAAGTTGTCATTGTCCACCCACATGATATCATGTACGTTGTAGGGTCTACCAATAACAACAAAAGGAAATTCCTGCTGGCTCAAATAGTCTATACAAAGGTCGTTTTCATAAGCCGTCAGAAGAATTATGCCATCCACCCATTTGGAGTGTACAAACTCCCTGACGTAATTGAGTTCGTCTTCAGGATTTTCACTATAGTTGAACATTATTTTATAATTTTTCTTCTGCGAATAAATGCTTATTCCTCGCATGGCTTGAATGAAAAAAGGATTCTTGAACAAGTTCTCTTCCTTGTTTGGAATAATAAGACCAAGCGTTTTCGTGGATGCATTGGCTAGATTCCGCGCAATCGCGTTGGGTTTGTATTTCAATTCCTCCATAGCCGCATAGACTATTACTTTTGTGGCCTCGCTGATTCTCGGACTCTGTGATATGACCCTCGATACTGTAGACGGAGAGACGTTGGCCAGTTTTGCGACGTCTTTGATTGTTATTGCCATTCTTGATTCACATCCTTAAAGACCATTATGGTCTGATCATTTATTGATTCTTAAACCTGTCTCTGTATCAAAGAAATGTATGGATTCAACATCAAATCCAAATGAGTGTTCCTCATTTTCAACGTAAATATAGTGGCCTGGCGTAGAAATTATAAGTTCAGAATCATTCTTCAAACGCACATGTAGTATCTTTTCTTTACCAAGCATCTCTATTACATCAATTTTGGCTGAAAAAGTATCTCCGAATTCTCCACCACTTTCGAATCGCTCAGGTCGTATGCCGACCGATACCGGCTTGCCTTCAAATGCAAGTAAACGTTCAGTATCGTGCACGGAAGGCGTGATAATGATCAATTCATCATTTGAAACGAATTTGCCTTTGATCATCTTACCTTCAACGATATTCATCGTAGGTGAGCCTATAAATTTCGCGACAAAAATATTGGCGGGTTTATTATAGAATTCATCGGGAACTCCTGCTTGTTGAATTTTACCATCGTTCATAAGCACTATTTTTGATGCCATAGTCATGGCTTCCGTTTGGTCATGTGTGACGTAAATCGAAGTTGTGCCAAGTGATTTATGAAGACGGACCAACTCAACACGCATATGTTCTCTAAGTTTGGCATCCAGATTGGAAAGCGGTTCATCCATTAGGAAAACTGCTGGATTTCTAACCATCGCGCGACCTAAAGCAACTCTTTGTCTTTGACCACCGGATATATCCGAAGGCTTGGAATAAAGATACTCCTTAATCTGCAAAAGTTCAGCGGCTTCCATAACCCTGTCATTAATGATTTTTTTGCGTTCTTTTCTCATGGAAAGTGAAAATGCCATGTTGTCATAGACCGTCATATGGGGATAAAGTGCATAGGATTGAAATACCATTGCAATATCCCGGTCTTTTGAAGGAACCCTATTCATACGCTTATCGCCGAACAACAAGTCTCCCTCTGTAATGGAATTAAGGCCTGCAATCATTCTTAGCAGTGTAGTCTTTCCACAACCCGATGGTCCTAGTATAACACAAAAATCCTTGTCTTCAATTACCAGATCAATATTTCTAAGGGTGAATTCCTCTCTCCCCTCATATTTCTTTCCTATATCTTTAAGTGTGACTTTCATTTCAAATCCTCCTGTCTTTTGATCAACTATTATCCCTTAACTGAGCCTTGAGAAAGGCCGGAAACCAATTGTTTTTGCAGCACAATGAATAGAATCACAATTGGTACTGCTGTCAGTAATCCGCCTGCAGCAAACGCAGGTTGATTGAGTGTTCTAAAGTCGCTGATCAGTGTAAACAGCCCAGCGGCGAGTGTAAAAGATTTTGGATTGGTCAAAAGTACTCTTGGCAACAGATAATCCATAAACGGACCGATGAATGACCATAGTGCAATGATCGCCAGCATTGGTTTCGCAATAGGCATGATGATCAATCTATAGACCTGCATGCTGGAGCAGCCATCAATTCTCGCCGCATCATCGAGCTCTGTTGAAATCGAGTCGATATAGCCCTTCAGAATAAAGGTGTTTCCAGCTATGCCTCCACCGGAGTAGATCAATATGAGCATCAATTGCCTTGTAAACCAAGGAGCAAGTGAACTGATGATGGAATGCATAGTAAAATAGGCTGTAATCCCTGCAAATGTTGGAATAGTCTGAATCAACATGATTGCCATCAATGAAGCCTTTCTTCCTTTAAATCTATATCTTGAATAAGCAAAACCAGTAAAAGATACTATTGTGAGAGTCAATATCGCAGTGGATGCAGCAATGAAAATAGTGTTTTTAACCCATGTCAAATACAAGGTTTCATTGAAGAGATATTTGAAATGGTCCAATGAAAACTCAAAATTGTCATTGAGCATCAAATATTGTTCCTGTTTTCCATTGAATGCGGAAACAACCATTTGAAACAGTGGCCACAAAATGGCTATGACCCAAGCGATGAGCACTACATATGATAGTGCAAGTCCTACCATACCAAGCGTGCTAAGAGGTTGTTTATCCGAGAGATACAGTTTGTTTTTTTTCTTAAACCATTTCATTATAGTCTCTCCTCCCTAAACGCTTTGGAATTTTTGAATCCAATAAATGCGAAAAGCATAAGCCCCATGGAAATAACGATGGTAATTGCAGCGCCAATGGATTGATATTGGTTTTCCATAGTCAGTTTGTAGATGTAAGAAATCAAAAGATCCGTACTTCCAGCCAAGTTACCATATTTTGATGGGTTGAAAGGTCCTCCACCGTTAAAAAGGTAAATGATTGAAAAATTGTTGAAATTGAAAGTATATTGGCCTACTAGAAGTGGCGCGGTTTGGAATAACACAATCGGCAAAGTGATTCTTTTCAATTTTTGCCACGATGTGGCGCCATCGATCTGAGCTGCTTCATATAGATCACCAGGAATAGCTTGTAGTACACCTGTCGAGAGCAAGAAAACGTAAGAACTGCCCAGCCAAGTCTGCAAGAAGATCAAAGTGATTCTCGATAAAGTCGCATCATTTTTGACTTGAACCTGTATCTTGAATAAATCGTATATGACCGTTGTGAGTGCTCCGTTCGGTGAAAACATGATACTGAAGAACATGATTGTGATAAATGCGGGTACGGCCCAAGGCAACAAGTAGACAACCCTGAAAAAAGTTTTGCCTTTGATGCGGTCATTGTTGGCGAGTATCGCAAGGGAAAACCCTGTGGCAATTGCCATTGATGTCGCGACAACGGTCCAAATAAGCGTCCATGTCAAAATTGACCAGAATACTGATCCCGCAAGTCCTTGACCTAATGCGATCAACTTATAATTGTTGATGCCCACCCAACCAAATTTGGACTGATTTTGTGGATCCATTCCCGTAAAGGACAATAAAATCGCAGTTGTGATTGGAACAAGCACAATGAATATTGTGACGATGAGAGCTGGAGCAGACACCATATATGGGAATCCATCCTGCTCGATTTTACTTAATGTTTCAAACCAATTTCTAGGTCGAATACCTTTTATGATATCTTTCTCGGTTTTATGCACATCATTAAATGATATCGCATATAGTCCAAGTGAAATCAACACAAGGAAAATAGCTACAATGCCTTCGATCATGAAAATCAAAGACTTGTCTATTCTTCTACCACCTTCCGCCAAAGACAACAATCCTGAAATACCATCACCTTGATAGTTGCCGTAGCCAAGCGCATACGGAATGGCAATAAAATATATGAAGAGTGTCACTAAAGAGAAAAAAAGCGCTTTAAAATATTGCTTGTTGAGCAATTGTCCTAGTCCTGGCAATAGTATGGTCAGGAAAGAAAACAAAGGCATGGTCTTCTCTGTTTCAATAGGAGTTCTTCTCCTGACATCTGAAAGATTCGATTTTAAAATCTTAAGTTTCAGTTTGATTCCTTTGGTCAAGACATATTTTTTGTTCTTGATGAGTTCTCTTACAGATTTGGATTCGATATTATAAGAATTGAGTGTATTCGTTTCTTTACGTTTGGCTTTGAGTTCAATGATGCCGTTTCTAAGCGCCTTCTCCGATATCAAACCGCTTTTTTTCTTTTCTTTCAGTTTGACTTTACCTTCCTTGAAACGCTTTTGTTCAATTTGCTTCAATTCTGCAAATTTCTTTTTAGCCAATTGCTCCTTGTTTCGATCAATCGACTTTTTCGCGGCATAAGCGGCACTAAGTTCCTGACGGGTCTGAATCAACAATTCGATTACTTCAGGCAATTGGGTCAATTCAATCAGACTTTGCTGATAATGTAGTTCGGCATCATATGACAAATCTACATACCTTTTATAAAAATCAACTTTTTCCTTTGCTTTGAAGAGATCTGATTTCAATGTTTTAAGTTGTCTGGAATCACTGGAATCCATTTCGGATCCAAAAACCTTTGTTTTCGCATTCAAAGCTGAAAGAAAATTCTTTTCTTCTTTTCTAAAATTTCCATATGCAATATTGTGAGGATGATTTTTCTTGTTACTCTTCAAATTGCTGATTTGCTTTCTTATAGTTTTCTTTCCATTCGGGTCGGCTTCCCGCATTTGCTCATTGAGTGTGTAGAGTTCCAGCAAATACTTGTTTTTTCTCTCATATGAATTGCCGATGTCATCATACAAAAATATATTTTTCTCTTCCAAGATATTCCCACCTTTACTTTGATTTGCTGTCCTGAATTACTTGAAGCAAAGATAAAACTGTCATTAGTAAAACCAAATAACCAACAATATAACCATAAAAGAAGATTGATCCGTAGTTCAGATCTGAAATATTATAACCAAAACCACCAAGAATCAATACGGACCACATAAAAACAAACAGATTGTTCAATCTGATTCTAGTGTAAGTGAAATAAGTATAGACACCAAAAATCATAGGTATGATTATTTTCGTGAAGTAAGAACTGAGTTGTGCTGTGACATAAATATTAAAACTGGATTCCGTAATACCCAAAGTATCATTTGCCCAAGTTTCATACAAAGACAAATCCTTGACTTTGATCATTACTTCAATGGACGCGAAAAGTATGACCGAAGCAACAGCAAACAGAATAATATACAATTGTTTCTTAGGCATTTTGGAATAAGAGTCCATAGTCATTCCTTTCAAACAAAATAAAGAGAAGAAGGCTAACCCCTCTTCTCTTTTTTTCAAGTTCTTAGAAGTTTAGCATCATTGCTTTAAATGAAGCTTGAACTTCTGCGTAAGCTTCTTCTACAGTTGCAGGTTTAACAGCTGACCAAGAAAGTAAACCATTTTCCCATGTAGACCATACTGAACCCCACTCTGTGAAAAGAGGTCTTGCAGGAGCATCTTGATAAGACTCGATTACCGCTTCAACGACAACTTTGTCTGTATCTGACATATCTGAATTCAAGTAAACAGATGGATCAACGTTCTCAAGAATTTTACCTGTAGCTTTGAAAAACTCGATTGCGAAATCAGGATTTACGATTTCTTCAATCATAGCTTGAGCCAATAACATTTTATCATCATCGCCTTCAACACGTGCGTTGACACCAAGTCCCCAGCCACCTTTCCAGTGAGCAAGAGGTGCACCGTTAAGTGTCACTTGATTGATTGGTAATATTGCTAAATCTGCGCCATCTGCAGCAAGATTTGATAAACTGCCTGTTGACCATGGGCCTTCAAGTCTGATGACATTGTTGCCACCTGATGTGAATGCTGTATCCATGTAACCCCATGCCGCACTGTTGTCCCAAAGTGATGTGTTTGCATCATTATGAGCTTTCCAGTAATCAAACAAAGCTGAGAAAACCGCTTGTTTTTCAGGAGTAAGGTTTGCAAAATCTTCTGTTAAGTCAGAGAATAATGTACCATCATCTTTCATTCCAAGCATTTCAATCTCTGCTGCGTTTGTAAGAGCAACGCCAAACCAAGCATTGAATACTGGTACGAGCATTGTTTCATAATTCATTTCAGTGAACTCAATAGTTTGTGTCAAATCAACACCAGCAGCCGCAGCGTTAGCTGTGTTTGCGAAGTTGATCAATGTTTCGATGTTCATAGGGAATGCCAAGTACTCGCCATCCACATTGAAGTTTCCACCCAAACCTGCATCGTAATCTGCAAAACCACCAACATTGGCTGCCATTGCAGTTGCGTCGATTGTTGACAATGCTTCATTTTGAGCAAGACCGTAAATTCTGTCTGCTGGAAGTGCAAATACATCCGCTACATCTTCATTGGTGACATCTGTAGAATCAAGTACGTCCAAGTGATCGAATGATCCTGTTTCAATAAAATTGATTGTTGCATTTGGATGAACAGCTTTTACTCTATCCGCTGCCGCCATGTAGTACTCCAACCAACTTGATTCAACTTGAACAGAAATAGTCGCTTCAATGGATTCTTCAACAACCGGAGTTTCTGTTACCACATCAGTATCAGCTGGCGTTTCAGCCACCGGTGTTTCAGTCTTACTGCCACATGCTACGAGTGAAAACATGAGTAGCATCACTAGTAATAAACTCATAAACTTTTTCATTTTAAATCCTCCTACATCTCCCATTTAATAACTTCGTCTGCTAAATTTGTTTCTACTGCAAACTTACAATTGAGGTTGTGCAATACTTTTGAACTGTGTGAAACTTTTGCGCACACGTTTGCACACAATTTCAAAAAAAATAACCTCTTTCCCGCTCATTATACAACGAAATTGTAATGTTGGCAACAATAAGTTCACAAATAGATACAAAAAATCAACTTTTTCAATGCAACCGATAGCACAATGTTTTACACAAAGAAAACCATCGTGTGAAACTATTACCCCAAATCATCGCATTTAAACTTAAGAGCTATGCAAATATTAGCAAATGAACAAAAAAAAGCATACCGTCACCATTATGGCTTCCGGTATGCTGAAGATGATCTAATCCTTAAAATATTCGACAATCGCATTCGATATAACTTTCGCAAACAACTTCTGTTCATTTGTGTCAGTCATCCATTCGTAATCAGCCGGATTGGGCATGAATCCCGCCTCAATCAATACTGAAGGTGCCCAAGTTCCTCTGATCACATAAAAGTTCGCTGTCTTGACTTTTCTGTCTCTTCTTGAAAGTTCGGTCACGACTTTGGATTGCATGAGATTTGAAATTTTGAGTGCCAATGGATCTTTGTAGAATACAGAAAATCCTGATATTTTACTGAGATCCGAATCATCACCCACACTATCGCCATGCAGAGATATAAAAAGATCTATGTCGCTGTTTCTCGACACGTTCAGACGATCCCCAAGTGATAGGTACAAATCATTATTTCTTGTCATTATGACAGTTGCACCAAGACTTTGAAGTTGATCCCGTAAGATTTGCGCCATTCCAAGTGCTACGCTTTTTTCCGGATATAGTGTTCCCATCAGTCCGATGGCGCCATTGTCTTTGCCACCATGTCCTGGGTCGATCATGATTCTACTGCCATATAATGGTAGGGTGCTGTTTGATGCCACAAATTTTTTCTTGATGGCAAGAGTCAAAACACCCTCGTCATCTATGAGCTCATAGCCACCCAACTCGGATGGATTGTTTAGCTCAAAGTCGATATAACTATGACCATTTTCATACAATACATTTATGCTTTTTACGGCTGATTGTTTGGTTAAATCCATTGTATTGGAAATCATTGTGTTACTGACCATGACCCTGATGGTTTTTCCGTTGAAGGAAGCGCCCGAAACTGGCTTGTGGTCTGTTACAAACTTGAATAGGTCCAAATTGCCATCAACCTCATGACTCATTGTTGCTTTTTTGTCTTTTATAGTGTCCCAAGTTGTGATGTTCACATTTTCTTGTTTGACCCATATATTGGATGATAGTCTTACAAAGTCTCCTCGCTGTCCAGTGACATAATCTCTCATGCCTTTATGCAATATGAAATGTGATCCATTTGAAGTTGAAGCGGTTTGATAGGAATCCACATGGTTGTTGACTATTGTCGCTACGATAGGAGATTGTTTCATGATTGCATTGATCACTCCTTCTGCAGTCTTACTGACAACAACGCCTTTGTAATTGAGGGTATAAACAGGTTTTCCAATAGGTATTTCTCTTGCATAACCACTATATTCAGGGACCTTGAAGTCTATTTTGAAAGTCGTTGAGTACATGCCATTGGTTGCTGTTCTCTCAGTAGCAGGCTTAAGTGCAATTTTTTGACCTGCAATACTTACTGTCACATCAGCCCCTATCGGCGCTTTACATGACAAAGTGATGGTTTCACCTGGACTAACCCGTACAAGTGATTGAGGCCAAGCGGTACCTTCAACGATTTGAACACTTGTAAGCGGTTTTGCCGAAGAATAGCCAATCCTGGTCACCTTTCTGGTGACCGACTTTCCATTCTGTTCAAACTTGAATGTGTTGACTCCGATTCGAAGTGGTTGGTAACTGCCAAAAAAACCTTTTGTGGTTCTCACAAGGACTTCCTTTCCATTAAGATATAGTGGAAAGGCGCTATCTGATGATCCGCCGATAAAATAGAATGCGGAAGTGGTAGTGACATCTTTATAAGGACGTCCAACAATCAATTCGTTCTCTGAAAAAACTGAGTTCGTTTTATTGTATTGTGTGCTGAGAAGCATACGCAAGCCGGAACTGGATTTGACGTGGGCATACCTGAAGAAAATGCTTCCGTCAACATTTTTCGCTGATTGATTCAGATTCAGCTGTCTTGAAATCTCATCCACACCATACCATGCGCTTTTTGGATCTGAATTTCCGGTACGATAAGCCGCATGACCTATATAAAGATTTACATCGGTCCCCTCTGCCACGTCATCCCACCATTTGAGAAGTTTGCTGTAATCCGCAATGGAAAATCCGATGTTCCAATATATTTGTGGAGCTATATAATCAATCATACCTTCCTTGACCCATTTTCGAGTATCCGCATAATGGCTAGTATAGGATTCAAGTCCAGCTGTGTCGCTGCCAAGCGCATTGGTTTTTGAATTTGCCCAAATGCCAAATGGGCTGATTCCAAACTGAACTTTCCCATCAATGGATTTGATCGCCTTGTAAGTCTTTGATATCAATTGATTGACATTGTTTCTACGCCAATCTGCAACACTTGAAAAATTCACTCCGTATTTCTTGAATGTTGAAGCATCATCAAAATTTGAATCCGGATAAAAATAGTCATCAAAATGGATTCCGTCGATATCATAGTTGGATACGATTTCAGTAACACCATCAACAATCAGGTTCATGACCTCTGGAATTCCGGGATTGAAATACAGATTGCCATCACTATGCTTGACGACCCATAACGGGTTCAATCTCGCAGGATGGTCAATCGCCAGTGAACTTATATCATGTGCCGTTTCTGTGGCTGTCTTTCTTGTGATTCTATATGGATTGATCCAGGCGTGAACCGCAATATCCCTTTTATGGGCTTCATCAATCCAAAACTTGAGGGGATCAAAATCATTCAGTGGTTGAATCCCCTGTTTTCCAGTCAAATATTTGGACCATGGGAATATGTTCGATGGGTAAAATGAGTCCGATGTGGGTCTGACTTGAAGAACTACTGCATTCAGTCCCAAAGCTTCCACTTGATTGAGGATTTCAATGGCTTCATTTTTCATTAACGTCTCAGATACACCCTGCTTTGTAGGGTAGTCCAGATTTAGAACAGTCGCGACCCAAAGGCCCCTAAAATCTTTGTTGATTTCTTCAAGTCTTTTTTCGCTTAATGACTCCGCGTATACTGTTGAATTGGATATGAAGATCAATACGAATGTCATTACTAAAATTGCAATTTTCCATTTTTTCATTAAGCTTTCCCCCTTGTTGTAGATAGTTATCATTCTATATGATTATCTGAGTAAAATCTCATATTTCATAGACTTTTAATCCGATTGTAATCAAAAAAAAACCAAGAGTGTTTTCACTCTTGATTTTAAGTGGTCGGAGCAACAGGACTTGAACCTGCGGCCTCATGACCCCCAGTCATGCACTCTACCAAACTGAGCTATACCCCGATGTGTATAAACTCATTTTAGTATAATTGAATCAAAATTTCAAATCATTTCTGTATGGTGTTATTTGATGATCAGCCATACGCCCACTACTGCAAAAATCAGTGCGAAAATATAGAAAAATATAACTGTGCCTTTTTCTCCCAGAACTTTAATGAACAATTTGATTTTAGCCATCTCCCAAATTTTGGGCGGTTTTTTTGCTGCGATCCAGACAACAAGTACTGCATAGACCACCATGAGTATACCTAAAAAAGCCATTCCGTTCATAATATCCTCCTTCAACTCAATCCATTTTGAATTTTTTTACGCAAACCAGCAAACACCAAACCCGTTATGACAAGTATGATTCCACTATTCCTGAAAACTTGTCCCCAAGTCGCTTGAATCAATAAAATATCTTTGATGACATCATATGCCCAATAAAACGGTGACCAATACAAAATGAAAAGCCATTTTGTCGGTAAATATATGGCTCCGAAAATCGATGCCAGAACCGGAATAAAAACTGTTTTCATGCTCGCAATCGCCGATATGGGCTCATCACTCACTATTCCAATACTGAATCCGATGATTGCTCCAATGAAGGAAATTGCAAATACACTTATAAACAGCATCGCATAATTGATGCCCTCAAATCCCAGTATAGTGACGACAGCCGCACCACCATACAATGTCAAAACAAATCCAAGAAGTCCTTTTCCAATGATGAATTCTCTTCTCTTGGTTGGTGTGACGTTGATGGCGCTAATGGTATTGCTCATTTTTTCTTCGACGAGATTCAGGAGGATCAGCATACCACCCAAGATTGTATTGAAGATGATCAGCAAATTGGCTCCTTCGAGTTTCATAGGCGACATGATCCAACCGATATCTGAAAACTCAACTTCTATCGGTAGGTCGATCACTTGATTTTCATAACGTCCTACAATTGTCTTGAGCAAATCAACAGTGCCTTCCATTTCATTGCCTTGAGCCACGATTTCTATCCCACTGTCCCTTACTACAACTCCAAACACATCATCCATCCTCAATATTCTCTCATCCAAGTCAACAACTTCAATCACCTTTGCGTAGGTTTCGAGATAAGAGACCACAGCAGGTGGTGTGTCTTCATATACAGCGACATTGAGCGTTGAATCACCGACGCTTGGTATAAGCATTTTTAGAACCAGTGCAAACATTACTGGAGCTGCGGCAAGGTAAATCACCAACCAATCTCTCGTTCCGCTTTTGATGTCTCTTCTGACAATATTCAATATTCTTCTCATATCCGCCTCCTAAACCGTTAAAGTTTTCTTGAATCGATGATTGGCGGCAATGAACAATAGCAAACCCAACAACAAATAAATGCCGATCTGAATAAGAATATAGCTTTGATCACCATTTTCGAACATCAGCTCCCTTAATGAGAACATCATTGAATATGATGGAAACACCTTGATCCAAACCGGATTGAAGGACGGCATCAGATAGGAGATGGTCGGGAGCATCATCATCATAATGAAGACGTACATTGCCCCCATTGCCTTGACCATGGTATTGAAGAAACTTGATATGAGAAGACCAAGTGCTGAGCCAAAAGTATTGAAAGCAACAATCAAACCGAACAAATATAGGTAATTGATGCTGAATCCAACAATCGCAAGTACAGTGACAAACGATGTGATCAGCCCCATCATGAGCATGATCAACATTTTACTGGCCAGATATTGCCATACTTCCACTGGTGCCACAGCATATGCCTTAATGACCCCTTCTTCCTTGTCGAGAAATATATAGGCCGCAATTATGAAAAGTCCCATCATTCCGACGTTCATTGTCAAATAGATTGGAATGAGATTTACCCGGTCAGAAAGTTTTTCTGAATTCATTTCCAATGTGCGCACTGTTATTTCTGATGAAAATCCTGGAATCTGTGACAAGACTTCACCTTCGATCCCAGCTTTGATGAGGTTCTTCATGCTTTCATTCTCATAACCTTGTAGAATCATTTCATATACAAATTTGTTTTCATTTTTTCTGATGACCGCACCTACTGATGATCGATCTTTCTTCATTGCGCTTTCAATTTCAGAACGGTTATCTAAAACTGTAACGTCATCGGAGCTTCCCATAAGTCGCTGAACTGCATCAGTATCAGTGCCTTCAAGTTCCATGGCAACATAAAATCTCTGTGAGCTTTCAAAGTTTTCAGGTACGACAAACAACAACACTGCTATGAAAATCAAAGCCATTCCAATTTCCATATAAAAGTAAAGACCGTTAAATGACAGTTTTGCGTCTTTTAGAAAAGTCATCCACAATTTCCGCATTTATTCCAACCCCCTACCGGTCACTTTGATGAATATTTCTTCCAAAGTGGCTTCCTTAGTATGCATCATCTCAATCTTTCCAGAACTGATGATTTCATTCAGTCGGGCCTTATCCTGATCAATGACGAGTGACAATTGTTCTTTTTTCAACACATCATTTTCCAAATGCTCTACAACGACGAACTTTTCACCATGCTGCAATTTGAGATTTCTTGGCGAATCAATCAATTTGATTTCTCCATCGATTATGAAAGCTACTCTATGACACAGTTCATCTGCAACATACATATTATGAGTCGTTAGAAAGACTGTTGTGCCCTGGTTGTTCTTTTCTTTGACAATATCTTTGATTTGACTGGCGATGGCAGGGTCTAGACCCGTTGTCGGTTCATCCAAAAACCATAGTTCGGGATTGTTCAGCATGCTTCTGATGAAAGTCAGTCTATGTTTCATTCCCTTGGAAAATTCGCCCGCCTTTTTATTGGCTACATGATCAAGTCCCACCCATTTTAACAGGTCCATCGACTTCATCGTTTCAACATCGAATAGTTTTCTGTAGAACTCCAGGTTTTCAAGTGCGGTCAATTTTCCATAGACATTGGATTGTTCAAACGACACGCCTATTTTATTGAACATCTCTCTTTTGGGATGACGAATATCATATCCGACGACTTCCACTTCTCCTTTTTGAATTGGAAGCAACCCCGTCAAGATGCCTTGAGTAGTCGATTTTCCTGCACCAGACGGACCAAGAAAACCAAAAACCTCGCCTTTTGAGATTTCAAAATCCACATTTTTAACCGCGTAATTCTCATCTTTGCTGTAAGAATGGTACAGCCCATTGACTTTAATCATTTTTATCCCTCCGTTTTTTTTATGCCATATGCAAGCAAGTTCATAAGTTTATCCAGAATCTCTGTCAAATTTTCAGTTAAATTCTCATATGAATTATTCATCGTCAAAGAGACAATCTCAGTACTCATGATGAATATGATCCGTGCTGTGAATTCCACGTCGATATCATCCCTGAGTTCCCCCCGTTCCATCGCATTCTTGACCAATGCGCTATAGACCTCGAATGCTCGTTCCTGATTTTCTGCGATTATCTCTTTGTATAGAGCGTGATTCTTGTCCTGCATCAAACGAGTTCCAACTTTTAGATATCTAGGTTGATCCAATGCGAATTTCAGTCCGGCTTCATTCATATCATGTATGACTTCAAAAAAATCGTGATTGAAAGGGTTTTGCATGGCGGGTGTGATGTACTTAAGTTTTGACTCCACCATCAGTTGAATCAAATATTTGTATAAATCCTTTTTATCATCAAAATACTGATAAAAACTGCCTTTTGAAATTCCCGACTGTTCTATGATCTTGTTTGTACTCGCCTGGTCGAAAGCGTTTTCCTCAAACTCCCTAAGTGCCGCCTCAACAATTCTCTCTCTCTTGTCTGATGGCAAATTAAAAAAAGTATCCTTTGGCATTTATACCTCCAAAAAAAATATGACTACAGAGTCATGTGACTCTATAGTCATATTGTAGATCGCTTCAATCGATTTGTCAATTCAAATCCGATAACCAATTCATTAAAAAAGTATTAAATTGCATCGGATGTGTTTCCATGGGACAATGACCGGATTTTTCAATGGTCACAAGTTTGGAATTGTCAAACAGGTCATCTGTTTTATAGGCTTCATCAATTGGAATCCAAAGGTCTTCCTCGCCCCATACAATAAAGACGGGCAATTCAATATCTTGAATTCGTTCAATTTCCATGTTTCTTGATGTTCGAAGGAATCCTTTGAAACTCCTCGCCGTACCACTCAGCTCTAGCGGTTTCAAATATCCTGTCACCTCCTCCATAGAAGGTTGTCTACCATACGCCGATGATAGAAAATCCGATATAAAATCTTGTCTGATTAATATTCTTTCCAGTGCTACTTGCAGCCACCTGGTCGCCGGTGGATATTTGAATAGAACAGATTGTCTGTTTGTTTCATTAAGAGCGGCATCTATCAAAATTAAGCTTTCTGTATTTTGAGGATAAAGGACCGCCATTGCAGCCACAGTGCCTCCCCCCATGCTATGTCCTGCCAAATGCCATTTCTTCGACCGAATCTCCTCACTAAAAGCAGAATCCATCGTATCAAGCAAACTCCATAAGACCTCTGACCTATTTTCCTGTGAATGATCAAAAGTCTCGAGCCTCTGACTATAACCAAATCCAGGCAAATCGACCAATAGGACTATATAGCCCTCATCTGCGATAACCTGTGCATTTTTCTCAAACGAATAAGTGGATCCCCCCAATCCGTGAACCATCAGAAGTTTACCGGTTGGAGCCTTATTTGCAGAGTGATAAATCCTGTAGTGGATTTGAACATCTTCAACCACAATAAAATTGCTGTTCTCAAAGGGTTTATAATGAATCTCGTTAGGTCTCGTTAATGGCACTAGATAAGGGATAATGGACATCATCACAAATACGGTCAGTAACAATCCAAATATGATTTTGAGTATTTTCATGACTACACTC
Organism: Firmicutes bacterium UBA5201; assembly: GCA_002412775.1. Taxonomy (GTDB): domain Bacteria; phylum Bacillota; class Clostridia; order Peptostreptococcales; family Acidaminobacteraceae; genus Fusibacter_D. Next base: position 43,071 of record DHVT01000012.1, on the reverse strand, counting down.
AAATTCTGTCAAACACTTCACAGCAGTCTTTTGCCCATTCCTTGACTTCTGCGTCATCAGTAAGATTCATGGGTGTTCCTTTCTTTATTCCGAAAAGCCATCTTGCCGGTGCAGGAAAACCACTGCCGACACTTCCATTGAACATACCGATATTGATTGGTTTGACAATGTTTTTCACTTTATTGAGACTAGTCTGAATGCGTTTGTTCCAGAATGAATTTCCAACATTCAAAATATAGGACATGAAATAATATGCCACCGCCTTTTCCTTAAGGACTTGCTGATTAGTCGTAATAAACTTCACAGCGTCAGGATGCCATTGCATGCCGTTGATTGGCGCTCCGATTATGACTCCAAAATAAGGGTCAAGACTAAAGTCATCACTGAACTTTCTAATATCGACCGAATAGCCATTGGATTCAAACACTTCCGATATGATATTGGCGGCATGAAGAGTAGTTCCAGTCTTGGTTGCATAGACAATTAAAATGTTTTTCATAATTCCATCTCCCCTTTGTGATTGATTGATTGTGATTGAAGCATACATTATAGGATATATAATGATTATAGAACGGAGGTTATCATATGAAACAGTTGGCTACTCTGATGAACAATATTGAATTTGAAATGATCAAAGAATTATTTGAAGACAATGATATTCCATTATTTGTGCAACACAGGGAAACCGGAGAATTTATGACAATTTACTTGGGCAATACGATATTCGGGATTGATTTATTCGTTCACGACGAAGAATATGATCAAGCAAAACTTTTATATGACAGCTTTTTCAGCGGTCAATTTGAGGCGGAAGAGAATGAGTAAATTTATCATACATTTATCCTAATTTCATGTTGTCAAACAAAAAAAAGTTATCTCACAGCAATATAGTGAGATAACTTTTTCACTTTAGGCATATCTTGCAGGTTCCGCTCATGACAATCGTTACATCGTCAATACGATCTCCATGGTTTGTCTCAATGAAATCGCGCTCTGCAATCATCATCTTTATAAGTTCAAGATCACTGTACTCTTTGATGATTCCACAACTTTGACATTGAAAATGAATATGCATTTTTTTTCCGCTATATATTTCCAGCTCATAATATCGCTCGTTTTGAATAGGCAGTTCCTTTATAACACCAGTTTCCTTGAATATTTCTATATTTCTGTACACAGTCGGCAAGCTGATTCTGTCATTTCTTAAAAGTTGATAGACATCATCCGGTCTCATGTGAATTTTTGAATCGACGAAAATTTTAATCATCAATTTGCGCGATCCTGTGAGTTTGTATCCATTATCTTTCAATATTTTTTCTATGTCGAGTATTTTTTGGTTATGGTCCATATTTACCTCCCCACATTCCATTCATACTAATAATATAACTCCATTATGAACATATGTCAATTAACTTTGTAAATCATATCCATGACTTCTTTTGTCCATATCAGAGCGGATTTATAATCGTCAACGACTTCGTCTTCATTCAATCCCAGTTGACTGATGATTATTTGAGCTTTTTTCCAATCGGCTTTTTCATAGGTACAGACCAACTGAAATATTGGATAAAGATCACCTTTCCCATGCACAAGAGCATCTATGATTGAAGCTGGCAATGAGATACCTTTAAGGGCGTCATCCATACTTTGGTCCAACATTGCATCGATCGTACTGAACAATCCCAGCATGGATGCTTCATATTTCATCTTGCTCAGATGAGTATGCATTGTGATCCTTTCGGCAAATTTGGTCCTGATCAATGACATTCTCATGAGTTCATCCGGTTTTTTATCTGACAGATCTCGAAGCATGAGAATATTGATCCATCGTTGGATTTCTTTCAATCCCATATAGGTCAATGCTCTTTTGATGGAGTATAGGATATCATCACCGGATCTTGATTTTACAACACGCATCAATCTATACGCCAGATGCACATCCTTTTCAATTATCTCAGCAAGAATCTGATAAGAAGGTTCATCCTTCATAAGTTCATTGATCATTCTTCCATATTGGGCTTTGGTTGTTGTTTTGTCATTGGAGCTTCCAATTATGCTTGGCTTGCTAAAAAAGAACCCTTGAAATAAAGTGAATCCCATTGCTTTCGCTTCTTCAAACTCGGAAATATTTTCAACTTTCTCAGCCAGTAGGATTTTGTTGTCTTTGAGTGCTCTCGCCACATCAGATTTGATCATTGCCATTGGTGTGCCGATCAAATCATATTTGATTATATCCGCCATCGGTACCAATGGATAATGATTGTATGATTCAACAAAATCATCCAGAGCAAGCATATACCCTTTGTCTTTGAGCTCTTGCAGACGAACCATCATATCTATATCCACCTGAACATCTTCCAGCATCTCGATCACAAGTTTCTCTGGCTCGATGAGTTCTGTTAGGTCCAGATGCAAAAAATCCGAATCAAAATTTACAAATGCGCGTTTGCCATCGATCAAATTTTCCAGTCCCGATTCAAAAAGTCCATTGATTATAGTTGCTGTCGCCTGTATTGGTGAACTTCCATCAAACATTTTGCTGCTTTCACTGAATCTATACAGCAACTCATATCCGTATACTTCCATTTTTGTGTTGAATATTGGTTGTCTAGCGATATACATAGGACCCTCTCCCTAGTTTTTTTTGTACTCATACCCATTAATATGCGTTTCACAATTGTAATTGAATTAAAAAAATGTTTTAATATATACAACTATATTAATATTTTGTAATGAAAGGTGTGCTTATGAGTAATTCCAACAATTTCGAACTGTTGTTTCATTCATCTATGGATGCGATTGTAAAAGTTGATGCTCATTTCAATATTCTTGAAATCAATCGAAAATTTGAAGAACTTTTCAGATACAAAAATGAGCATGTGGTCCATAAGAATATTGACGAACTTTTCCATGACATCAATGATTCTGAGAAAATCAAGCTCAATTCACTAAAATTATTGCATGGTGAGCGGATCTTTGATGAAGGTCAGCGAAAGGATTCCGAAGGCAACCTCTATGACGTTGTCATGACGGGAATTCCCATAATAAAAAATGGCATCATCAAAGGTGCTTTTATAATTTATAAAGATGTCACAAAAGAAAAGCAAGCCATTGACGCGTTAAACCGTCAAAAAATGATTTTCGAGTCCCTCTTCAGCAATTCATCGGATGCCATAATCAGAATCGACAAAAACCAGCACATTATTGAGTTCAATGAGAATTATGAGCGTTTTTTTGGTTACAGCCTTGACGAAGTCAAAGGGAAGTTACCGGACCCTCTGATTTCGAGTGACGACCAACTCAATGAAAACACCGAGATTACCACTCGTCTGCTGAATGGAGAAAAAGTCGTCAAAGAAGGCCTTCGCTATTCCAAGGATGGCACCGCAAGAGCATTTTTGATTCAAGGTGTTCCTATCGTTCTAGGCACAGAAGTCATCGGTGGGTATGGTATATATACGGATATCTCAGAACAAAAGAACGCCAACAAGAAATTATCCACTCAAAAAAATATTTTTGAAGCTCTTTTCAAAAATTCCTCTGATGCGATTGTCAGGTTGGATTCAAACCAAAACATCATTGAAATCAATGATGTCTTCACAGATTTGTTTGGTTATTACTTGTCGGAAATCAAAGGTCAAAAAATTGATGAGATCATTTCAACTAATGAAACCATGCGCATGACCACTGAACTGACTACTCGCATGTATACTGGAGAAAAGATTGTCCTCGAGGGCGTCCGATTCGGCAAAAACAATCAGCCCGTAGACGTTTTGATCAAAGGCATACCCATTCTTGAAGGGGATCAGGTCATCGGTGGTTATGGCATATATACGGACATTTCAGACAGAAAAAAAGCAGAACGGGAAATTATGTTCATCAGCTATCACGACCAACTGACCGGTCTTTATAATCGTCGTTTTTTTGAAGAAGAGCTCAGACGCCTCGATCGGTCACGCAACATCCCCATTGCCTTGATCATGGCGGATGTCAATGGCCTGAAACTGACAAACGATGCATTTGGTCATAGTGTCGGCGATCAGCTGCTGGAAAGAATAGCTGCGATCATCATAGAAAACTGTCGAAAAGATGAAATCATAGCAAGACTTGGAGGGGATGAGTTCGTTATCCTTTTGCCTCACACAGAGCTTAGAACCGCTGAAGAGATAGTTCACAGGATAAAGGTTGCCTGTGAAAATGAAGTTTTCAACGGCATAGCTTTTTCTCTCTCATTTGGTTGTGACACAAAAACATCTCTAGACGAACCCATTGCTGAATTGTTCAAACGTGTTGAAAATCATATGTACCGAAACAAGTTGATTGAAAGCCCCAGCTTCAGAAGCAGAATGTTCGATACCATCATTAAGACCCTTCATGACCAGAATGACAGTGAACGAAGTCATTCACAAAACGTGAGCATGTACTGCGAGCAATTAGGGATGGCGTTGAATTTGAGTCAACATGAACTGGATGATTTGAAATCAGCGGGTTGGCTTCATGACATCGGTAAAATCGCAATCCCACAAAACATTTTAAATAAGGAGTTCCCATACTCTGCTTCAGACTGGGTGGAAATGAAAAAACATCCTGAAATCGGTTATCGAATTCTAAGTGCGCTTAATGAGATGAGTGAACTTGCAACCGTTGTACTCGCACACCATGAAAGATATGACGGTACAGGGTATCCAAAAGGCCTCATAGGTGAAGATATTCCTCTGTTCTCAAGAATCATTTGTATTGCGGATGCTTATGATGCCATGACTCATCCACGAGGATATCTTCCTCAATTGACTAAGAAGCAAATATTGGAGGAACTCAGAAATAATTCGGGAACTCAATTCGATCCCGAGTTGATTAGGGTATTTATCAACTTAATTAATTAACATATGTTTTTTATTGATTACCCCATATATTATGGGGTATTCTTTTTATAGGCATCAATCCATACTACTAAAGGAGGTATCATATGCCAACTGATTTCAAACCTGGTTGTGCTCGTCCAAAGGCGACTATTCCACAAACACATGCTGAAGGCACCGACCAAACTACAGAAAAAAAGGAGGAAGTGAAAATGATCAAAGTTGGAGGACCTGCTCCTGATTTCGAGCTGGCAGGATATTACAAAGGCGGTTTTAAAAATTTCAAATTATCCGAATACAAAGGGAAATGGGTCGTATTATGCTTTTATCCAGGCGACTTCACATTCGTCTGAGCGACTGAAGTATCTGCAGTTGCAGATAAATTCAATGATTTTCAAGCACTGGATGTCGAAGTGCTCTCAGTGAGTGTAGACAGTGTTTTTGTTCACAAAATGTGGAACGATTTTGAACTGTCCAAAATGGTTGAGGGCGGCATACCGTTCCCTATGCTCTCAGATGCGGGCGGTGGCGTCGGTACATTATATAATGTCTATGATCCAGAGGCAGGCGTAGAAAACAGAGGTCGTTTCATTATCGATCCAGATGGTATCATTCAAGGTTACGAAGTGCTTACTCCTCCAGTTGGCAGAAACGTCGCCGAAACCATCAGACAGGTTCAAGCTTATCAATTGGTCCGAAATTCCGGTGGAACTGAAGCCACACCATCCGGGTGGAGACCAGGAAAAACAACACTCAAGCCCGGTCCTGAATTGGTCGGCAACGTATGGAAAGTATGGAGTGTCAAGGAAGAAGATCTATAATATAAAAATATAAGAGCGCCGCGACGGCGCACGTATCATAAGACTTACAGAGACGCTAATAAGTTTCCTTCGGAAACTTACCTACGCGAAAAATATAAGAGCGCCGCGACGGCGCTCTTATATTTTTTAATCCCGCAAATCGCGGTTGTTATAGATTTTAAATGTTAAAAACATGAATAGGACTATCCAAGCGAAGGATATGATCAAATATTTCCCTTCAATGCTATCATTTTGAAGCAATATCGATGCTTCAAAGTATTTGAAGGGTGTCACATATTTTAAGAAATCAATCTTTTCACTAAGCGCAACCAAAACAGACAATACATATAGGGCAAATAGGATACCAAGTCCTATCCCACTGGACATCTTATAGCGCTTTACTGCAGATGCCAAAAATAATCCAATGCTTAAAAAAACAGCCTCAAAAACCCCCGTTGTCATAGTGATTAACCACAAAAACCTATAAAATTCTTGATCAGGGTTGTACTTCAAAGTAAAAATATACAAGGAGCCGATCACTACAGCAAGTACGATCATGCAATTGATGATTGCTGCAGCTATTTTTCCGATCAAAACCTTTGTGCGTGTAACAGGCATTGTCATGAGAAATCCCGCGGTCTTGTCACGCTCTTCTTTTGCAATGATTGAATTTCCGAGCAAAACAGCATATATGCCCAGCATAAGATTGACATAGACCACAGTTATACTTACATATCCACTGACAGTCGTAAGATTCGCATTGCTCATACTGAATGCATCCATCAAGGCTTTTGGCATAGATTCCATGATTTGAGCCATATCGGGATTATTGTAATATGCCGAAAACTCACTGAGCATCATGACTATGACTGCAATCAGACTACCACTCCAGATCAAAAGAGATTTTAAGTTCGATCTTAATTCTCTTGTTATTATGTTCATCTTACGCCCCCTACAAAGAATGGATATTTCTTTTCAGATATAATCGATACCCAAGGCTATTTGAAATCAGGATTACGAAGACACAAATCATTGTCAATCTCAAGTTCAATTTTCCTGAAGTCAGTATATGACCTGGCTCAAAATAATAATAGGGTGTGATCATTCCCAACAACTCCCCTCCTACGATACTTCTTATCGCATTCAGTATGTAAAGACCAAAAGATAGTGCCATTGCATAGCTGATCACACTGCTGATTTTTTTTGAAAGTGTTGTAACTACAAGACCGATACTAAAAAAGAACAATTGAAAAATGGGGATGGACACGAGCAAAATCACCAAATTGCCCAAATCATAAGAGTTGTCTCCCCTGAATATTTCGATCGCCAAAAAACTGCCAATCCAAACAGCCAAATTCGATAAAAGAAGTGCAGTAAACGCCGCAAGATATTTTTGAACAAACACACTTCGTCTGGTGACCGGTTTGCTGTAAAGAAAATCAGCGGTAAGTTCACGTTCTTCAATAGATAGAAAATTAAAACCGTAATAGGCGCTTTGAACAGCCAAACAAAGCTGGACGAATACGAATGTGAATGTAAAATAGCCAAGAACAGTGGCAAAAGAAATACTCTCGCCCATTCCAAAAGCTTTTAGCAACTCTTCCGGGTAATGCTCCAGAATTTTGTCCATCATCATCGCGTCATCCGACAATATCGGATAAAAAGCCATATACATGAACAATAAAGCAATCAAAGAGAGAATCCAAATCCACAAAGTTCTGAAATAACCTTTTAACTCGAACCTATAAATATTCATGGGCACACCTACTTGTAGTAATGCATGAAGATTTCTTCCAGCGATGGATCTTCAATCAAAATGTCCTGGATTTCCTGCTTGGCCATTGCCTCTATCAAAATTTTGACATCCCCTTTGTAGAAAAAGCTGGAGGAATGATCATATTTCACAAGCTGCGACACACCCTCAAAACTCAGACTCATATGATCCAGCGAATCCCCTTTTACCGTGACTTTTTTATAATTGTCTTCTCGTAAGGTTTTAATGTCTTCCACTTTTATCACATGACCTTCTTTGATGATTGCAACCCGATTGCATAGATGTTGCACTTCAGACAAAATATGTGATGAGAAGAATACAGTGGCGCCTTTTTTGTTTTCTTCTGAAATGATGTCAAAAAATTTTTGTTGCATGAGTGGATCAAGTCCGCTGGTCGGTTCATCCAACATGATCAATTTGGGTTCGTGCAGCAATCCTTGAACTATACCCACCTTCTTTTTGTTTCCATATGACAAATCCTCTATTCGTCTATTGAGATTCAGCTCCATAATGTCAGTGAGTTCGTTGATTCGTTTTGTACAATCTTTCTTATAGAAGCTGGCAGAGTATTTCAGTAGATCCTTAACCTTCATTTTTTCGTAATAGAATACTTCAGAAGGCAGATAGCCGATTTCACTCCTGATATCGCTTCCAAACTTAATGCAATCCTTGCCAAACAATTTCGCAGATCCGGATGATGGAAATATCAATCCAAGCAATGTGCGAATTGTAGTGGATTTGCCAGCACCGTTTGGACCGATAAAACCAAAGATTTCACCCTCCTTCACATTGAAGCTGACATTTTCTATACCTTTCACTTTCCCATAATACTTGGTCAAATTATCGATTTCAATAATATCCATGTCCATCCCCCCTAATATAAATATTATACCATGATAATATAGTATGAAACAAAAAAAAGCACCAAGGGTTCCTTGGCACTTTCGTTTTGAATTATTAAGCTTCTTCTTCTTCTTCTGAACCAATCAAGACCGGCTCTTTGACTTCTTCTGACTCTTCAACTTCCTCTACAACTTTTTGATGTACAATAGACAGCACGACCAAGTTCAGATCCGTGTGTACCTCAATATAATCAGGAATGCTGATTTCTTCCAATTTTATAATTGCACCAACCTCCAAATTCGCAACATCAAATTCGATTGGTTCTGGTGTTTTTTCAACAGAATAATGTGCATCGATTTCTTGAACATTCTGCTGCACAATCAAGCCTTTGCTTTCAAGCAATTCTTTGTTGAGGAGATGAATCGGTAATTTTGCATGGATTTTGTCTTTAGCAGACACTTTAAGCAAATCGAAATTCATTATCTTCTCAGGCAACATTACATCTCTTTGTAAATCCTTGATATAAACCTTATGTGTTTCGCCATTGAACTCACAAGGGAATACCGATACCTGTCCATGTTCATGGAAATTGTGAAGGAATTCTTTTCGTTCGACCATTACTTTTACTGGATCAATGCCTTTTCCATATAAAACACCCGCTATCATATTCTGGTTTCTTACTTCTTTAAGTTTTTGATCTCTTGCTAATACTTTCATGTTTATTCTCCTTTCAATCTTAGGTACCTAGTAAGTGATACCCAATTTGTGATCAATATAACAGATCATTATTATAAATATGGAACAAATACAATAAATCCTACAATTACACTGAAAATAGCAGTAACTAAAACAGCGCCTGCAGATAAATCTTTAATGCGCTCAATCATTATATCATACTCGGGCGATATCATATCCATCATGTTCTCAATAGTCGTATTGAACAACTCAGCAACAAGTACAATTCCACTTGTTATGAAAATCATCATCCAATCCACTTTTTCAAGTTTGAAATATAGACCCAAACATACAACCACAAAAAATGCCATCAACATGATTCTGAAATTGCGTTCCTCCCTAATGGCAAGTATGATACCTTTTATGGCATACTTAAATGACTTGATCAGCATAATAGATTCCTTTCATGGTCAATCATTTGCTAAACCACCAGTTGGTGAAAATGGTGAAAATTTGATTATGTTGTTCCTTTCTGGTGATTGTAGCTTCACCATCACCTCGTTGAAATCCATAATAGCCAAATCCGGAATGGTTGCCTCCGATGACGGTTTCGAAAGTCGTATCGGGTGGGAGAAACTTCTTATTGAGTTCAAACTGATCCCAACTGAGAATATTGTCACGATCTGCGACTATTGAGAGCACATTGATATCTAAAGTTGAAATGTCAGCACTCTCTGTTCCATAAGACCCTAAAAGCACGAGTGCATCCAGATCGGGTTTCGCTTTGGAAAGATGTATAATGGCACTTGTTCCACCCAAAGAATGTCCCATCAATACCCATTCTCCGTCATCAGGATACTTTTCCCTGATTTCTGAATAGGCATCTGAATTGAGGATAGCCAAATTGATAGGCATTTCAGGCAAAAATACGCGGTAACCATTTTCCGCAAAGATTTGGGCAAGGACGGAATAACTTGCTGTCTTTACAAACCCCCCTTGATAGAACACCAAATTTCCAATCTGTTCACCAATTGGCTCAATCAAGATCATATTCCGTTCATAAAATACATTGCTCGCTCCAAGTGCCTCTAAGGCTTCTTCGGAGGGCAAATAGGTATTCCACTTCAAATATATCAGACTCAAAAGAATCAAACCTATTAAAAATGTAACTGTAAAGTATGTTGTTTTATTCATTGAACCTTTTTCATGCTTCATATATATTCTCCATTCAATTAAGGTTTTCATATTAGTATTACCCATTTCCGTCAAGGAATATACATAAAAAAAGAGAGATTCATAATTGAATGCTCTCTTTTCATCTATATCTCGATTCGTTTTTTTAACCGATTGCTCTCTTTGGCCGCTTCAATCACTTTTATGACGTTAAGCCCATCTTTCGGCTCGACCAACAGTGGTTCACCAAATTGGATGGCCCCATATATGTTCCTATAATAAGTCCGGTAATCGCCTCTCAATGTTTCTATTTTCTTATATTCATTGATTGTGTTCAGCTTACCCCATAAAAACTCAGGTTCACTGCCCCAAATACGATCCTGAAATTCATCGGTAGGTAAATGCCCCGCCTTTAACGCATCTTCTTGAACATCCAGTCCAAATTTCACAAAAGAGCCGTTCGTCCCATGAAGAATAAATCGTGGTAAAGGCTCTTTGACAAGACTTCCCGATTTCAACGTCACCTTCAGATCTTTATAATATAGAATCACTTCGAACTGATCATCTACTTTACCGGATCTCTGAGTTGCCATATCCGAATAAACCTCGATCGGCATTCCAAACTTATGAACCACTTGGTCAATCAGATGAGAACCCAGGTCATACAAAACACCAGACCCTGGAAGATCCTTTTCTCTCCATGCTTCTTCTTTCAGTTCATTCTTGAAACGATCAAAATGGGATTCGAGCTCGACCAATCTTCCGAGTGTTCCAGAATCAATGATTTTCAGAACAGTCTTGTAATCACCGTCAAATCTACGGTTATGATATACCGAAAGGATCACTCCATAATCTTGAGCAAGCTTCATCAAATGTTCGGCTTCAGCAGAAGTCACAGTGAAGGGTTTTTCAACAATGACATGTTTTTTGTTTCTGATAGCCGCTTCAGCGGTTTTCACATGGCTGATGTTTGGAGTGCAAATGACAACCAGATGAATATTGGGATCATGTATGACATCCTCTATCGAATGGACTACCACAACATTTTTGATATCTTCTCTTGCTTGCTTTTCTTTAATGAGATCGGTTGTCACCACTTTTGTAATCTTAAACCCTTCAACAGACCTGATAATCGTGCCGTGGAACACACGACCCGATAGGCCGTACCCTACAATTGCCACATTAATGATTTCCATAATTACTCCTTTTATCAAAACCCATACCATTGACGGACATTATCAAAAACCAAATCAAAACCACAACACCCGCAAGGATATAATTGGTGGCCACTCCTTGATTTGTGATCAGCCTGGTGATCCAATACGTCGGAAATACCGCAGCGACATATATGAACCACTCCGCTTTGATAAAATCCGCAAACACAAATATAATTACGAAATTTAAAATCTTCGCATAAGTCAAACCAATAATCTTGTCACTCGCAATTCTATAGAACAATAAACCTATTGACGCAGCAAAAATGGATAATAACAAGGAAATATAAAGTAAACTTATAAAATTCAACGCCATTAGATTGAGAATTGAATAATTGATCAAGGTATATATGAAAGTGAATATTGAAATAAACAAAATTCTATTTAAAAGATACCCTCTCCTTCCGAAAGGCGTCACCATAACCAAATCCAAAATATTGCCATCTTTATCGTCCAACATCATAAAACCCATGACCACCCCAAGCATATAAGGTGTCATCATCAATGTCATCGACAGTAGATAAGGTTCAAGGGGTAGCGCGAATTCAATATATTCGAGAGCGATTGGCAGTAAAAAATGAATCAAAAGCTTAAATAGGATTCCAATCACCACAGGGATGAAAAACAGCATCGCCATAATCGGATCTCTCATAATCATTTTAAGGTCACTGATCAATATACGTAAAAAATTCATCATCTGCCTCCATAGATCATATGTTTTTCGAACATGGCCTTTGCTTTTCCAAAAAGCAGTAAATTGGAGACAATCAAAACGCCTCCAGAAACAAAAACCTCCAAGTTTGATATGCCATTATATGCGCCATATACCATTCTAAGACTCGCTATGGAAGGAAAGACACTTAAAATCAATTCATCAGGAAACAATACAATCAAAGCACAGGGGGAAACAAGCACTATCATCCATGGTATCATTTTTACAAAAAAGGCATTCAAATGCCTTGATTTTGTTGCAATCATAATCCCAATCAGTGTGAAAAAAACAGATGTCAATATGACGCCAACAAGTAAAAGTAAATAATTCACTTCACTTGCGGATGATAAAAACGTGATCAACAAGACTGCCATCATGGAAATAACACATAATGAAATCAATTTGGAAATCAGGTATTCATGTGTTTTGAGCGGAGTCACCGAAAGTGTCTGTATGATTCCTTGCTCTTTTTCAAGTAATAAAATTCCACCAATGAAAAAGAGTCCCAAAACCGAAGGATCCGAAAAGACAATAACCGGCAAAGCAATATTGGCATATTCCAATGGCAATTGACTCAAAATCAAAAGATAAACGAAGGAAATCAGCAGATATATGAAGTAAAATCCCTGCTTATACTGAAATACAATATCGGATAGCAATGCATTTCTGATTCGTGATAAAGATTGTCGATCGTTCATATGAGTGCTCTCCCATTGAGCAGAATAAAGACTTCCTCAAGTGTGGCTTCTTGAGAATGCATGGTTAAAATTTGATGATTCTTCAAAATATCCTCGAAAATCAAATTATCCTTCAAATGATCAAGAGACAATTTTTCTGTATGAACTACACCATCTTTTTCATATTCCACCTTTAACATTGGCTTCCCGTATTGAACCATTAGGTTTTTGGGTTGATCAATTGCTGAAATCATACCTTCGTTGATAAAAGCTACACGATCACACAGCTGCTCTGCGACATCCATATGGTGAGTCGTCAGAAATATGGTTTTACCTCTGTTTTTGAGTTCCAAGATAATGTCCTTTATTATTCTGGCATTCACAGGATCAAGCCCAGATGTCGGTTCATCAAAAAAAAGAATTTCCGGATCATGCATGATTGCTCTGATGAAATTTAAACGCATTTTCATCCCTTTGGAATAATCTTCAACTTTCTTTCTTCGTTCTCCCTCAAGACCAACACGAATCAACAGCCCTTCAATGTCTTTAGGGGCGGTCTTATAATAGGAGCCTATCAGTTTAAGGTTTTCTTCAGCAGTCAATTTCTTGTATAAATTCGGAAAATCAAATGCCACGCCAATCTTCTCATAAAAATTGTAATCCCATTCGCGACGTTCCTTATTCATGATTTCAATATTGCCGCTATATCCTCGGAGCAAGCCGATGATCAGTCTTTGTGTCGTGGTTTTCCCTGCGCCGCTTGGTCCTAAAAACCCGAAAACCTCTCCTTTGGCAATGCTGAAATTCAAACCTTTGATAGCTTCATTGCTGGATTTCGGATATGTAAATTGAAGATTGCGCACATTGATCATTGTTAAAGTCTCCTTTGAATCAGATTCTTCTTCTTTTGGATTTGTTTATTTTGGTATCAAAACGGCTGAAAATCTTAAGTGTGACCCACATGACGGCAACTGCGAAAAGTGCAAGCATATAGTATCCGGCACCGATTACAAGACCCAAGCATGCTACTGACCAGAGTCCAGCCGCGGTAGTCAATCCTTTGACAGTGACACCTTCCTTGATGATCGTTCCCGCACCCAGAAAACCCATACCACTGATCACCTGTGCGCCCATTCTCACAGGATCCGCATTGACATAACCGACAATCAGTTTGATGTTCACATCCATAATCAGAGCAGATGCGACACAAACCAATATATGGGTTCTGAATCCCGCTGGCCTATTGATGGATTCGCGTTCAAGTCCTATAATCCCACCTACAATAACTGCCAATAAAATTTTGATGATTGAATCCAACTCAATGAACATATTTTCCTCCCTAACAATCAAAGCCTTCTCTGGATAGAACGCCTTGGGTATAATAGTGTTTAATTTCTTTCATTTCTGTCACCAAATCCGCCATTTCAATAAGCTGATCAGGTGCATACCTTCCTGTGAGCACGACCTCAATGGACTCGTTCCTGCTTTCCAGCGCTGTAACAACAGACTTCACTTCAATAAGGTTAAAATAAAGTGCAATATTGATTTCATCGAGAATCACCAGGTCATAGTCATCCGATTTTAAAAGATCAGCGCATTTATCAAGAGCCAAATTTGCAATTTCCCGGTCACGTTCTGTAGGCGCCTTGCTTATGAAACATCCTTCACCCAATTGTTCGATTACTATATTGGACATGAAATCCACAACTTTTGTTTCACTGTATTTCATGTCTTTGACAAACTGACCAATATAGACTTTTTTTCCCGCACATGCCGCTCTCAGAGCAAGACCGAACGCCGCAGTGGTTTTACCTTTCCCGTTTCCTGTGTAAATATGAATATATCCTCTGCCCATAATTCCTCCAAAATATTCATTTGATAATGATTGCCCGCGCCACATGCTTCAAAGACGCGCTTTTAGCGCGTCTGCTTAATGTTTTTATCATTGTATAGATCCATATCCGCAATTTTAATGATATCATCAAGTGGCAAATCCAGGCTCTGCGAGAAACCGAATCCGATCGACAAGCCGACGGCCTTATACTTGTCTGCTGTTGATTTGAATAATTCCACGATTCTTGATTTGACGATAATGAAATCTTCATAATCCGCACCGGACAATACCACCACAAATTCGTCGCCACCATAACGGGCAACGACATCTGTCTTCCTGGATGCCGCTTTTAGTGCCAAAGCGAAAGCTTTTAACACTTCATCGCCATCCGCGTGTCCGTAAACATCATTGACTCTTTTGAAATGGTTGAGATCCATCATGACAAATGCAAATTCCTGTTGGGGCACCATGTGTTTATAGTTTTCAATGATATGAAACAAATAATGCCTGTTGTATATACCTGTCAGTTGATCGGTTACAGAAACATTGTAAATGCGATGGTGTTCATAATCAAAATAGCGATTCAAAGTGACTACAATGACAAAAAAGATTCCTGCTACGACCAAAAAATTCATAATCAGATCAATTGATCGCATCTCAAGAGTAGAATAAATTGTGAACTGATCTGGAAATCGGGGTTCGATTTTCAACAAGATAATCATTTCGATCACAATTGAAACAGGAAAAGCATACTCCCATCTCTTGTTCACCAAAAAAATCGAAACGAACAATATGAGCACCGCATAGAAGCTCATTGCGCTATACGATCCAGGAGATGTCATCCACGCAAGTGGCAGATAGATATTGCACAACAAAAACAGGTAACTGTTTTTTATCCAATTCCTTTTCGTGTTCCTCCTGAAAAGGAAATACATCGCATATACAACAACAGCGGCCACCACGGGAATTATAATATTCACTAAAGGCCTGCTGTTTATGGTGTTGACCATTGCGACAACTACAAAAGCGGATATGCTTATAATCAGTATCATTTGAAATATCCTGCTTTTGAGGTCAACTAAAAATTTGTTTTCCGAAAATTCTTTTTTCATCCTAATCACCTTAAAATATAATAACATCGAAATGAACACTCGTATAGATGCAATTTGTCTGGTCATGGACCGAACGACTATGATATCCTATAAACAGTCCATAAGAAATGAGGAAGACATTATGAGAACAATTATAAAAAATGCAAAAATCTACATTCATAAAGACTATTTTGTTGAAGCGTTGAGTATTGAAAATGGGATCATCAAACAAATCGGAAAATTGGATGAATTGGAAAAATCTAATAGTGATGAAGTAATAGATTTAAAAGGAAAAACCATCCTGCCGGGATTGAACGACAGCCATCTTCATTTGGCATCCGTGGGGGAATTCATCAGATCATGTGATCTCACATCAGCCGCCTCAATAGAGGATGTCATTAAAATCGGTAAAGCATTCATACTCGAACACGCTCCTCATATTCTCGTTGGAAGAGGTTGGAATCAAGACTTTTTCAGTCCCAACGACAATAGAATGATCGACAAAAATGATCTGGATCGTATTTCAATGGAGATACCTATTATTTTCAGTCGTGTTTGCGGCCATGTATCGGTCGGAAACTCAAAAGCACTGGAAATCATCGGATTAGCGGATGCCCATCTTGTGGATGGAGGTGAGATCCTAATCGGAAATGACGGAAAACCCAATGGCATCTTTACTGAAAATGCTGTTTACACACTCTATTCCATTATTCCCGAAAAATCATCAGAAGAACTGGAAAGCGATCTTGAAAAAGGGATGAATTATGCGATCAGTGTTGGAATCACCTCTGTGCAGTCCTGTGATATAATGGGTTCCAATTCCCGAATGGTATTCAACACCATCGATAGAATGTATCGAGAAGGCAAATTGAAACTCCGGTACGGTCATCAATTCAATTATCAGAACATCAATGATTTTAAGAATTATTTGATGACAGAACATTTGACCGGCATATATGATGAACGATTTTTATCCAAAGGCGCACTTAAATTGTTCAAAGATGGTTCTTTGGGAGCGCGTACCGCGTTAATGACCAGGCCTTATGCCGATGATCCCTCAACAAGTGGTGTTGCGGCCTTGAGTGATCAACAGTTGTTTGAACTATGCGACCTCGCCGCTGCAAATGGCATTCAAGTCATTACACATGCCATCGGAGATGCCGCGATAGAAAGTGTCATTAATGCGTACGAAAATACATTTTCTGGCGAGACAAATCCATTACGCCATGGAATCGTCCACTGCCAGATCACTACCGCAAAACAAATAGAACGGATTTCAAAATCAAGAATTCCAGTGATGGCGCAGCCTATCTTTATCGATTATGACATGAATATCGTTGAGTCTCGTGTCGGATTTGACTTGGCAAGCACCTCATATGCATTTAAGACGTTGTTGGATTCCGGTGCGCCATTGAACCTTGGAACGGATGCGCCTGTTGAAAATTGTAATCCATTCCCAAACATCTACTCGGCAGTTACTAGAAAACCCATAAAAAACCCTACAAACAAGTGTTTTCTTGAAAAAGAAAAATTGACTGTGGAAGAAGCTATAGACGCCTATACAATCGGCAGTGCATACAATGAATTCAAGGAAAATTTCAAAGGAAGATTACTGCCCGGTTATGTAGCTGATCTCATCGTTCTGGATCGAGACATATTTTTGATCGATTCCATGGAGATCAAAGACATAAAAGTGGATATGACCATGATTGACGGCAAAATAGTATATACATGCAAATAAGTGATGAAAGTCGATGATTCCCTAAAAGTACAGTGGGTTCCATCGACTTTTTTATCTGAAATTACAAGATAACATCTTTGCGAATAAAAGTTCCATCCTCCAAATCGCGAAATGCCTGATTGAGTTCTTCCTTGGTGTTCATGACAATCGGTCCACCCCATGCAATTGGCTCTTTAAGTGGTTTTCCAGCGAACAAAAGAAATCTCAGACCTTGATCAGAAGCCTTTATCTTAAATAAATCTCCCGATTCAAACAGCACACCGCATTTGGCGTCAACCTGATTGTCATCAATAGAACCACTTCCATAAACTGTGTAGATAAACAGAGTATCTTCAGGATTGGTCATAAAATCGAACTCGACATCTTTTTCAAGTTCAACATCCAAAAATGTCATTTTTACATAATCGCCATGGACTGCTCCTGATACATTGTCATAATCGCCTGAAATAATCGACACTGTTGTGCCCTCTTTTTTGACTTTGGGAACTTTCTCAGTTGTGATATCCCGATATTGGGGTTGAGTCATCTTATCCTTTGCGGGTAAGTTGAGCCACAGTTGAACGCCTAACATCCGTTCACACGCTTGTGGCATCTCTTGATGCAAAATACCGCCTCCAGCTGTCATCCACTGGCATCCACCATCCAAAATACTCCCTTTATTGCCCAGACTGTCGCCATGTTCAATATCGCCTTGAATCAAATATGTGACAGTTTCTATGCCTCTGTGCGGATGCCATGGAAAACCCTTGATATAGTCATCAGGATTATCCGAATCAAACGCATCAAGCATTAAGAATGGATCAAAATCAACCACATCTGGTCTGCTGATCACTCTAACGAGGTGTACCCCGGCACCATCCTGAGTTTTCTGACCAGTCACAATTTTCCTTATACCTCTTAACATCTAATTCCTCCTTATCATTTAGTATACTTGGATGATACCCAAAATGGAGAAAGTACAACTATTTTCTGACAATCTTGATGCCAATCGGTTGAATTTGTACAGAATGGGTAAATATTATATAGCTGAAAGGGCTTGAAAGGAGTGATTATGATGTTGAACATCGTCCTTCAGGATAATCTAAAAGCTTATCTTAAGAAGCACCATCACGACACAATTTCTCTTAGACTCGTTCATAACGACTATGCTACTGGGAATATCAATACAATCAATCCGGAAATTCATTTTAAAAAGCCATATTCACCAGAAAATTACAACGAATACCACATTGACGACATAACACTATATATAGACAAAGAAGCAGAAGCCTATGATGATACTTTGGAATTTGTGGAGGAGAAAGCATTTGCATTACATCACTGCCATGTAAAAGGTCTGAAACTCGACAAAGTAGAGATGTGACGGAATGAAAAAGATGTGTATACATTTGTATACACATCTTTTTCATTTTCATCACACATCCAAAAGTATTTCTTCAAGTACTTTTACTATGGTCGGATCATAGGCGAAACCTGATTCTTTCTTGATGGTTCTTAAGGCCTCTTCTTGATCCAATCTCAGATTGTTATATTTGTTTGTCAGTTCATCATAAGCTTCGGAAACCGCGATAATTCTTGAGAATAGAGGAATTTCATCATGTGAAAGTCCTTTTGGATACCCTGTACCATCCCATTTTTCATGATGCATCAATGTAATCTCGGCCAAATCAGTTGTTTCGTCAAATGCATTCAATATTCTGTAACCCATGATGACGTGGTTTTTGACCTCCTCATTTTCATAATCCATAGGAGTTTCATCATTTTGAATCAATTGTTCATCCAGAGTGATTTTACCAATATCATGATAATAGCCCGCTTCTTTGAGTCTCTTGCACTCATCTTGGGTCAATCCCATTTTTGTGCCAATTCGCATCGATAACTCACTGACATTATTCGAATGTTCAAGCTCCCTAAAACTTGCATCATGCAATTTATGGATCAGACGTTTGATCGTATCGGTGTTCAGCTTCTTACTGTTAAGCGTTTTATCAACATACATATGCTCTTCGGCCAATTTCACAACTTCAATGATGCTTTGGGTCGACTGTGTTTTTGTTGCGCATCCAATAGAAATACTGCCGTTGAAAGCTGAAAACTGAACATCTGAAAAAGCGGATTTGATCCTGGATGCAATATTTTTTGCTGTCACCTGATCCGTTTGTCTCAAAACAAGAGCAAATTCATCTCCACCTGTTCTTGCGATCAGATCCTCTTGTCTACATATTTTCACAAATGAATCAGCGGCTGTCTTGATCAACAGATCACCTTCATTATGACCGAATATATCGTTTGTCAATTTCAGTCCGTCCAGATCACCTATCAAAATGGAAATCGGATAATTGTCCTCATGATCGATCACTTTCAGTTGGTTTTCAAAATACATCCTGTTGTATAGACCTGTAAGAGAATCGTGGGTACTTAAAAATTCGATGTGATTCTCATTCAACTTTCGCTTAGTGATGTCCATAAATGTCACTACAGTACCAACCACTTCCCCATTCTTCTTTTGTGGATAGGAGTAATACTCCACTTCAAAACATGTTCCATCCGCTTTCCAGAACACCTCATCATTGCAATGTATGCCTTCGCCCTTGATGGCGGCTTGTCTTATTTTGCACTGACTTAGACTCATCTCGGAACCGTCGCGGTTCTTATGAATCATAATGTGCATATCTTTGCCGATCAACTCATCCTGATGGGCATAGCCCAACAATTTAATGCAACTCTCATTGCAAAATGTACACTCACCATCAATATTAATGCCATAGATGCCTTCCGCAGTGGAATCCAGCAGCAATCTCAGTTGCTCCTTATTGTCACGTAATTCGGAAGTTCTTTCATGGACTCTCTCCTCCAGAGTGTTGATCATCAATTGAAGCGAATCAGCCATCTTATTGAAAGCCAATGATAATTTACCCACTTCATCATCTTTATGAAATTTGACTCGCTTGTTGAGATCCCCAGTTGAAAATTGCTCCGTGACATCAATCAGTTCATAAAATGGCGTCAGATAATTTTGTGTGATTTTTATGTAAATCAGGATGGATAAGATCAAAGCAAACGCCGTCAGGATTATTGTCACCATCATGGTATGAACAATATTCTCGGTGAACATTTTCTCTGGAATCGCTGTGATGATCACCCATTCCAGTCCTCTGTTCTCATACTCGGTAAAATGCACATGAAGTGTGCCAAAATCGGTTTTGACCTCTTGGTCATTCAACCCAGTGGACATGTAGTCATCGAATGCCTTCGCGACGACATCATGATTGATATCCTGCAATTTGAGTCTGACCACTTCGCCCGACTCATTGGTGATAAAATTATTCCTTCTTAGCGAATTGGCCACTACGAACCCCGATTTCTCGACAATATAGGCAACCGACTCACCATCGCCTATGACTTCACGTAAAAAATCGTTCATCTTTGATAATGTGACATGTGCGCCCAATACCCCTTTGAGCTGATTCATATCGCTATATACCGGATGGGCCGCTGACACTGTCAAATCATCCATGACAAAGTGCTTGTATATGGGTGAAAAATAGGCATTTCCCTTCTCTTTTGCGATTTTATACCACACTCTGGTTCTGGGATCGAAAACTCCCGCATCCACAACTTGCTCGCCGGTCGACAAATCATCGTTGACAGAATAGTAAAGTGAATGTCCCGATGTATTTGCGTTATTTCTCATTATTTCGATTTTACCTTCAGCGTTTCTTCGTGCACCATAATAATTGCCATCCTCATCGCCGTAACTGAAGCTATACAAGGCTTCTTTATCATTGGATAGCAAGACGTTCATAAAGAAGAAATCCCGTTCTACGTCATTTTCCAGATCTATGATGCCCTGCTCAATCATTCTATGGTTGTGGTCAATGATATGCAAAGGCATATTCACAAATGATTCGATTTTGGAATAAATATCTTCACTTAGATTGGATGACATTTCAAGTATCAGTTCATGTGTGGAGGAAAGCCAATTTGAGAAAACCATGTATCCGATGGAAGCAACGGTGATCAACGTAGTAGTTACAAATGTGGCAATTATTATACTTCTAAGTTTGGTTTGTTTTTTATTTCTTTTTGAGATCATCGTGAATCACCCCCTTGCACCTGCTTAAAGTATGGCTTTGACCCTCCCTACAATTCCTGAATCCAGCATGACCTTGATGCCATGTGGATGATTCGGTGAGTTGGTCAATATTTTTTTGACAGTTCCTTCGGTCAGTTTTCCGCTACTTTGATCCTGTTTTTGTACAATCATTACTTTCGATCCTATTTTTATGTCACTTCTTATGGAACCACTCATTTTTCACCTCTGATCAATAATCTTACTGAGTTCATAACGGGTTATGAATAGTGTCAAAATCGCAGCCGACCATGTCGTTGCAACAATTCCAATCCATATGCCAACCAGTCCCAACCCCAAAACACTTCCAAGTAATGTGAACAGGACAAATGGCATCAATAGTTGCCGGTAAATGCCTAATCCAATGGCATAGCGGGGCTTTTTTATGGCCTGAAGAATGGATAGACATACATTTAAGATGATATAAGCGTTGAAAGCCAGGAAATCAATCCTCAAGTACCTTGTACCTTCGAAAATAACGTCATGCTCCTTGTTGAAAATTCCCACAAGAAATGGTGCCAATGGATAAACCAAAATCATACCGAATGTCATGATGATCATCCCGACTTTTATGGCTTCCACATAGGTCTTTCTTACTCGATCATATTGGCCCGCACCGAAATTCTGTCCTGCTATGGTCATCGCGGCAGTATTTAGCCCTAGTGCAGGCAAGAGGGCAATTTGCTCAATTCTCATGGCGGCGCCATATCCCGCAATGCTCGCATCATTGCCGTGTCGGTATATGAAATAATTGATTAGAAAGATTCCAATCGCTATAGTCATCAAATTTAAGGATGCCGGTATGCCTTGAGATAGAATTTCAGATTGAATCTCAATTTTATAGGATTTTTTTTCAAATATTGAAAAATCCAATTTTAAAATCTTTATACATTTATATCCCAGATATATACTTCCAATAATCTGTACCACCACGGTGGCCAGTGCAACGCCCAAAGTACCGAGTCTGGGGAGCCCGAAAGGACCATATATGAAAAGCGGATCCAGAATCAAATTCAATACAAATCCAATAATCAAAAAATTTCTATAGGGTTTGGTGACTCCTCTGGATGAAAGCAATGCATTCATGGCCGAGTTGATGCCAAAAAACAATGTACCCGCATAAATACCTCTGACATACCTTGAACCTTCAATAAGCGTTTCATTCTCAGCCCCCAAAAGTCTCAACAAGACGGGGGAGAAAACATAACCAACGACTGTCAGCACCATACTTATGATGAATGTGAGTAAAATTCCATTGGAGGTCAGAGATCGTACAAGTTCATGGTCCTTTTTTCCATAAGCGATGGACAGAAGAGCCGAGAGTCCAGTACTGATCCCTGAAACGATTGCAATCAATATGAAAAAAATTGAAAATGACAGTGACATTCCCGCCAAAGACGATGTACTCAGACGTCCAGCATAAAAGGTGTCGACCACATTGAACATTGTGTTGAAGAACAATCCCACACTGACAGGAATAGCCATGGTCATCAGTTGTTTTTTTATATCACCTGAAGTAAAATCATCAGTAATCACTTTTTCACCTCTATTTTTTCAAATGCTTTTCCAAATGATCGTGGTCTGGTTTGAACCAGATTTCATTTTCACTTTTTCTCAATTTACTATCGACCATTCTCAAAAATTCATCTTGAAGGCGTTTGTGCTCGATAAACTCCCTGATTTCAAAATAGGCTTCCTCATAATGCTCACAGACTATTATGAGGTGGACTGATTTGTCGGACAAAATCACTTTTTGACTTAGCTTGTTGATCCATCTTTCAAATTCAGAAACGTCAAAATGCTTAGATGAGTTGACAAAGGAAAATGTCAGTGCATTCTCTGGTTTCAGTTTCATCATTTTTTCCACGGTTTCCTCAAAAGCTCCAGAAGGAAATCGCATATCATTGTCAAGATTTATGGTGACTTGAATTCCAATATTCTCAGAAATATTCACTACATCGGATAATGAAAAAAAGAGCGAATCATTTTCAAGCGACAGTACGGATTTGACGACGTCAGGCAATTGATCATAAAACAAGGCGAACTTTTTCATTTCTTTCAATTTGTCACCTGTCGTCAGCTCCAAATTGAAAATCAGATCTGAAATCCCTATATTTCCATAATACTCTATGGTATCCTTCCACCACTCCGAAGATCTGTTGAGATCCAATCGTCCCAAATGCACTGAAAAACGCACTCCGCGAATTCGGCCCCATTCAACACCAGCTTTGAGACGTTGAAAACCAAGGCGTAAATCATCATAATGTGCTGAATGATCCATATAGGCATAACCCAAAGTGATTTCCATAAACTCATCTCCATGTCATTCCGATTTAAAAAAAGAACCCAAAATTGGGTTCTTAAGAATTCTAAGTATGAATACGAAGTTTTTCGATCCGATTTCGATCGACTTCCTCCACTACAAATCTGACGCCTTCATATTCAATAAATTCATGAGGTTCAGGGAGGTAACCGAAAGTTCCTACAATAAATCCTCCAATGGAATCGAAATCCTCGGATTCGATGTTGATTCCAATCAGATCATTGACGTCATCTATTCGAGTACTGCCTTCAACCACATACTCATCTTCCTTAATCACTTCAATATCTTTTTCATGGTCGTCGTATTCATCCCGGATATCGCCAACGATTTCTTCAATAAGGTCTTCCATGGTGACAACACCCGCAGTACCACCGTACTCATCAAGTACAATTGCGATTGGCAATCTCTTGACTCTCAGTTCCTGGAACAGCTCGGTGATCCTTTTGAACTCAAATGTGAGATAAGGTTCTCTCATATAATCGTATATATTGAACTCCTTATTCTCGGAAGCTTTGAAAATAAGGTCTTTGATGTAAAGTATTCCCACAATGTTATCAGGCGTTTCCACATAAATAGGTATCCTGGAGAATTGCTCTTCCCTAAAAGTCTCTATGATTTTGTCATATGACGAACTTACTTCAAGAGCTACCATATCCGCACGTGGTGTCATGACATCACGTACCTGTGAATCCCCAAACTCAAAAACATTATGGATCATTTGTTTCTCGTCGACTTCAAGCACGCCTTCTTCATGACTCACATCCACCATTGTCCGAATTTCCTCTTCAGTGATGAAAGGTTGTGATTGAGCCGGTTTTCCTCCCAACAAAAAGATAATACCTTTGGTTAGAAAAAGTAAAACGGTTACTATTGGACTCAAGACCACTGTTAAAAAGGTGATGAATCTGGCGATCTTCAGCGAAAAATGTTCCGAATGTTGAGCTGCCAGTGATTTTGGTGTGATTTCACCAAAAATCAATATTAGAAATGTCATTGCTCCTGTTGCGATTCCAATCCCCGCACTGCCCAAATAATGTATGGCGAGTGATGTCGCAAGGGCAGAAGCACCTATGTTGACAACATTGTTTCCGACCAAAATCGAACCCAACAACTTGCTTGGGTTTTCAACCAACTTACTGACTACATCGGCATTCTTGACCCGTTCTTCAACCAAATGCCTGATCCTGATTTTACTGAGTGACATTAATGCTGTTTCAGTTGCTGAGAAGAATGAAGACATTCCAATCAAAACCACTAAAAGTATAAACTGCCAACCCGTTTCTGCATCCAAAGAAAACCACACTCCCAATTATTTAATTAATTGCATTTATCAAATAAAATTATATCATAAAACCGTTTGCCAAGCCACGCTATATTTTCTTTACGAACTCGGATTTCAGTTTCATGGCTCCAAATCCATCAATTTTACAATCGATGTCATGGTCCCCTTCCACCAAACGAATATTTTTGACTCTCGTCCCCATTTTTAAAACTGAAGAACTTCCTTTGACTTTCAGATCTTTGATGACTGTAACAGTGTCACCATCATTAAGCACATTGCCATTTGAATCTTTAATGACTTTTTCGTCTTCTGTTGCCTTTGAACCTGCATCCGCAGACCACTCATGCCCACAATCCGGACAGACCAACAATCCATCCATTTCATAAGTATACTCAGAGTGACATTTTGGACAACTTGGTAATGTATACATTGACTTTCCTCCTAACAAAAATAATCGTGAAAAAGAACATCTAGGATCAGATGTTCTCTTTACGGACCAGTTTCACTACAGTTTCCACATGCGTTACCACATAACCTTTATATAAAATAGCAAATCGTACTGCAACCGGGGTAAATACTCATTTCCTATCCCCCCATTTTTGCATCTGAAAGTCTCAATGTGGGTGCTAAATTTAGTAATATTCCTTCGAATCTTCATCTGGTTCTTGAGCTTCTTTCCCGGCCATCAAGTCTTTTATCCATATTGGTACATTCTGAAGTGGCCTTCTCTCCTTTAGGTGCTTGATCACTTCTTCAATATCTTCATCTCGCCAGAACCTATCACGAATGTAGCATCTGCGACAACAGTAATTGCCGCTCTTTGATTTGTTCTCAAACTCTGTGCCGCAGTAATAGCATACATGCTTGTAAATAATTGGATTCTTGTGTTCCCACTCTCTTTTACATTCTGTAGAGCAATAGGTCTTGGGCCTGCCTTTTAGCTTCTTTTGATTTATCCGCTTGCCGCAGTTTTTACAATGCTCTCTAATCACCTTTTCAGGCTTGGGCTTGCTGTAATCCGTGCCATAACCATCCAACCCTCGACTCTTACAAAAATTTCTGACACTATCTCTACTTAAATCCATAGCAGTTGCTATACTACGATAACCTATGCCAAGTTTCCTTAATTCAATGATTTTCTCTTTTTGCTCATTTGTCATTTGCATTACCTCCAATCCTTTGATTGGTATCTAGTAATGCGATTGAAATTTTGAGAAGTCAAGGTTTTTTCTCTATCGAATACGATATGGGATATTGGAAAATTAATTAGGAGTTATTACTTCTCTAACTATTTCTCGCAATCCATTCAAACCTTTCTCAAACATAGTTTTTTTACTTTCATCTAAAACTACTCTAAACTCTTTTTTTTCAGGGTTGTAACCAACTTCTTTAGTTGTGAGCCCATTTAAAATGAGTTGATTATAATAGACAAAATCTTCAAAAGATGAGTTTTCCAAAACATTTTCTTCAAGATAAAGTTTAAGAATATCGACTGAATAATGATAATTGGACTCAAATTGCTCGAGATTTTCTATTGAAAAAAATTCAGGTTTTACTACTTTTTCATTAAGAAACGTATCCCTAAAATCAATTTGATTAATTAATTTAAAAATTGTTAAATTATCCATAACGTTATCCAACTTTATCAATGCTTTTTCAAGATATATTTCTTCTTCAGTATTACTGTAGTTTTCGAGCAACCCCACATATTGACTAATATTCCTGTTCAATTGTGAATAGCTCTGGTAGTATACAGTTGCTGCATTAAACTCAACATTGTTATAAGGTCTTAAGTGAAAAATTGTTAAAAGAAGTAGACATGTTATTACTATAATAATTGTTAATTTGTTTCTCATAAGTTTCACCTCTCAAGTATTAGTATTTTTGTATCATTGCTTGAAATATTATTGAATTATTTTTAATGGTAATGTTTTTACAATTTGTATTCCCTACTGAACAAACAAGATTAATGAATGAAGGGATTACATCCACATTCATTAATCTTGAAAATAATATTCTAACTAGGCAAATACTAATAAGAAAGAGTTGGCCCTGAAATTGTTAGATAACCAGTTAAAGATTCATAAATATTTAAAGATGTATAGACAGTTATATCAGGTAGTTTATTTTGATCATTATTTATGTGCAATTTAAATCCACATCCGTTTGTACTTGAATCATTGTCATATATAAAATTAGCCCATTTTTCATTTGCTCCAATTTCCATTTGATAATTTGAGTTAATAATCGACCCTTTATAAGCATAACCAGCTGATGTATCAACATATAAACCTACATATGCGAAAAAGTAATAACTAAGCTCTATATACCAAGGTGTAGGTAATATAGCATCGCCCGAAGGGTTTGTATTGATTAATTCAGAACCAGTTACTGTTCCTGTTGCCTTAAATTTCCTAACGGTTCTTAACGGATCTACTCCAGAACTAGTCGTATTTATACGAATACCATATGTTCCAACTTGCCCGCTTGGATGTGTTTGTGGTCTAATTAGTTGTGCATAAATGTTATTTCTTGTTCCATCATCAACCACATATGGATCTGTAGAACTCGCAAGTATTGATATATCACCATTCGTGCCTTCTAAACTTAATGCTACTTTTTCTTTTAATTTTGAATGTGTAATGGTGTTGCCTGCATTAAATGCAAACTCGCCATCAATTAATCCGTAGACTTTCATTTCCTGATCATTTACAACTGACAAAAGTAAATCTTTAGTTATTTCACCATTTTTCACTTGCCCACTATAATCTACTCGTCCATTTTCTTCCTTGTCAATTTTGAAATCTAACTCAAAGACACTTCTATCACTTACTAATCTTCCTTCGTTTGTCTTGAAGTTAATGTCTAAGGTAATGTCGCTGATAAATTTAAAATCATTATCTGGGTTGGGATTATAAGCGTAACCACTTAAATTGACAGAACCTTTGTCCCATGTAGATTTTGTACTAGTTAGTGATGTTGAATCAGAAAATCCATTAGCCTTTTCAGTAACAATGTTCTCAGTTGCAAATGCAGTTGTTATGGACGATATTAGTAAAACTATCACCATAATAACCATCATTTTATTTCGTAATTTTATTGGTTTTAACATAATATTTGCCTCCTTACGTACTTATTGACTAGTTAAATTAGACATTCCTCAAATCTCAACTATGGTCTATTAACTAATTTGTTGTCTGGCAGCTTCCTGAGACAGCTTCTGCCGTTTCTCCATCCACATTCACTGATACACGAGTGCGATATGCAACCCCTGAAACGCCGGTATAGCTCTTTGATAAAAATACACTACCGGTTCCATTGATACTCCACGAAGTTACACCTAACCATCTACCAGTATCATATCTTTCCAGATACATTTTCCCACTAATCGATCCCGAGAAGCTCTTAGCTTCGATGTACACCTCAGGATAGAGAATTTTGCCATTCGATGAGATATCTGGTGAGATGAAACTAATATTGCTCCACATTGGAGCAATGACTTGATGACCTCCATTTACCAGTGATTGTTCTGTCCGCTCTTCAGCATAAATTGCTTCTGTTACAATACCGCTTGATAACAACGCAATAGCTGACACTGTCAATATCTTTTTCCTTAGATTCATAAAATCACCCCCTTGATGGTATTTAGTTACTTACCTATATAACGAACAAGGAGGTAAAAAGGGACATTTAATTTTATTTTAATGAGATGTTTTCTGCAATTTTTATTATTTCTCTTTTATCTACATTCCCTGAAACCTGACATTTAACTCCATTTTGATGCCATATCATATAAGTGATTTCATCCGCCTGCCATATATATGCTTGCGATCCTTTAAAATCAATTTCTTCAATAACTGCATCTTCCGTATCCAAATATGATCTACTTTCTCCATATGATAACAATATAGTTATCCTTTGTTCATTTGAATTTGAGTAGTTATATACTAACATCTTTTTACCAATGTTCGTTTCTTCCAGTAAAAATCCCTCTGGGATGTAATTAACTTGTATTGATGTCAGTTCAACCGGTTTATTATCTGTATCCTCATATTCAGAAATGAATATGGTAAATTGGGGGAAAGTTTCAATAATCCAATCAACCACTTTTTCTCTGATTTCTGCATTAACTGCCAGCACTGTAGAGAAACTTAATCCACAGATCAGAATTAAAATTGCTACACGTTTTGCAATCACTAAGTACAATTTATTACTATTGCTACTTACTTTGATTTCCTTAAGTTTTTTCCTGAACTTCTTTGAATAGTTGGGCTTATAATTTATCTCAATAGAATCAAAGTCCCTTATTTCTTCTTCAAGGGCTATTCGACTTGCTTTTTTCATTGATAAATCGTCAATCCATGAATCAGTTAATCCCAAAGCAATAGATAGTAATTTTTGTGCGTACCTTGCTTTGCCTATAGCACTTTCTATACCTAGCATCTTCTCTGTCACTGAAGGTGTGTTCTCAAAACAGTACCTTGAATAGAGAATATTTCTGTACTCATATGGCAATGCAGATATTCTTTCAGCAAGTTCATTAACCAGTTCATCGGATAATGACTGATACTTGAGACTATCTAAATCTATTGTTAAAAGATTTTGTATTTCTTCTTTGAAGGATCTCTCAAATAAATCTTTTATCCTTTTCTTATGATTCTGAAGCATTCAAATCACCTTCTTTGCAATATTGCTGCAACTTCTTAAGAATTCGCTGACTTCTCTTCTTGGCTGCTTCTTCGGTAACCCCTAAGAGTTTTGATATGTCTTTAAATTTCATTTCATTGACAAATCTTAAATGGACAAAGTATTTTTCATCTTCAGAAAGCCTATTTATGCAGGATATTAAAATCTCCTTATTTAATGTCTCAATAAGTTCTTGTTCAATAATGCTTTCCTTATTATCCCGATAAAAGCAGTCAAAGTCTTCTACTTGAAGTAGGCTCTTTCGTTTTCTAATTATATTCATGCTTTCATTCTTCAATATTACAACGCAATAAGGTTCTACTTGGGGACATGGTAATGATGAAATTTTTTCCACATTATGAATTATCTTTAAAAATGTTTGTGCTACAGCTTCTTCTGCATCAAACTTATTCATTAATATCTTGAAGGATATGTTATACATTTTTGTGTTCATCTTTGAAAAAAGCTCATTAACAAAATCTATTTGGTCATCCGACATTAATCCAATTATTAAGAATAACATACCTTCACCTCCATAAGTTGATTGTTCAATCAACTTTTCAACAAAATAAAAACCTCGAATATGCACTCGAGGCTGTTAGTCATTTGCATATTATCCTATTTAAAATTATAAGATATTTCCAAATATTTATCAATGTAAACCCAGGTTAACTTAAAAAAGCCGACTCAGATCATTGATCCAAGTCAGCCTGCTAATCCCTTATTATTCCCCATTACACTCCATCTCCGTTCCGTCCATAAAGCGAATGATGATTCTTCCTGTTTCATAGACTTTGATGTGATCCAAGGTTCTTAAGATGAAGTCCGTATCGATTTCTTTGATGTGTTTTGCATCTTCTGTCATATCTGCAAACTGGACCGCTCTGTACTGCTCCAGCGGGTTTCCAAACTCTGCGGTGGTTTCCCATTTCTTTTTCAATTCTTCTCTGTTATCAAGGAGTGCATTCCATGAAAGAATAAAGGCATCAATCAAAATGGCTTCATCAATGTGCCTGTTGGTGCAGCCCTGTACCCCTTTGACCTTATACCTTTCCTGGCATTGCCAGACCTTTCTGTATTGGTTCTTTGACTTCCAGCCTTTCCTCGTGAAAGCCTGATTGCAAGTGCCGCAGACTACCTTTCCTGCAAATGGGTTTGTTTCTGGCCTGTGTGAATAAGAGTTGGTTCCATGTTCTTCGATGTAGCTACTTCTTCTATCGTATTCCAGCTGGACCGCTTCCCAAATCAATGGATCAATAATGGCTTCATGATTTTCTTCGATGTGGTACTGTTGGATATGACCATCATTCTTTGCTCTCTTTTTCGTAAGAAAATCAACGGTATAGCTCTTTTGCAGTATGGCATCTCCCTTGTACTTTTCATTCTGCAGCATACTTTGAATCGTTGTTGCTTGCCATTTGGCCTTGCCATTCCAGTTCTTCACTTCTTCCCTTTCAAGTATTCGCTTGATGTGGTCTACAGTCTTGCCTGAAAGGTATTCATCGTAAATTCTCTCTACAATTTTGGCTTGTTCTCGATTGATGACCAGTTTGCCATTCTCGTCCGTATCATAGCCCAGGAAGCGTTTTGTGCTCATCTTGAACTGTCCGTTCTCAAAGCGTCTTCTAATACCCCAGGTGGAGTTCTCACTGATGGACCTGCTTTCATCTTGGGCAAGGGATGAGAGGATGGTGAGAAGGACCTCCCCTTTGGCATCGAGTGTGTTTATTGCCTCCTTCTCGAATATGACCCCCACACCTAGCTCTTTTAGCTCTCTAACAAAATTTAAGCAGTCCAGTGTGTTCCTTGCAAAGCGGCTGATGGATTTGGTAATGATCATGTCGATCTTTCCGTCTCTGCAGTCCTTTATCATCCGATTGAAGTTCTCACGCTTCTTTGTATTGGTGGCTGAAATACCCTCATCGGCATAAATACCAGCCATCGTATAAAGTGGGCTGTTATTGATGAATTCCGTGTAATATCTTACCTGATTCTCATAGCTTAATAGCTGTTCTTCGTTGTCTGTTGACACGCGGCAATACGCTGCCATTCTTTGTAGTTGGGGTATCTGGTTCGTTTCTGATTCCCCTGTCATATTCTGCCTTGCTGGTATAACTGTAATGCTTCTCGCCATCGATCATAACCTCCTCTATCACTGTTTGCTCTGTAATGTTTTTCTTTGATGCGATTTCATCAGCTATTTTTATCCCTTTGCAGGTGGATTTTCCTTTAGTAATGTAGGTGGAGCACCACCACTCAATGCGCTTGTTGTAGACCTGCTTTCGTCTTAGGGTCTTTCCGCAATGTGGGCAAATAAGCATCCCCGACAAGGGGTATCTGTTCTTGTACTTCTCTACCCCACCTGTTCCTATTTTTCTTTTTCTCTTTCGCCTTTCCATAAGTTCCTGAACCTTCTCCCAATCCTCAATACTTACAATGGCTGGGTGGTTTTCTTCAATATAGTAGGCTTGAACCTCACCGTTGTTCCTGACGGTTCTTCCTCTCATGTTTTCTGGGGTGTAGTACTTCTGAAGAAGGCAATCACCCTTGTACTTCTCATTCTTTAGCATCCCTCTTATTGTGGTATCCTGCCACTTCTTTCCGGTTATCGACTGGATCCCTTCCTCATTTAGCTTTGCAGCTATTTTGAATGACCCGATTCCCTGAAGGTACATGTCAAAAATTCTCTGTACGATTTTTGCTTCCTCGGGGTTGATAATCAGCTCACCATACTCGTTTTTGTCATAGCCCATGAAGCGCTTGGTGTTGACCATGATCTCGCCCCGTTCAAATTTCTTCTTCATTGTCCACTTGTTGTTTTCACTCATACTTCTAGACTCTTCCTGGGCAAAAGAAGCGAGGACAGTAAGCATCATCTCACCGTCCCCTGATAAAGTATTGATATTTTGTTCTTCAAAAAAAATACCGACACCCAGTTCCTTAAGTTCTCTTGCAACTTTTAGAACGGTGACGGTGTTTCGTGCAAATCTTGAAACCGACTTTGTAATGATGAGATCAATCTCCCCTGCTCTAGCTTTCTCAATCATAGACTTAAATGCTGGTCTATTCTCTGAATAACCGGAGATGCCTTGATCAGCATAAATCCCTACGTATTCATAGGCAGGATTTGATGTAATGATACGCTCATAGGTAGATGTTTGATTTTCTAAAGAATCTTCCTGCTTCAAGCTATCTGTTGAAACACGAGCATATGCACATACTTTTAATTTCTTCTCTTTTACCGCAATCGGTTTGATCACCCTAACTCGCATGCTGCGTCCTCCTTTCTATTTGGGGTAGTCTATATATCACTCTAAAGTCCCTATAAGTCAAGCATTACAAGGGTTTCCACCCCATTTATAATCAGTCTTAGCAAACAGCCAACGGGCAAAAATAAAGGCCAACCAAACATGAATAATGCTTGATTAGCCCTATTGTTATTCGTACTTCACATAGCACTTGAAGCCGGCTTTCGTCAGTTCTTTCATAAGATTCTCGGCATTCTCTCGATTGCTGAAAGCCCCAACCTGTACTCTGTAGTATTTCTTAGGTTGAGTGTCTTCCTCAATGTCATCCCTTATACGATCCACAAGAACCAACTCATCCTCATTTACCCATGTCATAATACCGGCTGATTCCTGCTTAGTTTTCTTATCCACCCGCTTACCAAGAAGTACACATACCTTTCCAGCATGAAGCACTGGCTTATTATTAAAATCTGTTTGTGTTACCTTATGGTGTAGTTCTTTGACCCATCCTGGAATTGTAGGTCCACCTGGATAATACTTAGAAGCAGATGATTTAATTGCAACCACATCTCCTACCTGAAAGCTTTGAATCTTCTCATCTGTTGTTGCAAGGACCTGCTTTACCGCTGCCCTAAAGGTATCCATATTTTCTCCATGCTTTGGAAACCAGTGACCCACATCAGAATGCTTTGATGCGATTCCCTTCTTATTCCCTTCTGCATGGCTGATGATGTCTTTTTCACTCAGGCCGTACTCTCTGCAGAGGGATACACAAAGGTTCACTGCATTTTGCCAGGCTTTTCTAAAGTAGGCTTCATGCTTTTTCACATCATAGCCCACCATATTAGAACCACCAGAATAAGAAAACCCACCCGGTTCACAGATCTCAAAACCGATGTGAGTATTGTTTGCATCTCCTCCGGCATGCCAACCTCTATGATTCCAAGGTAGATACCGCCAGATCTCCTTATCATCCAGGAAGGCATGAACACAGACCTGCCGGTTGATTTCACCAGCCTTGTAGGATTTGTTCCATCTGCTGAACCAATCAGCAGCCATCACACCAGGTGTAGCAGTGGAATGAACCATGATGCCTTTGGGCGTAATCTTTCTTCCGGCTGTATAGCAATCATTTCTGGTCATATACTTTGTCTTTAAATTACTTAGTGCCATCCTTATCCCCTCCGTCTTTTAACTGCTCCAAAATGTCTCTTAGCTTCTCTGGAATTGGCAGCCCAAGTCTTGTTGAATTTTCAATGATGCTGATTCCTTCGTTGGATAGATAAAAGAAAATCACTGCGGTTCTAATGGCACTGCCATCTCCGATAATGTTCTGATCAATGATATGGGCCACCCCTACCAGAGAAAAAATCACCACTTTCTTAAAAAT
Organism: Firmicutes bacterium UBA5201; assembly: GCA_002412775.1. GTDB lineage: Bacteria > Bacillota > Clostridia > Peptostreptococcales > Acidaminobacteraceae > Fusibacter_D. The sequence continues at coordinate 8,617 of DHVT01000012.1, read as the reverse complement.
GCCCCGAGCACCTACATCGCTGGATAGGTGTTTTTCCAAGATGGCACACATAACTCCCAGCAGATAGTCAATGACCACAAAGGCAATCAGGGCATATAAAAATCCATCGTATCCTCCAAGAAACCAACCAAGCCAACCACCAATGGCTGCAAAAGCCATCTGAAGAAAGGTCCAAATATCTCTCATGTTCTTCTCCTCGCTTTCATAAAAGTTTGTATATAAAAAGACGCCCATTTAAGAGCGTCCTAATCATTATCCTTAATCGTTTTGTTTAATACGGAGCGTAATATACATAGCCGCTTGCTTTGGCATAGAACCCATCACCAGGAATATAGATAGCACCATCAAAAGTGTCATACTGGCTTGTGGTGAATCCCGGCTGATGAACACATTCCCAAGTAAGACCATCAGCTGATACACAAAGGCTACTTTCTTTTAAGAGCGCAAACTTACCCCAGTCGGGCATCCAAATGATATTCTATGGCGATCCACGTCACTGGTTCTCGAGACATGGTAAAGGTATGGATACTTTCAGGGCTGATGTAAAAAGGCTACTGACACCCCCTTCTCCTTCCACTACCCCGCCTCAGAAGCTTTACAGGGTCCAGGTCGGGGCTTACAGCGTTAAGTCCAATGCTGATGCTATGCTGGCCAAAGTTAAAGCTGCAGGCTTTACAGATGCCTTTATCAAAACTGAATAATTAACTCTTTGCCGCTGGGTGCTTTTCTTGCACTTGGCGGCATTTTTTTATTTTTCAGTACTCAATATGCCCTCTTCTGTCCTGTGAATGGTGAGAGGGATTTCTACCCTCCGATTGGAGGATTAATAATGACTGGAGAACAAAAAAATCAAATAGCTGACCTTAGGGCTAAAGGGTTCGGGTATGCAACAATCGCTCAAGCCCTAGGTCTTTCAAAAAGTACTGTTACTTCCCACTGCCAAAGAAATAAGCTAGGAGGGATCAAGGCCAATCACTCAACTACAGTTACTCCCGATAAGGAATACTGTAAACACTGCGGTAAGGAGCTTATACAGATCTCAGGAAAAAAGAAATTGAAATTCTGTAACCAACAGTGTCGTATTACATGGTGGAACTCGAATCAGGACAAGGTCAATAAGAAAGCCATCTACTCCTTCACCTGTGCTTTTTGCGGCAGCTCGTTTACATCTTATGGCAACTCAAAGAGAAAATATTGTTCTCATGAATGCTATATAAACGACCGCTTCAAAGGCGGTGATGTACTATGACAGACGATCAATTCAGAGCTGAAAAGCAATACCAATCAAGTCTTTCTATTGCAAAATCCATGCTTGAAAAAAGCATAATTACCCCGGAGGAATTCGCCTTAATCGATGAGTATCTTCTTGAAAAATACAAGCCATTACTAGGTACACTATTCTCTCACATTAACTTGACTTCATAGCCTTTTAGAGTGATGTATAGTGTTGAAAGGAGTGAGTTTATGCGGAAAATTAATAAGATCGAACCTTCCGCTCCGGTAATGCCTACAAGAAAAAAGGTTGCTGCTTATGCGAGAGTTTCCGAAGAAAAAGGCAGAACGTTACACTCTCTTTCAGCGCAAGTCAGCTTTTATAGCAAATACATCCAGACTCATCGTGAATGGGAATATGCAGGTGTATATGCAGACGAAGGGATTTCAGGTACGACTGAGAACCGGGATGAGTTCAAGCGACTGCTGGAAGATTGTGATGCAGGCAAGATCGATATTGTACTAACCAAGTCCATATCGCGATTTGCTAGAAATACCGTAGACCTACTGGAAACAGTTCGTCACCTTCGGGATATCGGAGTTGAGGTAAGGTTCGAGAAAGAAAATATCAATTCAATGAGTGGCGACGGTGAGCTGATGCTCTCCATCCTTGCTTCCTTTGCCCAGGAAGAAAGCCGCTCGACAAGTGAAAATGTAAAATGGGCCATTCGAAGGAATTTCCAGAAAGGAAAGCCTAATTCATTTAGTATTTATGGCTATCGCTGGAATGGAGAGCAGTTTGTTGTTGAGCCAGAAGAAGCCAAGATTGTAAAACTGATTTATGACAACTTCCTCAAAGGAATGTCCGCCGAGCAAACTGAAGTTCAGCTTGAAGAAATGGGCGTCAAATCCTACACCGGCGGACATTTCTCAAACACATCAATTCGGGCGATCCTTAAGAATGAAAAGTACACGGGTAATATGCTTTTACAAAAGGTTTTCATCGAGGACCATATCACCCACAAATCAAAGCCCAACAACGGTGAACTCCCCCAGTACTGGGTAGAGGATTCTCATGAAGCCATAATTGACTTAGAGACTTTTGAAAAGGTGCAGGCTGAAATCGCAAGGCGAAGAGAGTTAGGTGTTTTCGCAAATCCATCAATCAACACCACCTGCTTTACAAGCAAGATAAAATGCGGAAACTGTGGTGTCAGCTACAGGCGCAGCGGTAAAAGGCAAAGCAAGCATTCGAGTGATGTTTATTACATTTGGACTTGCCAAACCAAAGACCGAAAAGGTATATCGGAATGCAGCGCCAAAAACATCCCAGAGAAGATACTCCAAGGTGTCTGCGCCCAGGTGCTCGACTTGGAAGAATTTGATGAGGATGTGTTCCTGGATCAAGTTGAGAAAATCGTAGTAAAAGGAACAGATAAACTCCTCTTTCATTTACATGACGGTAGCGTTATTCCTCAAAATTGGAAATCCACGGCCAGGAAGGATTGGTGGACACCTGAAGCTCGCGCTGCAAAGTCAGCCCACAGTAAAAAGAATCCAAGAAGCTCTGGAAAAATCACTTGCTTCACAGGAAAAATAAACTGCAGTAAGTGCGGTCAAAACCTACGCAGAAATACCAGCATCCGCGTAAGTGGAGAGAAAGCTCACCACTGGCGCTGTCCGCCTCACAATGATTGTGGCCACAGCGGCTTAGAAGAGAACCTTTTAAAATCTATATCTAGTGATGTTCTTTCCATTGATAAATTTGATGAAAATATCTTCAAAGAAAAGATTGATCACATCACGGTGGTTTCCAATGAGGAACTTCTCTATCAACTGAAGGACGGCAGTAAGATCACAAAGCAATGGCAATTCAAACGCAGACAGCCAGCCTGGTCAGAGGAACGAAAGAAACGCCAAGGCGAGAAATTGAGAGAGGCATGGAGGAAAAAACATGAGCAAACCAAAGACAACTAAAAACGTTAAGACCATACCTGCTACTCTCAGGCAGTTTTCTGCCACACCAATTAATGAGCAAAGAAAACGCCGCACAGCTGGTTACGCTCGCGTATCCACAGACAGCGAAGAACAGTTCACAAGCTATGAGGCGCAGGTTGATTATTACACCAATTTTATTAAGAGTCGAGACGATTGGGAATTCGTGAAGGTTTATACTGACGAAGGGATATCCGGTACCAACACCAAAAAGCGTGAAGGCTTCAAGCGCATGATCCAGGATGCTTTAAGCGGCAAGATTGATCTTATCGTTACCAAATCAGTCAGCCGATTTGCAAGAAACACTGTGGACAGCCTCACCACCGTTCGTCAACTCAAAGAGAAAGGAATCGAGATCTATTTTGAGAAAGAAAATATCTGGACCCTGGATTCTAAAGGAGAACTTCTAATCACTATCATGTCATCCCTTGCCCAGGAAGAGAGCCGGAGCATTTCAGAGAACGTCACATGGGGACAACGCAAGAGATTTGCAGACGGGAAGGTTACGGTTCCCTTCGGACACTTCCTCGGTTACGATCGAGGTGAAGATGGCAACCTTGTCTTGAACCCCAATGAAGCGGTTATAATCCAGAGGATCTTCAGCATGTTCCTGCAAGGCATGACGCCTTACGGTATTGCCAAGCAGCTTACAGCAGACGGCATTTTATCACCCGGGAAGAAAGATAAATGGAACGCAGGCACCATCAAGCGCATCCTCACAAATGAAAAATACAAAGGTGATGCTCTCTTACAGAAAAGTTACACGGTAGATTTTCTTACAAAAAAGAAGAAAGCCAATGAGGGAGAAATTCCTCAATACTATGTTGAAAATAACCATGAAGCGATTATTGAGCCAGCGGTCTTCGACCTGGTCCAGAATGAGTTAGAAAAGAGAAACCCTGCAGACAATCGTCACAGCGGTGTTCATACATTCTCTGGTAAGATAAAATGCGGCTCATGTGGAAGCTGCTACGGTTCAAAGGTGTGGCATTCAAACAGCAAATACCGACGTACAGTCTGGCAATGCAACCACAAGTTCAACGGACAGCAAAAATGCTCTACTCCCCACCTCGATGAAGATACTATAAAAGAATTCTTCGTGAAAGCTGCTAATAAGCTCCTGGAAGACAAGGATGAAATCATAGCAAACTTTGAATCCATGAAGGATGTTCTTTACGACACCGGCCCCTTCGAAACCAAACAGGCCGAGCTTCAGAATGAAATGGAGATTGTCACTGAGCTGATGCAGCAATGCATAAATGAAAATGCTAATGTTGCATTAGATCAAGGAGAGTACCAACGAAGATACGATGGCTTGGCACAGAGGTTTGACACTACCAAAGAAGATTTAGAAAAAGTATCCGAGCAGATTAAGGAAAAAGTGACCAGACGCCAAACAATGGCTGCTTTCCTCGACGAACTTAAGAAGCAAGATGAGCTGCTCACAGACTTTGATCCACTCCTCTGGCACAGTATGATTGAGCACGTGACAGTCAATAGCTCCGACGATATGAATTTTGTATTCAAGGACGGGACAGAAATAAATATCTAGCACTTTACAGCGAAACAGCCCGCACTATGGCGAGCTGTTTTTGTTCTATTAAGGTTCCGCATTTCGTTCTAAAACAAATCAGGTCTTCTTTGTGAAAAGTAGTAAGGATGACTTTCAATAAAATCTAATGCCTTGGAATCACTTAATACTTCGGGCGTTCTATCTTCCCATCTCTCATTTTCCTTTCCATTAAAGGATTTTCCGGTTGTAACCTTTGTAACCTCAATACTTCCTCCAGAGACACTCATTTCCAATTGATGACTATTTTTCCCATAGCCTTTATATGGCTCATATGAATGACTAATACCGTCAAATTCTCCTGCTCTAAGTGCATTTAAAACTTCCTCTCTTTTCATTTGGCCATCCTTTCTGCCCGTTTTACGGCAATTCACTGTATGCTTATCCTTAACAATTTAAGCTGCTGTTTTTGTATACGGATTTATCCAGGTTTGATGTTCGTCTAAACAGTACCCTAAAGTTCTTGCTATTTCTTTATTACTTGCTGAGGGGTTCCAACCTTCAGGGAGATTTCGAATATGGCCCCTGACATTGATTTCTACAATTGGAACATTACTTGGAATGCTTGTAGGAGTTACTTCTGATATTATTGGAGCAACACTATTTCTAGTTTCTAAGCTATTGACCAGAACACCTTCATTGTTCATTGATTTGAAAGCTGCTTTTATAGTGGCCTTATTTTTTACGACAAGCACAACCGCCACCACTGAAAGTATAGCCACTGCTCCAATTGCTATTTCCTTCTTATGTTCTTTAGCTTTTTCAATAAAGCTTTTCTTTTTATTCTCATTTATCTTTCCGTCAATAGTATGGTTTGCTCTTGATTGAATATCCATATCTGCACCTCCACGATTTTCTACTGGTCCTTCTATAACTAAATATTATCATCCCACTTTATGTTGCACAAGACTTATAAATGACATAATATATATACTAAAGGAGGCGATTTATCCCGTGGACGACTTAATGAGAAAAAAAGCGCAATACTGGAATGAAAGATTGAAAAAGTGCATGGATGAAGGAAAGTATACTCAATCCTCACTAGCAGAAGCATTAAATGCTAAATACGGAACTAGATATGGACAAAAGGCTGTTAGCGGTTGGTTGAATATTGGAACTATCCATAAAAATGGAGAAGTTAGCTTTCCTAAGTTTGACACCTTAGTTCTTATTGCTGATTTCTTTAATGTAGATATTGGATACCTAACTGGTGAAACTGATGAAAATTCATTTTCGTTAGAGAAAGCATGTAATTACACTGGCCTAAGTGGTGATGCTTTGAAAGCCATTATGGAAATTACACATCCTGAAAATGATAGCAGCTACATGTGGGAAGATAATAGAAAGTCATTAAACACATTTCTTACCGCTGAGGGGTTCTCCAATTTTTTTAATAGCCTTCATGATCTTTATCTTACATCAATTATGCCGAAACGAGAGAATCGATTATTTGAAGACATGGATAGCGCAATTGATTACATGCGTGATTTGGAGTATCGAGGTAAAATTGAACGGTATGAATTAAACGAAGCTCTGGTAATGCTGATAAATGAAATATTCCCTAACCCACCTCAAGCAGACCTTATGATAAAAGAATGAATGCAATAAAATGTTATACGGCCTCACCAAAACCTAATCTGGTGAGACCTTCCTACTAATCTAAATCACATTCAATTACACCTGATAATTCTCCGCTGGAATGCTGCGATTTTACAGAGTAAGTGAGGCTTATTTTATTGGTCTTTGCTTTTACCAATAGTGATGGGCCTAACCATTTTTTCTCCTTGGGTCTTAAATCATCAATATCAAATTCAACTTCATTTCTACTGCTATTTATAGGTGATACAATGAATTTTTGAATTTCTCTCTCGTAGTCTTCACCATCATAATTTAATGATGTAGTTCCCATCATTGAAATCGTAGTTTTTTGCATATGACTCAAGCTTTCACTAAGATCATATGTTATGTCTGAATCATATTTAATATCACTTGTCTCAGGCATAATAAGAAGTTCTTTAATAACGCCCGTTTCATAAATGATTCCTTCAAGACCAATAAGATCTTTATTAATCAGTTCAGAAGAAGGTACCATGATTTCGGCAGAATCGTTATTAACCTTAATCGAAACTGTTATATCCCTATCTGCTTGTGCCGATGAATTATAAATTGCTAGAGGAATTAAGTGCATGCCTTCAAAGGTTTGAACGTAAGAATCTATGATGGAAATTTTTAGCATTGTGTAATCTAACTCTGTTATTTTTGAATGTTTATTTTTTTCATCTTTTGTCCCAATGTATTCATTAGACTGACCATACAAAACAGCAGTTTTTAGTTTGAGCTCCCCTAAATAAAAGAAATCATCACATAACGCAATGTCAAACCAGTCTTTTGCTTTACTAATCATATGGTCTTTAGATTCCTCTTCAACTACTACTGGCGTAGGTGATCCGAACGCCTTAATTAGTTCATTATTAAATTTGGGAAGTTTTACTCCATTTGGAAGTATAATTTGTTTTTCCTCATTTTTTTCAACTGTTTGAGGCTTAGATTCCAATTCTTCTGGCGGAACAAGATTTATTTTTTCAACTTCCTCGATCAAATTTTCACATATTGAAAGCAGTCTCTTTCGTACTTCTTTATACCCCTCTGAACTTTTAACCTCCAAGGGCATTAGTTGCTTAGATATGCTTTTCATTTCAAAATCGTATTTACCAACTATTAGGTTTGTAAGACCATCTTTCACTCTTTTCCCATTCTCTTGTATGTTCATTACAGTAGCTGCAATAATTTCTCTTAATCTCTTTTTAACTACGGACTTCTCTTCATTTTTTAGAGAATATGGAGTTAATCTCCTTTGTCTTATATCAAAAGGCAACTCCTCAATCTCACCAAAATCTGTATTTAAAATACAGATAACATTTTCCCACCCCAGCGAACGAGCTGCATACCCTAATTCTAGGAGCACATTGGGATTAGGAGATGTTTTCATTGCATCAGTAGGATCCCCGTTTTCATCAATAGAGTAGTATTTATTGATAATACTTACATCGGCAACAAATATGTCACACTCATCGATTTTGGAAAAAATCGTTTGCGTGATATCAGGTGTACCAAATTCTCCCTTAGTATCCCTGTCAGCAATTATTTCTATAGTATTTCTCATCGCCTTTACCGCTGCATCAACACTATCTTGTATCAAATTTCTAGTTTGGCTTCCTGGTAAATCAGATTGCCATGAGTAAAATATTTTTATTTCAGATGAACCCATCAAACCGTCCTCCTTTTTTTTATTAATCTACTGAGCATCAATTCTTTTTTTTGATTCTACAACTGGAATAGTCAACTTATATTGAAATTTAACAAAATAAATAAAAGCCTCTGCACACTCTTGTAATACAGAATCCAATTCTTCCCTAATAGGATGACCCACATTAATATCTAAAATATTAGGTTCCTTCACTGATACCGATGCGTAGAATGCCTTTTCGGAATAATGAATATACCCTGAAGCAGCTTTATACACAGAATCAAACCTCTTGTCAATTTTAGACAATTCTTTCCTAAGGTAGAAGTCCGTCATCTGATTACCATCTTTAGCCTTCATTTTATTTATTTGCTTTCCATCCCCATAAACACTTCGACTAATCTCAGACTGATTCTCGGCAACATAAAGAGCGTACGTTCTCAAACAATTATCTATCTGAACTCTCAATAATATGCCTGCGCAAGTTAGATTTCTTTTTTCTAACATATCTATAAAGCCATCGATAAGCCTTATGCATTTATCTAGTATGCTAACGGTATAAAAATCATCTTTGGAATGTCAACACTTTGTTAGAC
>DHVT01000027.1 GCA_002412775.1 Firmicutes bacterium UBA5201 | reverse complement strand
TACCGACTGAGCTAATGGATCCTATGGCTGGGGATACAGGATTTGAACCTGTGAATGACGGAGTCAAAGTCCGTTGCCTTACCGCTTGGCGAATCCCCAATAAAATGGGGCGACTGATGGGATTTGAACCCACGCATGAAGGAGTCACAGTCCTTTGTCTTAACCACTTGACGACAGTCGCCACAACTTTCGAAAATAAACATTTAATGGTGCGTCCGAAGGGACTCGAACCCCTAACCCCCGCCTTAGAAGGGCGGTGCTCTATCCAGTTGAGCTACGAACGCACATTGGTCGGGGTGGCAGGATTTGAACCCGCGGCCCTCTGGTCCCAAACCAGATGCGCTACCAAACTGCGCTACACCCCGTTGTTTACTGACGAATTTTATTATACATGATTCGCCTATACCCGTCAACACCTTTTTAAGATATTTTCCCTACAAATGAATATGTTTTGCGCAGAACCCATTGTCAGAAAATTCAATAATTCCAATGGTTGGAGCGCATGACGGATAGGGGTGGGTCGGACTGCCCGGATTGAAGAGTCGGACCCCTTCCTCGTACAGATTGGTCGGTTTGTGGGTGTGTCCGAAGCAGATCAGATCAAAGCTTTCTTCAAGACCCTTGTAAAACAGCTGCATAAGGGACTGCTTGACTCGATAATGATGTCCATGGGTCAGGAACACCTTGTGACCCATGCGTTCAATGACGAGCGACTCAGGGCCTTTGACGCCAATGTCCCCGTTGCCTCTGACAGCAATGACGGGAATACCCGAATACATGGCGAAATCGTTGTAATAATCACCCAAATGCCAAATTTCATCTATATTTTCCTTTTCATGATCAAGATAGGCCATAATCCGACCGGTGTGTCCATGTGTGTCACTGATGACTGCTACTTTCATGATAATTCCTCAATAATGTTTTCAATTGCTTCAGTGCGTTTGCACGGTGGCTGATTTCATTTTTCTCATCTGTGGAAAGTTCCGCAAGGCAACGATTGAGTTCGGGCACTATGAATAGTGGATCATACCCGAATCCGTTATGTCCTGCGGGCGAGTGGCCGATTACGCCCTCAAGTGTTCCCTTTGCTTCCAGTTTGTCTCCGTTCGGAAACAACATGACAATCATTGAGACGAACCTTGCAGTCCGCTCACTAGTAGGGATACCCTCCAGTGCGCCAATCAATCTTTTATTATTTTTGATGTCATTTGAAGGCTCACCGGCATAACGCGCGGAATAGACGCCAGGTGCGCCGTCAAGCGCATCCACTTCCAGTCCGGAATCATCAGCAAGGGTGATTTCGCCCGTAAGATCCGCAACTGTCTTCGCCTTGATATAGGCATTTTCCTCAAATGTGGTCCCGGTCTCTTCAATTTCAAGATGACCGAGATTTATTTCGTCTAGCGCGACCAGATCAAATTCAAAATCATCCAGGATCGCTTTGATTTCCTTGAGCTTGTGTTTGTTGGAAGAAGCAAGTACCACTCTTTTTCTCATTATTTCACCTCATCATTGCTGTATTTTGTGCCTTGATCAAAGCCTCAATTCCTTTTTCACCGGACTCCAACAATGCTTGGAGTTGTTTCTTGTCGAATGGTCGCTCTTCTCCTGTGCCTTGCAGTTCGATATACTCGCCCTCTGCTGTCATGACGAGGTTCATATCCACATGTGCTGACGAATCTTCCTCATAACAAAGGTCGAGCATGACTTGACCTCCCACAACACCAACACTGACAGCAGCCACGTTTGTCGTGATCGGAGATGTTGAAATGAGACCTTGTTCCATGATTTTAAGCACAGCGTCGGAAAGCGCCACAAATGCACCTGTGATGGATGCGGTTCTGGTGCCGCCATCTGCCTGTATGACGTCGCAATCAATCCATATGGTGCGTTCACCGAGCGCCTTGAGGTCAATGACAGACCTGAGGGATCTTCCAATCAACCTTTGAATCTCTTGGCTTCGTCCGTCGATGCCCTTTGTGTTCCTGGTTTTCCTTTGTCCAGTCGATCCTGGCAGCATGCCATACTCCGCGGTCACCCAGCCGGAGCCGGCCCCCTTTAAAAAGTGGGGGACCTTTTCCTCGACTGTTGCCGTACATATGACTTTTGTGTTGCCCATTTCGATCAGCACAGAGCCCGCGGGATGCATAAGATAATTTCTTGTAATCTTTACAGGCCTGAGCTCATCATTGGTTCTATTATCAATTCTCATTAAGATTCCTTTCTATTTCAAGAACTCCACAATGCCTTTTGCAATCGCATTTGCAGCCTTTTGGAGGTATGTGTTGTCCATCAGTTTGCTCTGCTCTGCTGGATTGCTGATGAAACCGAGTTCAGCGAGTACGGATGGCATGGAAGTTTCTCTGAGCACAGCGAGATTCGGACGGTGCGCAATGCCCCTATTGGTCGCTCCAAGCTGTTTGACCAGTTCATTTTGGATCTTTTGTGCGAGTCCTTTGTCACTGGAAAGCGACTGGTTGCCGTAAAGCACTTCAACTCCATTTGCGGTGGAACCCGTGTGGGCATTGATGTGAATACTGACAAATATTGTCGCATTCAAAGCTTCTGCCATTGCCGCACGATCATAAAGATTGACATATTCATCTTTGGTACGTGTCATGTACACTTTGAAACCTTGTCTCTCAAGTTCTTTCTGAAGCATCAACGAAGCTCTGAGTGTCAGTACCTTCTCATGAACCAAACTTCCGACCGCGCCAGGATCTCGACCACCGTGACCGGCATCAATGACGACAAGCGTCTGGTTGAAATCTGAATTCTGAATCACTTGGTTAACGAAAGTCAACAACACCTTGTCCCCACTGGACAAATTGGAAACTGTTGTGGATGGTGACAATTTGACAGCCATATCGTAACTTTCCGCAGTTTCTGAAATCACAACGGATTCCACGATATTGTCATTCACAGGGAATTCGAAACCTCCCAGATCGGTCACATTTTTAGGAATTGACATTTGAATCATTTTTGTGTCCGGGTTGTAATTGTAAGAAACATTTGAGTTTTCGAAAAGACGTATGCTCAAATTCGATTTGAAACTATCGAGTTTCACATAATCAAAGTTGTTGATCGGGTTGTCACTCACATAGACCAATATCTCAGAACCTCTTTCCTCCACATAGAAGTCGTCATAAGTAGGAGCTTCAAAAAGTTCGATTGTCACACGTGTGATGTCGTCCCAAGGTGCGTAATAGGCTTCTTTCCTCTGCTCATAGGTCACAGATTTGATTTTGCCTTTGTTGACGGCGATCATTTCCTTGATGCCCTCATTGGCATGCAAATAGCTGCCGATGACATCCACTATGATCTTGTTGCCTTCGACCGTAGGTTGGAACATAGGATTTTCACTGGTCTTGATCACCACTGTATCTGTTGAGAATATTTTGTCCACAGTAACTTCGTTCACTGTGTTGATGAGTCTGATGACGAGTTCTTTTGTTGTCGCATCATAGGAGATGTCATGCCCTCTTCGTTCATTTTGGAACAATGTCAGTCTCGTCGTTTTAGGATTTGTACTGGTCATTGTGAGCTCCACACGATCCAGTCCGAATATGCCGTCATAGATGTCATAAATCCAAGTATTGCCTGTCTTGGACCAGTTTTTGTCCATGGTAGTGATGTTGAGATTGGTGTTCTGTACATCCACCACGATCTGGTCTTGACCACCGACATCGGCACCACCGATCACAAAGGAAGTCGCTTCAACTTCGCCTGTGACTTTGAGTCTGATTTCAGGATATTTGTTTTTATAGTTCAGGTAAGCGCCTGTCATTGTCTGTTCTTGCTTGTTGATAGCCACTGTTCTCGTCTCGTTGATCCAAGAGACGCTGAGTCCAAGGATTTCAGTCACAAATCTTACAGGCACATAGGTCCTTCCTATGCCGTCATAAGAGAAAATTCTCGGTGCCACACCATCTGGCAAAAGTGTATTCACACCATTTATTTTTGCGTTTTTGTTGTCGATCTGCATGACTACCGATTTTCCATTCACATTGAACTCGATCTCTTCCGAGGCTTGAATCCAACTGTATTTAATGCCGAGTTCATTGAAGATTGCTGCAATCGGGACAAGAGCTCTCTCGTTCACGATGATTCCAGGCGTATCGGAAAAAACATCCTGGCCTTTGATCATGAGTGAGATCGGTTCGTAAGAGATATCCTTTTTACTGATTCTGTCATAAAGTTCGACACTTTCAAATTCTGAATATATGTTTGCAAATGTGGTTTGCAGTGGTGAGATCAATGTGAAGCACATGATCAAAGCCAAAAGTAATCCGATTTTCCCCTTAATTTTCTTATTCATATTTTGATTGTCCTTTCTGCTAATTAATCACTTTGTATAACTCATCCGATTCAGGTGATGAAATCTCTTCACAGATCATTTCCACAGAATCCTCTCCATAACATAAGATTTTCTCTTGGCTGTCTGTGACTACTCCAATTTTGGAATACTCTATACCGGCACCCAAAAGGGCTTTTTCAAGATCTGTCGCCCGCTCGACCGGTACTGTCATAACCATGGAACCACTGGCGATGAGCTTCAGTGGATCAATATGATAAAAATCACATATTTTTTCTGTCACAGGATGAATCAAGATCTTCTCTCTCCTTATGCGGCAACCTTTTCCGCTTGCTTCACAAAGTTCGTGAATGGCACCAAGCACACCACCTTCAGTGGCATCATGCATAGCTGATACTTTTATCTTCTGACCGATCAAACCTTCTCCCAGTACGCTGATATGTCTCATCAGCGCTTTTGCTTCGTCTAGCTCCCTGTTGCTGAGTATTTCAAGTAAATCTTTTCTTTTGTCTGTCGCTATGATAGCAGTACCTTCAAGCCCCGCTTTTTTCGTCAGATAGATCCAGTCCCCATTCTTTGCATTGCCAGTTCGAATCAGTTGGTCTTTGGGGATTTTTCCAATTGCCGTAGCCGAAACCACGATTCGATTCACTGCCGTCGTCAGTTCGGTGTGACCACCTATGATTTCTATACCCATGCTGTTGGCTTCATTGTTTGCCTCTGTCAGCAGATCTTCAATTACTTCTTTGGAAGTATCCTTGGGGCACAACACGGTCAATAGAAGCGCTATCGGTACGGATCCACTTGATGCGATATCGTTGACACAAACGTGTACGGCCAGTTTCCCAAGATTGCTGTCACTACCTGTGATCGGATCAGTCGTCAGCACACAGGCCATGTCTCCAAATTCGATTGCGGCGCAATCCTCACCAATGCCAGGTCTGATGAGAATATCATTTCTGACAGGTTTTATTTTCTTTAGTACAACTTTTTCAAGGTCGTCATTGCTCAGTTTTCCAACGCTCATTTTTGCACCTCTTTGATTTGCTTTTTCAATTCAATATTATATCATAATCCCTGATTCATAGGGTGTTCGTAATGGAGAATTAACTGTATCGTAAAAAAAATGGCTCACAAGGGGGCCATTTTCATTTTTTACAACATTTTTTCAAAATCATCCTCAGAAATCATCGGCACACCGAGCGCAGTTGCTTTATCCGCTTTGGAACCCGCATTCTCTCCGACAACCACAAAATCTGTTTTCTTGGAAACACTGCCGCTGACTTTTCCACCGTTCTCCTCGATCAAAGCTTTGATCGTATCTCTTGTGTAATGCGTCAAGGTGCCAGTGACCACTATTGTCTTTCCGCTGAAAACACCCTCTGCGGTCTCAGTACTGAAACTTGTCATGTTAAGTCCCATTGTCCTTAATCTATCGATCATCATCTTGATCTCTTCAGAGGCGAAATATCTTTGGATGCTCAGCGCCATCTTGTCACCGATTTCCTCGGTAGACACAAGTTCATCATAAGTCGCGTTCATGAGTCCATCCATGCTTTTGAAAGCTTTTGCAAGAGTCTTTGCCGCCTTTTCCCCGATCAGCGGAATACCAAAACCGGCAATCAGTCTGTGCAGATCGTTGGATTTGCTTTTTTCAATGGCTTCGAGCATATTTGAAACTGACTTCTCGCCAAATCGTTCCATGCTCATTATTGTTTCCGAATGAGCATCCAGTGTGTAAAGATCTGACAAATCTTTAATCAGTCCCGCTTCGATCAATGTTTCGATCAAAGCTTCACCGACACCGTCGATGTTCATGGCATTTCTTGAAACGAAATGCTCAAGTGCCCTTTTGATTTTCGCCGGGCACATTTCATTCAAACATCTAAGGGCGGATTCTCCTTCGACTCTCACTGTGTCAGTTCCGCATATAGGACATTGATCCGGTAATCTGAACGGCCCACTGTCATCTGGTCTTTTGGTCAAATCCACACGCACAACCGCCGGAATAACGTCCCCTGCCTTTTGGACCCAGACGGTGTCACCGACGCGTATATCTTTTTCATTGATATAATCCTGGTTGTGTAGCGTTGCTTTTCCTATGACAGAACCTGCCACTTTGACGGGTTCGAAAATCGCTAGAGGAGTGATGACACCTGTTCGTCCAACTTGAACTTGGATGTCTTTGATCACTGTGGTCGCCATTTCAGCGGGAAACTTATATGCAATCGCCCATCTTGGGCTTTTTGCAGTGTTGCCCAGCTGTTCTCTGATCTCAAAAGGACTGACCTTTATGACGAGACCATCGATTTCAAACGGCAAGCCATGTCTTTCATCGACCATTTGATCACAGTATTCGATTACATCATCCATGGCTGTGAATCTTTTTGAGGGCGCAGTTTTAAAACCTAGTGAATTGAGCCATTCAAAGGTTTCAACCTGGCTATGAAGGCCATAGTCCATTGCGCTACTGAGCACATCGAAAACAAATATGTCCAGTGGGCGCGACGCGGCAATCCTCGAATCGAGTTGCCTGAGCGAGCCCGCAGCGGCATTTCTGGGATTGGCAAAGCTTTCTTTGCCTAGAAGCGTCTGTTGCTCATTCAGTGCGATAAATCCCTTTTTGGGAATGAAGATCTCCCCTCTCACCTCAAGGTTTACCGGATCGTACAATCTGAGTGGTACGGAACGGATGGTTTTGACATTTTCACTCACGTCCTCACCGACAGTTCCATCACCTCTGGTGGCACCTCTTTTGAAAATGCCATTCTCATATAAGATGGCAACAGAAAGACCATCGATCTTATACTCGACCACATATTCCAGTTCACCTTCCGCCTCTTTACGCACCCGTCTGTCGAAATCGGCGAGCTCCTTTGCATTGTAGGCATTGTCGAGACTGAGCAGTGGCGTGTTATGCGCCACTTTTTGAAACGCGCTGAGCACAGAACCTCCGACGCGATGGCTCGGAGAAAGCGGATCATCAAGTTCAGGATATTCAACTTCCAGAGCAATCAACTCTCTCATCAAGAGGTCGTACTCAGCATCTGTGATGGAAGGTCTGTCAAGCACATAATAGACATGATTGTGCTGTTCTATTTCTTTTCTGAGCGCCAGAATCCGCTCGTTAATTTTTTCATTCATGATCATCACCCTATGGTTTTGATAGGTGCCATGCTGGCACTCAGTTTCTTGATTCCATGTGAATCAAATACGATGGTGAGGGTGTCCTTATCCTTATCCACCGTCACGATCATTCCTGTTCCAAAAGCTTTATGCATGACTTTGTCACCAGTTTTGAAGCCACTGTTTTCAGTTGTGGCAGTTTTTTCCTGAACCGGTTCAGCTTTCATGCTGAAAGTTTGTTTGCCTTGCTTTTTTTGTGGTTTGATGTCAAAAAACGAAACGGGTTTTGACTTGGGTTCAGGGAAAGTTTGTGCAAATTTCTTTTCTTCGAGTCCTTCGATGAACTCAGGGGCCATTTCTTTAAGGAACACACTCGGTTGTCTGGATTCAAACCTGCCAAAGTGATTTCTGTTTCTGGCGTGACTGATGAAAAGAAGTTTTTCCGCTCTGGTGATCGCCACGTAGCATAGGCGTCTTTCTTCTTCAAGCGCTTCCTCATCATCCATCGATCTGAACGAAGGAAACAGTTGATCTTCAAGACCGACTATGAACACTGCCGGAAACTCAAGACCTTTTGAGGCATGGACCGTCATTAAAAGCACACTGTTGTTTTCATCTTCCAGGCTGTCCTGATCGCTCATCAGTGACGTTTCCGCCAAGAAATCACGTAAGTTTGGATCTTCAGACCTCTTCTCGAACTCCTCGATGACAACGCGGAATTCATAGATATTGTCGATTCGGCCGTCGGATTCGATGCTGCCTTCACGCTCGTACGCTTCAATTATTCCCGATTTTTCAATCAAACCGTCAAAAATTTGTGTGACGAAATGCGTATCGAGATTGGATTTCAGTCCCATGATCATCTCATAAAACGCTTCAATGTTTTGCAGCGCCTTGCCGGATACCCCTTCAATCTCCGCAGCTTTGCCACAGGCGTCGAGCATACTCACCCCAAGCATCGCGGCATGATTTTGAATTTTTTCCACGGTTTTGTCCCCAAGATTTCTCTTGGGTTCATTGATGACCCTCCCGAAACTGATGTCGTCTTGTGTGTTGACAATCAGTTTGAGGTAGGCCATGAGGTCCTTGATTTCCTTACGGTCGTAGAACTTTGCTCCCCCGACGACCTTGTAAGGCATACCGTCGAGCATGAATGCGTCCTCAAAAGCTCTGGACTGGGCATTGGTTCTGTAGAGTATGGCAAAATCGGAACGTTTGTAATCCTCATCCCGAATTTTTTTCTTGATTTGTTCCAGCACGAATCGTGCTTCATCTTTCTCTTCATAAGCAAGATAATACTGGATTTTCTCACCGGCTTCAGCCTCAGTCCACAGATTCTTCTCACGTCTTCCTGGATTGTGTTTGATCACACTGTTCGCAAGGGCGAGAATGTTCTTGGTGGATCTGTAGTTCTGTTCGAGTTTGAAGATTTGAGCGCCTGGATAATCCTTTTCAAATTCCTGAATGTTGCGGATATCCGCCCCACGCCACCTGTAAATGGATTGGTCCCCATCGCCAACGACAAAAAGATTCTGATGATTGGCACTCAAATACCGGACAAAAGTATACTGTGCCTTATTGGTATCCTGATACTCATCCACGTGAATGTATCTGAATCTCTTTTGATAATAATGCAGCACTTCCGGATTGGTTTTGAAGAGTTCTATAGTCTTAAGAAGCAGATCATCGAAATCCATCGCTTGATTCTGCTTCAATTTTTCCTGATAAAGTTTGTAAAGCTTGATGAATTCACGTTCCCTGAAATCACCTTGATGATCCCGTTCGTATTGCTCAGCGGTGATCATGTCGTTCTTTGCCGCTGAAATTTTGAATTGGTACGATTTCACCGGGGTCATTTTCTCATCGATGCCCAGTGTTTTGTAACACGATTTGACGAGTGCCTTCTGATCCGTTGTGTCATAAATGACAAAGTCACTCGTATATCCGATTCTGCCACCGTCACGTCTGAGGATTCTCACACAAATCGCATGAAAAGTGCCTACCCACATCTGCGATGTCACCGGTCCGACGAGAGACTCGATTCTTTGTTTCATTTCACTTGCCGCTTTGTTCGTAAACGTAATCGCGAGGATGCTCGAAGGAAAAACATCATGTGCTTCGACCAGATTGGCGATGCGATGCGTCAGCACCCTCGTCTTTCCGGAACCCGCGCCCGCCACGACCAATATCGGCCCTTCTGTGGCAAGCACAGCATTCCTTTGTACGTCATTCAATCCATCTAAATTCATTGATTCCCTCCGCCTTATAATATCAGATTGACCAGCAATCCTTGAATCTCACCCACTTTTCTGAGCACATTTATTTCCTTATGCTCTCTTTTCAAAATCAGATTGGTCAGTTCCACAAGCTTGGCATCCACCTCTGCGACAGTACGAAGCACTTTCGCTCTGCCCATTCTTGAAAAACCCCGCTTCTCTCTCATTTCAAATCCTTTGTGAACGGTTTCCTCAATAAAACCCCTGATCAAATCTTTGTATTCATATAAATTTTCAACTGTCCTGTTCTCCACCAGTGCTTGGCCCTTATGGTCAATCTCGTCCAGTGCATACTGAAGTGCCTCTTTTTGTTTGTCATAATCCTTCTGCGCGAGTATTTCAGTAAAACTGATCTTGGGTCTCTCATCCGTTTTGGGAGCGTTTGGCACAGATCCTGAACTCACCTTTGAGGCACCCGTCGTCTTACCCACTTTCATCTATTTGTCCTCCTCGGATTCCACTTTTTCCACCGCAGTCGTTATTCTTCCAATCAATTCAAAAAGCTGTGAAGGCATTGCGTCCCGTAGATCATTCTTGACCATATGCTTCATGAAATCGGGATTTTGCTCCACAGGAATATTCGCCCTGTTCGCTTCTTTTATGACACTCTCCGAATAGGATTTGAAATCATCCTGGTTGTCGAACTGCTCATACACCCTGGAAATGTTTTTTTCATTCATATCTTGAAATCAAATCCTTTCTCTGTTTCGTAGGTATAATCCGCAGGTTTGACATTTTGCTGAACACTGAGTTTTGGTGGTCCTTCGCCAGAGAAACCCTCAAATGAAAATTCACCCTGCACATATCCCAGTTCGTCCAATCCCTCGAACAACTCCCTAAACACTGGTTCAAGCGCCGTTTTATTGTCACTCATCACCTTGATGTTCGCTCTTCCGGATTGAATCATCACCTTCACACCGACCTCACCATGCTTCTTCAGTGACATGCCGAAATAAAGTTCCGTATTTTTGGGATCAAGCTTTCCACCATTTTTTCTGCCATTCATGTAGACCTTCATATTGCCTATAGTCTCGCCATCTTCAAACGGCATATTGAAAAACTGAAATTGCTTACGCCCCTCCTGATCAGGCTGATTCATCATTTGCTGGCCGGTCAGGTTCATCATCGTCTTTTCTTGATTTTGAACCGTTCTGGATTCCGTTTCCTCTTTCATCATCTTGAGAAGGATTTCTTTGACGTTGCCATCAATCCACTCATGACTTTTTTGGACATCCTTCACTTCGATTTTGGACGACACTTCCGATTCGTGATTGACCCCCATGAAACGCATGATTTCAGCCACGTCTCTGGCCTGCCTCACCCCGGTGGAATCCTTGAATATATCCAGTACGCGTTCCAGCTCGGCATCCAGCTTCACCGTTTTCCCGTTTTGCTGGGGAGAGAACGCGTTCATGATCTGGTCCGTTTTCAGCGTCGCAAACGCTTGAACCCTGTTCACCGAAGGCGCAAAAGTCATCTTCTCAAAAGTCTCCTTGACTTCGGTTGTGATTTTCACAGCGCGCGCCACATCGCCCTCTATAAGGGCATCTTTAGCGTTAAGGAGTTTCGCACTGGAGTGCATCAACTCTTTTTCCATATGCATGTCCGTAAAAAGTGTCACGTTGCTTTTCATGATCAAATGTTCCAACCGGTCGATTGCCTTTGAGACCATCTGGATCATATCGGCTTTTGCCGGTTTTTCAGGCATTTGTAAAAGTTCGACCACTTCCTTTTTGAAAGCGGTAAAAGTCTCTTTCGCTTCGATGGTCGCCTGGGTCGTTTCCTTCACGACATATTGTTTGAAGTCGAACACCTCTGTAACGATGTTCGCAGCCTGCTGTAAAATTTGATTTACCGCATCTGTGATCGCTTTTTCAATCTCAGGATCGAACTCCAAATCGGGTTCAGGTGCATCCTCTTTAATTTCTTGGGTTCCAGAAGGAGTGCTTTCTCTATCTTTTATTTCATTGTTCATCCTTGCAGGTTCTTGTTCCTGTATGATTACATCGGGTTGTACGATTTCCACATGTTCTTTCACAGGTACTGGCATTTCCTTGACAGCCATCACCAACTTTTCGAGTAAAGTGGCTACGGTCTCTTTGCTGAGATCCAGCTGAATCTGTTGCTTTGAATCCCCACCGATGATAAATTCAATCGCTTTGACTATTGCCGATTTAAGATCCTGTCCACTGTCCAGCGCTTTGATGATTTCAGCCTTGACAGCTTCAGGCAATTTCAAGTTTTGGACCAACTTCTTCACATCCGACTGCGGCAATCGATCCACCACAGTATCTTCCAGCAACAGCTGCAAATCCTCAGGATTGGCCTGAAGTGCGCCATGAAGAGCCATTAAATGATCCGACTTCAAATCCACCCCCTTGTAGAGTGCCATCTCAACAGTTTCGAGCTTGGATCTTAAATCACCATCCGATGTATTCATGAACTCTGTCACTTCATTGATCGTTTGTCGATCCGGTACCGTATTATATTTCGAAAAAAGCGCGTTCAACGCTTTCGCATCCTCACCACTGAATTTGGGAACTTCGACTTTGTTTTCTTTTATGGTTTGTCCATCGCTCGGTTTTTCTGAAATCTTTAGCGATTGGGTCAATGATTGTAACAATCCACCTATTTTCATAAGATCACCTCTCTGAGATTATCGGCAAGCGCCCCTCTAAATCTTAGACATGGCCAACCTTTTTTCACGGATATTGGTTACCGTGAGCGAGAGCATGACAAGCGCTCCACCCACGAATTGTTTGATGGAGATCAATTGTCCCAAATAGACATAACTGAAAATTATCGTCACTATAGGCAGAAAGTTGATGAACAGCGACGATTCAGTGATCCCAAGCAAATCCATGGATCTCGCAAAATAGTAAAACCCTAACACTGATGCGAACACACTGAGGAAGATCAGATGCACAACGCCCTCAAATGGCACCGCTGCCCAATTGTTGTTTTCAAAAGGCGCGACAATCAGGAAAAAAGGCAGACTGTACAGAAATTGATAAAAAATGATCGTCAGATAGGAATAACTTCTGAAAAGCGGTTTGGATGCCATGGAATAGACCACCCATGAAAGCACCGCACCAAGCATCATCAAATACCCGATGGTCTCCTCCACCACGAAAAATGATTGGAATTTCAAATCGATGATCAATACAACTCCGGTTATCGAAATCAAGATGGCCAGCACATCGACTTTGTCGATTCTTCGCTTGAAAATCAAGCCTTCAAAAATCAATGTGAACATCGGAATGGATGCGATGATGAGGGCCGCAGGCGATGCCGAAATGTACATGATCCCGGTATTCTCAAAATAGAAATAGATGGCAATACCGATCGTACCGGCCAGAACAAATAACAGTCGGTCTTTTTTATGCACTTTCAGTGGTTCTTTCATGATTTTCATCATGATAAACATAATTGCTGTAGCAATCACAAATCTTATCGCGCCTATGGTCATCGGCCCCAAATAGTCGAGCAGATACTCCGTACTCACAAAGGAAATGCCCCAAGTGACCACAGGTATCGACACGCTGATCAGACCTTTCGTTTTTCTCGTCATGTTATTATCCTCTATTGTGTATTATTTTTGATGATATGATCGGCAACCGTTTTGGCCGATGAAAACGCCCACTGGAGATTGTAGCCACCCGAATCTCCATCGATATCGAGCACTTCACCTATGAAATAGAGGCCACTCCTGATTCTGGACATCAGATGCTTTGCGCTCACTTCCTCAAGAGCGACTCCACCCACGCTCACCATGGCTGTGGCCTCTCCGGATAGTGATTGGATCGTCACCGGATAAGCCGTCAAATGTTTGATGATTTCCTTTCTGACGGGTTTAGTCACCTCAGAAAGCCTCAACTCCTTTTTCACACCTGCAGCTCCCAAGATCACTGGCTTGAGACGGTCTGGAATATCCAGCTTGTTCATAAAAAACGCAAGAGGCTTTTCTCCATTTGATCCGGCAATCTCGAGAAACAGCTTTTCTAGAGCATCAAAAGTCGAATCGACGAACTGGATTTCAAGTCTGTCTCCTTTTTCAAGGGATCGGCTATTATCCAGTATGATGGGTCCACTCAGACCGAAATGAGTCAAAAGCAGATCTCCGCTGAATTTTTTCGCTTTTTGACCGTCCTTGACCATGGAAAGATGGATATTCTTGAAGGTAAGGCCACTCAATTCCAACAGATTCCTGTCATCGCAATGAACCGATGTCAAACCTGGTTTCGCGGTCACAACCTTATGGCCGAGCTTTTCAGCTATCGCATAACCATCACCTGTCGTTCCAAGCCTTGAGTATGTCATTCCTCCCGTGGCGACAATAAGATTCTTGGCAATGAAGTCCCCGGAATCCGTGCGTACCAAATAGGAAGAATCCTCCATATCAATAGCAATTTCTGATATTTTCACTTCTTTGATGATTTTCGCGTTTCTGTTGAATTGAATCCCTTTCAAAAGCACCTCAAGAACATCTGTCGACCTGAGTGTCGCCGGGAACACTTTTCCGTCTTCCCTTTCAACACACTTCAGACCGTTTGACTCAAAATACCTGATCACCGCTTTATTGTCATGGTGTGACAGTGCGAATTTCACAAAATTCTTATGTTCGCCATAATGAGAATAGAAATCCTTGATGTCTCCCCCGTGTGTGAGATTGCACTGACCACTGCCGGAAGCGAGGAGTTTGAGCCCTAGACGGCTGTTCTTCTCGAGCACAAGCACTTTAAGAGGATTCAGATGTGCAGCCAGATATAATCCCGCTGCACCACCACCTATTATTATTGCATCATATTTCATGTTTACCTCTTTTACGGTATAATATTAGTATCGATTGGGGACAGGTGCAAACTGGTNNACCAGTTTGCACCTGTCCCCAATCGGTAGCCTTATACTAAGTATTTCAAATACACAAAGACGCTAATAAGTTTCCGAAGGATGTGACCATATTGTTTTCAACTGAAGCTGAAGCCAAAAACCTGATAAACGCACTCAGAAACGGCACCGCTCCGTATAGACATCATACGATGATCCTATCCGGTCGCGATGGCGAAATCAACACATTCAAAAGAGCGCTGAAACTCATTGAAAACAATACCGGATTAGTGAAAATCCTTGTCGGGGACTACGGTGTCGGCAAATCCTTCCTGACGGGGACTTACAAACATATCGCCTTGAATGACGATTATGTGATTGCGTCTTTTCAGATCAACAACGGCTATAGATTGAACAAATTGGAAGATCTGTACTACGCCATCATGCACAATCTCTATCTGAAACACGATCCGGAATCCAAATCGTCATTTGACGCCATTTTCGACTTATGGATTGAAAATCTAAAAAACGCACCTTTTCCCGAACAAAAAAGTCATGAGATTCAAACGGTATGTGATGCCCTGTCAAAGTTCAACCATACTTTTTCAAGAGCTTTCCTAAGTTACATCCGTTCAAAAATCCGCGGAGACCGTGAAGCGACATCCACCACGAGCGCTTGGCTTTCCGGAGAACATCATATTCCGCAGAGTCTGAAACAGAAAGTCGATCTCACTGGAGGTGTCGACAAGACCAATTCACTGGATTTCCTTAAATCTTTTGTGAAGTTGATCACTTTGCTCGATTATAAAGGGTTGATTGTTTTCATCGATGAACTCGATTTGGTTTTACATGATCGCAGCGATATCAGATTAAACGCTTTTGACAATCTGAAATATCTCGTCGACCTCACCACATCGGGAGAACTTCCCAACACTTTTTTTATGTTCACAGGCACAAAAGAAGTGATTACGTCAACGGATAAAGGGGTATTAACGCATACAGCGCTTGCTCAAAGGCTCAATCTGAACCTCCCGGAGGATTCCGGTTCTGTGCTTCAAATCGACTCGCTTGAACCTGCCGCCTTACTTGAACTGACAAAAAAAGTATTGAAACTTTATAGCAGTTTCACTGCTTTGCCAAACAACATCAGCGCAGAACTGCTATATGATGAAATCAATAAAAGCGAGCCGAAAGTGACCCGTCATTATGTCACTCGACTCATTGAAAGACTGGATTCGGAAATCCTATGATCCACCATAACCTATCTATCATTTTAGCATAGGTTCACAACTATTTTATATGCTATTTTATAAATAATATGTATTGAAGGAAGGTCTCAATGAAAGGTACTGTAGTAAACATCTGGCTCAACACAATTACCAAACTCTATGGTGAAAGCACAAAAAACAAAATCCTGACCGAACAAGGTTGGAATCCAAATCGTTTGATCACACCACTTGAAGAAATTGAAGACAAACGTGTTTTTGCGTTGATCGATGCCTTTGCAAAGAACAAAGGCATGAAAAGCGATGAACTTTGGAGAAAGCTCGGGCAAAACAACATCAAATCATTCCACGACTGGTTCCCCTCCTATTTTGACAGTTCGAGTGCAATGGGATTCCTAATGTTGATGGACAGGGTTCATGCGCAACTCACAAAAATGATTCCTGGTGCTAAACCTCCACGTTTGATTCCCGAAGTCATCGATGAAAAAAACATCTATCTGACCTATAAATCCAAAAGAGGGCTGTTTGAGTATCTTGCAGGACTTTTTGAAGGTGTGGCGGAACACTATGGTGAAAAAATCGAAGCGAAAATCGTAGAGAAATCCACCGAGGCAGATGGCACCCATGTCGCAAAATTCCATCTGACATTTGAAAAATCACCTAAAACAATCAAAAAATACAAACTCACAAAGTTTCTATCCTTTGGATTCATAAAGTCCTTGCCGATTAAAATCATGCTTATTCCCACACTATTCACTGTTGCCATAATCGCAATCCTTAACGGACTTGACAACATACCATTGTTGATCGGAACACCAATACTCGTATTCCTCTCCGGTATTTTTGTGGCAGGTGCAGTCATGAAACCCGTTAAAGAAATCCACGAGGAACTCGAAAAAATCAGAACACTCCAGATTTCCGAAGATCTGATTGTGAAGACCGGCGATGACATCGAATCGACATACCGAAACATAGCGGAAGTCAAAGACTCACTCAGAGAAGAATTCACTTATTTCAAAGGTGGCATGGATGATCTTTACTCATTCACAGACAAGTTCTCTGTGGTTTCCAAGAATCTCAGCAGTGTTTCAGATCTCATATCGCAATCTGTACAGGAAGTCGCCGAAGGTGCGATCCATCAAGCCACTGAAACTGAAGGCTCAGTGAGCATACTCGCTGACAACATCGAAATCCTGAATCAAATCAGCCAAAGAGAACTCGAAGGCAAGGAAAGTCTGGAATCCGCAGTCAAACAGATTGAGATTTCGTTCAACGATCTTGAAAAGGTATCCATCAATCTCAATCAGGTCAAAGACAAATTTTCCGAAGTCAACACACAAGGTACCGAACTCAGCAAGAAAGTCAAAGACATCATCACTATTGTCAGCACAGTCGAGAGCATCGCTGAACAAACCAACCTACTGGCGCTCAATGCTTCCATTGAAGCCGCTAGAGCCGGTGAAATGGGACGTGGCTTCAGTGTTGTCGCAGAAGAAATCCGAAAACTTGCTGAAGATTCAAAACGTGCCGTCAGCACAATCAACACAAGCCTCAACCAGTTTACCCACGGCGTGAACAGCATGGTAAGTCAAGTCAATGACCAGTTCATTGAACTTGAAATCGGAACCAAGACCATGGCAAACGTCACTGTGGAAAGTAAAAATGCGTCTTCTCGAATCAAAGTGGTTTCAAACTCGATCTCCGAGATTTCAAAGCAACTTTCCGACGAGACAGAAAAAATCAACAAAGTGTTCGAAAATATGCATACTCTTGCGGCGATAGCAGAAGAAAACTCAGCCACATCACAGGAGATGAGCGCAAACGTCACAAGCTTCTCCTCTGAGATCATATCATTGACCGAGAACATCTCTGAACTCGAAAAGGTGGTATTGTTCCTCAAAAATGAACTCAAGCGTTACAAATTATAAACAAAGTCGGCTCGTCTTCCTTATCATTGGAAAACGAGCCGACTTTTTATTTATACAAGCCTTGGATTGTCGTAAATATTCGTTTTGAAATAAAGATAACTGTTGAGTAATAGACGAACCGTCATATCCAGCGCGATCGCAAGGAAAATCACATTGATGGACATCTGGAACACGTACGCGGCCAACATGGCAATCGGCACACGGACCACATAAAGTCCGATTCCAGCCGCATACATAGGCATCTTGGTATAACCGGCACCTCTCAGAGCACCTCCAAGCACACCTGCAACATTTTGCGGCACTTGAGCCAGACCACAATAGATCAGGTACATAGTTCCGATTCTTATCAACTCCTGATCTTTAGTCATAATTCCTAGGAGCACTTTCGGGAACAATACAAGCGCACCTCCACCAATCACGGAAGCAATAACCGCCCATCTGATGATTTCACGTAGGTAGCTTCTCGCTTTTTCCGGTGATTTCGCACCCAGATACCTCCCGACATAAGCCGTCGCCGCAATCTGAAATCCCGCCGCAGGCATATAGGCTATGCTTTCCGCCTGAAGCCCCAATTGATAGGCCGCATAGGCATTGTCACCATAAGTGAGTATGGCGCGAATCAAGAGAACGGAACTCATTTGCCAAAACAAGGATTCTATAGCACTTGGCACTCCCGTTTTATAAACCGATGCGATAATACTTTTCTTGAATCTGAAGAACGAAGAGAAAGTGCTATGCTCGATGATGCCACCTTTTCTTACAATCACAATTATGGCCAGGACCGCAGCTATCGCCTGAGACGACGCCATGGCAATACCCGCTCCCATGAGTCCCATAGCTGGAATTCCAAAGGCGCCTCTCACCAATATCAAACCCAACGTCACATTGAGTATATTCATAATCGCACTGATGATCATCGGAGTTGTCGCGTCACCACGTCCTTGCAAAGCACCTGAAACTATAAGAACGATACCGAGAAAAGGCATCCCCAGTCCAACCACTCTAAGAAGTTTGACACCAACTTCCAACAACTCACCTTTAGCGCCAAAAATGCCAAGCCAGAATGATGGCAAAAATATTAAGGTCGCCAGAAAAATCAAAGACATAATACAAATCGATCCGATCGTCTGTCGAATCGCATGCTTTATGCGTTCATGGTCTTCCGCCCCGAGCGCTTGAGCAATGACGACCTGGACACCTATCGCAATGCCCTTGTAGACCGCCCAGATCATGCCTCTGACGCGAGTGCTGAGCCCCATCGCTCCAATGGCGATGAAACCGAGGTTGCCGATGAGTGCCATGGACACGATACCGACCATCATCTCCAGAATACTGGACATCATAATCGGCAATATCATTTTGAGGATCGCAAGTCTCATTTCACGCTTTTCAATAGTCATTCCGCCCACGCCATCCACCTCGCGTCATTTTATTTCGCTTCCCTATATATTCTAACAGAATTGTGGATTTTGTAAATAAAAATGAGGACCACCCAAGTGATCCTCAACCATTTTTTTATTTGTGCAATATAGGAGATATCCTCTTATATAAAACCAATGTCATAATCGAAAGCACAATACCTTTGAATATGTTGAACGGCACAATACCGAACAGGATCAAAGTCTCCAGTGAGACGATTGAAGGATTCACAGCCGCTCCCATGCCTATGATGGCATCGATTGGCATGAAGTTCGTATAAAAAGGAATCAAAATGAAGTAGTTTGCGAGACCACCTACGATTGACATGACAATAGTGCCCACGACGAGTCCGATGATTGCAGATCTCTTCGATTTGCTCTTCTTATAGATCAAAGCCGCAGGAACGACAATTGAAATGCCTATTATAAAGTTGGCGAGTTCGCCAACCCCACCAGTCGAAGTTTGAAACATATGCAATAAGTTCTTGATGCCTTCAACAGCGATACCCGCAAACGGACCCATTGAAAAAGCCAAAATCAGTGCTGGCAAATCACTCACATCAATTTTCAGGAATGCAGGGAAAATAGGTACTATTAGTTCAAATTGCATCAATACGAAAGCGAGAACACTCATCATCGCTATTTTGGTCATGTGTGAGACCGATATCTTTTTCTTTGTTTGTGCTACCATAATTATTACCTCCATCATCATATAATTGGGTTTATGACTTTTGGGGTACAAAAAATCCCCATAAAGCATGACTTCAGGGGAAATAGACATGTAACATAAACCTCTTCTTCCATCCAGACTATAACTGTCGGCTCTGGAATTCAACCAGATCAACCTTTCGGCTCGCGGGCTATACCGCCGGTGGGGACTCACACCCCGCCCTGAAGATTATTTCGTTTTTATTTTAACACGAACATCTTGACTATGTCAAGCGAGCACTTCTCCGATAATTTTTTTCCCCGATTTTATCACTTTATGCTGCCATTTGCCCGTCATGTAAATGCCGAGACCCACAATGCAAATGAGAAAGTTGCTGATGATCATGGCATACCATATGGATGAAGGACCGAAATCGGCATTTCTGCTCAGAAACATCACCATCGGGATTCTAAGTCCCCATAACCTTCCCATCATGAGGACCATTGCGGAAAGCGTATGACCGGATCCCTGAAATGTACCGACTAGAATTTGGAAATATCCCATGAGCGGTATCGAGATCAATATCATTTTCAGATAAGCCGCACCACTCTCAATCACTTCTGGCGACTGGGTAAAAGCACTTACGATCGTTTCTGAAAACGGATACATCAGCCCACCGCCCGCGACCAACATGAGTGTGCTCAATTTCGTACTGGTCCAAACAGCAGTTTTGGCCCTCTTTACGTTGTCCGCACCGAGATTTTGCCCGACAACCGTAGCCAGAGCGCTTCCAATTCCCATCGCAGGCATCATGATCAAAGAACTGATGCGATTGCCGATGGCAAAGGCAGTGAGTGTGATTTCACCGAAAGACACCAGGAACACATTCAAAACCGTGAAACCGAATGCCGTGGTAGCTTGACCCGCGGACGATGGAAAACCAATCTTGATGATATTCAGAAGTCGTTCCTTGTCCGGTTTCAAATCGGCGAAGTCAATCTTAAGACTCTGTTTGTCACTGAACAGTGTAAATACCCCATAAATGGCAAAGACCCCTGTGGAAAGCACTGTCGCATAGGCGGCACCTTTGATGCCCATATCGAGGACAAAAATGAAAATAGGATCAAGAATCACATTCATTAGGACAGATAAAGCTCCAATCACAAGTGGTGAAATCGTATCCCCCTGTCCGTGCTTGACAGCGTTGAACGCGTTCATGAGAAATGTTGAAAACAGGCCCGCGAACATGATGCTCAGGTATGCGACACCATTGTCATAAAGACTACCTGTCGCCCCCATCCATCTGACGATATAAGGTGCTGCAAAATAGCCGGCGACGCCAAAAAAAATCGAGAGACTGAACAACAAAAAAATCGCTTGTCCTGCTGTTTTTTTAGCCTTTTGATTGTCTCCTGCCCCAATGTACTGTGAGATTAAAGCGGACGTCGCAATGGTCATTCCTATTCCAAAAGACATCATCAGAAAAATCAGCGGCCATACAAATTGTACTCCAGCCACTTCGTTGCCACCAATTCTACTGATGAAAAAAGTGTCCGTCAAATTGTAAAGTGTATGTATGAAATTATTGAGCATGACCGGTAAGGACAAAGTCAGAATCACTTTGTTCATATTGCCGTTCAAAATCAGATCCCTCTTCTTTTTGAAGTCCATATAATCCTCTCCATCAAATGTCATTTTAGCCATTTTTATTATAGCACATATTAATTAGCTACTCAAACATTTCGTGAGGCTAAATATAATATTTTGTAATACCTTTCACTCCACCTCTGTATTTCTGATATAATTATCTTATCAAATATAAATGGAGGTCACATATGGTCGTAGGAAATTTTAATGCGCTAAAAGCAAAAGAAATCACCAGCCCACTTGCTCGGAACGCCGCCATGAAAGTATTGGTATCACCGGAAGAAGGTTGGGAAGGTTACGTCATGCGTGTGGTCGAACTGGAAGTGGACGGGTACAGTCCGAAGCATGAGCACGATTGGCCGCATATCAATTATGTCATAGAAGGCAGTGGAACCCTATTGATAGGAGATACACTTCATACGCTTTCACCTGGCAGTTACGCCTTTGTACCGAACAACACTATTCACCAATTCACAAACGCTGGAGATACCACACTGAAATTTATTTGTATTGTGCCGGAAGAAGGTCATCAATAATTAAGGGGATTTAATAATGAAGTTTTCGAAGAAAATCAAGTTGATCAGGGAACAAATGACGCTTTCCGGCATTGATGCCTACATTGTCCCATCAAGTGATCCACACGCAAGTGAATATTTACCCGAATATTACAAGACCCGTGAATGGGTTTCCGGATTCAAAGGTTCCGCAGGCACTTTGGTCATCACCCAGAAGAAATGCGCGCTTTGGACCGATGGCCGCTATTTCATACAGGCAGAAAAAGAACTTGCTGACACTGACATCATAATCATCAAAATGGGATTGCCTTCAGAACCCACCATATCCAAATGGTTGATTTCTGAACTCGATGACAATTTCACAGTGGGTTTCAACGGACTCCAGATGATGACCAATGAAGTTCAAAGGCTTCAAAAGCATTTGAAACACAAAAATGTCAAAATTGATTTCACTTCCAATCTCATCGATAAGATTTGGCTGGACAGACCCTATTTGCCTTCTGAAAAAATCTACATTCACGACGACATTTACTCTGGTGCATCCTCAAGTGAGAAAATTCAAAGAATCAAGGACAAAATGAACGCGCTTGGTGCCAGCAGCCACTTGATCACAAAACTTGACGACATCGCGTGGGTCCTGAACCTAAGGGGCAATGACATCACCAACAATCCCTACTTTCTATCCTATTTGTTCATTTCCAATGAAAAAGTGATTTTGTACGTGGATCCTTTGAAGCTCAATGATACAATCATTGAAAAATTGCACAGCAATCAAATCAAAGTCAAACTGTATGAAGACTTGCTCAAGGATTTGGGCGGACTCAAATGTCTCAAAGCCATCATGCTGGATAAATCCGCTACGCCATACTTTATTTATAACAGTTTGGAAAACCGATGCAAAGTGATTGACCACAGAAATCCCAGCACTGATTTCAAAGCAGTGAAAAATGATGTGGAACTGAAGCATCTTGAAAATTGCTATATCGACGATGGCGTCTCAGTCGTCAAATTCTTAAGTTGGTTATCAAACACGGGAACGGAACCTTTGACCGAACTGGATATCGACACCAAAATCACTGCCTTCCGCAGTGAAAATCCATTGATGCGAGGAAAGAGCTTCGATACCATAGCCGCTTATAGGGACCATGGAGCGATCATGCATTATCGGGCAACCGAAGACAGTGCCTATGCGATTGAGCCTAAAGGCCTCTTGTTGATCGACTCCGGTGCCCAATATTTGAACGGAACAACAGACATCACACGAACCGTCGCCATGGGCCCCCTCACCGAGGAGGAAAGAACCGACTTCACGTTGACACTCAAAAGCATGCTCGCCCTTTCCAGAGCTGTATTCCTTGAAGGTGCCACGGGCACACATCTCGATACCATATCGAGAATGAACATGTGGGAACATGCCATGGACTACAAGAGCGGAACAGGTCATGGCATCGGATACTTCCTTGGTGTCCACGAAGGTCCCGGAAGAATCTCCATGAATCTTTCTGATGTGGCACTTGTGCCTGGTATGGTATTTTCCAACGAACCTGGTGTCTACAGAAATGGCAAACATGGAGTAAGGCTAGAAAATATCATTTACGTGGTTCCTCATGTGGAAAATGATTTTGGTCGTTTTTTCAAATTTGAAACATTGACCATGTGTCCATTTGATATTGATGCCCTTGATCCCAATCTTCTGAACCAAGTCGAAAAAGATCAGCTCAATGCCTATCATGAAAAAGTCAAAACTACGCTTTCACCAAAATTGAACGCGAACGAAAAAATATGGCTCGATAACGCAACACGCGCCATCTAAAACACTCAATAAATCCCAAAAAACAGACTCACAAAATCATCGATTTTGTGAGTCTTATCTTTTGACCTTCCCTGTCTTCCTGCTCTTCCCGCTCTTCCCGGTTTTCCTGCTCTCCCTGCTCTCCCTGCTCTTCTACTTCCCTATATCCGTTCTAAAAAAGGCTTTATCAAAACTTATATTATGTACAGCCTCATACGCATTTTCCCTTGCCGTTTCAAGATCCGGTCCCAAACTCGTAACTCCGAGCACACGTCCCCCATTGGTCACAATCTCCCCATCCTTCATCTTTG
This sequence comes from Firmicutes bacterium UBA5201, assembly GCA_002412775.1. Taxonomy (GTDB): domain Bacteria; phylum Bacillota; class Clostridia; order Peptostreptococcales; family Acidaminobacteraceae; genus Fusibacter_D. Next base: position 50,651 of record DHVT01000027.1, on the reverse strand, counting down.
TTCCACAATGAAAGACGGTCGCTTTATGAATGTTTTCCAGCCCCTTGATGACTTTTCCTTTTTCATAGTGCTCCGGATAACCGCCAGAAGACATGATCACACAGACAGCACTTTGATCCATCCACTCCAATTCGATTTCATGCAACTTTTGGGCAATCATTGCCTCAAAAATGTCGATGAGATCATTTTTCAGCCTTGGCAGTGTGACTTCAGTTTCAGGATCGCCAAATCTGACATTGTATTCGAGAACCCGTATGTCATCGCCATCTATCATGATGCCTACGAACAATATGCCTTTGAATTCGATGCCATCTTCATGGATCCCATCGATGAATGGTTGAAGAATGGTTTTATTGATCGTATCCATCATTGTAGCATCAATCACACGGCTCGGGGAGTAGGTGCCCATACCACCTGTATTGGGTCCCAAATCTCCATCCATGGCCTTTTTATAATCTTGTGCGGCTTGCATTGGAAGCAGAGTCAAACCGTCACAAAAACATAGGATTGAAGCCTCGACGCCTACTAAAAACTCCTCGATGACCACACGTGCTCCCGCTTCTCCAAAAACGAGATCCTTCATCATATCGTCAATTGCCGTTCTAGCTTCGACCCTATCGTTTGCTATGATGACGCCTTTTCCCGCCGCAAGACCATCCGCTTTGATGACCACTGGGAATCCGAATCTATCCAGAGCGCCAATAGCCTCATCATGGGAATCATAAGTGCCATAGGCCGCAGTGGGAATACCATGTTTAGACAAAAAAGCCTTCGTGAAATCTTTGCTGCCTTCAAACTGTGCGGCCACTCGATTGGGTCCGATGATTTTGAGGCCTTCCGCTTCAAAACGATCTACGATGCCTAAAACAAGTGGCACTTCAGGGCCTACAACCGTAAGGTCGATTGCCTGCGCCTTTGCAAATTCAAGTAAGCCCTCTACATCATCCACGCTGATATCGATGCAGGTGGCAATCTCCATTATGCCTACATTACCGGGCGCGGCGAAAAGTTCTGGTTTTTTTGTGCTTTCATTCAATTTCCATGCGATGGCATGTTCTCTTCCACCACTTCCAACAATAAGTATTTTCATGGTCATCCCCTTATAAAAATTATGGATTAGTGTTTGAAATGTCTCATACCCGTGAATACCATAGCAATGCCGTATCTATTGGCCTCATCAATAATATCTTGGTCCTTAACGGAACCACCCGGTTGAATGATTGCTGAAATTCCGGCTTCCGCTGCCGCTTTGATGGCGTCCGGAAATGGAAAGAATGCGTCCGAAGCAAGAACAGCTCCCTTTGTCGGGTAATTGGAATGTGCTATGGCCCCTTCCGCAGCCCATACCCTGCTGACTTGACCTTGCCCAAGACCTAGGGTCTGCCCATCTTTTGTTATGACTATACCATTGGATTTCACGTGCTTGCAGACCTTCCAAGCAAACATGAGCTCCTCGATTTCATTTTTGGTCGGAATGCGTTCGGTCACGCTTTTCAGTTCGCCTTCAATAAGCACCTCATCGGTTTCTTGGACCAAAAGTCCGCCAAGAACCTTTTTCATGTCCAGTCTCGGACGACCCATCTGATCGCCGATGCCACTGAGTTCAAGCAATCGGATATTCTTTTTCAGTGAAAGCTTTTCAAGCGCATCCTTCTCAAACTCAGGTGCGATTATAATCTCAAGGAAAATTTCACTGAGTTTTTCAGCGGTTTTTAAATCTACCGCCCTATTGAGAGCGACCACGCCTCCAAATATGGACTGTGGATCGCATCCATAGGCTTTATCATAAGCATGAAGAATGTCGTAACCCACACCCACACCACATGGTGCGGCATGTTTGACTGCGACGACAGTAGGTTTATCGAACTCTTTGATCAATGCGATGGCTGCATTGGCATCGTTGATGTTGTTGAAGGAAAGTGCTTTCCCATGCAATTGCTTCGCAGAGGCCAGTGTTTTTTCAGTCCCAAGGACTTCTTTGTAAAACGCCGCTTTCTGATGAGGATTTTCACCATATCGCATATCCTCAACTTTTTCAAAAGTGAGTGTCAATAGATTTGGGAAGGCTTCCTTATCCGCTTTTTCCCTCAAATATGAGGCAATCATCGCATCGTAATTGGCAGTGTGTTCAAACACCTTGAGTGCAAGGTCATATCTGAGATCATAAGTCACCTCATTATTTTTCAGAGCCTCATAAACGCGTTCATAATCTGCGGGATCCACAACAACCAAAACGTCTCTATGATTTTTGGCTGCAGATCTGAGCATGGTCGGTCCGCCGATGTCTATATTTTCAATCGCTTCTTCAAGCGCTACATTCGATTTTGAAATGGTTTCTTTGAATGGATAAAGATTGATCGCAACGATATCGATCGTTTCAATATTCAGTATCTCCAGTTGTTCCATATGAGCCGGATTGTCTCTCATAGCCAGTATTCCCGCATGAACGGAAGGGTGGAGCGTTTTGACACGACCATCCAGACATTCTGGAAACCCGGTGACCTGTGATATGTTGATCGTATTCACACCCGCCTCTAAAATTGTCTTCTCTGTACCCCCGGTCGAAATGATCGACACACCTAGTTCAGATAGCTTTTTTGCAAAATCCACAATTCCCGTTTTATCAGAAACACTGATGAGTGCTCTAAGATTCATATCCGCCTCCAAAATTTTCAATTAGATCTTTAAGTACCTTGACCAGCAATTCGTGTTCGATGACCAGCACTCTTTTTGATAGAGATTCCGCTGTATCGCTTTCAAATACCGGAATTTCCACCCGCTCGATCACCTTCCCAGTGTCCACGCCTTCATCCACGTAGTGGACCGTCACACCAGTGATGGCGTCACCACTTGAAATCACAGACTCGTGCACTTTCATGCCATAATAGCCTTTGCCACAGTGTCTGGGAATCAGTGAGGGGTGGATATTGATGATTCTGTCTTTATATGCCCTGATGACACTGGAAGGCAAAATATTGAGATACCCAGCCAATACGATGAGATCGATTCTCTCTTTTTCAAGTAGATTCATGAGTGCAGTCTCGCGCTCTTGGTCTTCAGGATAATTGCCTTTACCGACATAAAACGCGGGGATTCCTGCATTCTCAGCTCTTTTAAGTCCGAAAGCCTCTTTGCGGTTTGAGACGACGCAAGCGATTTGAAGATCCAGCTCACCGGTGTCTACCGCGTCGATTATGGATTGTAGATTGGTACCCCCACCTGAAATAAGAACCGCAATTCTTACTTTTGACATAATACGACCCCTTCATCACCCTTTACAATGCTGCCGATCACAAAGCATGACTCGCCGTTAGATTCCAGCGATCGGATTGTCGCCTCTTGATCTTCAGGACTGACCACCACAATAAATCCGATTCCCATATTGAACGTTCCAAACATATCTTCAACGGAAATATCGCCTTTTTCTTTCATATAATTGAAAATTGGAAGTGGTGTCCATGCATTCAGGTCAATTTCTGCCGACAGTCCCTTTTGAAGGATTCTTGGAATATTCTCATAAAATCCACCTCCGGTCATGTGCACAGCACCCTTCACTTTGACTTTTCCAAACAGTTCGAGCATGGATTTCACGTAGATTCTCGTCGGAGTCAAAAGTGACTTTCCAAGTGTTTCTCCGAGTTCATCGATGTAATCGTTCACACCGAGGCCCATGCGCTCGAAAAACAATTTTCTCACCAGTGAGAATCCATTGGAATGCACACCACTGGACCCGATCCCGATCACAACGTCTCCAGGCTCGATGTCTTTTCCGGAAATGATTTCAGATTCTTCAACCACACCGACTGCAAAGCCGGCCATGTCATATTCACCATCGCTATAAAAACCAGGCATCTCAGCAGTTTCGCCACCAAGAAGAGGCATCTTTGAAAGTTTGCACCCATCAGTAATGCCTTTGACCAGCTCAGCGGCTTTTTCAGCTTTTAACTTACCAGTGGCAAGATAATCCAGAAAAAAGAGTGGTGTTGCACCTTGGCAAAGGATATCATTCACACACATGGCAACCAAATCTTGTCCAACAGTGTCATGACGGTCCATCATGAAAGCGATTTTAAGTTTCGTGCCCACACCGTCCGTACCAGCCACGAGGACAGGATTGTCAAATTTCCCACTCAATCTGAGCAGTCCGCCGAAACTGCCCAGGTCACCGATCACATCGTCGTTGAAAGTTTCCTTGACGTGCTTTTTCATAAGTTCAACCGCTTTTGCGCCTTCTTTGACATCGACACCCGCAGAAGCGTACGTTAATTTGTCATTCATCGTTTCAATCTCCTTATGATTACTCAAATCTTAATTTGTCAGCACTTTCCGGAACTTCCATAGGATAATCCCCATCGAAACAAGCTGTGCAAAGTTCGCACTTAGGTAGCCCGATGCCTTTTACCAAACCTTCAGCGCTAAGGTAAGCAAGACTGTCTGCGCCGATCATTTCTCTGATTTCCTCTACTGTTTTGATTGCTCCGATGAGTTGTTGACGATTAGGCGTGTCGATTCCAAAGTAGCATGAATGTGTCACAGGAGGTGAACATACTCTGATGTGGACTTCTTTAGCACCCGCATCTTTGAGGGTCTTGACAAGTTTCGCACTTGTTGTCCCCCTGACGATGGAGTCATCGATCAATATCAGTCTTTTGCCGTTTATATTGTCTTTCATGGCATTGAGTTTTAATCTTACAGCAAGTTCTCTCGATTTTTGGTCGGGTTGGATAAAGGTTCTGCCCATGTACTTGTTCTTGATCAGACCCACATCAAAAGGAATCCCCGATTCTTCCGCGTAGCCGATAGCAGCAGCCGTTCCCGAATCCGGAACCGCTATGACCATATCCGCATCAACAGGATTTTCTCTTGCCAGTATCTTACCCGCTTCTTTTCTCGTCACAAAAACATTTCTGCCATCGATGATGCTGTCCGGTCTTGCAAAATAGACATACTCGAAAGAGCATACCGCTTTTCTGCAATTTTCAGCAAAACGCATGCTTTCGATTCCGTTCGAATCGATGATCACGACTTCACCTGGCTCAATGTCTCTGACAAATTCCGCACCGACGACATCGTGGGCACAAGTTTCAGACGCGAGCACATAACCCCCGTCTATTTTCGCAAGCGATAATGGTCTGAGACCGTTTCTGTCTCTCACACCGATCAGCATGTTGTCGATTATGATTACCAGAGCGAAAGATCCTTTGATTTCCTTCACGGATTCAATGACGGCCTCTTTCATTCCCATATGGTAATTACGTGCAATAAGATTCGCAATGACTTCAGTATCGATGGAAGTTTGAAAAATCGATCCTTCATCTTCCAACTTCTCTCTGATTTCGCCGGCATTCACCAGGTTTCCGTTGTGTGCAAGGGCAATACTGCCGCCTTTGTACCTGACCACGAGGGGTTGGGCATTGGATACATAACTTTCTCCAGTGGTTGAATAACGCACGTGTCCGATGCCGATGTCCGCAGGAAGCCTGTCGAGAATCTCATTGCTGAAAACTTCCTGAACCAAACCCATTTCTTTGTAATACTGCATCTTGTTATCTTTAAGCACTGCGATTCCGGCACTCTCTTGCCCTCTATGCTGCAGGGCGATCAATCCATAACAGACCATTTGTGATATGAGAGGAACACCAGGTGCGTGAATACCGATGACACCACATTCTTCGTGCAATTTATCCGAGCCGTGAAATACTTCCATCATTAATCCTCCAGTCCGTTATTTTTGAACTCTACCAAGTACTTCCTGATAGACTGATTCCACATCGCCAAGATCTCTTCTGAAACGGTCTTTGTCCATTTTCTTGTCCGTTTTGGCATCCCAAAGTCTGCATGTGTCAGGCGATATTTCATCTGCCAATATGACCTTTCCTTCGTATAATCCAAATTCCAATTTAAAATCTATAAGTTTCAAATCTCTTTCGAGGAAAAATTTTTGTAGCAATTGGTTTACTTTAAGTGCATATTCTTTGACGGTCTCCACTTGGTCTTTGGTCGCATATCCCATTGCTGCGATATGGTAATCGTTGATCATCGGATCTCCAAGTGCGTCGTCCTTATAACAAAATTCAAGTACTGTTTCTTTCATGATCACGCCTTCCTCAAGTCCTAGACGTTTAGCCAACGAACCTGCCGCGACGTTTCTCACAATCACTTCAAGAGGCAGTATTTCTACTGCTTTGACCACCTGCTCGCGGTCGTTGAGCAGTTCTTCGAAATGAGTCGGTATGCCCTCTGCTTCAAGCATTTGGAACAAAAGAGCGCTCATCTTGTTGTTTACGATGCCTTTATCCAGAATCTGACCTTTTTTCTCGCCGTTGAAAGCAGTCGCATCATCCTTATACTCGATCCAATAACGGTTTTCCACATCTGTCTTATAGACTCTTTTCGCTTTGCCTTCGTATAACATTTCCAGTTTGTTCATCTTGGCCTCCTAGTATTTGGATTGAATCGATCGATCTTTTTCAACAACTTGATCTGACATACTCTTCTTATAGTCGTGCATTTTTTTTCTCAATTCGGGATATTTGATGGACAGCATCTGAACCGCCAAGAGTGCCGCATTTTCAGCACCGTTGATGGCAACTGTCGCAACCGGGATGCCACTTGGCATTTGAACGATTGAAAGCAATGAATCCAGTCCATCAAGTGTTGAAGACATGATTGGTAATCCGATTACCGGTAGTACCGTTACACCTGCGATGACGCCTGGCAAGTGAGCGGCTTTTCCCGCTGCCCCTATGATCACTTCAACGCCTCTCGCTTCCGCTCCGATGGCGTATTCGATAGCCAGATGCGGTGTTCTGTGCGCCGAGAGCACACGTGCCTCGACTTCCACTCCGAATTCTTTCAAAATATTGATGCATTTTTCAACAATCGGAAAATCTGAATCGCTACCCATTAAAATCGAAACTTTCATAAAACCTCCACAAACCCGAATTATATTCGGTACTTTTATTATTTTATTCGTCTATAACCATGATAACGAAGATTTTATACAGCGTCAAGGTCTTACGAACATTTTTTTATCAAATTATATTAATATTCAGAAAAAATTAATAAATAAAAAAAGCCGGAATCTAAATCCGGCTTTCATAAATTATTCAAAAATATACTCTGTAAAATGTTCAAATTCCTCATCGGGTTGTAATGCCCTCACCTCATTTGGATAATGCTGCATCTCAAAACATATGCCTTCATGTTGCTTGTAACCGATATTGTTGGTATAGACGACCACACAAGGTTGATTGCTGCACACAGTCATCTTTCTTCCGCTCATTGGATCTTCCAAGATCACGGAAGGTTTATCAAAATCGGACTTGTTGTTGAGATCAAACGGATGATCCAGCCCATATGGTGGTTCGGCAAACACTTCTTTTAACGTCTTAGGAACTCTGAAATCAAAAGGAGTCCCAGTGACAGATTCGGAAATGCTCATCGGAATTCCATTTTCCTGAAGCGGTCTGTATGCCTCCGCATTGATGAACATAATATGATCATCGAGTTTAATGCCACAATCCCCGGATAAGTTGAAATAATTGTGATGGGCCATATTTAAATGACACAACTGATCAGTGGTTGCTTTGAATGAAACTGTCAAACGATTGTCCTCATAAAGTCTGAAATGGGCATAAATGTCCATATTTCCAGGAAAGCCTCCTGTCATGTGCTTATGGCTATGAAAAAGAGAAACCCCACAATAATTCATCTCCACGCTTCTTTCCCGGACTTCCCAGAGCTGTTTGTGGAATCCTGTATTGCCACCGTGCAAATTGGCTGTGGCGTTGTTGGTCTCCAGTTCATAAGTGACACCATCCAGATTTAAAACCCCATTTTCCAAACGCCCGGCACTTGGACCGATAATAGTGTTCAAATATAGCGGATTGGCAATCATACTTTTAGGGTCATCGTAATTCAGTAGAACGTTACCCACATCTCCTTCTCGATCAGGAACATTGATTGCAGTCATAGTGCAGCCATAATTCAGGATTTGAACCGACATTTTGCCATTATCGAGTGTTATACAGTCGATCTCAAGATTCAAAATTTCACTGAATGGTTCGTGTTTTGATATCTCAATGCGCATTTCGACCTCCTATAATAGACAACCTTCCTCCAAAAATTTCAACACCCCTTTGTAGCTTTCCTTAAACACACCGGAATCTATAAGTGCAAGTTCGAATTTTTTGCCAATCTCATCCTCAAAGAACTTTGAAAGTGCTTTTTTGTCAGCAATCATGCTTTTGACGGACTCAGTATGGGATGCCACCCAACGGTCGTGCTTGATCAGTTCCGGAGAATTGTCGAACATGCCGGGTTGGTAACCACCGGATGCCATGAGCATCTCGACCAGTTGATTTGTTTCGGCAACCAATCTTCCAGGCAACACCGCAAGCCCCATGACTTCTATAAGTCCTATATTCTCACGTTTGATATGATGATGCTCTTCATGGGGATGGAAAAGACCTGATGGATGCTGAGGTGTGTGTCGGTTGTTCCTAAGTGCCAAATAGAGTTCATAAGCGCCATTTTTCATTCTCATGATGGGTGTCACCGTATTATGTCTTTGATCGGTATGCGATATCAGATCATAGTCCAAATCACTGTACTCAATCCAGCTCGTGAGAATGTTGTCAGCAAGTTCAATCAAACTCCCGCGATCGCTACTTGAAAGTTTGACCACCGAAAGTGGCCATTCCAAAACGGATATGTCGACCATCGGATAACTGGATGCATTGTATTTGGCAACTTCTCTGGCGCGCATCATCGGCATTTCATAGTTGCCCGCCTGATAATGGTCATGAGTGAGAATCGATCCACCAACTGTATGAAGATCCGCATTGGATCCGACAAAATAATGTGGCAACAAATCGACGAAATCACACAGTCTAACAAATGTGTTTTTATCGATTTTCATATTTCTGTGATCTTTGCAAAGTACTATGGCGTGCTCATTGTAGTAGACATAAGGCGAGTACTGGAAATACCAGTCCTCTCCCGCGAGATTCATTTTCACCAGTCGATGGTTTTGTCTGGCGGGGTGTTTGATATTACCGCCATATCCCGCATTCTCCACACAAAGCAGACACTTTGGATAGACTGAAGGTTTGGCTTCTTTCATCATCGCAATTTCCTTGGGACTCTTCTCCGGTTTGGAAAGATTGATGGTGATGTCCAGCTCTCCGAATGCTCCCATAGAGGTCCAGCACACATTGTACTTCACCCGGTCCATCCTGATATAGGCACTCTTGTTGGATAGTCCATAAAAATAGACCGTCGCCTTTTCCGGTGACTCTTTGTGCAGTGCCCAAAATCTTTGATTGATTTCCGAATTCCTCGGCAAGAGCTTTGACATAAGTTCAGCCTGAAAAGACTCGATTTCGTATTCGAGTTCCAGAGTGTCCTTGCGATTGTCCACAAACGCACCGAGCAGATCGTAAATATCATCTTCAGATGGTTCCGAGACCACGTCGTCCAAATCGCATTCGATCTGAAGAAAACGCCACAACTCATTTCGGACCACTTCGACATCATCGATGGTCATCAGTTCATTTTTCAGTCCATAATCCAATAATTTTTCTACTAAAATAAAATCATTCATGCCACACTCCCGCTCCGCTTGATATAACGGCTTTGTAAAAACTAGGGACAAGTCCGGTCTTTTCTTCATAGACCGCTTTGATGCCCTTTTCATAATCCGCCACATGCGCTTTGTGCACAAGTGCCACGACGCAACCTCCGAAACCGGCACCTGTCATCCTGGCTCCCAGCACTCCACTGAGTGGTCTACCCGCATCGACAATGATGTCGAGCTCCTCGCAGCTGACTTCGAAATGATATCTGAGTGAATCATGTGAACGGTACATCCATTCTCCAAAAGCCATCAGATCTCCTGATTTGAGTGCCTCACTTGCCTTTTGCGTACGATATTGTTCCATCACGGCATGATGTGTACGTTTGTATACTTCTTCCGATGGCATAAGTTCCGTCATGGACAGCCATTCTTTCGGAGACAGTTCACAGATTCCGCTGAGAGGTCTAGCTTCATTAAGCGCTTTAAGACCCAGATCGCAGGCAATCCGCCTTGCATTGTATGCTGAATCCACCAATCCTCTTTTCTTGTTGGTATTGACGATCATCAGGAGATAATCTCCAAGTTCAATGGGCACATGTTCGTACTCCAGTGTATTGCAATCAAGCAAAATGGCGTGGTCCTTTTCGCACATGGCAATGGAAAATTGATCCATGATTCCGCAATTCACTCCATTGAATTGATTTTCTGATCTTTGGCTGAGCAACGCTATATCTTTTTTGGAAAGTCCAAGGGCGTAGTGGTCATTGATCATCGTCGCCGTCAACACCTCAATCGATGCCGATGAGGAGAGACCCGCACCATTGGGCAAATCACCATAAAAAAGAATGTCAAATCCATGATCGAGCACATTGCCCATCTTTTGGATCTCGTTGAAGATTCCCATGGGATAGTTGCACCAATCCATGGCGATGTCGTATTCTATGTTGGCAAGGCTAAACCGATAAATGCCTTGTTCCTCAAAATTCAGGGAAATCATGTGCACTTCCCTGTCACATCTCGGTCGAATCAAAGCGTAAGTTCCAAGATTGATGGCGCACGGCATCACCAATCCACCGTTGTAATCGATATGCTCCCCTATGAGATTGACTCGACCAGGGGAGAAGTACATCGCCAAATGTTCAATATTGTCATCGAAATATTCGATGAATTTAATTTTCATATTTGCTTTCACTGTTCTTCCTCCATCCTTCAAGAGTTCCCATAGCCTTCGGGATGCCCCTTATGCCATCTCCACGCGTCTGTGATCACGCGCTCGACATTGCTGTAACGTGGTGCCCACCCAAGAATGCTCTTTGCCTTTTCTGCGGACGCAACCAGCACAGAGGGATCTCCGGCTCTACGAGGTCCAATTTCTACAGGAATAGGATGTCCGGTGATTTTCCTGGAAATGTCTATGATTTCCTTTACGGAAAATCCTTCTCCAGTTCCGAGATTGAATATGTCACTTTCATGGCCGGCTCTGAGGTATTCCAGAGCCAATATATGTGCGTCGATCAAATCGACCACATGGATATAATCTCTGATGCACGTTCCATCTTTTGTCGGATAGTCCTCTCCAAATACGGATATGGCTTTTCTTTTTCCAAGTGGCACCTCTAAAACCAAAGGAATCAGATGAGTCTCCACGACATGGGCTTCACCGATCGTTCCTGATGAATCCGCGCCAGCCACATTGAAATATCTGAGTGAGACATATTTGATGCCATGAGCCAAATCCGCCCATTTGAACATTTTTTCCATCATCAACTTGGACTCGCCATAAGGACTTTCCGGCTTTGTCTCACAGTTTTCCGTGATCGGAACTTCGCTTGGCTCACCATAAACTGCAGCAGTGGATGAGAAAATAATTTTCTTCACACCGGATTCGTTCATGACTCTGAGCAGGACATTCGCTCCAGTCACATTATTGTCAAAATATTTGATTGGAAGCTTTACCGATTCGCCCACCAATGAGTTGGCACTGAAATGCATGACAGCATCAATGGCATGTGCCTCAAATACACCTTTTAAAGCTTCATAGTTTCTAATATCCACGTTGTGAAATTTCACACCGGCATCAACCGCCTCAATATGTCCGGTCTCCAGGTTGTCAACAACAACCACTTCCTCACCTCTGTCAAGAAGCATCTTCACAGCGTGACTTCCAATGTATCCTGCACCGCCTAGAACAAGTACCATAGCGTCTCCTTCTTTCTCCAATGGATTTGATAATACAATCATACCATATTGAAGATTATCGTCAATATTTTAGTAAATATTTACTTGGGTTTTTCTTGTGGATTTTCTATAAGAAATTTCCAATACTTTTTGGGCATCATATGCATTTGTTGCCTTGGATTGTTGCGTTTTTCTATCGCGATTCTTTTGAAGTATGTCTTCCACATGTCCTGATAGGCCCTCTCGGAACTGGACAGCCTCAAATCCTGAAGTTGGTCGAGTGGCCTGATGTAAACTGCTCTTCCATCATAAAATGCGGCCATTTTTCTTTTGGTGTCATGAATGACCCAAATCTGGTTTGAGAGTCTCTCTTTGAAATGACCGGTCAGAAGGGTCAGTATATTGGCCGTTGGTTCGAAAGTCGCATACAAAATGCCACTGTCCAGTTCCACAAACCTGATGAGTCCGAGCAACAAATGCGACTCTCTGCACACTCTGTTGTATAGCTTGTAAATCCTGTTGATGTCAGGATCCGCAAAAAAATCGAGTCCTTTTTCTCCGAGATGATTCATCTTTTTCAGAAAACCGAACAGAAACGTTCCGTACATCTCGTCTTCTGACAAATAGGCGTAAGCCGCTCTCCTGAATCCAATTTCACCAAATGCCTCAAGCAGCCATCTCGTGACTTTCTCCGCTTTTAAAGAATCGGTCTCCACATCGGTCACAGTCGTGAAGCAGTCCCTTTGATAGGTGCTGGTCGAAACCAATCTGGCTTCTCCTGATTTGACGCGGTCATGGAACATTTGGTAAATACCCGTTAATGCGCCTTCAAAACTTCCGTCGTACAGATAATCTTTCATGACGACACCCCAAATTGATTCGGGTAGATCTCGAATAATGAGATCTGAGGAGAGACGTCGGCAAGCAATTGTTTGATCAAAAATGGATTCTGATCGGCTGCAGTCATCATTTTGCCCCGACATGTTATGAAATATTTGGCGCGTTTCAATACTACGCCCATGCGCTTCAGCGCCTCAAAATCCAGCGGACCGAATTTTCTTGACGCCATGATCCGTCTCGCCGTCACGTTCCCGATGCCGGGTATGCGAAGCAAAGTCAACAGATCCGCCCGATTGATCTCAATGGGGAAATACTGCATGTTTCTGAGTGCCCACTGGCACTTCGGATCAATCATCATCTCAAGAAACGGGTCCTCTTCAGTCAATATTTCTCCAGCCCTGAAGCCGTAAAACCGAAGGAGCCAATCCGCTTGATAGATCCTATGTTCCCTCATGAGCGACATTTCACCGTAAGGCTGACAACTCGGAACATTGCCGACCGGTATGTAACTGGAATAATAGACACGTTTGAGATCCATTTTCTTATAAAACGATTCCGCTATCCTGAGAATATTGTAGTCCGCTTCAGGTGTCGCACCGACAATCAATTGAGTCGTCTGTCCCGCAGGCACAAATTTTTGCGCGTTTTTAAAACGCCCTTTGTCGCTCTTGTATACTTCTATCCCTTCCTTGATCTGCATCATGGGGTTGATCATATCAATCCTGCTTTTTTCAGGAGCCAGCAATCTGAGGCTTTTGGTTGTGGGCAGTTCAATGTTGATGCTGATCCTGTCCACATATTTTCCAGCTTCCTCAATCAATTTAGGATCTGCCCCGGGAATCCCCTTGAGGTGGATATAGCCATTGAAACGTTCGACCGTTCTCAAACGCTTCACGACTTCAATGAGCTGCTCCATGGTATAATTCGGATTTCTCACGACCCCCGAACTCAGAAATAGGCCTTCGATATAATTTCTTCTATAGAATTGGATCATCAGATCCACCAACTCATCCGGAGTGAATTCGACTCTTGTCAAATCATCATTGGAGCTTCTGTTGATACAGTACCCACAGTCATAAATGCATTTGTTGGTATATAGAATCTTAAGAAGTGAAATACAGCGTCCATCATCACTGAAACTATGACAAACCCCCGGTAACGAAGCGCTGCCAAGTGCATTTTTCTCCCCTTGCCTGAAGCTTCCGCTGGACGAACAGGAGACATCATATTTTGCGGAATCCGCCAAAATCGCCAGCTTTTCGAGTACTTCCATTTTACACCTCCAAAACAGAACGTTTGTTCTATTTTTATTATATACCCCCTTCACTCCGATGTAAATAAAAAAAGCGGAGCACTTTGGCTCCGCAATCCTTTGATCAATAATAGAAGTAATCGCCTTCTATGTTTTTGTAAAAGTCTTCAGCTTTTGACTTGAATGGTACCATATTGAAGTAGAGACAATTTTCAGCGACCTGAATGCCCAGCATGGCACGTTTCGCCGCAATAAAACTGGTTTCTCTAGGCTGGAGAGTGGAGAAGCTGCTGTAATAAGCCGGTGGAAACTGACCTCTCTGGAAAATCACACCGTAAATCGTATCCGGGAATCTCGGGTCGGCCACTCTGTTGAGTACCACGTTTGCCACAGCCGTCTTCTTCATTACCGAACCACCTCTGGCTTCAATGTCAACAATTCTGGCGAGCCACAGTAGATCCTCTTCTGAATAATTGCCAATATTGACAATCTCATCAGGTGTAACCGTCATCATCGGATGACTAACTTTTGTCGTAAGTTCATTTTCATCCCACAAATAGTCAAATCCAAACAATTCCGACAGATAATCCATCGGGACGTAGATTCTTCCGTCTATGGTTCTTGTGGAATGTTCCATCGTAGAGTACTCGTTGTTCATCAATACCTTGTTAGTTTCCATACCAAAACTGACATAATCTCCATCTTTATATATTACGGCCAGTTTTGAAAGTTCCAGCCACGTGACGTCAATTCCCAATCTTTGAGCAAACATTGAAACGGAACCGTAAACAACTCCTGAATCAACGATTGTCATATCGTCATTGTTTATAATCTGATCGTTGATTGATAATAGTGAGTCAGTTGCAAATGCCGCACTTGATATCACGATAACCACCAAAGTCATCAAAAGCAATGCTTTAAACCTCATAAATCCTCCTGTGAAAATTACTATTTATAGATTCTATCACAAAAAAGGAGAATAATCAAAGTTTAATCGAAATAGCGCACACCGGATCTGATGATCTTGAAGTCTTTTTCGCCATAAATGTTCTTGTAAAGGTTCTTTCCGATGCGCTCAACATGACCCATTTTTCCTAAAATTCTGCCATCTGGTGAAGTGATGCCCTCAATGGCATCCACAGAACCGTTGAGATTGTATGCACCATCATAAGTCGTTTCACCTGCAAGGTTGACATATTGTGTAGCAATCTGACCATTTTGGGCCATCAGATCAATCGTTTCGGCATTGGCATAAAAACGTCCTTCACCATGTGAGAATGCGGTTTGATAGATTTCATCCACATTCGCCTCAGCCATCCACGGAGACATGACAGATGCCACTCTCACTCTTCCCATGCGCGCGACGTGACGACCGATCTTATTGAATGTCAAAGTCGGTGCATCTTGATCCAGCGCTTTTATCTCACCATATGGCAGAAGGCCCAATTTGACAAGTGCCTGGAAACCGTTGCAAATGCCGATCATCAATCCATCACGATTGCTTACGAGTTCCATTACAGCATCGGCGACTCTAGGGTTTCTAAGCACCGATGCGATGAATTTTCCAGACCCTTCCGGTTCGTCACCCGCGCTGAAACCTCCCGGCAAAGCGAGGATTTGAGCATTTCGAATCATTTTCACCAACATATCGATGGATTCATTGATATCTGCTGTATTTCTGTTTCTGAACACAAATGTCTCTGCATTTCCACCCGCCTTTATGAAGGCTGACTGAGTATCATATTCACAATTTGTTCCAGGGAAGATCGGTATGAGGATCTTTGGCTTGGCGACTTTGATGGACGGTTTATGTGTATTTCTTTCATTATAAGTGTATTTTTTTGCTGGTCCGGTTTCTTCAAATATTGAAGGGAAAACCTGATTGAGCGGTTTTTCCCAAACTGTTTTCGCTTCATTGATGGCAATCTTGACATCCTTATGGCTCAGCAATGGTTTATCGGTTGTTTGGCCTACCAAAAGAAGCGCGTCCACATCCGAATATTTGCTTTGATGTTCAGAAGCCACTTCAAACACGATGCTGCCATATGCCTCTTCGAACAAGACTTTTTGATTCAGTGGCTCAAACTCCACACCGATGCCGTTACCAAACGCCATCTTGGTGAGTGCCACAGCGAGTCCACCTTTACCGAGCGCATATGCCGACAATATTTCGCCCTGCTCAATGCCTTTTGTGATAAACGAATAACCCCTTAAAAGTGTGTCAAAATCCACAAGCTCGTTGGCATCCCTATTGGCTTTCCAAAGATAGATCAATGAATCCGATCTCTTGAGCTCCGGTGAAATGACGTGTTCGGCTTTTCCGGTCGCAACTGCGAATGAAATCAATGTCGGAGGGACGTTCAGGTCCTTGAAAGTGCCTGACATGGAATCCTTTCCTCCGATGGCAGCCGTTCCGAAACTGGACTGCGCAAGACTCGCACCGAGCAAGGCCGCAAATGGTTTGCCCCATTTTTCAGGAGATTGACCTAGTTTCTCGAAGTACTCTTGAAGAGACAATCTGATTTTTTTGTAATCCGCACCAGTAGCCACCAATTTGGCCACAGAATCCACCACCGCGTAGAATCCGCCGTGGAAAGGCGACCATTTTCCAATTTCGGGATCATAGCCATAACTCATCATGGAAACCGTACTCGTTTCCGCACCCAGTACCGGGATTTTAGCCACCATGGTTTGTGTAGGTGTGGACTCGTTGATCCCACCGAAAGGCATCAGAACCGTACCGCTGCCGATAGTGTTGTCAAACCTTTCCACAAGTCCTTTTTGTGAACAGACATTGAGGTCAGCCAGCACTTCTGTCCAGTCCCTATTCTCGGTTTTATTGAAAAAGCCCATTTGTTCTGGCGTTTTGACTTTCACATTCATTTTTCCGCGAACGCCATTGGTATCCAAAAAAGTTCTGGATAAGTTAATGATGGATTGATTCTTCCAATTCATGACCAATCGACCGGAATCCGTCACTTTTGCGACTACGGTCGCATCCAAATTTTCTTTGCCACACATTTCAATGAAACGATCCGCATCCTCAGGAGCGACGACTACGGCCATACGCTCTTGGGATTCTGAAATAGCCAGTTCGGTTCCATCGAGCCCTTCATATTTTCTTGGCACGGCATCCAGATTCACTTCGAGACTGTCAGCAAGTTCACCGATGGCCACCGATACGCCTCCAGCACCAAAATCATTGCACCTCTTGATCAGTCGGGTGACACTTCCATCCCTGAAAAGCCTTTGAATTTTTCGTTCCACTGGCGCGTTGCCTTTTTGCACTTCAGCGCCGCATTCCAAGAGGCTGTCCTCATCGTGTGCTTTTGAGGAGCCAGTCGCTCCACCGACGCCATCCCTACCTGTCGCTCCACCGACCAAGATGATCACGTCTCCGGGAACCGGTGTTTCTCTGATGACATTCTCTTTTGGTGCGGCTCCGATGACTGCGCCAACTTCCATCCTTTTCGCAAGGAATCCGTCGTCGTAGATTTCCGAAACCAATCCTGTGGCAAGCCCGATCTGATTGCCGTAGGCGCTGAAACCCGCAGCGGCTTTTTGAGTGATCACCTTCTGCGGTAATTTTCCTTCTATAGTAGTATGGATCGGCAGTGTTGGATCTGCCGCTCCGGTCACTCGCATACTTTGGTAAACATAACTTCTGCCTGAAAGCGGATCTCTGATCGCACCACCAAGACAAGTGGCGGCACCACCGAAAGGCTCGATTTCAGTCGGATGATTATGCGTTTCATTTTTGAACATCAAAAGCCAAGGCTCCACTTTATCGTTGACATCCACATCGATCTGTATGCTACAGGCGTTGATTTCCTCGGAAACATCCAGGTCTTGCAGCCCCCCGCTTTTTCTCAGTGATTTCATGTTGATTGTGGCGAGGTCCATGAGTGAAAGCGATCTGTCTTTAAGTGGATATACAAAGTCCCTCAAGTTGATGTAATGCTCATATGCGGTTTTCATGGACTCCGCAAAAGGTCCGTCTTCAAATTCCACATCCGTGATTTCGGTCATGAAAGTCGTATGTCTGCAGTGGTCCGACCAATAGGTGTCGATGACTTTGAGCTCCGTTACAGTTGGATTTCTTTTTTCTTCATCTCTGAAATAGGATTGGACAAATGAGATGTCAGCAGCCGACATGGCGAAACCCATGTCATTCCTGAATGTTTCAAGAGTTTCAGGGGTGAACCCAGTGAATCCGCCTACATTTTCCACAGCCTCTGGCAAGTGGAACTTCATTTCAAGCGTCTTTGGGGGATCGAGTGGCACTTCGTGTGCTTCAACTGGATTGATCAGATATTTTTTGATTTGACTCATTGCCACCAAATCCAAATTGCCTTCGAAACTGAAGATCTTTGATGCCGACATGACCGGACGTTCCTTGAGCGTCACGATCTCGATGCATTGTAGTGCAGAGTCAGCTCTCTGATCGTACTGGCCAGGTAAAAAAGCGACCCTGAAAGCCAACTCCCGGTCAAAATCATTCATCTCATCTTCGTGGACCTGATCCACGTTAGGCTCCGATAGAATTGTCGCTTTCACATTCTCAAGATCCGAGAGATCAAGTCCTTCAATATCATAACAGTTGATGATTCTCACCTTCTTTAGTCCCTCGATGCCAAGTGTGTGTCTGAGATCGTTCAAAAGTGCTGTTGCCTCCACATTGAAACCTTCCATTTTCTCCACAAGTATTCTCTTGACCATTTTATATCCTCCAGTCGAAACTTCACTTTTTCTTAATTGTATCACGTCCTTATATATTAATAAAATTAATATTCTTAATATGTATGATAAGCTGTGCTAATGAATCATATGAGCCGACACATTATTTAATTTTCTTAACAATTGACTGTTTAAGTAGTCGTTATACTGGTATAATATCATTAGCAGGGCTTATCGTTATGTCAAAAATAATCAGTGGGATTAATTACGACCATCCAACCTTTCAGGAGGCCAGCATGTCAGCGGAAAATCAAAAAACACATTCTTCCATCAACTTCGAACTCTACAAATTCTTCTACCACAGCGCTCACGACCTCAACTTTTCAAAGGCCGCGAACTCGCTCCACGTGACACAATCAGCAGTCAGTCAGGCCATCAAATCACTTGAGACCCAACTTGGGGTCGAGTTGTTTTTTAGGCAGGGTCGAAGCATCAAACTGACTTTCGAGGGAGAAATTCTCTACAAACACATCGATAAAGCGTACAATTTCATAAAATCAGCTGAAAACTCAATCCATAGCATCAAATCTCTTGATGAAGGCACCATTTTCATCGGAGCCAGCGACACCATCACCAGATACTTCCTGATTTCCAAAATCAAATCTTTCCATGCCTTATATCCAAAGGTCAAAATTTCCATCAACAACCGCCCCTCACCGAGATCGGTGGAGATTCTCAGAAACGGAGAAATTGACATCGCAGTGATCAATGTCAATCCAAAAGCCCATTATGAAGGTCTGGACGTCCATCCCTTCACCACCATAGACAACGTATTCATATGCAGCGGACTCAGAGAGGATATTTACACCCGAACCCATCAACTTGGTGATCTCGCGGATTATCCACTCATATGTCTGGAGGAGAAATCCACCACGAGAAATGTACTCGATGCTTTTTATGAAGTACACAATCTACCACTTAGCCCCGCTTTTGAGTTCGGGTCCCTGGAAGTCATCCTGGAATCTGTCAAAGCGGATATGGGTATTGGCTTCGTCACAAAAAACATAGCATCCAATGCCATAAAGAATAAATCAGTAAGAGTGATTCCGGTCAAAGAGACCATACCAAGCATCACAGTCAGCGTTCTTACGAACAAAAGCAAGCCCCTTTCCCTTGCGGCTCAAAAATTCTTCGAACTGTTAACTTCGAACTACCAATAAAAAGGAGGTTTCCCTTATGACGGACAACAGCATCCATAAAACGATTCAAGAAAAAGGTTATTTTTACCTCAATGAAGGTGAATTCGATGTTCACCTCTTTCATGAAGGCACATTTTACAAGAGTCATGAATTCATGGGAGCCCATCCGATCAACCGTTTTGATACGGATGCGGTCCGATTCATCGTTTGGGCACCGAATGCGCTGAGAGTCCACATCGTCGGCGACTTCAACGATTGGGATGACAGCGGTTATCCGATGCAACGCATCAAAAACAGTGGCCTTTGGCAGATTTGTGTGGCAAATGTCCAACCATACGACCGTTACAAATATAAAATCACCACATCCGATCACAAAGTGCTCTTCAAAGCCGACCCCTATGCGTTCCATGCCGAGGAAAGGCCTGAGACCGCTTCGAAATATTACAACCTCGACGGTTACATATGGCATGATGAGGCTTGGATGAAAGAACGTGAGGAACTCGACGATTACAACCGCCCGATCAGTATTTATGAAGTCAATTTGCTCTCATGGCGTAAAAAATATGATGATAGCCAGTATTCATACCACGATTTGGCACAAGAATTGATTCCATATGTGAAAGAGATGAACTTCACGCATATCGAGCTCATGCCTGTCATGGAGCACCCATTTGACGGCTCCTGGGGTTACCAGGTCACCGGCTATTTTGCTCCGACAAGTCGTTACGGTACTCCAAAAGATTTCATGTATTTCATAGACACTTGTCACCAGAACGGTATTGGAGTAATCCTGGACTGGGTTCCAGGCCATTACTGTAAAGACGCCCACGGTCTATATAAATTTGACGGCGGCAATGTGTTCGAATCCGACGATTATGACCGGGCGCACAATGATGAATGGGGCACTGCGAACTTCGATTACGGCAAGCCAGAAGTCCAATCGTTCCTGATATCGAACCTCCTTTATTGGCACGATTATTATCATGTGGACGGGATCCGAATTGATGCGGTGGCCTATATGCTTTACTTGAATTTCGGTGGAAAGCTGCTCAAAAATCAATATGGCGGCTTTGAAAATCTGGAGGCTGTGGCATTCATCAAAAAAATGAATGAAGTCATTTTCAGCTACTATCCCAAAACATTGATGATGGCCGAAGAAAGCACAGCCTGGCCGATGGTTTCGTGGCCGACCGCATCCGGAGGTCTCGGTTTCAACTACAAATGGAACATGGGCTGGATGAACGACATTCTAGAATACATGCAACTCGATCCCGTATTCAGAAGTGGTTTCCACCGGGCGCTCACTTTTACAATGACCTATGCCTTCTCAGAGAACTTCATCCTTCCTCTCAGCCACGATGAAGTAGTTCACGGCAAAAAGTCCTTACTTGAGAAAATGCCAGGCAGCTATCAGGAAAAATTTGCGAATTTGAAGTTATTATTCGCTTATATGTACGCACATCCGGGTAAAAAACTACTGTTCATGGGCTGCGAATTTGGTCAGTTTATTGAATGGAACGAGTGGCAGGCGCTGGATTGGCACCTTCTGGGTTATGAATCCCACAAATCGATGCAAACTTTTGTCAAAGAGCTCAATCTTCTTTACAAAAACGAGCCATGCCTTTATGAGATGGACACCACCTATGAGGGTTACGAATGGATCGAAGTGGACAACTCGGACGAAAGTGTCATCTCGTTCGAACGCATCGATGGTTCCGGCAACAGAATGATCGCCATTTTCAACTTCACACCAATTCCAAGGGACCACCATCCTATCGGTGTCAACACTCTAGGGGAATACGAGATTCTTATGAACACATGTTGGGAAAATTATGGTGGTGTCTACCAAAATACCCCTGTGGTTTATACCGCCATTGAGACACCTGAACACAACAAACCTTACTCCATTCGGGTCAAACTCCCCGGTCTCGGAGGTTTATTCTTAAAAGTTAAGGAGGATTAATTCTATGAAAGAAGGCAAAATGATTGCAATGCTCCTCGCTGGTGGTCAAGGCTCCAGACTCAAACTATTGACCAGCGACGTTGCGAAACCCGCAGTACCTTTTGGCGGCAAGTACAAAATCATCGATTTCCCGCTAAGCAACTGTTCCAATTCGAACATATTCGATGTCGGAATACTGACGCAGTACAAACCTTATCTCCTTAACTCCCATGTTGGGATAGGAAGCGCATGGGATCTAGACCGTCCAAATGGTGGCGTGAGAATCCTGCCCCCTTACACGAATGAGGAGGGCGGCAGATGGTACAAAGGAACCGCCAACGCAATATTTGAGAACATGTCCTTTATTGATGAACTCGATCCGACATATGTATTGATCCTATCAGGTGACCACATCTACAAGATGGATTATTCTGTCATGCTTGATTTTCATATCATGAAGAATGCGGATGTCACCATCTCTGTCATCGAAGTGCCTTGGGAGGAAACATCACGCTTTGGAATTCTGAAAATCGACGACGAGGACCTCATCAAAGAATTTTTGGAGAAACCTAAAAATGCGGATTCCAACCTGGCCTCCATGGGCATTTATATCTTCAACTGGAAATCATTGCGTCAGTACCTCCTTGATGATGAACTCGATTCCAAATCAGAGAACGATTTCGGAAAAAACATCATACCGAACATGACGGGTGACGGTAAAAAAATGTTCGCCTACAAATTCCAAGGTTATTGGAAAGACGTCGGTACAATCAAGAGTTATTGGGAAGCGAATATGGACTTGCTTTCTGATGACAACACTCTGGATCTATATGATCGAAGCTGGAAAATATTCACCAAAAACAAACACCTCCCACCCCATTATGTCGCACCGAACGCCACAGTCTCCAAATGCCTGGTCAACGAAGGTTGCTTCATAGAGGGCTCCGTAGAGAATTCCGTGCTATTCAGTGAAATCAAAATCGGGAAAAAAGCAAAGATCACAAACAGTGTGCTGCTTTCAGGAGTGGTAGTCGAAGAAGGCGCTGAAATCAACAATGCTGTAATCATGGAAAATGTCGTCATCAAGTCGGGGACTATCATAGGCTCAAAAGATTCCGATGAGATTTATCTGGTCAGTAGCACTAATATAGTAGAATCGTAAAGGGGGGTGCAGTATGAAGAATTGTTTAGGCATAATAAACTTAAGTGAAAGCGACTCCAATATGGGGGTACTCACTCAAAAAAGACCAACTGCCATGTTGCCTTTCGCTGGTCGATACAGAGTCATAGACTTTATTCTATCCAACATGGTCAATAGTGGAATCACAGGGATTGGTGTATTTACCGGAAATAAGGTCCGTTCAGTGATGGATCACCTCGGTTCGGGACAATCATGGGATTTGGATAGAAAAATCAATGGTCTCTTCTTATTCACACCAACTTACGATTACAATGCCATCAATCAAAAAGTTGGCGATTTGGACCTTTTCTACCAAAACAACACCTTTTTGAAATATTCCAAACAAGATTACATTTTATTCTCAAAAAGCTATATGTTGGCCAATATCGATTACAATAAAGCATTTCAGGAATTCGTGGACTCAGGAGCTGACATTTCCCTGATCTACAAAAAAGTAAGAGACAGGAAAAATGCCTATCTGGGTTGCGACAAGATCCATTTTGATGGACATGGAAATTTTGAGAGCATTGGGACCAATCTGGGCATGGAAGACGAGTTCAATCTTTCCATGGAAATGTATTTCATGAAAAAATCCGTCTACTTTGAAATGCTTTATGATGCCATTGAAAAAGGCACTGCCAACTATCTCAAACAAGCTGTTTTCAATAACCTCGACAAGTACAAGGTCACCACTCACGAATTTAAGGGAACTGTCTTTTGCATCAACAATGTCAGAAATTATTTCTATGCCAATATGGACATTCTCAAGCCTGAAGTTGCAAATGATCTGTTTTACAACAACGGTCATATTCTCACAAAAGTCAAAGATGAACCCTCAACACATTATAAGGAAAATGCAAGAATCAAGAACTCTTTTATTGCGAATGGCTGTCAAATCGATGGTTTTGTTGAGAATTCGATCATTTTCCGTGGTGTCAAAATTGAAAAAGGATGCATCATCCGAAACAGCATCATCATGCAAAAAGCCGACATTGAAAACAATGTTCATTTGAATTACGTCATTCTTGACAAACGCACCAAAGTCAACAAGGGCGTCACATTGATTGGAGATCCATCAAGTCCTTATATAGGCGGAAAGAAATCTCTGATCACCAGGGAGGGAGAGCAATGATCAAAATAGCTTTCATCGCGTCAGAAGCGGCACCTTTCGCCAAAACCGGAGGGCTCGCAGATGTTGCGGGCTCACTTCCAAAAGCTCTGCAATCCAAAAGTTTTAATGTGGATGTCTATTTGCCACTTCACAGCAGGATCAGCGATGCATTCAGATCTGAGATGAAGTTTCAAGGGGCTACTTCTGTCAGTATGGGATGGAGAACCCAATATGTGGGTGTATATCATCTGATTCACGAAGGCGTCGACCATTATTTCATCGACAATGAATTTTACTTCAAGAGACACACTTTATACGGAGAGGGCGATGACGCAGAGCGTTATGTCTTCTTTTCAAAAGCCGTTCTAGCCGCAATGAAGTTCATGGATAGGAAACCCGACATCATTCATACCAATGATTGGCATACTGCCGCAGTAAACGTACTCATCAACGAGTATCGCAAGCACGACATATTTTATGCCGACATCAAAACGGTGTTCACCATCCACAACTTGAGATATCAAGGCATTTTCGATCCCTATACACTTGGCGATCTGCTGGATTTGCCCAAAGACTACTTCAATGAGGATCAGCTCAAGTTCTACAACAGCATCAATCTGCTCAAGGGTGGTATTGTTTTCAGTGATCACGTGACCACTGTTTCCAAAAGTTATGCAGAAGAAATCAAGTATCCGTATTTCGGTGAAAATTTGGACGGCATCATCCGAAAGTATGATTTCAAGTTGACCGGAATCGTGAATGGCATCGATTATGAAACCTACTCGCCTTCCAAAGATATCAACATCCCAATCAATTTCGACCTCAGATCAATCGGTAGAAAAAAAGAAATCAAAATGCATCTTCAAATCAAGTTCGGACTTCCAGTCGATCCCGAAATCCCGATGCTCGCAATCGTATCAAGGCTCGTGGATATGAAGGGCATGGATCTCGTTGAGCATATTCTGGATGAACTGTTGCTTGAAAATGTTCAGTTGGTGGTGCTAGGAACCGGTGAAAGCAGATATGAGGACCTTTTCAAGACTTATCAATACCGTTATCCGGACAAAGTCGCCGCACGCATTTATTTTGACCAATATGAATCCCATTCCATTTATGCGGGTGCGGACATCTTCCTGATGCCTTCCTTGTTCGAACCTTGTGGACTCAGCCAATTGATCGCACTCAGATATGGTACCATACCGATTGTCAGACAGATCGGTGGACTGAAGGACACTGTCATACCGTTCAACAAATACACTGGTGAAGGCAACGGATTTGGCTTCCTGAATTACAATGCTCATGAGCTCTTGTTCACAGTAAAGGAAGCTTTAAGCACTTATGAGAACGAAGAAAACTGGAAAATGCTAATGCGTCATGCCATGAAGGCCGACAACAGTTGGACCGCTTCTTCCAAAGAATACATGGCAATTTATATGAAGCTCATGGGACAAGAGCTATATGAAGATCCCAACATGTGAGGTGAAAGTATGAAAATATCCGTATCGGAATTCAAGTTGGATTTCACGGAAACAATCAATTCCACAACCGCCAGACAAATTGAGGATACCACCGCGCTTGAAAGATACAATGCTCTGGGGACACTCCTCAAGGATTACATCGGTGAGCTGTGGGCAGGCACGAATAAATCTTATCGGGAAGCTCAAACCAAGCAGGTCTATTACTTTTCAATGGAGTTTTTGACCGGGAAATTTCTCGAGAACAATCTTTACTATCTTGGACTGTACGATGTCACAAAGCAGGCGCTCAAAGAACTCAATATCGATTTCAATGAACTCGTCGATGTAGAAATGGACCAAGGCCTTGGCAATGGTGGTCTGGGAAGACTGGCTTACTGTTTCCTGGACTCCATGAGTTCACTTTCCATACCTGGGCATGGCTGTGGAATCCGCTACAAGAACGGTCTTTTCGAGCAAAAAATCATCAACGGTTATCAGGTGGAATATCCTGACCGCTGGCTTGTCAACAACAACGTATGGGAATACAAACGTCCCAACAAAGCTGTGGAAGTACATTTCAACGGACGAGTCGAATCCTATATGGAAGATGATCGACTCAAATACAAACTGGTCGATTCCGACAGGGTTCTCGCAGTACCGTATGACACTCCAATTCTGGGATTCGACAATAACACAGTCAACACTTTAAGACTGTGGTCAGCAGAGGAAATTGAGGACATATTCGACTTCGAGCATTTCTCAAAAGGAAACTATTATAGTGCATTTGAAAAGAAAAATTCTGTGGAAATCATCACTCAAATCCTTTATCCAAATGATTCCATCGATGAAGGCAAAATGCTCAGACTGAAGCAGGAATACTTCTTTGTCTCAGCAGGAATTCAAAGTATCCTATCCACCTACAAGAAAATGAATCATCCAATCGAAAATTTGGCCGACTATGTCGCCATCCACATCAATGACACGCATCCTTCGCTTGCAATTCCAGAGCTCATGCGTATTCTACTGGATGAGGAATCCTTGTCTTGGGACTCCGCTTGGAGAATCACAACCGCGTGTATTTCTTACACCAATCACACCATTTTGTCTGAAGCACTTGAAAAATGGTCGTTTTTCATGCTGAAAGACCTGCTTCCTAGAATCACGATGATTATCGAAGAAATCAACAGACGTTTCATTGAGAGTCTTAAAAACGCTTATCTCTATACTGATGAACAGAAAATTCACGACATGGCCATCATCTCAGATGGCATCGTCAAAATGGCGCATCTGGCCATTGTAGGTTCCCACAGCATCAATGGTGTCGCCAAACTGCACACCGACATATTGAAGAAAAGCCTCTTGAAGGACTTCTATGAGCTATACCCCGAAAAATTCAACAACAAAACTAATGGAATCACCCATAGACACTGGTTACTTAACGCAAATACTGAACTTTCAGGTTTGCTCAAAGAGACCATTGGTAGCGGTTTTGTCAAGAATCCACTCGCGCTCAGAGACTTGCTGAAGTATCGCGACGATAAAAGCATTCAAAACAAGTTATTTGATATCAAACACAACAAAAAAGAAAAACTGGCAAAAATGATCTTCGACACCCAAGGCATTCTTATCGATCCTTTCAGTATTTTTGATGTGCAGGCCAAACGGATTCATGAATACAAAAGACAGCATCTCAATATTCTTCACATTATGCACCTTTACAACAAACTGAAGGAAAATCCGAATCTGGACATTCCTCCTCGTACATTTATTTTCGCGGGAAAATCCGCTCCAAGCTACTATGTCGCCAAGCAAGTCATCAAGCTCATCAACACACTGGCAGATGTGATCAACAACGACACAAGCATCAAAGATAAAATAAAGATTGTATTTTTGCCTAACTATGGTGTATCATTAGCAAGTAAAATCATACCATCGGCAGATGTGAGTGAGCAAATATCCACCGCCTCAAAAGAGGCATCCGGCACAGGCAACATGAAATTCATGATGAATGGCGCCATAACCCTTGCCACACTTGATGGTGCCAATGTTGAAATTCTCAAGGAAGTTGGCGAAAACAACATCGTCACTTTTGGGTTACGGGATTACGAAGTCCACAAGTATTATGAAACTGGTGAATACAATGCCTTTGACGTGTACAATTCCACACCGGCTCTCAAAATGGTTGTCGATCAACTGGTGAACGGATTTTTACCGACTGCAAAAGATGAGTTTTTGCCAATCGTCGACCGTTTGCTCAGGTACAATGACGAATTCTTCGTTCTAAAGGATTTCGATTCCTATGTTGACGCTCAGGAACGCATCGGACTTTATTACAGAGACAAGCAGCACTGGATGAAAATGTCCATTGCGAATATTGCATGTTCAGGAGCTTTTTCAGTAGATTACACCATAGACAAATACGCTTCAGGAATATGGCACGTCAACCGAAAACCGCTGGATTTCAATTTATAAATCCATTATGTAGGTGATTATATGAATTTAAAAAACTACCCCGAAACAAAGAAAAAGTTAGGGGCGATCTATTCCAAAACTGAAACTGTGTTCAATGTCTGGGCACCCACTCAAAGTCATTTGAAAATTGCTCTCTATGAAAAGCCCCGTGCCCTATACAGGGACATTTATGACATGGAGCAAGATTCTGATGGTGTTTTCAGTGTACGCATAAAAGGCGACCTTCACGGCAAGTTTTATACGATCATCGTAGACAATCAGTCCGAAGTCACCGATCCTTATGCCATCTCTGCAAACGCCAACGGGATCAGAAGTGCAATCATCGATTTGGACCGCACGAATCCGGAAGCTTGGGACAAATATCAAAGACCCACTGGCAACAACGATTGTGATGCAGTGATCTATGAACTTCACATCAAGGATTTCACTGGTCACACTTCTGCCGGTATTGAGAACAAGGGCAAATTTTTAGGCCTTTCTGAAAACGATACCAGTTATAAAGGGTACTCCACTGGACTGGATCATTTGGTTGATCTCGGTATAACGCACGTCCATTTGATGCCTGTTTATGATTATCTGACTGTTGATGAAAAAGACAACTCAGACGAGAATTACAACTGGGGTTACGACCCCGAGCACTACAACCTCCCTGAGGGCTGTTACTCAACGGACCCCGATGATCCGATCTCCAGGGTGAAAGAACTGAAAGAAGCCGTCATGGCCATGCATAAGGCTGGCATTAAAGTCGTTCTCGACGTCGTCTACAACCACACTTACAGAAGCCAGTATGCGAATTTCAATGTGCTTGTGCCAAATTACTACTATCGCATGACACCTGATGGATACTTTTCAAACGGTTCCGGTTGTGGCAATGAGTTTGCCAGTGAAAATCCAATGGCTAGAAGATTCATTGTGGATTCTCTTCAATATTGGATGAACGAGTACCACATCGACGGTTTCAGGTTTGACCTGATGGGTCTCATGGACATTGAAACGGCAACTCAAATAGAAAAAACACTTAGAAAAGAAAATCCCGAGATTCTTATTTATGGCGAGCCTTGGACGGGGGGACTTTCCACTCTTCCTGAAAACAAACGCGTCTACAAAGGCTCACAGGGCAAGAAAGGTTTCGCGCTTTTCAATGATGATTTCAGAAATGCAATCAAAGGTGACAATGACGGCTTCGAGTTGGGATTCATTCATGCCAACAAGGACTCGGTTCATAGTCTGGCCGTAGGCATAACAGGTTCCATTCCTTATGACGATGCCCATATCGGTTTCGCGACCGATCCTTGTGAGTCCATCAATTATTTCAACTCCCATGACAACCTTATACTATGGGACAAAATCAAAAAAGTGTCGCCAGACGCAAATGAAGAGACTTTGATCAGACTTAACAAACTTGCCTTCAGTATACTTTTCACTGCACAAGGTGTCCCATTTTTCCATGCCGGCAATGAATTCTTAAGAGACAAGCAAGGACATCACAACACATACAACACTTCTCTTGCGATAAACGGCATCAATTGGGACAACAAGAAAAAATATTATGGGTTTTACAATTATGTGAAGGACTTGATTCAGCTCAGAAAGGATTTTTCATGCCTCAGGTTGAAATCTGCAGAAGATATCCGTTCCAAGCTCTCTTTTGTAAGGGAAGCGCCTTTTGCCGACTTGATCAAAGATGCTGTAGTCTACACACTTAGCCAAGACGCATCCGAAGATTTCGACTGCATGTTGGTGGTTCATAATCCATCACATGAACCGTTGATCTTATCCATTCACGAGTTGTTGACCCATATGTGTTGCACAAGAGAAGATCATCCCGCTGATTTACCGAAATTAAAGAGCATCAAAATCGAACGCATCTTTGACGAGAATGGTCGTTTGCGCGACCCGGAAGTCATCACACCAGAGACTTATCACCTGGTCAAAGTCGGTCCGATCAGTACCAACGTCTTTAAATTCACAAATCTGGAAAACAGATAAAAAAATAAGGCATTCCCTTCTCGATTAAATCGAGATTGGAATGCCTTTTCTTTAATTTCAGTACTTAACAGTTTGAACCGCTTGAAGCGCCTTCTTTCACAGGACCGACAGCATAGCTGTATCCGTTCCATTTCACTTCTACCTGACCAAATGTCTCAACTAAATATTTTTCCATTATGAAGTTCACGTTTCCGATTTTTTCCTCTACGTCATCTTCTTTTGATTGGTCTAGACCTAGACCAAAGCTTGGAC
Source organism: Firmicutes bacterium UBA5201 (assembly GCA_002412775.1). Taxonomy (GTDB): domain Bacteria; phylum Bacillota; class Clostridia; order Peptostreptococcales; family Acidaminobacteraceae; genus Fusibacter_D. Next base: position 20,522 of record DHVT01000027.1, on the reverse strand, counting down.
CACCTCAGCCCATGCCTGCAATATATACTCTCAGGTTTTGTGGTTTGTCAGGTTGTTGCTCTAGTACCCCTTGAATACGACTAACAGTATCTTCATCTACTATAAAATACATGTTTTCCCTCCAATAATTCACTTTATAATTGTTCATTAAGTTTATACCCAAAATAAAACGATATGCAACGTTAACATATCGTTTCTTTTTTCACATACAATTTAGCCGCAGCTCGAGCATGAACCACATGCTGATGGAGCAACTGTAACCGGTTGAACAGAATATCCGTTTCCAACCCATTCCACTTTGATTTCTCCTACTGTATCAAACACAGATTTCTCTAAAACAAAGTTTACGCCATTGATTGTCTCTGTAAAATCTTCTTCATTAATGTTGTCAAGACCTAATCCGAAGCTAGGACCACTGCAACCCATTCCTGCGATGAAAACTCTGATGTTTTGTGGCTTATCAGCTTGAGCTGACAAAATTTCGCCAATTTTATCGCACGTTTCTTGATTTGTAGCAATATACATACATTCACCTCCGTTAATAAGTTGATTATAATACAATTCCTACTAAAATAGTATAGTTATATATAAAAGTTCACAATTATTTTTCAATTGGAAACAAATGTTGTTTATATATAATCATTGTCGATAAAACAACTTCGACCAAACCTATAACAAAAAATATGACATGAAGTGAGACAACCATTTGCAACATGATACACTGAACAACGATCCAAATCACCAAAGCCCAACTAAAAACACCACTGATGTAACCACGATAATTCGAATTGGCAAGAATCGATCCCGCACTCAAAACGTTCCCAAGTCCGATTATTGTAAATAAGATGATCCCTGGAATGAGAAAATTATCAAAAGGCGAATTTTTTAGCGCATCCGTGGGCATTCCCCCAGGACCTTCCGGATTGAGTATCGCCATCAATCCTCCACCTATTGCTCCTAAACCAACAAACACATGCAACACAAACAGCAAACGATTGATTTTTTTCATCACAAAACACCTCCCAAAAATATATCTCATCAATGACGTAAATTCATTTCAACTTCATGCCTACTTTTTTTAAGCATTCCATTACTATCGGCACAGACTTAGGTCCGAATCCGTGAAAGGAAAGCAATTCCTTTTCAGTCAAAGATGCCAACTTTGTAAAACTATCTATACCTTCATATTCGAGTGCACTTTTAGCTGGATTCGATAATTTTGATAAAAAGTCTTTATATTCCATGGTGGTCCTCCTCTACTTCTTATAAAAATAAATTGTTCTCATGATTATACTTCATTCTCATCTCACATTTACTCGCTTTGCCATTAGTATGTCAGGTCGACCATAACCATTGGCATCCGGTATTACACCAACAATCTTATATCCAACTTTCTGGTAAAACTCATATGGATGGTTCTTCAAATTTCTAATATTTTGTACGTTCCCATAAAGATCATCATAAATATCTATTCCACCAAGAGACGTACTGTAATTCTCATCATCAGTACCGAGAAGAACAGTCGAGCCCCCTTTTTCAGCGACTTTTCTTTCAAAATCTTTCACAAGCGAGCTTCCTATCCCTTGACCCCGCCAACTCTCATTGACAACTAAAGGATGCATCTCCCATACATTCCCGCTATATTGGCTGATGCCTCCAATCCATCCAATCAAGGCATCTTGATCATTGATTGCGATTCTACTGATTCGATCGCTTCCCAAAGATTCCATTACCTCATCCCTGGCTTCTTCCAGTGTACTCCATGAATGCTCAAAGCTCTCCATTAAGAGTTTAGCTGCTTGTAGAATATATTGATCCATATCAATTGACAAACTTATAATCTTCATGTTATATCACCTTTTTCCTGTTCCTCCGCTTTAATAAAGTTCAATCGATTCATTTGCTTTCAGAAGGACACATTCAAATTCCAACTTTTTTACTTCCTCATAAAAGTACTTCTCATTCGCAGGATTCGCATTTTTTTTATGAAATGCCGAGCAGTTGTAATGGCACGGAATAACTAGCTTGGGGGCTATCATTTTTACCACTTCCAGCGCTTCGTTTTCATCCATTGTGTTATGTACAGTTCCCCCGCCAATAGGAATCATTAAGACATCTGGAGACCTGATCACTTTCCATTCATTTCTATGAATAAGAGTATCACCTAAATTAACAATCACTTTATTATCAATTCGAATTTCGAACCCTAGAGAACCCCATCCGATTCTTTCCTGTGGACCTGGTTTCAATGATTTTATAAAAGGTCCCAGCTTGAAAGTCAGTGGTCCATGAGCAGTTTGTATCCCTTTTACTTTCAATCCATCTACATCAATAGATTCTAAAGGGGCTAGGGTATAAAGCTTCTCGATCTCAGTAGTAAAGTTTAAGCCTCTATCTCTGGGTCCCAATAGCAAAACTTTAGAATTCTTCTCATGTACCATTGTCTTATTGCATATAACTGCAGCACCAGATTTTTCAGCTACCCTATCTAGAAACCAGTAATGGTCTGGATCACCATGTGTGACTAAAACATGAGTTATGTCTGTCCATTCTGATTCAGGAATAAGGCTTTTAAGCCAACCTTTAAAAAAATATAGACTGGCACCTGGATCAATACTTATTTTTTTGTCTTTAGATGATATCATAAATGAGTTGTAACCATAGTATGTAATCTTCATTGCTTACCTTCTATTCTTGTCAAGTTTGGGGATAGAACATAGACTGATTGTCTATTTACAAATCCAATACACCAAATCTGTTTCACCATCAGGCAGTATCTCTTTTTCGAAAATCCCATTATTATTTTCTATTACCTTTATTGAAGCAATATTATTTTTACTGCAAACCACCAATATCTTTTTTAAATTTAGTTTATTTGCTTTTTTTACGCCAAGTCGCAGAATTTCTGTACCGTATCCCTTTTGTCTCTCACTTGGACGAACAGAATATCCAATGTGACCACTATAGAAGTGTTTTTTAGGTAAAGCATGTCTAATATCAATGATTCCAACAATGCTATTAGATGAAGTATTCACTGCAAAATATGTACTCGAGGCTACTCTCTCTGGAACAAGCCCATTTTCAACTTGTTCAATATAATTAATCCACTCACTATAGTCGCTATATCTTGTGAGACCACAACAGCCATTAATCATATTCTCATTATTCATTTTAAATTCTGATACAAAATCAAGTGCTGCTGCTTCCATTTCGATTGTAGGTTTCACTAATTCTAGTTCCACCAGTTCACCAGTCATTACTACCCTACCTTGGTCTGGGCATCTTACCTCAAATCTCTTTTCTCTTGCATCACCAAAATCGAGAGTCCCACCATTTTGAAGTACCATGATATTCGGGTAAGCAACATGCCATAGTTCGTGGCATATTGGTAGACAGATATCCTCAACTATGTGAGTTTCACCTTGTGTATGATAATTGCTTCTACAAGCGCTCTTTGTAATCGTCAGCTTAACTTTCACTATAGTTCACCCACTTCAATGTTATTTTAAGTACGAGTCGTGCTTTAATCTTAATTTGTGCGGACTGGTTTTCGGTACTCTTTCAATCATATTTCTAGCTTCCAAATCTAGTTTGACCGATACAATGTACCACGATACTGAACCATCAAACTTTCCGGACAGTTCTTTAATCGCCAAATCATTTAAATCCTTATAAGAGATTTCTGTTTCACGCTTAATTGTATCAAGAATAAAAGTCTTGATCATTTCGTACTTCATATTAGAAATATTTACACCTTTTTTTCCTTCTGGATGCAATGTGAGAATTCTTTCATCTTTCATTCTAAACCCTCCTAAACTTAGATTTTTTCCTATTGATTATTGGTAATCTTATAATACCTCGAAAATTTGCTGAAATCTTTTCCATTCGTTTCAATAACGATTGGACCCATGATAAAATCAGTTTCACAATCCTGCTGGATTCCCAGAAAGTGCTTGTGATACACAAAATGATCAGATCTCATCATGTTCATAGGATCATATCCTCTAACAGAGAACTCCCCTTCTATAATCTCAACGTTACTGCTAGCCATAATTTCATCAACAAGCTCCCTAATTCTGATGTTTCTTTCATCAATAAGCCCATGAATCTCAATGTTTTCATCCAGTTCAATCACCATATTTGTTTCGACACTATACTTTTCAGTTATCAGATCATAATTATACTGTAAATCGGGTTCGATTGCTCTTTTGCAATCAATGGACAATTCATCTGCTAACAGACAAATTAACGCTCCAGTGTAATATGCCATCCTACGGACATCAAAAAAATTCTCATTGATTGTTGTAATCCTGTTCATCGCTTTTTCTAATTGCTTGATGTAAGAATCATGATTCATGATTTTCAGTGAAGCTAGTGCTAAGTATTCTGCAGTTCCTTCTATTGTTTCAATAGATTTTTCGTATGTACTATTATCTCCGATCAAATCAAATCGTCTTTGTCTTACTGATAAGAATTTTTTGAAAAATTCTTCCTTTATATTATAATTTTGTTCCCTGATTGCACTCGCCAACAATCTCGACTCATTTATTTTGAGGTTAAAATTTTCATATTCCAGTGGATACGAAAGTCCATCAAGATCATTAAAAAATCTGTTGTCTCCAAAAGTCATTTGATGTGCGTGAAACATCTCATGAATTATCGATGACGTTAGCAAATCAATATCATTCAGATCGGTTTCCTCGATTTTCCATATTGCAATTTGCTTTCCTTCATAATTGATGGATGTATTTCCAACAAATTGATTTGAGATTGGAATCTCAAAAGTTTCAAAGTACACCTTCCCATCATCGTAAAGTGCAAATTCATAAGGCTTGAATCCCGGCCACAGGTTACTCAGTTCGATTTTATCGATGCTACTTTTAATTTCACGGTAAATGTTATCCATGTCTTCTCCCTGAATTTATATTGAACTCATTCACGATTTGCATTGCCTTTGCTTTGCCATACCACCCTTCATCCTCAAACAGATGTGAATAAAGATTGTGAAGTGGATCGAGTTCAGCTTTTGTTAATTCATCAATATCTTCAATCTCACGGTCCTTTTGAATACCTACTAACTTATGATCTCCATCGGCCCTCTTAAAAACACCAATCAATTTTACAGCCAGTTCATCTCCCAAATTGTAATCATGATTTGATACCAAAATAACATCCAAATGTGCATTCGGAGGTGTTCCTGTTTCTTTGATCCAGCCATAAGGATAGGAGCATTTTCTGTAATTGAATAAACTTTCATTCTCAGTTTCAAAAAACGTACCATCAGTAGGGTTATACTTTATTCTCTTAGCGTAATCTTTAGTTTGTTCAATGATCATTGTGTACACGGCTATTGTTTCCTCCCAAATGTAGTTTATGAATTTCAGTTTTTGTCCATTCATTTCAATTTCATCCTCACTGACTGAAACTTTTTTAAAACCATTTTTCTCCATAACCTTTTGAGATGCGATATTGTTTGTTGTTGTTTTTCCATATATCATTTTTATTCCTGATTCAATTTCTAATAATAGTTTTAAAGCTAGATTGGCTATTCCTCTTCCAACATACTGCTCACCTATTCTAAATCCAATGGATCCAGAAAATTCTTTTTCATTTATATCCACTAAATTGATTCGTCCTACAATTTGTCCATTATCTCCTCTGATGAGGTAAAACCTAGAAATGCCCTCATCTTGTTCTACCAATAATTCTTTATGTCTGATCCTAAATGCCTCTAGTACATAATAATCTTCTCCACGAGAAGGGACCATCTTTTCGAAAAAAGTTCTATTGTCTGTTTCGAATTGAAGTAGCTCTTTAGCATCTTTTTCTTTGAGTAGATTAATTGTTATTTTCATGAAGCATCCGTCCCCTTCTAACTATATCTCTCTTTTTTTCATCATGAATTTTACCGGTTCTTTAACAAATCCATATTGCTCATATAACCCATGTGCATCTTGTGTAGCTAATATGCCCAACAAACCATCAAACTCTTTTGTTGCCATAATCTTTTCCATTATTTTCTTGCCCAAGTTTTTTCCTCTATAATTTTCATCAATAATAATATCGCAAATCCAAAAAACTGTGGCATGATCAGTGACGACTCTCCCAAATCCTACTAACTTATCGCCTTCATAAACACCATAGCAAATAGAGTTTTCAATTGATTTGATGATTGTCTCTTCTTTTCTTTCTAAAGCCCAATAGGTCTGTTTCAACAGAGCCTTTACAGATTCAATGTTAAGTTTCGTCTTATCAGTAGATATATAAAATTCATTGTTACTCATGCGCTCCTCCCGAAATCATTAATATCAGTTATGAATTATAAAATTGCTAAATCTAATTCCAAATACCGAATATACAATCTCATATCCTGATGGATTCACTGCATATTCGTCTGAGAATTGAAAAACAATCGCAATCTCTTCATTAGAATAAGGCGACATTTTTTTTCCTTCGAGATCTTCAAAACTAGCCATTTCATCACGAGTCATTTCAGAAACGCCCCATGTGGCAATTACCGAACCAAAATATTCTATTCCATTGCCTCCAACAGGTGTAATGCTTTCAATCCTAATTGGAAGTATCATATCATTTCTCACAACTCCACTTACTCCTATGAGTCTATTGCTTTGTGATTCATTGACACCTTCGGCAAAATACCCATTTTGACCTAAATATACATTGTTTTTAACAGATCCATAAGCAGTACAAAAAACGACTATTGAGAAAACAACTAAAACAATAGAATATATAAACTTTTTCACTTAATCACTCCTTATCGTTAAGTTATAGAGCTTGAATAAACTCGCTGATCTCTTTATTAACGGCTTCATAATTATCGGCATTGGAAAGGTGTGCTGCATCTTTTATGATGTGTAGCGGATAGCCTTCTTTTTTCGACCATGCTTCACAATACTGTTTCACTTTACCAGTCTTATCATATTCCCCTAATAAAATGAGAACAGGAAAGTCATGATGAACAGTTTCTTTTCTGTCAAAAAATCTTCCGTATGCTATATCCATTTGTTCTACGATATCCGCCTTGCTCAAAGGTTCCAACATCTTAATCATCAAGTCGTGAGCATACTTGGTTCTTGAAACGGATTCCGCCATACTCGTACGCAGCATTTTATCAGTAAATAATTTTGCAAGCGGTCCAACTGTTTTTAACCAAAATCTGTCTGAACGAGTATAATAATGCAATCCAAGAGGTGTAGTATCCAGAGCAACAAATCCACTGACATAATCCGGATAAAGTATTGCAAACTCTTGACTTGGATATCCACCCATTGACATACCAACCAAGACGACCTTTTGTATGGATTCCGCATCAAGGATCGCTTTCAATTCCTTTGCAGTGTTTTCATAAGAAAAATTATTGTAAGGTCTGGATTCTCCATGAAGAGGAACATCCCATGTAATCACAGTATACTCAGTCGAAAAATACTCAACCTGTTTTTCAAACATCAAATGATTTGCGGTTAATCCATGTGTGAAAACTATGCACTTAGCATTTTCAGCCCCACATCTATTGATCCAATAATGTACGGTTCCATTTTGTGAAGAGATCTTTTTATGCTCCATAATTGAGTATTCTCACTTTCTCATTTCTCGACTTCATCCCATTGATTTCTTAAAATTGCATAATGAACAACATCTTGGAAAATGCCTTTGATTTTTACTTCCTGGATTCCTGTTCCTTCATATTGCATCCCACATTTTTGCATGACACGACCAGATCCCTCGTTCCCCACATAGTGGGTTGCCTCAACACGATTCAATTCCAGTCTTGAAAATGAAAGGTCTAAAATTACATTTAACGCTTCTGACATATAATTGCTGTTCCAGTAGGATCTGTTTAGTACAAAACCGAAACTCGCTTTTTCATGCTCAGGGATTATTCTCAAATCAATACATCCGATGCATTTTCGCTCTGATTTCAGTTCAATTGCGAAAATACCTGTTCTTCTATAGTAATAATTTTCAAAAGCGCTCAAAGTTTCCGATTTGTCTTTGCAAGTTGGCCAGTTCAGATACTTCGTCACCAAATCATCACTGGTATATAAATGTGCATCATCCACATCATCATATGTAAATGGTCTTAAGATTAATCTGTTAGACTCTAAGATAGAGTTCTCCTCAAAAACCTTGTTGTAATCAATCATATCAATGCCCCGTCCATTCATAACGTCCTCGATAATCCTTAATATAAATCCATCCATCATCAAAATTCACATGAATCAGTTCTTCAGTATTCACGTTTGATTTTGATCCTGACAATTTATATTCGAATCCATTCCCACTCGCACGTACAAACTCAACATTTATTGTTTCTAAATCATAATCTTCCTTGTATTTGTTGATAATCATAGCAACTTCGTCTTCAGTCGGAGACAAGTCATCCTCAATAATTACTTTAAATAATTTTGAATGATCTTCAGCATTTAAAGCTTCAACAAACGACTTGAGTTTTTGATCTAGTAAACCAGCCACCATAATCACAGATACATAGTAGACTTGATCTTCTTTAATAAAGTATGCTGCATTGACTTCATTTCCGTCTTCATCGCTAAGTGTAAACGAACTTCTGGAATATTCATCAAAGGTTACACTTATATTCTCGTCTTCTTGAAAAATGAGATTAACGAATTTTGAAGCATCGGGCGCAAGACCTTGAACATCATATGGAAAGTCACTCAAAGTCATAGCTTTGACTGCATCACAATTACCAGACCTATAATGACTCAGCAATTTGAACATCCCAACCGTTGTTTTACCAATCATTTGATCATATTCTTTTATAGTATCTTTTAGACTTTCATTTTCAAATCTTAATGCTTCTGACTTGTTTTCCAACAAACTCAACTGTGACATTGTGGATGAAATGTCAGCATCCGCATCATTTGATTTCATCGTTAACAGTATGACAATTCCAACTAAAAATATAATAGCCACTATCGATGCTATGAAAAGTTTTTTATAATAACCCATTTTTTTCACCTTGCTTTCTCATTCATTGAGTCTGAAATGAATCGCTAGAATATCCAGAGTTTCGGTAACATTTCATTTCTTTTTTTCTTTCATCATTAGTATTTCAGTTACATTTTCAGAGTAGAATCCCTCTATTTCACAAAGTCGATTATAACCCAAATTCGTATACAATTTTTCGGCTCCTTTATTCCACTTTCCGACCAACAAGAAAATCTTTTTATAGTCTGGAGCAATTATATTCTCAAAATAACTCATCAGTTGTCTGCCATAACCTTGCCCTCTATTCTCATCTGAAACTGCCAATATGTGAATATATGGGTGAATACAAAAAGCTCCATTCAATCTATAATTCAGAACTGCAATGCACTCCAAATCCGAATTCTCTCCTATAAAAATATTTTGCTGGTTGACTTCATCGACCATTAACATTTCAATTTTCTCTTTTTCGTTTTTAAAATAAACTGAACCTATATCGGAATCATTTATAATTGACACGATTGAATTCAAATCCTCGAGTTGTGCTTTTCTAATAATCATAGTTGGTCTCCTTAATATATTACTTTATTTGAAGAAAATGCTTTTTCTATTCAGATCTGGTTCTGAATATTTAATGGAAATCAGCAACTCTTCAGCCGCTGAAGCAAATGCAATTGCAAATATAATCTTTATAGATCCTAAAAAAAATTCATATAATAATACCATTGGTGCCAGAAACACCAGTAATCCTGTAAGTTTATTGGCAATTGTATGAACAAAAACAATCTTCTTATACTTCAGTTTAGTCAATATCATATTGGAGAATCTAATAGTTACGATCAACATGAATAGCACTTGAATAGAAGAGTCAAAAGCTGAAGAAAACAATTTTAGAAATAGGAGCAAATATATTGAATAAAATATAAAATCGGCAATGGAATCTAATTTTGCCCCAAAGTCACTTACATATCCAAACTTTCTTGCAATGAGTCCATCAAGAACATCCGTCACGCCAATTGTTAAATAAACAATGATGAAAAAATAATCAACAGGATAAAGTGGAATCAAAAGCACTGACAATATAATCCTAAGGATAGAAAGCATATTTGGAATATACTTGGCCATAAGTCATCACCTCTCATCCAATCAAAAACCAAGATCTTCGTTAATGATAAGTAACTTCATTCTTCCTGGATAATGTTGACCCTTTATTATTGAGACATAATTACAGACTCTATTGATTTGGGTACACCCCTCACAGCTCTCATTACGACTGCAAGGTGATTCGATTTTTGCCCTTTTGGCATTTAATGGCGTCGCTACAGTTAATGCTCTATTAATTGCGTCTTTCTCTGAATTTACTAATTTATTCATACCAACTATAATCAGTACTCTCTCAGGACCATATGTAATTGCCGCCACTCGATTGCCACTATGATCGACATTCACGATTCTTCCATCTTTTGAAAAAGCATTGCAACTGGTAATATAGCAATCAGAAACCAAAGCCATCTTCTTGAGATGCTTAATATCTTCAGGAGTTTCAGCCAATGTTTTATCAAACACTGTCTTTCCCATGTCTATGGCCAATTCACTTATTTTCAGAGATTTCAATGTTTGTGAGTTTCCAATACCAATTTTCTTGTAATGCTCCATCTCACTCTTAACGCTATTGATAAGATCTTTTCTTGAATGGAAATACTCAAGTTCAATATTCCGTTCTTCAAAACGTATTCTTATGTCCTCTAAATCATTATGATCATCATTCATTTTGTATTCCTTAATCTTTATTTGTTTTTTCATTTCCATGTTTAAAATTACCTGTTATCTTAGCCATTTTAAGCTGTTGGTCAAAGACGGGAAGACCTTTTATTTTTTCAATGAAACTCATTGCTGTGTTATTGCTAAGGATTTTCACTTCTTTGTTTTTATAAAACAATCTTACTTTCTTATCTTTTGTAATTTGATAACTGAAAGGTTCACTTTCCAACACATTTCGCTTGTCAATTCCCATCTCATCTACCCCTCATTAAACTCAAATGATGACCAATTGTTTTCTCTTGCCCACTTCAAACGATCTTCCAGATTATTGTAATGCAACTCAAGTTTATGCCCATCCGGGTCTAAAAAATAAAACGATTCTCCCTCTGATGAATTCAATTTAAATTCCTTTATCCCCGCATTTTCGAGCTTATCTTTCATTTTATAAAAATCTGTAGACAATATATTGAATGCAACATGAGAATAATCTGATTTGCTTTCTTCAATTATACTACCATCAACATTTAGAGCAATCCACTGATTGCCTGCTAATAGATACGCTCCATGATTCCATTTCCCCACTAATGTAAGACCTAATAGATCTACATAAAATTCCAAGGATTTCTCTAGATCTGATACCGCAAATGTGATGTGATTCACACCATTGATCATGGAGTGCTCTTGATCATTCTCTAAAAATAAGATCATATGAAATTCATCCGCATATGTACCGTCACCATATTTTAAAGCATGTTTTTTTATGCCTTGAATCTTAAAACCAAAACGCTTATACATCGAAATCGCTCGAATATTTTGTGTGACGACTTCAAGTTCAAGCTGTTCTAAACCCTTCTCTTTGCACCAGTTTATACATTCTTGCATCAGCTTTCCACCTATGCTTTTGTTCCAATATTCCTTACATACAGCAATCCCCATTGTCGCTCTATGCAGATACCTCTTGTTATTGGAAATCAGCCCAACCGAACAATTTCCTATGATTCTTCCTTTTACCTCAGCAAGCAAAAATAGTCGGTTTTCATCCTCTAAGCAATTCTTTATGAAATCTCGTTCCTGTTCCAGTGTAAAACCGAACTCACCTTCTTCACGTGCCAAGAATCTAGTTTCACTGTCAACCAGCTTCATTTGATCGATCAAATCCTGTTCATCACCCAATTCAGGAGTTCTTATTGTAAGTATTTCGGCATCCTTCAAAATGTAATCCTTTTTAAATTTTTTCATAATTTCGCCCTCAAAATTCTACTCTTTAATATGAGACTACTATTTATTGTGATCATCAAGATGCTCACGAGAAATAAAATTGCTGTCACAATAACAATTAAATAATAAGCAAATGTTCTTGTTGGTTTACCAATTATTGAAGTGCTAATCACTCTTATCGAATCTCCAAATTCTTCATTCATCATCAATTCAATAGAATCGACTACTTCCAGATCAACCGCATCAAATTTGATGTTCATTTTCCCATTCAAATGATCAAAGTCTATGGAATCTTCTTTCATATCTGAGTTTTTGCTAATGATTGCTTTAATTTCATCAATATTCGGTAAATCAGAATAATTGAGTTCAATATGTGTTTTTCCATTATTGTTTATTGATCCAAGAAACAAGTTGCTATTGAGCAGAATAAAACAAGTTGTTACAATCAGTAAAACTGTGCTTATAAAAATTGCGTTTTTTCTCTTCTTCATATTCCGATCACCTCATATACTTCACTTTAATCCAGATTCTTAAGACCATTCAACCTTATATCATCCAGTTCATGTTCTGAAAGCACTCCATTCTCATATAATCTTAAATACTCTTTGCTTACATCGCTATCAAAGATAAGAACATCATCAGAATTAATAGTAACGTCGATTCCTGAGTGATACAATTCTTTAATCGGATGTAACGAGTGATTTTTTACCCGTCCTAGGATAACATTGCTTGTTGGAGTGATATTCAGTCTGATTTTATTATCTCTCAAATAATGCATGACTTCTTTTGATTCAACAGCAGCAATACCGTGTTGGACCTCGTCCAGTTCCAAGACGTCAACTGCTTCTCTTACGTCTTCAGCTGTTCCCCATTCACCCACATGTGCTTTCAATTTCAGTCCTTTTGATTTAGCTTTCCGATAAATACTTTTGAAGTTTCCAATCCCTTGAGCATGCTCTACACCATATAGATCAATCGAGTAGAATGCCTTTTCATCCCAAAAGGGCTCCAACCACTTTTCAAGTGAGTTAATGCTGCAATGACGAGACATACCAATTTGTAAACGTAGTTCAACTTCTTTTCCATACTCTTTTTGAGATTGCTTAAAACTATCAATCAGCTTTTGAATATTGCCATGAAAATATGCATCTAGCCCCCATACATCTTCACCAATCTCCAGTATTTTCACGCCATCATTTACTGCCTGTACAATGGTGGCATCAATTAACAGTTGTCTCATTTCAAGATTATTGAATTTGTCTCCTAAGTTTTGATCATTCCACTTATGCATTTCTTCCATTGAATGCATGACCCCTTTGTAAGGAATAATATCTACTCCAGTCTTTTCTTTAATAAAAGCTCTGCAGCCCCCGAGGACAAAATGATTATGCAAATCGGCTTTGGTAACTTTTCTTAAGGCCTCTAAGTCTCTATTATGTAATGCCTGGATGAAGTTGTTTGAATTAACGTCCATGATTATACTACCTCATTATTCTATATTGAGGGGATCCATTTAAATAATATCTCTTCTCCCTCGTCTGAAACGATTTGTTTACCACCAGTTGATTTATACAGACTCATCGCTGAAACATTACCTTTGTTCGTTAATACAAAAGCTTTGTGATAATCATCTGTGTTTAAATGATCTAGAAATTTATAAACCAGAGCTTTTCCTATTCCCCTCTTCTGATATGATTTCAACACATCAATAGAATATAAAAACAACTGCTTCTTTGGCATATCAAACCTCTCAAAAATGTAACCATAGATTTGACCAACAACCTCACCTTCAACAACTGCAACATACATAATATTTTTATCATCTTTAAAAAAACGCTCATTAACACGATTGTCATTTCTATCATCCCAATAAAATATACGTGCCGCTTCTTTTGCAAAACTGTTATTTTGAGTATTTAACCTTATGATTTCCATCCCAGCTTTCCTCCTTGTATCCCTTTATCCTTTGGTACCATAAATCATTTCCATATCCGGTTTCTCCGTACAAAAATAATGTACCCAAATATAAATATGTTGGAAAACTGCAACATTTAGCGCCGCTTTAGAATCAAACAGCAGCGCAATAGCCCACAACAATAGAAATGCAAATGAATACATGGAGTTGCTGTTCCACTTAAAGATTCCTTTCTTCACTAAAGGCATTTCCCTAAATGAAATCCGAAAATGATCGCCCCCTAATGCTCTTGTCAGTCCAAAATATCTAAAAACGGACCAAAGCGTATATAACGCTGGTATTATTAATGGTAATGCTAGTACTTTTGCTACTTGTTCTGGAAAACCAAGAGTATTAGAATTTGCATTGGCGAGGCCCACAAGAGTAATAACGCGTCCTACAAGTAGAGGTATAAAAAGCAATCCCCAAACCAATATGTCAAAGTCACCAAATATTTTTGAAAGAGTTACCCAGCCTAGCTGTAAACGAAAAACAATCCAGACAATGACCTGATGAACAATAGGTACCCCTACAGCGAACCAAAACCAAGTACTGTCCTTAATGCCTAACCATGAATTGCCGTCCAGTGATGACGCTGCAAAAAACCATGTGATAGGAACCAGAATCAACAATGAAAGCATATGCCATGCTTGCCGATGTAAAATATATTTTAAAGAACGCGCTTCCTGATACCATACTCGCTTATTATTTGATTCCATAGTGCTTCCCTTTCAAACTATTTTCTCAACAACCACCAAATATCATCACCACTGAATCCACAACTCTTATATAGGCGTTCCGGATTGGTTTCATTATCTACTTCTCCTGAGACTGTCACAAAATCGACTTTCCCGTGCATTCTCTTCAAGAGTTCCAAAACAAGGATCTTCCCTAGTCCTTTACCTTGATAGCCTGGCAATACCTGAATCCATAAGTCCTCTTCAAAGACGTCATATTCAGTCCATGAACTAACCGTATCAACAGATGGATGAATATCTTCATAACATTTGCCAATTAGCTCTGATACCTTTTCGAGCTCAACTTTAGTGTCAACATTCACCATTGTAAAGCGCTCATCTAGAAAATAATCATGAATTATTGCAAAAGCCGATTGATCAACCCTATTGGAAAATCGACTCTCAATTTCCCTACTTTTATTCCAAAAGATATGGAGACCACTTTGATTCCATCCTTGAAGAATAACCTCGTTAATATCCGTCGGTTCAACTGAACATTCTAGCTGATCTAACCTTTCATTGGTCTTCCAAAATGCATTTGGGAGCACTTTACAGGGATCTTTTATGTAAGTTTTTTTTAGTATGGTTCTAAAATTGTTGTTGTCCAAGGTAATGTGTCTCCTTTACATTGATTTTATAAATTTTACCAAACTCGAGTCACTTGTCTGTTATCAATTAAGTATACATCACCTAAGTACCGGGTATTGCCCTCTGTACAAACAATTGCACCATCATCACAAATCCCATACAATGGATACTTCTCAGAAAGTAAGAGCAGCTCTTCTGTAACATTGCCTTTGTCAAAATGGGGTTCAACCGAGAAGTCTACTAATCCCAACGCTTCATATATTTCCTGTTCATTGTGTTCACAAGTTAATGTACAAACAGCCGTTTTTGACATGTTTATTGAGCCTGCACTCATGCCTATTACAACACCTGTATGCTCTCTTATACATGGGATCAGCCCATAAGAATCCAAATAAGAGAACTGGGTAGGAGTGTCTCCTCCTGCCAGCCATACAACATCTGCACCACTAACCGTAGACTGAGCGATTTCTTTAGTCATTCTGCTATCAATTACACTTACGCTCCCAAAAGTTATGCCACAATCAGAAAACATCTTTAAAAAATGGTCACAATACCAATCATTTTTTTCGTAAATAGATTCAAATTCAGAAGCGACAAAAACAAAATTCATACCCGATTTGACACATGTTTTCATCTGGTTACAAAACTCTTCAGGAAACCCATCTGGAAATCCACTTGTCAGAATCTTAATCATCATAGCTCCCCCTATTAAGATCAGTTAGGCATAGTGAAATTCAACCAGAATTCCTTGAGATCCTTTAATTGAAAAAGATCGATTTTCCACTCACCATCAATATTCTTTAAATTAACAAAACCCTCTTCAACTATATTTTCAATTTCACCGTCTGAATATTCAATTTGTAATTCTACGGCGAACTCATAACCCACTGTCCTATATTTCTTGAGAATAGTGGCATCTGCTTTCTCATCGAATGTCTGAGTATAATCAATGTTGTTCATCAACATTGTAAAGTCTCCAGCTAAGGCAGCTTCTCTATAAAAAGAATGCCACCTATTGCTGACCACAGAATTAAGTCCATCTTCTGTACACATTTCATCATATCCAAAATTTAATTCCGATATATTTTCTTCCATCAAATATTTTTGAAAATTTTCAATATAGATCTCGTACTCACTGTTGTCAGTTATGTTATACATTTTTGAAAGAAATTTAAGCAAGACCTCTTCTCGAGGAAGTAGTTCTACATCTTCACTAATCATATCTACCTCTGTTGTTTCAAGATTGGGCTCAACCTCTAATCCTTGAGAACAAGCGGTTAAAGTGAATAGTACTAATATTATGATAAATATTACTCTCTTCATACTCGACCTCCTGCTTCTCATTGGAATTTAGTTAACTTCTTTTGTTGAACTTATATATATTTTTAATACACAAACAAATTAATACTCGTAGTGTTTCTCCTTGTTGTAAATGTCTAGTCTACAATAAATACTATTATCCGTATTCATATTGGATCTCCCTATCGTGATTACTCTTCTAATATTTTATAATAATATAAACGATTATTGTTAGAGAATGCTTCTATTTAATGTAATCTAAATACTCTTTTAATATTAATAGATCTTAACCTTGTAACTCTTCAAAATTCCAACTTGTTTGATATTGCCTTCTCTCTGTGGATATCTTTCAAGATCTATAGATGAGAGCCGTTAATTTCGATGTTCATATTGGATTCTTCTCCCCCAAATTAATGCCACATAAAGTTAGTACATATTCTCTGAACTTCTTGAATTCCGTCAAATCAATTTCCTCTTGAATCTCACTTTTGTACACTCTTATTGCTGAACCTACTAAACTCTTAAACTTAATTTCGAGATGATCTAATGCCCAAAGCCCACCTTCTAGTTTAGATCCGACTTTTCCTTCATCCTTATACATTAGAGTTCTGCAATAATTAAGAACATAGTACACTTTATTTTCAATCGCCTCATCAAAATCGCAACTGATATCACTCAAGACCGAGTTCCAGTAAGCTTTTTCATATTCCCCTATGAACAGAGAAATGATTTGTTGCCCACAAAGCGCTACCCCACGCTGCTGTATCATATAAAAATGCGCTGCTAAATCTGGATCGACATCCCATCCACAAAAATAATCCGGATCATTTAAATAGCGTTCCCTATGTAATTTTGAATAATGTATGATAAACCTAGATGGATGAATAAAATTACTGAGACTACCTTTTGACACAATGCTAATTTCTATTGAAGTATCATATTTTGATTCAATGTTCATTATCTGTTCTATCAAAAAGCGCAGTTCAGACTTCAACTTCAAGTCTGCTCCAAATACAACAATAATATCTATGTCACTTTTTTTGAGATTATGACAGTTCATAGCTAGAGAACCATGCAAGTAGATGCCAATGGTGTCAGGTATGACGTCATTGATTACATGACATAGATCACTCAATATTAAGTTGTAAGGTTTTTGTTGATATTGATACATCTCCATCATCTATTATCTCCTGAAAAACATCCATTAAACTTTCCAAACACAATGCTTCTGGTACATTGAGCTCGTCACCTACAACGTACTTCCCTGATTTAATTAAAGCTGGCTTACAACCAACTCCCATAGCACCTTTTATATCAGTCTTCCAGTCATCCCCAATTACAATCACTTCTCTAGATGAAGCATTTAATAGTCTTAAGCCTGACATGAAATACTCATACGAAGGCTTGCCAAATACCGGAATGGTTATTTCACCCGCAGCTTCCAGCAAACTTACGAAAGCCCCTGTATCTAAGACTTTTTCGCCATTCTTCAAATAAAATTTGGATCCAGATGCTGTTATTACGGGAACTCCTTTACAGGTCAGGCTAAAGACCTCTTGCAGTTTGTCGCAACAGACATTTGTTTTTTCAAAATCTAAAAGAATAACAATTTCAGGGTTTTCATTGTTTATGACTGCTTCCAGTTGCTCAACTTCCATTTGACTGCCTACAACAAAAGCGTTCCTTAATCCCTTCGTTCTTAAATAACAGTTAATTGCGTTTATCGGGTTCATTACCTTTTCAACATCAATATCAATACCAACGTTTTTCAGCTTTTCTTGAATTGCTGTTGGCGATTTTATTGAATTTGTCATCACTAAATAATCAAAATTTCTGTCATTCAAGTACTTCATGAACTCTACAGAATCTAAATTTGCTTTTTCTCCATTCAATAATGTGCCATCGAGATCTATGATATATTTCATTTTTCACCTCTCCACCACTCACTAAACTGTCTCATCCAATTTTATCAGCTTTGATTGGGACATTAAATATACATCGCCCAAAATGTCAATTTTGTCTCCCTTTACGCGTACTGCGCAATCTTTATTAGAAAC
The DNA here is from genome assembly GCA_002412775.1 of Firmicutes bacterium UBA5201. Taxonomy (GTDB): domain Bacteria; phylum Bacillota; class Clostridia; order Peptostreptococcales; family Acidaminobacteraceae; genus Fusibacter_D. Next base: position 1,941 of record DHVT01000027.1, on the reverse strand, counting down.
ATAAATATTCATCTCTTCTGACAAAAGAGATAGCTCCACTTTAATCTCCTCCAGGTTATTTTCAAGATCAAAATGAGACAAAACGGAAAAATCACCAAGTCCAATACCATTGCAAACAGAGCTTGTTCCATCTTTGTTTCCAGTATATTTCGAGTATAACCATTTGGCGGACATGTTGATTGCACCAGCGCTTGTTCCCAATACAATGGCATTGCTTTTTTCGATCAAATTCGATAACTCATATTGGGTCAAAAGGCCGTTCTGTTCTTTGGCATTTCCACCTAACAAAAAAATGACTGAAGCATTTTGAATCAACTTTTGGGCTTCTTTCTTTTGTACGCCATAATCAATCAAATGATATTCTTCAAATACAATATCGGCTTGATCTAGCCATGAGCATTCAGTGGCACCAACATCATCATCTCCAATAAGAAATGGATTCGCACTAACCATAACAATCGATTTTCTATCAGCTATATCTTCTTGTAACAACATGACTAACTTCTCAATAAAATAATCGTTAAACCAGCCTAAATAATAGTGAGTTCTCATATGTACCTCCGTAGTTTATCAAACAAATCTTTCACTTAAAACCCGAAACTCAGGATTCGATACATACGAAGCATAGGTTACCTTTCCATCAAAGTTCAAAGCCTTTTCAAATCTATATCTCATTGCATGTGCTGTAACATAGTTCATCACTTCTTCTCTAGGCACCCAAATCACTTCGCTCGACTCTTCTGATATCCTCAATTCTCCTGATTCATACTCACAAATAAAATCCATCATAACTTTTGTCGGAACCATGGTTTGACCATCATAGTACAAGTGAGTACCAACATTCGAATAAATACCACATAACGATTTTATCTTGGCTTTTACTCCACTTTCCTCAAAGATTTCCCTTAGTAATCCCTCTTCGACGGATTCTCCTGTTTCAATTTGCCCACCTGTACAATCCCATCCTCTATTCATTGTCTTTATGATCAACAAATTATTATTTTGATCAAATACATACCCTGCCGCAGCTACTATATGTGTTGGCCATCCCATTTATAAATCCTCCTAAGGTAGTAACTTCCAAACCGACGCCATTGCAAACGGACGCATCCCAATACTATAATAGAATTGCTGAGATGAACCGACAAAAATCACTTTTGCCCCCATAGCTCCAACACGTCGAATCCCTTCTAAAACTGCGGCCTTCCCTAGACCCATCCGTCTATACTCGGGATCTGTTGCAACTGGTTCTATAACTGCAAATCCTGCATTCTCGTCATACCACATGCCACAATATGAAACAAAATGACCGTCGGGTGAAACAACTGCAATCTTAAGATTTAGATCCACATTCGCCCGCTTCATTTCAGCATTAACGCCTTGATTCTTATCCTCCGTGAATACGAATGCCCCTTCACCCTTTAGTTCATGATTGAATCCCTTCCAAAGGACCCGTAAATACTCGTAAGGATCATAAGTCTCATTCATTGATGTGATATGAAAGCCACTCGGCAGTTGATATTCTACAGAAGTCTTATCAAAATAGAATATTGCATCCTCTTCATTATCTACCGTTGCTATATAACCAAGATCCGCAGCAATATCTTGGAACGCCAAGTCCGCTGTAGAAATCACGACCCCAAACTCTCCTTTGCTTGAAAGATGTTCTTTGGAGTAAATAAGCATTTCTCTTTTCAAAAAAGCATACTCAGGAATAGTCAAACAATACGCTTGTCCCAGTCTAGTGTCAAATGTGGCAACTCCAACGAGTCTACCGTCATCCTCCCACAGTCCGATCTTTCCAACTGCATTTTTATCCAGGTAACTGTGAGTGGTCATCCAGTCCCATCTTGCATATGTAAACTCAGCGTATCCTAACTGCACAAAAAAACTTCTCACCTTGAAATAGTCTTCTGTTGGAATGTCAACACTTTGTTAGAC
>DHVT01000003.1:14260-74443 GCA_002412775.1 Firmicutes bacterium UBA5201 | reverse complement strand
GTGAAGAAAACATGACCACCTCACCAAACAATGCATAGAGTCCTGCAAGTAAAAGTGCGCCAAGTACAACAGCAATCAGAATTTTAACCGCTGTATCGATATAGCCTTCTCCCTTATTATTTCTAAGTGCTTTATCCGCTCTGATAGCCTGTCTTACAGCAAAGTTATTTACGTTTTTCATAAATCTTTTCATTGATAGTTCCTCCAGTAGTTTAGATTTTTTACATGCTCATTTTTATATCCTGTTCTTTTTCTTGATCCATAAATTCAATTTCCTTGAATCCGAATTGGTCCACATAATGAAATTCTCTGCCGTTTTCATCGTAAAGCTCCACCACATCAGAAATTGAAAGAGAGTGTCCTTTAAAATCTGATGGGTGGTTCAAGTTGAAATTTGTATAGATGGACTCAAGATCATTTGTTTCAAGTTCACAATCAAAGATAACATCGTAATTATCCTTACATGGCTCTCCAGAGGCTGTCACTACATCATCGTAAGATCTGAATCTGAGTTCAAAATCTGACTCAGGTTTAAGCTGCCAAATTCGAACTTTTTTAAGGGGACTGCTAGCCTCAAGTGAGCCCCCTAATTTTTCACCTTTAGAAAGCCTTTCAAAAACGCCTTCTGTCCAATTGGGAATGAACTTTTTTTCTGCAAGCCACTCGTCAAATTCTTTACCCTGAAACATCGTGTCAACAGTTACTTCGTTCTCTTTGACATAACCTGCAGGATTCCCATAAAAGACAAGTAGTCCGTTTTTCATTTCAATTCCGCTCATTTACATCACCTCCCATTGCCCCATGTCCGCTCACATAAATTGATTTTAGGTTTAGGTTACTTCTACTTTCCATAAATGATTCTTTCAGACATCAGGCACTCATTGAGGCAAGATAAGCAAACTCCAATGTCCTTTAATAACTTAAGCATGTCTTCAGGCACATCGGTGAGATCATGTTTGTATTCAGCCTCCATGACGGTCACTTCGCCACTCGCCTCAGTTGTGAACGCACAAAGCTTAGCGTCTTTTGGAATGCCTGCATCTTCGAGAATAAATTCTGGCAGTTTGATTGCAACCGCATCTTCAGTTTCATCTGGGTCGCAATCCTCACAACAAATGCCTGTTGCACCAACTAGAGCGTTGTACAATTCTTTGAGTATTTCTTCAAGTCCATCAATGGTTTCTAATACATCCATCGCCGTCATTTCTGACTTTGTAAGCACTACACCACTTTTGATGATGGTTACTTCTAACTTTCCGACATCACCAATTTTTCTTTCTGCAGATTCTGTAATTGGAAGGCACAGAAAACCTTTTACCGCTTGTTCTAGTCTTTTCATAAGCTGATTTCCTCCTTATTAAATTCGTTATTGATATCAAATAAATTCATTTGCCCCAAGCCGTCTCGCTCACGTTCATGCATGTCATAATTGGCTATGAGAATCTCTGAAAACTGAGCGCCATTATCATATCTTTGCTTGATGTTATTGATTCGGTTGTAACTCTCGATCGTGATGCCAGGGGCATCGTACAGTTCTCTGATATACTCGCAGTCATTGTAGGAAAGTAGAAACTTCCCTTCTATACCAAGCAGTGTATCTCTGAGTCTGATGTGATCTTCCTTTTGAAAACCACCTTCTCCGACATTCTTGTAGTACTTTTCTGTGTCGAAGTAAGGTGGATCCAAATAAAAAAAGCTGACAGGGCGATCATATTGCCGAATCAGCTTTTCAAAATCTTTATTTTCGATGACTACTTTTGCTAGTCTACGGTGAGCCTGCTCAATGATAGGAAAATTGCTTCTGATGTCATGGGGTTGGCTGCCGAAGCTCGTAAGTCCTGATGCATAGCTGTATCTGATTAGTTGATAAAAGCACGCTGCACGTTTGACGTCATTTTCAACATATGCCTTATCAAGGACAGCTTTGACTTCATCAAAATCCTCTCTTGAATTTAAAACATACTTCAGCTCATTTTGAAGTTCTTCATATTGATCTCTGACACATCGATAAAGGTTTACGAGCAAACTATTGAAGTCATTATAAACTTCAAAATCATTGCCCGGTGGCTTATGAAATAAAACCCAACCCCCTCCACCGAATACTTCAATATACCTTTCATAATAAAGCGGAAAGAGCGAAACAATCAGTTCCCTCATGGATTTCTTTCCGCCTATCCAACTCATAAAACTATTAATAAATCATCCCTCCTTCACACACACAAACCAGATTTGAAGCTGTTCATTGCTACTTGAATCCGGATAGAGGGATAGGGCATCTACCAGTCCATTTTTAGCTTCTGCAATTTTTTCAATCCGGCTATTCAGCTGACGTATGCTACCAAGAACCTCATGCTTATTGGCGCCATAATAATAACCGCCATCGTCACTGCAGATGGGATGTCCCTCGCATCTGAGTGTATTGACTATGTCACGGATCTTCCTTCCGCTCATTTGAAACCGTAGTTCCAACCCCTTGCTTTGTACAGCACTCCCTGCACCTGTATGATTTCTTTTTAAGTGACTTAAAAATCTCTCATTAAGATTTACATATTCCACCTCCTCGCCTCCTTTTTCTGGTGGGATAGTTTTTTTGAAATAAAAAAAGGCCGCTTGATTCACTGCATATTGCAGTCATTCAAGCGGCCTCATAGAACTCAAGGCATAAAAAAAAGCACGGTTTACTTTCCGTACATATATGCCTTGAATTATTCAATTAATTTGCTTGTAGCAGTTTTTGTTCTTGTCTTTACATATTCAATCCTCCCATGCCTTGCTTTTGATCATTGTCCATTGTTTCCTCAGCAGGTTTTGAGATTACCTTGAACTGATCTTCCCCGGGGACGATGCCCAAAGTTCTTCCGTTATCCCATTTCATATGAAGAGTGCCTGCATCGTCAACGATTTCAACAGTTCCTTGTATACCAGACTCAACAGGTGCATATGGATCATCCATCTGGATAAGTTCTATCCTAGTGCCTACAGGATACTGCTCCTTGATTCTTTCAACTTCGTTTCGAGATTTAAAACCATGCATATACCTATCCCTCCATTGTCTGTACATTCTGTTACTCCAAGCTCTTCAGCGGTCTTCAGAGACCAATTCTCATGATCTCATAAGCTAACCCGCTTTCTAGTTTGAGCCAATAAAAAAGAACTACCTTCTATTTTATTGAGACAGTCATCTCGGTAAGAAAGTAACTCTTCTAGTCATTTAGGTTTAGCACTAGTAATCCATATTTTGAAATGAGTATTGCATTGATAATCGCTTTAAAAGCCCTATCACCGATTAACGTCTTGTCTGCAATCTCATCCAGTTTGATGTACTCTCTACCCATGCAAATGGTTCTGGCGGTTTGATAGAGAGCATATCCTTCAGTATTAATTCCACTAAGCTGCATCTTTTTAAATTCAAAACTGTCTAAATAAACATGATCTTTTGCAACGCTCCACAACTTATCATCCGCAGTAAGCAAAAACAATGTGGCAAGGTAAAACGAATTTCTATCTTTAGTGGATACACCTTGCAACCTGCACACTGAATAAAATCTCGAACGCTGAATTTCATTTAAAAATATTTCCCCATCATAATTTCTGGCTAAATTGATAAGTCTTTCATTGAGTCGAATTGACCTATGATTTTTAAAACAAGTGAAAGTGATGTCTTTATAGCTGTCAAATCCTAATCGATTTATTTCATTAATCACATTTCCAATTTCACTTATTTGGGAGCTACTCTCCTCATACAAGCATGGCTGACATTTCGATGCCTCTTTCCCCCTATTAATACCATGCATAACAATCATTCCGCTTTTCCTTGGCATAAAATTGGGCACTAGCATCATCAATTGTTCCAGCTCCCCAAGCTCTGTACCGTACATATATAATTTTGACATTGGTTATCTACCTCTCTTTCAAGTTTTGTTATTTAAATCTGAATCGTTATTGAAAATAGAAGCTTACTGAATAGGTGATATTTGATTTGTTGTACATGCAATCGTGATTGGTGTAGTAATAAAACTCCAATTTGCTGTAAACACTCGGCGACAGAGTTCTACTGAATGTAATGCCATTTGTAGTCGTTGCATAGTCAAGTTGATCCCACTGTCCAGCTAAAACGTTATATCCACGTACTCTTCCATAATCTTGACCACTATGTCCGCTAACCGGTGGCACTGTAAAGGTATAGTTTGTAATGGTCGCACCTGCAATCCCCTGTTCAAGAATAACGGATTCAGGACCGTTTAGCGTCATACCACCGCCACTATTAGGATCAGCAACAAAGAATACGATAGCTGCCCATGGCGATTCTGCTCCAGTAGAATCTACTGCTTTGACGCGAACAACATTTTTACCCAGTGGATAAGCTGTGCTTGTTTGTGAAGGTCGTCCCTCCCAAACATATGTGATGGCATCACCATCAGGATCGCTGCTCGATGCTGTAATGGTTATTGGTACACCGGGAGCGACACTGTTTCCGTCTGGTGTACGTGTAATCACTGGTGTAGTAGGTACAGAGTTTGTAACTGTAAAAGTGATGTTTGTCCATTCTGAATATAGACCCCATTTATCCTTTGCTCTAACCTTTACAGTATGAGTTCCTACAGGATAATAATTGTCTGCCGTACTGCCTGAATACTCAAGTGTGAATGCATCTGAGTCTGGATCAGTTGCTGTGGCTGAAATATTGACCTTTAGCTTAGAGTTCAGTGCAGTTCTTGTTACAACAGCACTAGCGATTGGCTTGTTAGGTGCTGTGTTTGTTATGGCGATGCTCTTGGAAAAACTGAATTCTCTACCGGTGCTATCAATAGTACTAGCTTTTATAACATAGTTGCCGGTTTTGTTTATGACAATGCTACCGCCACTATTTGATAATGTTCCAGAATAATTCTCTGGATTGCTATCTTGAGATAGAGACCAATTAAGATTCCTACCCTCAAGTCCAGATAAGGACTGCATAGAAACGTTTATGCTATCACCAACGTGAACAGTCTGTGGAGCTGAGAAACTAAAACTTGCTACCGGCTTGACTGTCGCAGTATTAGATGTGAAAGTAAATTTCCTACCATTAACATCTGTCACCTCAGCAACCAGCTTAATAGAGATTGTTTTATCTGTAGTGACTGTAAAGCTGCCTCCATTTTCACCTAGCGAGCCTGTTACACATTGTGCATATGGCTTTTCCTCACCACCATCAACAGAAATTAGCCATTCAATGTCCATACCATCAAGTTCTGAACCAAGTGCTGTAGCGGTAATGGCATCACCACTGTAACTGATTGGTGTCAGTGAAGTGCTCATGCTAGGGATTGGGTAAACCGTAAACCTACCACTATTTACATAACTTCGACCAGAAGTATCTGCCATTGTTAGGGTTAGTTCATACTGGCCCTTTGAAGGGAATGTTAGGTTGCCACCTTGTTTGTTTAATTCACCAGTTGCAAAATTGGAATAAGGTTCAGAGCCACCGTCATCCTTTATAATAGTCCATTCTGTAATGAGGTTATCAATATAAGTACCGGTAACACTGATTGCCCCCATCTCACTTACATACCAAGTCTCTGGCACAGAAAGTGAAATCTCCGGAACTGGATAGACTGTAGTTGATGCTGTATAAGAAAATACTCTTCCCAGAGCATCTGTCATTGAGGAAGTAAGTGTATATTCTCCAGTCTGAGTAAAACGAATTTGTCCACCATAGGCATTAATGGCTCCATCAATAACGTCAGATAAATTTACTAACTCACCATCCTTCATGATTGACCAATTCACCGGAAGTACATTGTTATTTCCTCTTGTTCTAAGATCTAAGGTACGGTCGAGATGTGTCGTTTCCGGAAGTTCAAATGAAATGTTCGGCACTGGCAGAACCTCAATCTTACCACCGTTTTCAAATAGGAATACTCGACCTGTTTCATCAGTAATGCGAGCAATCAATTCGTAAGTTCCAGCATGTTTAAAACTTATAGAACCACCATTATTATCAAGCGTTCCATTAACATACGTTCCAAAATCTTGGAATCCAAAACCATTCTCAAGTAACCACTGAACATTAAGGCCATCCATCTCTGAGGTTTCAGGAACCACTTGGACTACAGTATCTGTGTGAGCCGTTTTAGGCAAAGTATACGAGATGCTCGGGACTGGATACACTTTGACTGGAGCTGAGTAACTGTAACTTCTTTCTGCCTTATCAGTGAAGGATGCTTTAAGAACATACTCTCCTTTATTTACAAAGCTGATGAAGCCTCCCTCATCAGCAAGTTCACCTTGAATTGCATTTTTAACTTCAACTGTTTCACCATCTTTGGATAGTGACCACTGAATTGATGCATCTCCGAGATTTTCAAATCGGGTTTCTACGTGGATTGTCTTATCTGTATGCGTAATTTCAGGTGCATAAAATCCAACAGAACCAATGGGATAGATTGTTATGCTATGTGAAACTTCAAATGTTCTATTGGTTTCATCGATTAATTTTCCAATGAGCATATACACGCCCTTATCCTTGAAACGAATATTTCCACCTTCATTGGTTAGCTTACCTTCGAGCTCATTTGAAAGTTCAACTGCCTCGCCATTCTTCAGTAGGATCCAATCAACGTTCATGTTATTTGCTTCAATTAGGACCGTTGAAAGATTAAGTTCCTTATCCGTATGAGACACGGATGGAAGGTTAAATGAAATTCCCGCAACAGGATAAACTTTTGTGGATTCCGTATGTGAAAATATACGGCCAGTAGCGTCCTTAATCCATGCAGTTAGGGTATATTCCCCCTTGTTCCTGAAAACAAAGGTTCCACCTTCATTTCCAAGTTCACCGTCAAAGATGTCAGCTATTTTTGCTACTTCACCATCTTTTATCGCTGACCACTCGATGTTGTTTCCATATAGATTTTCTAACGAGTATGTGATGGTTGTTGATTTATCAGTGTGCGTTGTTTCAGGCATATCAAAGTTCATATTGATAACTGGGTATACTTTGATTTGCATGGATAGTACAGTTTCTTTTCCTCTGGCATTTTTAGCGGTGGCTGTCAAAGTATATTGACCGTACTCCATAAACTTAACGGTGCCACCCTCCAGTCCAAGTGCGCCTGTAACAGCATCTTTCATCTCAATAGACTTTTCAGAGCCATCTACATCAGTTTTAGACAGTGTCCAAGTATAGCTATTCATGTATTTCCACATAGGCATCACTTCAATTTCATTGTCTGTGTGGACTACTTCGGGTAATTCAAACTTCACCTCTGCTGTAGGATGATAAGAATCTCTATCAGACTTATCGTGAGAACTTCCACCACTAGAGTCTGGAGTTGGTGTTATAGGTGGCATGTTCTCTTCTGGATTTGTCGTTGGGTCTGTGGGAGTTTCAGGTTCAGTCGGTTTAATTGGTTCTGGTGTTGTCGTATCAGGCGTTTGTGATGGTATTGTAGGCTTTTCTTCAATCGGCTTTTGATTAATACTCTCTGTCATCTCCTCCGCTTCGCTTTTGGTCGCCTGATCATTTGGCCTGATTTTATCATCCTCCTCATCTCCAATGATTCCATTCTCTCGACCAATGATTACAAAGCCTTTGTCTTCATCTTTGATGACTTCTTGATCCTTATAGCCACTGTGCCCTTGAGTGTTCATTGCCTCATCTTCCAAACCTTTAATTTTCACTAGAAGCTTGATAATTTCAGCACGGGTAATTGGCTCATCGGGTTTGAAAGCATCTGGATAGTCTGCTAGATCAAAGATTCCTGCATCTACTAAAGCCTCAATGTATTTCTCTGCCCAATGATCATCGATGTCTGAAAAACTTGGTGGTTCTTTTTCTGAATTTGAGATATCAAGCGAAATCTCATTTGCTAGAATCGCAGCGTATTCGCCACGTGTGATAATTTCGTCCTTTCCTATAAAACTTTCCGGATGAAGTCGGTAAGCAATATAGATTCCACTACATAGCAGAATCAAGAAGGCGAGTGCAACAATACCAATGCGTTTTTCTTTCTGTCTCATAAATTTTCCATCCTTTCGTTTAATTTTTGATATGAAAAAACCGGAATCAACTATTTGACCCCGGCTTCAAATCCATTTTAAATTCATATAACTTTGATTCTTACATAAGCTAAATAAACAATTGGCTTGTTTATGAATGACTCTTTTTCACAGATTTTTAAAATAAAAAAAGAGGCATAGCTTATTGGTCATTATAGTTGACCTTAAACAATTGCCTCATAACTTTTCAAATATTAATTCGACTATTCAATTCAAATCAAATTCAAAGCATTCACGCTTTTCTGCTAATGTGAGCTCTATCAATATACTTTCATAAATCTTCATTGTTGTCAAAAATCAAATCCCTAATTCAGAAATCTGCATAATTGACTTTTGGGGCCCGACAAGTAATAATATGAATTTATTGAATCAAATTTGTTTCCGATAGCTCATCCATTTACGATTTTCAGAGACTAATAAACACGACAATGACTTCTTAAAAATCAAAATCGAAGATTATATCAGTACATTTTAGATGCCTTGTAATCAGTAAATGATTTAAACATTTTTGTACTCAAATTTGCTTGAACATATGCAGAGTCAACTGTAGTATCTATTATTTTCCATTCGTCATCGACATATACTTCATTCCATGCGTGATAGATGTCTTTCGTTGGAATTGAATAACCCTTTATCAATTTTGTTGGAATACCAACACTTCTAAGCATCGCAGCTACAATTGAAGCGTAATCATAACAAATACCTGTATTTGTGATATAAGTAGACTCGATATCTGGAAAATAACCACTTTTAACATTTTTTGCTTTTGTATAATCATACTTAATATTTTGATTTACATAATTATATATTGCTTTAACTTTATCGATGTCATTTTTTAATCCTTTTGTTAATGCTTTGGCTTTGACGATAGGTAATGAAGTATCATCAAACTCTATGTCTTGTATAGATGCTAGAAATACATTATTGTTGTTTTCTAATTCTAATGTAACATCAATTCTGGATAACTCTTTATAACTGTTGCCGGTTGTATTTTGCATAATTCTAACGAGATAGTTGCCATTTCCCAATTGAAGTGGAAATTGATTGATATCTGTATCAGTAATTGGATAAGAGTATCGTACACCATCTTTTTCAACTAATAACAGCATTTTAGCACCGTCTACATCATCAAGCTGAACTCTTACTAATCCATTATCAGTATCAGCTTGGAGCGCTTGTGTTGAAGCATATGATTGTATTGAACTTCCAACTAAAATCATTAAAACCATTAAAATGCTTATTATTTTTTTCATAATAACTCTCCTTTCGGTAGCACGGCTGCCTCTTTTTAAAAGGCCCTATGGCTTTGCGTCCCATCATTACTAATGGTTTGCTATTATCGTTGAGAGTTACTCATCACAATATGGACTTATTGAAGTTTTCAAAAAACAGAAAATCTTCTCATTCGGTGGCTAGGCTGCCATTCATTCGAAAGGCCCTATAGCTTTGCGTCCCACCGTTTCCAATGGTTTGCCATTATCGTGAAAAGAGTATCTCTTCACTGTTACTTTTATTTAATATAATTTTATAATAGCACATTATCCGTAATTGTCAAACCAATTCATGCTTACTAACCTATAAACCAAATAATTAAAATCCCTGAATTGAATTGTCGATTCATAGCGTTCAGGGATTTTAATAAGTTTATTCTTTATAAATATCTACCAACATCATTTTTATACTTTATATAATCACCTTTAAATTTTTCTTCAAGATACGATTCTTCTTTCAATATCAAATTGTGCAAACTAAATCCAGCAACTATACCTATCAACAACAATCCAAAATCTCCAAAAGTAATTGCCGTTCCTAAAAACATAGTATCAAAGGCAACGTAAGCAGGATTTCTAGAAAATTTGTAAATCCCACTTGTCACTAGTTTAGCAGTGCTATTGTGATCAATACCTACTCGCCACGACTTGTTCATAACAATAACGGATATGAAAAACAAGATTGCTCCAAGTGCATTCAATGCCACACCAATGTACCTAAGTGGCATATTCATCAACAATGGTGCATAAATCGAAATTCCGAAAATATTCAAAATCCAAATTGCAATCCAAGTATATACAGACCATTTAACCAGTCTTTCAACTCTGCTCAAATTTCGTTCTTTTCCCTTATCACCTAATGAATTGGCGAGGATTTTATCCCTATACTTTAAAAGCAACAATTTCGCAATGTACACACTACCAAAAAGAAGCAGACACCCACTTGATATTACATTTAGCATGTTACCTCCTGAAACTCAACAATGCGTTTATTGAGTTTTCGAATTAAGTACTCTCATAGCATTGAAAACAGCTAGAACAGCAACACCAACATCTGCAAATACAGCTTCCCACATTGTGGCTAGTCCGCCAGCGCCAAGAACCAGTACAATTCCTTTAACTGCGAAAGCAAATATAATATTCTGCCACACAATGGTCTTCGTTCGTTTTGCAATGCGTATTGCACTTGCAATTTTTGATGGTTCATCCGTCATGATTACGACATCCGCAGCTTCAATTGCAGCATCAGAACCAATCCCACCCATTGCTATACCAATATCTGCCCGTGTTAAAACTGGGGCATCATTTATACCGTCACCTACAAACACCAATTTACCTTTTCTACCCTCTCGGCCTTCCAGCATTTCAAGCTTTTCAACCTTCTGATGTGGCAAAAGTTCTGAATATACTTCATCTAATCCAAGTTGTTGACCTATTTTTTCACCAATTGCTTTATTGTCACCTGTCAACATTACAAGTTTCTTAACGCCTAATTTTCTTAACTCTTGAATTGCTCGCTTTGAATCTTCCTTGATCTCATCAGAAATAACAATAAATCCTGAGTACTTTTGATCGATAACCATATGAATAATCGTACCAACTTCGTCCTTCGTACGACCTTCATCAAAGGATATATTCTCCTTTTTCATCAGTTTGAGATTCCCAGCCAGTACGGTTTTCCCTTTAACTTTCGCTTGAATACCATATCCAGAAATTTCATCGTACTCTTCAATCATGCTCTTATCAACATTATTCTTATAGGCTTTCAAAATTGATTGAGCTATTGGATGATTTGAATAGCTTTCAGTGTAGGCTGCGTATTCAAGAAGTTCTTCATCGGATAATTGATTTGTTAAGTTCACAATTTTTGTTACCTTAAAAACGCCTTTAGTTAAAGTTCCTGTTTTATCAAAAACAACTGTATCAACATTGTTCAAGGCTTCAAGGTAGTTACTCCCTTTCATCAAAATGCCTGCTTTTGATGCACCGCCAATACCACCAAAGAAACCTAACGGAATTGATATTACTAATGCACAAGGACATGACACTACAAGGAACACAAGTGCTCTATAAATCCATTCGCTAAAAGTTGCTCCCGGAATCATTAGTGGTGGAATTATAGCCAGTGCAAGAGCGATAAAAACAACGGCTGGTGTGTAGTATCTAGCAAATTTTGTGATGAAGTTCTCGGTAGGCGCTTTTCTACTGCTTGCATTTTGAACCAAATCAAGAATTTTAGAAACCGTTGATTCTCCAAATTCTTTCGTCACTAAAACTGTCAAAAGTCCGTTTTTATTAATTGTTCCAGAAAGAATATCATCTCCCGTTTCTACTTCTCTAGGAACCGATTCACCAGTGATTGCTGAAGTGTCCAACATAGAAGTTCCAGAAAGTACTTTGCCATCTAGTGGAACCTTTTCTCCCGGTTTTACAATAATAGTATCTCCAACTGCTACATCTTCAGGAGAAACCTTCTCGACATTATCACCAATTTTGAGATTTGCAAAGTCAGGTCGAATATCCATTAAAGCAGTTATTGACCTTCTTGAATGATTTACAGCCATACTTTGGAAAAATTCTCCCACTTGGTAAAAGAGCATTACTGCAACACCCTCTGGATATTCTCCAATAGCAAATGCGCCTATGGTTGCTACACCCATCAGAAAGTTTTCATCGAAAACCTGTCCTCTTGATATATTTCTCAAAGCTTTTAGAACGACACTTCCACCAACTAAAAGATAACTTGTTAAAAAAACTACCAATTCAATCATTGGTGAGAAATTCATCAGTAGACCTACTAAGAACAAAACAAAACCTGAGCCGAGACGGATTATCTCTACTTTATTGATACCATCTTCTTCATGTCCACTTTCTTCATGTCTGTTGTCTTCACTGACTTCTTTTTTCTTGTGCACTTCCATATCAACCACTTTAATTCCTGACTCAATTCTTACGGCTATTTTTGTTGCTTCTTCAACAATTCTTGGTAGTTCTCGTTTATGTCTTACTTCTATAATGAGTTTTTTTGAAACAAAATCCACTGTTGCATTCACAACCCCATCGATATTTTTTACTTCTTTTTCAATCTTAGAGGCACAATTTGCACATCCTAAACCCATAAGCATCAAAATCTTTTTTTCTGCTTTAGTAATAACTTTCTCTTTAACAACTACATCTGGCTCCAGTTTTGCAACAATGGCAGTGGTATCATTCATCACTTGATCGATATCACCAGTCTGCAAAACTTCAATCGTCAGTGTTTTGGTTGCAAAGTTCATTGAAGATAAAGTAACATGTTCTAGTTTACTCACTCTATCCTCAATCTTAGTTGCGCAATTTGCGCAATCTAAGCCTTCCAGTATCAGTTCTTTCTTGATTGTGCTACTCATTTAAAGCCCTCCCTTTATTGTTTTCATTAACATGAATTAAGCCTTGATCAATTATTCTCTTTACATGCTCATCATCTAAAGAGTAGAAGACTACTTTACCATCTTTCCTATTCTTCACTATTCTTGCTTGTTTTAAGACTCTTAATTGATGAGATATCGCAGACTGAGTCATGTTTAATAAATATGCGATATCACATACGCACATTTCTTCTTCAAATAATGCAGATAAAATGTTAATTCTGGTTGTATCCCCAAAGATCTTAAATAATTCTGCTAAATCATTCATATCTGTGTACTGAGGCATCTTCAATTTTACCTTCTTCACCACATCTTCATGAAGCACATTACAGTCACATCGCTCTGCTTCGAAATCTTTGATCACTATGCCACCTCTTGTTCGTATGATTATATGTTCAAACGTTCATATATTATAATTTCATTTTACCATTTATATTAAAAATGTCAACATATATGAATGCACACTCATATATCATTTTACCTTTCTATATTTATATACTTTACATAACAAGCTCACTACTTCGTTTTGGTAAAAATTGGGAATAAGAAGAGCTGTTAGGTACTCAAGTTACTGAAGAACTGAGTCATTGTTTTTAATTCAACGTGACCATTTTCAGCTTTCTGATTTTGGGCATAAAAGGCCGCTTGATTCACTGCATATTGCAGTTTTTCAAGTGACCCATTGGGTTATAGTAAAAAAAATGTACGGTTTAATTGCCATACTATACGCTTAAGCCATTGATTATTCAATTAATTAAATTTTAGCTGGATTAATATTACTTGTTCAGAACTCCCATCGTTTATGTTTGCTTAACAATTCCAACATTAATCAAGATATCCAGTATCTGATTTAACGCTTACTTGGTTAATAAGTTAGGCAGTGACTTTAATACTTGATGTGTATCTTCCTTTACAAATCCGCGGACTACAACCATACCGCTTCCTCTTGGTACAAAATTTGGAACTAGCATCATCAACTGCTCTAGTTCCTGTAATCCAGAATCATACATAAGAAATTTAGCCATCTCTTTTTCCTCACTTTCTGTTTTTGGACATAAAAAAGGCAGAGTCTATAGATCATTTTAGTTGATCTAAAAACTCTGCCTCGCCTTTCAAATTATCATTTATTGATTATTTAAGTTCAATAAATTTCACTCATTACAATCTATAATTTTGTATTTTCCATATGTTTATTGAAAACATAAACTATATCAGAATAACAACATACCCCTTTTGGATTATTGACTGCGCAATTGCTGTTCTTCATAGCGCCAGTCTTATCAATCACGTCTTTTACAGTTAATGCTCCATTTTCAATTGCTTCTATAATATCTTGTTCAGTTACATGGTTGCAATAGCAAACATATTCACCAATTACAGGATCCTTACTATCAGTACTGCAACAAGAGCAACATTTTTCTTCACTCATCCATTGTCCTCCTTCAAACTTTTTAATTTCTTATTTCATATGCTTCTAAGCTCTTATTATACTCTCAACTCATAAAATCCGCTATGTCATCTATATTTTAGCCCTTTTTCCGGGGTCAAAAAACGTCATTTTTTCGTCTGTTTTTTGCCCAAATTTTAGACCAAAACCACTATATGTTGTGGTCAACATCTACTTTTTCTCACCTGAACCACTACGCGTCATCAGAATTATCGCTTCCACGTGGCCCGTCCAAGGAAACATGTCCACAAGAACCATCTTTGTCACATCATAGCCTTTTTTCTTGAAAATTGACAAGTCTTCCATCATAGTTTTCGGATTGCACGACACATAAACAATTTCAGGAATATTATACGACGCAACCTTGATGACAGTCTTTTCACCGATGCCGTTTCTGGGCGGATCCACTACAATGACATCCGGTTTGTCCCCAACTCCTGCGAGCACGTCAAAAACATCACCACATAAGAATGTACAGTTGTCGATGCCGTTCATTATCGCATTTTCTTTTGCGGCTTCAACGGCATCCATTACGATTTCAATGCCGATGACTTTTTTTGCTTTTTGAGCCATGATTTGACCGATGGTACCCGTTCCACTGAAAAGATCGAAGCAAACTTTGTCATCCAAATCTGGAATCATATTGATTGCAGTATCATACAGAAGATTGGCACCTAAAGTGTTGGTCTGAAAGAACGAGTAAAGGTTGATCTTGAAGTTCAATCCCATTACACGATCGAGAATATGGTCTCTACCGTACAGCACATCGATTTCTCCTGAAACCACATCCCCGAGCCCGTCATTCTTGACATATAAAACACTTTCAAGCGTTCCAAGAAGCGGCATGTTTTTCAGGCATTCCACAAATGCATCACCATCAAAAGGCACTTGGGTCGTCGCAGATAGAGCAACCATGATTTCACCCGTGGTTTTGCCCTTTCGCACCACCAAATGCCTCAGGAACCCTTCATGAATGTGCTTATTGTATTTTGGAGCGTCAATTTGCACGAAATAATCGAGCAGCCCTCTCAGAATAGTTCTATAATCCTCATCTGCCAAATGACAGTGATCCACTGTGACCACATCGTTATGTCGACCTTTTTTGTGCATCCCAAGTGTTAGTGGTCCACCTTTGTAAGCATCTCCAAATGAGAACTCCATTTTGTTTCTATATTCAAAAGCTTCAGGACTTGAGATCACTTCAGTAAGTGGCACATCAAATCCCGCTTCTTCAAAAAGATTCTGGACCATTTTCAATTTCAGATTTTTTTGTCCTTCGTAATCGAATGTCTGTAGCATGCAACCGCCACATTCGTTGAAATGCTCGCAAAATGATGCTTTCTCAAGCGGTCCTCTTTCGAGTACTTCCACAAGTTTGGCTTCATAACGTCCACCTTTGGACTTTAAGTAACGGGCACTCACCAATTGTCCCTCAAGTCCGTTTTTCACATGGACACGCTTATCGCCAACCGTCCCAACACCCACATTGGGATATTTATTATATTCAATTACAAATTCCAATAATTCTCCTTTTTTCACAGTAAACCTCTTTCTATTATCTTAAGTGCAGTTCATTATATCAAATCCTATGATTGATTTCATCTCTTTCGGGTAATGTTAATATAGATATGCATCAAAAATGGCGAATTGAAGATTGGGGTACTTGGTCTATGAATACTTATGTCCTACTTGAAATACTATCCAGCGCACTTGTGGTTGTGCTCATTGTGTTATTTTACTACATAAGACAAAGCAAGAAAAATGAAAAACAGATGAAAGTTCAATTGGAAGAGCTGAACTATCTCTATTTGCAGCGAATCCAATCTGAAGAAGCTCTATTAATCGAAAATAAGAATCTTGAAGTTTCGTCTAATCGGCTTAAAGAACAACAATCATTATTGCTTTCCAACCAAGAGCGGATTGAGCATTATGCTTATTTTGATGATTTGACCAAACTACCGAATCGACTTTCTCTCAAGATCGATCTTGAGCAACTGCTGAATACCCACTCTATAAATTTGATCCAAGGTGCCATTTTTTTTATTGATTTTGATAATTTCAAGCAAATCAACGACCATTATGGTCATTCTCTTGGAGATGACCTCCTATACATCATCGCTGCTCACCTCAACAAATCTCTCGAGGATTATGGTAAGGTTTACCGCTTCGGGAGCGACGAATTTGTGGCTGTTCTGGATTCAGTGGTCGATGTGGATTCGGTCGAATTCCTTGCGAAAAAGTTGGTGGATGACTTTAAGAAACCCCTTTCCGTCCAAAACAATGAATTCATACTCAAATTCAGTATGGGTATAGCGCTTATACCACTTCATGGCAATTCGTTTGATGAACTCATTGGCAGTGCCGATATGGCCATGTATCAAATCAAAAGTACAGGCGTTAACGGTTACGCATTTTTCAAAGAGGACAAGGATGCTGAAAAAGACGACCGTGCGGTCTTGAAACAAGAGCTTTACAATGCGCTTGCAGACAATGCCCTGAGTTTCAAATATCAGCCCATTTTCAACAGCGTATCCGGGAAAATCGCACTTGTAGAAACAACGATTTACCTTGAAGGATCCACAGGTTACCTGCCACCTCAAAAAATGTTGCAGCTCGCCAAAGAGCTTGGAATGACCTCAGCGTTGAACTTAGCTGTTTTCAAAACCGTATGTGAAATGAGCAACACGCTTTCTTCATCTGAAAACCTGATTCTGACAACTTTCAACTTATCGATGAATGATCTTTCAAATCCTCATTTGATCGATGAGATCAAATCTGTTTTGAATGAAACGAAAGCGGATCCTTCAACCATTTGTCTGGAGATTACTGAAACCGCCATCGAATCCAATTACGAAAGCGTCTTCAATCAGCTGAATATCCTTAAAAAATTGGGCTTCCGCATGATTGTCGATGATTTTGGAGCTGAATTCATTTCACTCAATCATTTGAAAAAAATGTCTGTGGATTTTATAAAAATCGACCGTTTGATGTTTTCAGAAAGCACCGCTATTGTATCTCCGCTGCTTGAGATCATCAAAACTCTGGATATCCAGATCATCGTCAAGAACATTGAATCCCTTGAACAGACAGGTGTACTTAGTTCCGGTGACATCAATTATGTCCAAGGTTATTATTATTCCCATCCCCTGGAAAAAGAAAACTTCATCAAGCTTTTGCTCGATGAAGAGATTAAAATCTATCCAAGGCTTAAAAAAATGGCTCAAACACCATAAAGTCCTCTATATAATGATCTGCGGTTTCTTTTATGGCGTCGGTGTAAGGTTCGGAAAGCTCATCATAGATGGCTACAGCCTTCATACCGGCGTTTTTTGCTGCCATGACACCTGCATGCGTATCTTCGAACACCAGACAGTCTGTCGGTAAAACGCCCAAATCCTCCGCCACTTTCAAAAATATGTCTGGAAAGGGCTTTCCCCGGTCCACCTCACAAGAGGTTCTGATGGTTTCAAAAAAATCTTCTATTTGATGGGCCTTTATGACTTCGAGTAAAAGTTCTCTGGAATTGCTGGTTCCGATCCCCATCTTGACACCATGAAGTTTCGCGTTGACGAGAAGCTGTTTGACACCGGCTTTTAGTGGAATTTTTTCCGCATAGAACTGCCTTGCCATTTCATTCCATTCCGTTTGAATGTCTTCAATGGTTTCCTCAAGTTCAAATCGCTTGATGAAATACTGGGCTGTTTCAGTAAAACTCTTTCCTTCAATTTCTTTCTGTAAGTCTTCAGGGAGAATTATGCCCCTTCTTTCAAGAAAATCGATGTCGATTTGTTTCCAAATCCACATCGAATCCACGAGTGTCCCATCGAGGTCAAATATTATCGCTTTTATGTCTTTCAAATTTATCATGTTCAATCCTTCTTGGTGTCCATATCCCGTTCAGTTGCTTTTTCAAGCAATTTCTTATAATTGACTACCATTCTGCTGTGTTTGCCTTCTCCAATTTTGCCATGCTCGTCATAAGCGTTCATCGAAATGAGCACTTTGCCTGACTGGGCATATTCCACACGTACTTCAACGGTGACTGTTGCGCCAAGGCACGTCGCTTTGAAATGATCAACTTCCACATGTCTGCCCACTGAAACAAAACCTTCAGGCAAAAGTGGATCAATCAATAAGGAGCTGGCTTCAATCATAAGTGCCACCAGTCTCGGTGTCGCAAGCAAATTTTCGATTTTTCCGCTTCCATAATTAAGTGAAGTATCCGACTCAGTCACTCTCTTCTGGAGTCTATAAGTCATCCCCGTCTTAATTTGATTCATTTCAATCATGTCCGTACCTCCTTTTCATCAATAAACTTTAGTGTTGACGTAAGCTTTGACTTTGGATTCAAGCTTTTCCTCTAAAAAACAACCTGATGATCTCAGTTTGTGCAATATTTTGCGGTCTTTCGAATGCAATATGACACGGTCGTAATCGATGAAATCAATTTCATAAATCGCACCCTCGAGTTGTCTGGAGTTCAAATTGATGTAATAGGCTCTCACTGCCGTACAATCAACCAAATCCAGTAATTTGAGAGTAATCCGATCTTTCTTCACATAATAATCATACGCTTGGTTCTTGAGTTGAAAATATTTCGAGGGTTCACGGTACTCAATCGCATCCGCCTCCAGCATCAATTTTTTAGCCATGGTGTTGAAATAATGATACTTGAGAACACCCTCGTCTACTGTGTCCATATCAAATGACACCTTGCCATACGTTTCAAGCATACGATAATTTTCGTTGATGAATGACTCTTTGGTCAACTTCCCTTTTTCAAGTTGATCGATCAAAGCAAGCCGCTTCGATACTAAAACCCCTATATCTTTTCCCTTCAAATCCTACACCTTTCTAAAACCATTCAAACAATTTGAAATCCAAATAATCACATGAGGTCAAATGATAGTTCACACCACCATATAAACCCTTTATACCATATTTGTAGTTCTGTTTTGAATGGATATGTCCATAAACCACTTCTTTAACACCGTATTTTTCAAAGATTTCGGTGAATCTGGAGGGTTCTTTTTTGTCATTGGTCGGTGGAAAATGCAAAACACCTACTATTCTTTCATATCCCGCCTTTTTTGCCATCAAAATCGAATTTTCAAGACGTAATGCTTCACGTTTATACACTTTATCATCGTTTTCAGTAAATACGACCTCATTCGGGCATAACCACCCTCTTGTCCCGCAAATTGCCATATCTTCATATATGGCGAAAGCATTGTGGACAAACTCGATATTTGAATAGCACCCAGCCATTTTGGCTTTGGAAACCCACCAGTAGTCATGATTGCCTTTGAAGAGAATTTTGCGCCCTGGCAGTTCATCAATCCATTTAAGATCATCTGTCGCAGCATTGAATGTCATAGCCCAAGAGCTGTCACCCGGCAAAATGACCGTGTCGCTCTCAGTCACTCGACTGATCCAATCCTCTTTGATTTTTTCGTAATGATTCACCCAGACTTCCCCGAAAATATCCATGGGTTTGTTGGTTCCAAAGCTGAGGTGCAAATCGCCGATTACATATAAAGCCATCATTCACCACTTACTATATCAATCTATTTGTGTCTACATTTTGTAACGCTTGTATCACTTTATCCGAAAATTCAGGATGTGTCAATTCAATTTGACCGATCAAAGTTTCCGCATCCTGTCTGATCCGTCCTTTTGCGAACTGGCACAAGTCCTTCATCAGTGGAAAGCCCAGTAGGTCGACAGCTTTGATGATTGTCTTCTCATCGATCAGAACCAGTGGTCTGACCAAAAGCAGATCGCTCAAGGGATCCTTTGAAATTGCAGGAATACCTGCAATTTTACCGTGCTTGATAATGTTCATCAAAAATGTTTCGACGACATCATCCTTCGTGTGACCATAAGCGATTTTATTGTACCCCTTATCGATGGCGATGCGCTTTACGATGCCTTTTCGAAGTCTGGAACACGTGTAACAAGGCGAATGTGTATTGTCATGGGATAAGTTTTTCGCATAATCCTCATGATGGACCATAAGATCCAGGCCATTCGATTTGCAATATCCGACATACTCATCAAGATTTCCCAACATCCCATGGTTGACTGTCAATCCTGTAACAGTGAAATCATAATCCCTAAGTTTACTCAGCTGAGTGAGTCCATGAAAAAGCAGTGTGCTGTCCTTGCCTCCTGAGACCCCCACCAAAATCCGATCTCCATCATCAATCAGCTTGAACTGATCGATGGCTTGTCTCAATCTTTTCAGATAAAGACCGTTTTCAAAAGGTTTCATATGAGATTGCCTTTCTCAAAAAGATTGAATCTCGGCAATTCATGCTTGATTTCACTCAGCAGTAACTCAAACTCGAACATATTGTCCTCATTTTTGATGCTGTCGAAACGCTTTTGAAAATCCATGGCTTCAGTTTCCTTGCCTTGTGAGAACAAAAGTTGAATGTTTGTGATGATATCGCGAACCGTATTGGATCTCTCTTCAAACATCAATTGGGCATTTCTAACTTCCTTGCTGATTTCGGTCATTTCCTCATCGAGTCTTGTTGCGGCAAGTGCCGAATTTTTAAGACGTTCCCTGATTTCATCTGGCATTTGTGTTTTGTATTTGTAACTGAGTGAATGTTCTATGATTGCCCAGAAATTCATTGCAAGTGTTCTTATTTGAAATTCGACTAAGATTTCTTTAGTGCCTAGTGCAGTCTGCACAGGATACTTGATAATGATATGGTAGCTTTTATAACCACTATCCTTTGGACTTTTGATGTAATCCTTTTCATAAAGGACAGTGAAGTCCTTGCCACTTCTTTCATAGATCAAATTGACAACCTCGTAGATGTCATCGATAAACTGACACATGATTCTGAGTCCGGCAATGTCCTCCATTTCTTCCTCAATATTTTCAAGAGCGATATTTCTTCTCTCCGCTTTTTCAATGATACTGGAAATTTTCTTGACGCGACCTGTGACAAATTCTATAGGTGAATACTCATTAAGCTCCCTATACTGGTTACGAATCGCCTTGAATTTGACCTTTAATTCCTCAACAGCCTGTTCATAGGGTATTAGCATTGTCTTCCACTCTCTGATGACCTTCATATGTTACCTCCGGTATGTGAATATAAGTCCCCCTGGTGATATCCATTCTCTTTCATACGTGCTTCCAATATATTTTGAAGTTTGCGCCAACTCATACCCCAATTGCAAAACAGAGTCTCCTCGCTGGGAGCCCTTGCAAAAAGCCTTTGGACCGACATATCTGGACGAATGATTCTGAGAAAATGGATGACCCGATCAATATAGGCCTCTGAAGGTAACACATCAAAGTGGTCTTCATTATACCATTTACCCAATTCTGTGTTTTCTAAAATATATAGTGAATGAATTTTGACACTATCGACACCAAGTACGGACAACAATCGCCCCGCTTCATAAAAATCATACTCGGTATCCCAAGGAAGGTTCCCAATAAGATGTGTGCAAACCGTAAATCCGTATTCCTTGATGGTCATGACAGCACTTACGAACTCTGCTACCCCATGACCGCGGTTGATGGTCAAGAGCGTGTTGATATTGATGGATTGTAGTCCCAATTCAATCTCAATTGCAATGCCTTCACTCTGTATTTCTGCCAGAAAGTCAAGATATGCTTTCGGAATCCAGTCTGGCCTGGTGGAAATGGTGATTCCTACGATATTTTCCAGTCGAGCCTCCATTATGGCCCTCTTAAATAATTCGAGAGGCAAATAAGTACCCGTATAATTTTGAAAATAGGCAATGAATTTTTTAGCTTTATATTTCGGCCCGATATAGGCGATATTGTTTTCTAGCTGTGTTTTTACCGACAGCACATTGGGCTGGGATTCATAACCCGTTCCCACTGCTCCACAAAAAACACACCCGCCGGTCCCTATGGTGCCGTCTCGATTAGGACACGTCCCCGGTAGATTGACAGGTATTTTATATACTTTTTCACCATATAAATTTCTTAAATATTGACTGTATTTATAATAACTCATACCATCAACCCTTTTGAAATCAATAGAAATGCGACCGAGCTGGTTATTGTGAACAGTATGGCTCCAAACAAGATCGCCTTGGCGCCCTTGCCCTTGATATCTTTGAAGTTGACTCCAAGTCCCATTGCTGTCATCGACATGAGGATAAACACATTGCTAAGTTCCTTGGCTACCGTCACCCCTAATTCGGGCACAAGCCCTGTTGCACTCAAAATACCCATCAGTATGAACAACCACACATAACTCGGTACCTTGGCTCTTTTCTTGGTGCTGACATGCTTACTGAACACCATGCTGAGTGCGAGAGATACAGGAACCAACATCAATACGCGTGTCATCTTGACAAATGTACCGATTTCACCGGAAAGTGTCCCCCTTGAGAAAGCACCTGCAAGTGCATGTGCGACGCCATGAAGCGTCAACCCTGACCAAACACCGAAGCTCACATCGGATATGGACACCACACTTGCAACCATAGCATACACAATCACTCCCACAGCACCTAGAAAACTGACAATTGAAACTGCAATGACCGCATCTTCCTCTTCTGCTTCAATGGTCGGTGCAAGTGCGATGACAGCTGCTGCTCCGCATACACTCGACCCAACGCCAATCAGTGCCGCAAGTTTGGATCCGACAGGCATATAGCGATTCAATATGTAAACCGCCAAAAAAACAAACAACATATACGCGATGATCCATAAAATCAGAGTCCACCCCAGACCTAAAATCGCCTCAAAATTCAATTTGAATCCAAGAAGGATGATTCCATAAATCAGAAGTTTTTTGAGCGCGTAATCAATGCCCGGTTTGAAGCTTCCGGGCAGAGTAATCACATTGCTCACGAGAATACCCATGATTATTGCTATTGTAAGGGCTTCAAGCTGAAACCACTGCATCAACCAATCTCCCAGAAAAGTTGAGAAAATTGCTATTGCGCTTATCAGCACGAGTCCATTTATATATTTCATCATAATTACCTCAATGTCGTTTATTCATACACCTTATTTTACCACAATCCACGCATAAAAACACCCCTCAAACCTTGCTTGAGGGGCATATGGCTACATTATAAGATTTATTATCGAGACATCACATTTTCGAAAACCATAATTTCATTTTCTTCGTCAAACTGTACAGGAACGACCAAAAATCTCACTTTCAGCTCTGTTTGATCCTGTAATCTATTGATCATGTTCTGCTGTTCGTTACGTTCCAGCGACTCACCCATGACGATGTCTGTGATTTTGTGTTTTTCAGCAAAATCCGAAAGTGCCTTTTCAATGTCCTTCGCTTTGAATACGGATAACATCGCATTGTGTTCCTTTGAAACCTCAAAGAGATAATCGAGTGCGTCTTTCTCCTCAAGTTGACCAAAATATTTCCAATTTTCTTTTACAACATGGATGACATGCAATTCATCCTTGTCAGAGTTGACTAGATTTCTGCCAAATTCAATCAAACGCTCGCAGGACTTTTGCTGCGTAACGCAGACCAAAACTCTTTTTCTGTGCTTCATATCAATCTCCTTCCAGTCTCTCTCAGGTGGTACACACTCATTATATCAAATATAATCCCTTTAAAAATTAAATAATTCTATCAAAATCGTAAACTTTTTTCATAAATCCATTACTTTCTTTTTATAGTTACATTGGTTATAATAGAGGGATAATAACGAGTGGAGGAGACCATGAATCAATACACCAAAGTCATTGGCTTAACTGGTACGGCTTTTTTGAAAGAGTACGAGAAAATCAAACATCATAAAAACAAAATTCGTGAACTCAACGAAGATACTGTTGCCAAAGCATTCAAGAATGGAGATACTGAAATCACGGTATATTTCGAGGAAACGGATACGAAGATCGTCATTGATGATTTCAGTGACAAAGAAACTGTTTTGAAATACCTTGGCAAAAAGTTCATATGATGCGTTTTAAAGCCCAGCCTGGTGCATAGCATGCATCAGGTCTGGGCTTTTCTTTATCTATCTAAAGTCCCTTTTTCATCGATCAGTTCAAATACCGGTGCAAAGATTCCGGTAACTCAATTTCATAATTTAAAGTGACAACAAATTCAATCTCATAGGTCTTGGCGACCTCCTCAACTCGTGTGAACCATTCAATCAGTTCATCCCGAGACATGCTCACCGTGTTCATGATGCTATCAATAAAAATCTTTTCAATGTCATAATTGTTGGAAATCAAACCGCAAATGAATCCCATAAGCTCGCAGGAATTCTTAACTGGGAATTCGGATAAGTTGATAAATCTGACGTCATGGTGTAGATCATACATTGCACGATTGTCATCATCGATAAAAATCATGTTGCCCTTGCTCGAACCAAGCGAATCATTCGCCCTTTTGACAATATCCTTGGTTTTGCCAGAGCCTTTTTTACCTGCAATTAAAGTAACCATTTGAATCTCCTCCTTCGTCACTAAACACTTACTTGTATAGTTCTAGATACAAGATGCCTTTTCCTTCAAAACAATTAATTTTTTTTAATAAAGATTATTCGCTTTTTACAGATGTTGATTACGAAGTTGACCACATGCCGCATTGATGTCAGAACCGAGTTCCCTCCTCACTGTTGTATTTAGTCTATATTTATCCATTAAAACTCTTTTGAATCCGATAATTCTATTATTTGACGATGGCATGAAATTATTTTCCACAACCGCGTTGACCGGAATAAGATTCACATGCACCAGTTTGCCTTTGAGCAATTTTCCCAGTGCCTCCGCATGACGTTCAGTGTCGTTGATCCCATCGATCAAAGCGTACTCGAATGTCACCCTCCTGCCTGTCTTGTCGATATAATAATCCACTGAACTCATCAGGTCCGTCAAGTTGTGTTTTTTTGTGATGGGCATGATCAGCAAACGTTCATCCTCTATTGGATTGTGAAGTGATATGGCCAGTGTGATCTGAAGTTTTTCATCAGCGAGTTTTCTGATTTCGGTCGCAAGTCCACAAGTGGATAACGTGATGCTTCTTCCCGACAGATTAAGTCCTTTCTCATCTGTTGACAGTTTTATGAACTTCAAAGTTTCATCGTAATTGTCAAGCGGCTCCCCACTTCCCATCAAAACCACATTGTTGACACGTTCACCCGTCATATTTTGAAGTGCGTAGATTTGACCTAGAATTTCTCCCGCGCTCAGATTTCTGACCACACCACCCAGTGTCGATGCGCAGAAGGTACATTTCATTTTACATCCCACTTGAGTGGAGACGCAGACACTATTACCATGTTTATAAGTCATGAAAACGGATTCAACAATGTTCTCATCCCATAGCGCTCCCAATACCTTGATGGTACCATCCTCTGAATTCAAAGTCTGGATGATCTTAAAATTATCGAGTCTGAAATCACGCTTCAGATGCTCAATCAAACCTTGTGACAAATTGGTCATTTCATCAAAGGAGGACACTCCTTTTGCGACCCATTCATAAACCTGTTTCGCCCTGAAACCTTTTTCACCTATGGTTTTCATATATTCCATTATCTCTTCAATTGTCAAACTTCTGAGATCTCTCATATCTCTGTTCCTCCGTAAATCTAAAACAGCTACTGTGATGATCCCACAGTAGCCGAAATGCTATTAATCTGATAATTCACTTTCAAATTCGTCAATATATAGTGACAAGATATCCGCAAGACCTGTGAACTCGCAACCATAGTTGTACCCTTCCGAGGTTTCATCTTTTCGGATGATTTTGAGAACACTATAAAACATTCTTCCATTTCCCAAATCAATCTTGGCATTAAAATAATAGGAAAGAGGCAACGACTCAATCGCATTGAAACCAAGACCGCCTTTGGAGATATCTGTGACTTCAATGTTTACTTCACGTTGTTCTTTGATAGACACTTCTTGGTTGTATACTTCATCAATTGTCAGAACACCTTTATAAGGCACCCTGTGTGCACGACGTCGTTCTCTCATGGGAAACCTCCTCATCGCTTATATATTCATTATACATGATTATTTGGTTTTGGAGTGAACAGTATCCATAAAATCATAAAATT
The DNA here is from genome assembly GCA_002412775.1 of Firmicutes bacterium UBA5201. Taxonomy (GTDB): domain Bacteria; phylum Bacillota; class Clostridia; order Peptostreptococcales; family Acidaminobacteraceae; genus Fusibacter_D. The sequence goes on along the minus strand of DHVT01000003.1, from coordinate 48,227 downwards.
TTTCGTAAACTTTATTCTTTTCATTCTTTCCGGAAATATCGGAAATCACATTCAAATCATAATTGCCATCCACAATGAAGCATTTCTTGCCGTTGTTTGTAAAAGCCTTGACGTACTGTATTCCCACCAGTTCAAAAGGATCATTAATGGGTTTTGATCCTGGCCCATTGAAGTTTCCCCATACAAAAGCTTTTCCTGTCTTCAAAATCGCAAGCACGAGCGAATCGCGTATATCAAGCGTTTCCACATCACGGATTTTGAGGATTTCCTCAGGGAACAAAAATTCATTTTTTCCTTTGGAACCCAATTGACCAAATGCATTGTTGCCAGCTCCTACAACTTTTCCGTTTTCAGTCACCACACACGAAAAACGATCACCGGCCGCAACCTTTTTGACATTTTTATATAGCGTCATGGTCGGTTCGCTGATACTGCCCTTGAATCCCAGACCCAGTTGACCATAAGAATTGTCTCCCCATCCGATGACAGTACCATCGTACCTGAGGGCAAGTCCAAAATTTGAGCCACAAGCGATCTGTTTGATGCCCGACACACCCGGCAATTTTATCGGGTAAGGTGAATCGATATAATCATCGTTCATCAATTGCCCTTCAGTATTGTCACCCCAAACAAACACATCGCCGTTTAGGTCTAGCGCGGCACCGAATCTTCGTCCGGCTTCCACTTGTTTGATGTTCTCAAGCCCCCAAATCTGCGTCAGAAGTTTGAGCGCGTTTTTATCACCCGATGCCAATTCTCCATGATGATTGTTTCCGGCTGTGAAAACAGAACCATCATAAAACCGGAAAATGTTGAACGATTCACCGCATGCGATTTCAGTCACGCCGTCGTATAGATTACTGTATGCAAGCTCTGGAATCGGATTGAGTGTTCCGATCCCCAGTTGACCAAAATCATTTTTTCCATATGATAATGTTTTGCCGTTATTGTATGTCACGAAGAAAGAGCCATCATAGGCTTTTATTGCCCTGATGCCCGATTCTTCAGTCACTTTGACTTCCTTTTCAAAATAGTCGGACCAATTGCCGTTCTTATCCTTCACTTTCAAGCGAATCAAATAAATGCCCGGATCATGAAAAACCGACATTTTATTTTCCCATTTCTTCTCAATGATCTCACCGTTTTCCGCGACACAACCGCTGAGGTCATATGTGATGTGGGTCGTTGTCGTGAGGTTGTCTTCCGGTTTCATGCTGAAATGAGCAATGGGCTTGACTTCACTGAGATCATGGATTCGTCTTAATGTCAGGTATGTGAATTTCCCATTGATGTAAGAGTCTCCGCCGATCTCATTGATGAGTTCTTCTGCTTCTTCAGGCATCAGATTGAATACCGTCAGAAATTTGCCATCCATGGAAAGGTCATATTTTGAAAAATCATATGAATTGAAATTCTCAATATAAGGTTCCAATTTTTGAATGGACTTCGCGTATTCCTTGTTGGCTTCTTTATAGGCGATCACAGCGTTCAGCAGTATCTTATAATCCGAATATACATGGATGGATTTTTCTTCTTTGCCTTTTGACAACAAAGCGATCGCACCAAATATTGAACCGATTGTAATGAAAATGCCTAAAAAAGTCACTGTTTGTCCCCTTTGTAATGTTCCAATAAATTCAACAAAAGCACAGCATTGGTAACAGGTCCCACACCACCTGGTACCGGTGTGATCATGGATGCCACTTCCTTGACTGCTTCAAAATCCACGTCTCCAACCAACTTGCCATCCACGTCATTCATGCCGACATCGATTACAATCGCCTTGTCACTGACCATGTCAGCAGTAAGGAAATTTGGAATGCCCACTGCGACAATGATGATATCCGCATCCAAAGTGTGCGATTTGAGATTTTTAGTATACGAATGGCACATGGTTACAGTCGCATTTTTGTGCATCAACATAACCGCCAGTGGCTTTCCAACGATATTGCTTCTTCCGATCACGACAATATCCTTGCCGTCAAGTTCAATGTCCATTTCCCTGAAGATGGTCATAACCGCAAGTGGAGTACATGGTCTCGTGGCTTTTTCACCCTTGAAGAGTCGACCGGCATTCATGGGATGAAAACCGTCAAGGTCTTTCTTGGGATCTATCGCCATGATCACACGATCTTCACTGATGTGGTCCGGCAGCGGCATTTGAACGATAATGCCGTCAACGTTTGGGTTTTCGTTGTTTGACTTAATGATTCCCAGCAATTCATCTTCAGAAATTGTGGTTTCATAGCGTTGAAGCTCATATCCGAAATCCACGCTCTTACAGGTCTTTTCAAGCATTCTGAGATAGGATTCCGCCGAAGGGTCCTCCCCGAGCATAATGGCGACCACACTTGGTTTTCGAATGCAATCTTTGCAACAGTTTCGTGCTTTTTCCTTAACTTTGAGCGCAATCGCTTTTCCGTCAATTATCATAGTTTCACCTCAATTAGTTGGCTTTGACTTCTGTCCAAATTCTATCGTATTCCAATATAAAATCACCTGGGTCTCTGAAAATTTCGTAATTTTCGATCCACTCATCCAGTGGGTAAGCATAGGTCGTTCCCATAAGATCAGGATCGATCAGCTTAAGCGTCTCACTGTTGACTGTAGAATAGCCCACGTAATCAGCGTTGAGGAATCCGATGTCGGGTCTGCATAGAAAATCGATGAATTGATGCGCCTCATCGATGTTTTTTGCACCTTTTGGAATGACAATATTGTCAAACCATTTGTTGGAGCCTTCAACCGGGAGCACATATTCAAATTCATCATACTCTTGAATCACGGCACTGGCTTCACCTGACCATACTACTGCCATAGCGGCTTCACCGCTGATCAACATGTCTTTTACATTGTCACCGACATAGGCAAGCACCATAGGCTTTTGTTCAATCAACAGTTGCTTGGCTTCCTCTAGCTCATCGAGATTCTTGGTATTCATTGAATACCCAAGTTTCTTTAAAGCAACCATGATCGAATCTCTTTGAGAGTCCATCATAGTGAACTGTCCAGCATATTTTTCATCCCAAAGCACGTTCCAAGATTCGATAGGTTCATCGATCAATTCAGTGTTGTAGATGATACCGACCGTTCCCCAAAAATAAGGAACCGAGTAGGCGTTCTCCGGGTCAAAAGATAGATTTTTGAAATCCTCATCGATATTGACGAAATTGGGAATCTTGCTCAAATCGATTTTTTCAAGCATTTCTTCACGAATCATTTTCTCGATCATATATTCAGAAGGAATTGCCAAATCATATTTTGTGCCACCTTTTTTTATCTTGGTGTACATTTCCTCGTTTGTTGCATAAGTCTCATAATTGATTTTGATTCCTGTTTCCTCTTCAAATAGTTCAAAGATGTCCTCATCGATGTAGTCGCCCCAATTGTAAACATTCAGAACCACTTTGTCCTCTTGGGCGCAAGCAGTAAACATAACAGTTGTCAAAACCATTACCAAAACCAACATTATAATTTTTTTCATTAGTTTCTCCTCTCCTAGGTTATATATCTTCTATCTTTGTTCTCTTGTTGATGATCAACAGCAAAATCAACACGGATGCGAACATCAATGTGGATAAGGCGTTTATTTCTGGTTTGATGCCTCTTCTGGCCATCGAATAAATGGCAATGGAAAGATTGCTGACACCACTTCCCGTCGTGAAAAAACTGATGACGAAATCATCAATGGAAAGTGTGAATGCGATTAGACCACCTGTAATGATTCCGGGTTTGATCTCAGGCAATATGACGTTTTTAAACGCATACCATGGCGTAGCACCCAAATCCATCGCAGCTTCAAGCATTTCACCTGGCATCTGCTTAAATTTGGGAAGCACTGAAAGCACCACATAAGGAACACTGAAAGTTATATGGGCTATGATCATGGTCATCAGACCAAGCTCCATTTTCATGGCCACGAACAGCGTCATCAGAGAAACACCTGTGACTATGTCCGGATTGAGTAGTGGAATGGAGTTGATGTTGAGCACAAGTTTCTGTTTCCATGTCCTCATGTAAAAAATCCCAAACGCCGCAAATGTACCGATCAAAGTCGCTGAAATCGATGAGACGACAGCAACCAATACTGTATAATATAAGGATTTCATGATATACCGATTCTGAAACAGGCTGCGATACCAGTCCAAAGTAAACCCTTCCCACTTCGCGGTGGATTTGGAATCATTGAATGAAAATACAATCAAAACGACAATCGGTGCATATAAAAATGTGAAAATCAGCAAAGTATAAAGTCTCTTGATCCACTTGTTCACCATAGATTCACACCCCCTTCTTCGGGGTTGTTACCACTGAGATGGTTCATTACGGCCATTGTTGCAAGTATAAGAAACATCAGGATGATTGAAATGGCCGATCCGAAGAACCAGTCATTGACAACCAGAAACTGCTGCTCGATGAGATTTCCAATCAACATGTACTGTCCACCGTAAAGCAGGTTGGATATTACAAACGTGCTCACAGCAGGCATGAAAACCATTGAAGTTCCCGACACGACACCTGGCAATGAAAGTGGAAAAATCACTTTTCTGAACACATTGATTCTATTGCCCCCCAAATCCTCTGCGGCTTCTATGAGGCTTTGATCCATTCTGGAGAGCACCGTATAGATCGGGAGCACCATAAATGGCAGGAAGTTATAAACCATTCCCAGTAACACAGCGCCCTCGGAGTACAAAAATGTCATTTGCGGCAATCCAAAAAACATCAATATCTTATTCAAGATACCGTTTTTCCCTAGTATGGTCATCCAAGCATAGGTCCTGAGCAGAAAATTCATCCACATCGGGACAACAAAAAGCATCACTGCTATTGTGCGATATCTTGAATTCATTTTTGCGAGGATCATTGCCATCGGGTATCCAATCAACAGACAGATGGCTGTCGCTTCAAGCGCAATTTTTATCGAGCGTGTCCAAACCGCTATATAAACCGGTTCAAACACACGAGCGAAATTGATGGCTGTCAAATAGTAGTCACCCGTCTCAGCATCTGTTCGAACCATACTGAAGAATCCAATCATTAGAATCGGAATCAGTATAAATAGTACAATCCATATTAAATATGGGCCGGAAGCAATACGTTTAAGCACATCATGCCTCCTTTTCCATTATATGGATATCGTCGGGGTCAACACGAATACCAACAGCAACCCCCTCATCCACCTTATCGGTGCTATGGACAATCCAGTCCCTTGAGGATTCCTTGATTGACATTTCATAGTGAACACCTTTGAATACCACTGATTTCACTATTCCGTCGAGTTGACCTTCACCCACGCCGACCAACTTCACATCTTCAGGTCTTATGACCACATCCACTTCCTGTTCAGAACCGAATCCGGAGTCCACACACGTAAAATCAAGATCGGCAAAACGCACAAGATAATCCTTGACCATGATGCCGTCATAGATGTTGCTTTCTCCAATGAAATCCGCTACGAACCTATTTTCAGGCTCATTGTAGATATCTGTGGGCGACCCGATCTGTTGAATCTCTCCATGGTTCATAATGATGATCTTATCGGACATGGTCAGAGCTTCTTCTTGATCATGTGTGACGTAGACAAAAGTGATTCCAAGTTCTCTTTGCATGTTTTTAAGTTCAAGTTGCATTTCTTTTCTGAGCTTGAGGTCGAGCGCCCCAAGCGGTTCATCAAGCAGCAAGACTTTCGGTTCATTGACAAGCGCTCGCGCTATGGCAATTCTTTGTTGTTGACCGCCTGAAAGCGAATTGATTTTCCTGTGCTCGAATCCGGACAGATTGACCAGTTCCAGAATCTTTGAAACTTTGGAGGCGATTTCCTTTTCACTGTTCTTTTTGATTCTTAATCCAAACGCCACATTTTCATAGATATTCATGTGCGGAAACAAAGCATACTTTTGAAAGACTGTGTTGATTTGTCTCAGATATGGCGGTGTGTCCGTGATATCATTGCCTTCAAAATAGATGGTTCCAGTAGTCGGTCTCTCAAATCCGGCAATCATTCTGAGTGTGGTCGTTTTCCCGCAACCACTTGGTCCTAAAATCGTCAAAAACTGATTCTTTTTAACCCAAAAATCAATGTTTTTAACAACAGCGACACCATTATATTCTTTTGTAATGTTTATGCCTTTTACTATTTTATCACTCAATAGTGCCTCCAAGAACTAAAAATTGGGTGGCGTACCAACCAATAAAATTTTTGCTTCTCTTTTGCCTTTGTTGATGATCTCATGGCTCTTATTGGCCTTGTAATAAATGGAGTCACCAGCTTTGGCCACATATTTCTTACCACCCAGTCTTACCACAACCGAACCTGAAATCACAAATCCGAATTCTTCCCCCTCGTGAGGGTCATGGGCATCATAAGCACCGTTGGGTGCCAAAGTCAACATGATTGGTTCCATCATATTCTTCTGTGCATTAGGGATGATCCACTCCAAATTATAACCTGTGATTTCATCTTCTTTCTCAAAAAAATCTTCTGGTCTAAACACTATTTTTTCTTCAACGGTCTCACTGAAGAAGGCTTGTAAATTTGTTCCCAAACTTTCGAGTATGTCGACCAAACTTGCAATGGAAGGTGATGTCATATCCCTCTCCAATTGTGATATGAAGCCTTTCGACAATTCGCAGCGATCTGCTAATTCTTCTTGAGTGAGGTTGTTTTCAAGTCTTAATCTTTTTATTTTTTCACCAATATTCACAACCATTTCTCCTTTTTTGAGTTTATTATTACTAAACTTTTCATTCGATTTATTATACTTTATCCCCTATGTACAGTCAAGACCAAGCGCTAAAAAGGTGTCACATAAAATGCTTTCACATTCCATATGACACCTATTTTATTGTTTTACTTGATATCCAATATTTCGTCTATCAATTTCACCAAATTTTCAATCTCAGGTTTGCTCATTTGTGCATCCGCACCGACAGCTTCACCTTTATGGAGGAGATCCCCTGTTATCAGTGATGAAAATATGATCACCGGCAAATTCTTGAGATTGCGATGTTCTTTCACCCGTCTCGTCAATGAATGACCATCCAGCTGAGGCATTTCGATATCCGTGATCAACAGATCGATGTCCTCTTTGAATTTTTCACCTTTTTTCTCTATCAACATGAGAAGGTAATCCAAAGTTTCCATACCGTCATCAAAAAACTTGAGTTTAGTGAATCCGGCTCTTGTCAAAGTATCGAGCAACACTTTTCGGATCATTGGGGAATCATCTGCGAGTGCGATTTTTATCTTGGAACGGTCCTTGACTACGATGTCCTTGATTCTATCGATGTTGATTCCGGTGTTCGGATTGATGTCCATGACGATTTTTTCGAAATCCAACAACATGATGATTTCATTGTTGAGATTGATATTGCCTATGATCAGCGAATTGGATGTCAAATTGTCCGGTTTGATGATTTGATTCCACCCGATGCGTTGGATCCCTAGAACGGATTCTATGGCAAAACCCACCTTGATCTTGTTGAACTCACATACCAATGTCATCCCATTTTTCACTTTTTCGTTCTTTTGTCCTTCGAGCACATAAAGCAAATCCACTACGGAAATCATTTCACCTCTGATTAATGACAATCCCGAAATGGCCGGATGTGCATTTGGAATTTTGGATATGTTTTCAATTTGAAGCAATTCTTTCACTTTGACAACATTGATTGCATAATGAACGCCAGATACTGTGAAGTGAAGTATTTCAACCTCTCCAGTTCCGCTTTCAAGTAATATCCCTGTTTTGCTTTCCATATTCATCCACCCTTTACCAATTTATCGTATTATCATTATACCTAAGGTAAGTCCCCGGCAAACAATTTATTCTAGTATACCCATCTCTTTGCCGACTTCCTCAAACACTTTGACAGCTCTGGAAAGTTGCTCTTCTGTGTGCCCGGCTGTAACCATGCATCTTACACGGCCAGTTCCTTTTGGAACCGTAGGGAAAATGATTGCTGATACGAAAACACCTTTTTCAAGCATACGCTTTGAGAAAGCGACTGTTTTAGCCTCATCACCGATGATCACTGGTGTGATCGGTGTTTCACTATGTCCAATGTTGTATCCGAGCTTTCCAAGTTCAGCTTTGAAAAACTTTGCATTGCTCCAAAGTCTGTCGGTATATTCCGTGGTGGAACTCAAAAGGTCCACAGCTTCCATGATCGCTCCTACCGCAGCAGGTGGCAATGACGTACTGAAAAGCAAAGGGCGTCCTCTATGGAGCAACCATTCCTTCATGACTTTATTGCCTGCCACGTAACCGCCAATGACACCGATCGCTTTTGATAGCGTGCCAATGGTAAAATCGATTCTTCCATGAAGTCCGAAATGATCCACGGTACCACGACCATTTTCACCGAGTACTCCAGAACCGTGAGCATCATCCACATAAGTCATACAGTTATATTTTTCAGCGATTTCAACGAGTTCAGGTAATTTGGCGAGATCCCCGTCCATACTGAATACGCCATCTGTTATGATGAGACAATTTGCGTAGTTTGCTCTTTTCTCTTTCAAGACGCGCTCCAAGTCTTCCATGTCGCTATGCTTGAAGACGGCCTTATCCGCTCTTGAAAGTCTGACACCATCTATGATACTGGCATGATTGAGTTCATCCGATATGATTAAATCACCTTTGTTTGTAATGGCTTGAATAGCTCCCGCATTACAATTGAATCCAGATTGGAAAACCATGACAGCCTCTTCACGCTTGAACTTTGCAAGTTTGACTTCAAGTTCTTCATGGATGTCCATGTTCCCAATGATCGTACGCACAGCACCAGAGCCAACACCGTATTTTTCCACTGCTTTGATGGCGGCTTCTTTTAATCTTGGATGGTTTGCAAATCCCAAATAATTGTTTGAGGATAAATTGATGACCGAATGACCATTCAACATGATTTCCGCTTCGTTTGCACCTTCAAGGATCGGTAAAATCCTATAAACACCTTGATCTTTTAATTCTTGAACCTGATCTTTCAAATAATTGAGTTCATGTACATTTGACATATGACGCCTCCCATAAAATAAATCTTCATATAACAGTATATCATTAAGTTTCACGACTTTCCAGTCTCCTCACCGCCCATAAAAAAGTTGCTTCGAGTTTAGGATTCTTCATCAAATCCGTTTTTGTGTTCAACATTTCAAGATCGGATCGGTTCCCATGATTGCCCAGAATGATCAATGCATTGCGTTTGTAAACCCATAGACTGCGCCAGGAGAATCCCATTTCCCCATATTTCTCCATGAACGTCTTGTTGTTCATGCCCAACAACTCATATAGGTCAATTTGATTTTCAGTTTTGGTCGCAAGATAGGGATGCGCACTCAGATCTTTGTTCATCGGACAGACCTTTTGGCAGATGTTGCATCCGTATAGACTATTGCCAATCCACTCACGCTCCCGATCATTCAGCACCCTTTTGGTCTGAGTGAGCATTGCGATGCATTTATCCGAATCCATGATCGGTCCACCGCAAATTTTGGTTGGACATGCACTTGAGCATCTATCGCAGCCCTCACATGCCTCCAGCAAAGTGTTTTCAAAGTCGAATCGATTGATTTCCGCCGGGGCGATATCCAAAATTCCATCATAGATCAAATAGCCAATGAAGAAGTGTGTGCCCATCTCCGGATGGATCAGGAAATGATTCTTCCCAATTTTACCAAGTCCTGTGTACAGGCCTATCTCACGGTCGATGTAATCGGCTGTGTCAACACAGACTTCCGGAGTGATTGTCGGATCGCTCAGAAAGTTACCGATCTCAGTGTTTATTGCATTCAAAAGATTCCTTAGAATTTCATGATAGTCATGTTCCCAGGCAAAATTGTCCACACGACCAAATGCATTCGGCAGCGCACTTCCAATCGGATCATAGGGAATGCCAATGGCAATGATTGTCCCTATTTTTTTTCCTGAAGAAAACAAAAAACGCTTGTCCAAATCTTGTTCGAATTCTTTCGTCCCTCTTTTAAGCAAAATTTCTCTAATATATTGTTCCCGCTCGATCAGTTTCGGCAATTGATCCGCATCAATGGTCAAAATGCCCCAATGTTCAACCATTAGAGCATTCATAATTTTTTTCATCTCAATTTTATCACTCATCATTCCATGACCTTAAGGACTATATCCTGAATACTGTCCACCCAATTGCTATAAGGTCCGATCTCAATTTTTTGAACACGCTCATTGACTCCCCACAACTCGTTGAGGTGGGCGATATAAATATAAGGCAACTCTTCGTTGGCGAGACTGATCCAATCTGAAACGAGATTCATCCTCTCCGTATCATCAAAAGCTGTCCTGAGCTTGACGAAAAGTTCCTCCGCATTTGTATTGTTGTAATTGCCCGCGTTGAATCCACCAGGACCTGTCGCAATGGCTCCATAGAGCCTCGCCGGATCGTAATCGATTGGAAGATGCCATGCCATGACCCACAGCATTGCTGAGCGATCGGTAAAAACCTTTTCTTTCAACATGTTGAAGTCCGTAAATTCCACATTCACAATCGCACCGATTTTTTCCCATTGTGTTTTGATTGAATTTGCAAGATTATATGACCAACTGACATCGCTGAACGCATTGATTGTGAGTTCAAGTCGCTCGCCATCTTTCATGCGGACGCCCTTGACATCGCCCTCGATCCATCCGGCATCATTGAGAAGTATTTTTGCCTTTTCAACATCATAGCTGTATATGTTCAGAGCTTGTTCGTTCGGATACGTCCAATGTGTTTCGGGTACTGGTGAATTGGATGGAATGGCATGGTTTTGCCACTCGGTTCTGATGAATTCATCCCGATCGAAGGCATACGCCAGTGCTTGCCTGACTTTTTTGTCCTTAAGAATCGGATGGTCGTGATTTATTCCGATATAATTGAATGCATTCGACGGAAATTCTATAGTCTTGGCAAAAGTGATCGCTTTAAGCTTGTCGTAGTACTCTTTTGTGGGTGAAACCGCAACAATATCGACTGAACCATTCGCAAACGATTCCAGAGCCATTTGAGGACTCATCGCTTTTATGATGACACGATTGACGTTTGATTTGGTACCATGATGAAAAGCACTTCTCTTCAGCTCGATTTGTTGGTCCGATTCGGCGGCCACAAGAGCCATAGGCCCTGTTCCTATTGGGTTGTTGCTGTTCGTCAGGAAATTGTCCCAACTGGAAAAATTGTACACATGTTCGGGCATTATAGGTGTTTCAAATCCCCAAACATTATAAATGCCAGGCATTTCAAATCTGAATTTTATTGTCTTGTCATCCATGATTTCAATTCCCGAGATGGTGGTGGTTTCACCGGTTCTGAATTCCATGACGCCTACTATTCCATCAATGAACAAACGGTGTTCACCGGAATATTGTTCATTGGCAAGGACTTCATATGAAAATATCACATCGGACAGCTTCAACCTGGAACCGTCGTGAAACAACAAATCGTCTTTTATTATAAAAGTATACTCTAGGCCGTCCTCACTGATCTCATAGGATTCTGCAAGCAATGGTATCGGATTGCCCGTTTTATCATGACTCAAGAGCCCTTCAAACACCAAGTCCCTGACCCAAGTCTCAGTGGTTCTCGCGGCATAAAGCGGGTGAAAATTAAGACTTAGGTTGGATGAGGTGACCACCAAAGTCTCTGTTCTCGCCAGAGCGGGGTTCACTTCATAAGCCTGTTCCTTGGCACCGTTCACCACTTCGGGTGGATTGGCCGGAGTCCCATTGTCTTTGGAATTAAAAGAGGAGCACCCTCCTAGGAGAAAAGTGCTCATCATTAAGATTGTAATCAAAAGACATCTATGTCCATTTTTCATAACGTTGTCTCCAGTTTTATTCCTTAGGGGGCATTGGAATGACCAAATGCGCAATCGTGTGTCTAAATGAATCTTCTTTCGGTTCTTTCTTATCTTTCAAAAACGCTTCAACGACCGCACTGATTTCACGATTCAATGTTTTTGCCTCAAGATCCGTCAGATAATAATCCCCTGAATAGGATATCTTCTTGGTCGGCCCATCCTGCAGTTTCTCGATGGATTCGTAAAAGTCTTTGGAAACCGCTTCAAAGAAAGCTATCGATACTTTGCTGATCGTATTGTTCATAACATCATCAAGAGTCACTGCGCTGCTGTCTATCAGAATTTTATATGCCACAGGGCAATAATACTTCTCCACGACACCCAATTTAGAGACTTCCTCGATCAACTCGACAATTCCGACCTTTTCAAGCATTTTAATATGATAATTGACGCGACCGTGAGGTTCCTTAAGACACTCGGCAATCTGTTTTGCAGTTTTGGGTTGATTGTTGAATGCATCGAGGATGTTCAAACGATACTGTTGAGAAACCGCCTTGATTTGTTCCAAATCCTTTAATACAATTGCGTCTTTCATAACCACCTGACCCTCTTAAAAATAATTTTACAACTATTTACATTATATAGTTTTGATTTCTACACGTCAATAGATGGCAAATCCTATACTTCCATGAATATATACGTGATATCGTCGTTCAATTCATCCTTGACCGGATTGATTTTCGAGAGGAGTCTTTCATTGATTTCCCGAAGGGAAAGATCGGCGTTTTCCTTATAAAATTCGATCAGGCTCTCCAAATCGAACACACCATTTTTCTCCGAATCAATGAGTCCATCCGTATAAAAAAGAACCCTGTCACCTTTTTCCAGGATGATCTTCTCACTAACAAATTCAGGTGTGTAATAATCACTCAATTTGCATATTGGAAATCCCTTGCTCTTGTCCAAAAACTCTATCTTGCCATTTTTTTTGAAACGGATTGGATTGCAATTGAGTCCGCCTGAGCAATAGGTCATGACTTTCGTGTTCAAATCCAGCGTCGCATAAAGCAACACCATATGCATCTCATCTGGAAAATTCATCAGATTGAATTGATCGTAAAAATGCTTCAGATTGAGATCGGGTTTGTAACCTCTGTACCTCATGAGATTCTGATCGTTGGACTTCAGATAGTTGCTGCTGAACATGGTCATCAAAGCCGCGGATATGCCGTGGCCTGATACGTCCATCAGGTAAAGCGCGATATGATCGTCATCCAACCTGTAAAGATCGAAAAAATCTCCACTCAATCTTTCACAAGGGAAGTACTCCGATAAGAATGTGACATCCCGATAATTGACTTTGGTCTTTGGTAGCAGTGATTGTTGGATTTTTTTTGCGTATTCGAGGTCATCGATCAACTTGTCGTTGATTTCTCTCACCTGAAGTGTTTTTTTGTCTATTATTTTCTTCAAATTCTTCGCATAGAGATTGAATTGATTTTGAAGCACCAGATGCTCTTGTTCGGGGATGATCAAATTGCTGCGATTCAAGGAGAAATAGTAATAGGCGATGCCGATGACCTGAAAGAAATGACCTTGAATGATGTTTTCCGTACTCACTCTTGACAGTGTCATGTATACCTGTCCAAAAAACATGAGTGCGAATCCCAGTGTCATCATTCGGGATTCATTTTTCTCTTCAGTGAGAATCCTGTTGAGCACAAAGACCAATAAAATGGTCGCAGTAAATGCATTGACCAAAAAAATGACATTGGAAATATTGACTTTGAATTTCATGAAAACCGCAAGCAATATTATTTGAACAAGCATCAGAATGAAAGCGCTGATGGTCATCTGCATGTATCCTCTAAAGACAATGGAAAGTCTCCGGGCATATTGGAGCGGTATGCATCCTAAAACAAAGAACAACCGTCCTGTTCCAAGCAGATACATGATGGGATCCACAAATCGCTCATAGTCCACGAAATGTAGGCCGAGTGCGAGGATATAATTGGAAATCAGCAGAAAGGAAAAGTATGAAACCGCTATGTTCCAAGTATTGATTCGAGTTCTACTGTTGTAATAGGCCGCATTGGCAAGGAGAGAAAAAACAATGATGTCGAGGCCTAAAACCACTGCAAAATAACCGTTCACATATCTTTCGAAATAGGGAAACACAACAAACGCATTCAACATCAGAAAACCGGATAGCACGGCAAAAAGTACGATATTTGATTTCGATTCCTTACGGTTGTATTGCATATGAACCTCCACGACACCTATTAGAGATCAAAACCGCTGCCACCTATGAATTCCTTCAATATTGAATTTTTGGGCACCATGTCATCATCATTTATGGAAATGAAATAATTTAAGAACTTTCTAAGCATCAATGCCTCAGCAAATTCGGGCTCATCTGGTCCGATGGATTCCAAAAGCGGCAAAGCATGTTTTTTGAGAATCGCCAATTCATAAGGGAGCGAAGTGTTGAAGACCTCATCTGCCATTTCTTGAAAAGGGTAAATGTATATTTCCTCACCACGTCGAACTGAAGGCCACATCCCGATGGTTTTTTTCGCACTATGGCCTCTGAATTGATTATCCCTGACAATACGTCTCAAAAGTCTTGTCTGAGTGGTGGGCACGCGGTTATGTTCGTCGATGTTGAGCTGGGTCAACGCACTGACATAGATTTTGAACTTGTCTCTCTTGAATATTTTTTGAGTCAACTGATCGTTGAGTCCGTGAATGCCCTCAATGATGATCGGTTGGTCTTCACCAATCTGAATTGGTTCATTTCGATATAGCCTCGTTCCGGTCTGAAAATCGAAAACAGGCAAATCAACAGGATCTCCATCGAGCAGCGACATGAGGTTTATATTGAAAAGTTCAACATCTACGGCTTCAAGCGATTCGAAATCGTAGTTGCCGTCATCATCCAGAGGTGTTTTATCACGGTTCACGAAATAATTGTCTGTGGATACAGTTATAGGATTCATGCCATTGACTTTGAGCTGAATCCGTAGTCTATTGGCAAAAGTCGTTTTACCGGAGGAAGAAGGACCTGCTATCAAAATGACCCGCTTATTCATTTTTGTGATCTCATCTGCGATATAAGCGATTTTCTTTTCATGTAAGGCTTCTACGATTTGGATCAATTCATGGTACTCATCTTTCATGATGATATCATTCAAATTGCTCACATAACTTATGTTGAGTATATCCGACCATCTTTCGGATTCCTTGAACACATCCGCAATTTTTGGAGACTCCACAAATTCAGGCACCTCAAATGGATTCGAGCTGATCGGATGCATGAGGATCATCCCCTCGTCGTATTTGATGATGTCGAATAGTCTGATATAGCCCGTGCTCGGTACCATGTAACCATAAAAATAGTTGACGATTCCTTCGCATTCATAAAGTCTTATGTAATCCTTCGGTCTGTATTTCAAAAGTTCGACCTTTGAAAACATGTTTTGTCTCTTGAATGCCTCAGCGGCTTCCGCTATGGTGCTGGTGAATTTCACAAATGGAAGATCGCGATCAATCAATTCCTGCATTTTTGCCTTGATGAGCTCATAATCCTCATGATTCAATCTTCTCACGTAATCGAACTCACAGTAAAGCCCTTTGCTGAGTGAATGTTCCACGCGCACCTGAATTCCGTCAAAACATTCGATTGCCGCTCTGATCATGATGAAAGAGAGTCCGCGTTGATAGATTCTGATCCCATCGGAATAGGAAAGATCGACAAGGTGGATCTCACAATCCTCAGAAATCTGCTGCGTCAATTCTTTTAATATATTGCCACACCTGACCGCAACAATAGTAGGCATCGAATCTGTCTGCAGTCTTTTGACTACGTCCTCGTAAGTGTCCGTTTCATTGGCCTCGATAGCGCCATATCCATTGATGTTGAGTTTGATCATGGGAGCCTCCTCATTTTTATTTGTTGTTTTGAGTTTCGTTCGGTTCCGCCAAAAATTTTAGAATGAGTTTGTTGATATCGGTATATTTGTAGCTGTAAACATCTACTTTTAATGCTTCCAGGCACTCTCTGAAATCATCCAGGACATTATATGGATTGCCGTAGACCTTTTGGATCTCTTCAAGACTGACCCCTTTGAATCCATGTCCTATCAATGATTCATGTCTAAGCTCAATGAGCTGATTCATCTTCTCGGTATTCATGATTTCAATGATTCTGTCAATGCGGTCATTTTGTTTGGCGTGTTTCTTAAAGTAGGAGTTGAGCGCATAGATGAGGTTGCTGTTGAATATTTTATAGTGATTTCTAAGAATCTTCAAAATCTCTTTTTTTTGCAGAAACCTCATTTGAAAAGTGAAAGGACGGTCTTGCATATGGGTCTTTATGAACATGTATTTGTAGATTGCCTCTTTGAATCGGTATATTCTGCCGAGAAAGTCGATATACTCCTCATTGACGAGTTGAAATTTCAAATTTTCCAGCAGTTCAGACATCAGAGCATCCGGTTGCCCCTCATTAAGCGCCTCGAAGTTCTTTTTTATGGCGTTCAGATCCTTATCTTTCATCAAGTCAGGCGTCAGGTTGTTGAGTTTCTTACGGGCGGTTTCGAAATCAAAATTGACCGCATAGCGGCAAGCATCTACAATAACCGCCGCATTGGTGTCATAAAGATTTTTCTCTTTAAGGACTTCAAGAGCACCGCCATAATCATATCTTTCAATCAACTTTTTCACTACATGCATAGATTCAATCATAAATTCACCTTTTCCTGATACTCTCGATAAACGCTTCAATATCCGCTGAACCCGCTTCGAATGTTTTGTCTCCTAGTATAAGTTTGTAGCTGTGCAACAGCTGATTGTTGATCTCACCATATCTTCTCCCGCCATATTTCAGGTCCCCGACAATGGAATGTCCTATCAACTGCATGCTTGCTCTGATCTGATGGCTTCTTCCGGTGATCAACTCTACTTCAACAAGTGTGAAGTTCCCAAATCTTTCTATCGGTCTGAACAGAGTATGACAGAATTTTGCCTCATCGGTGTCACGCGGAATGATGCGTACAGTGTTTCTGACCTCATCCTTGATCAGATACCCCTTGACCTCACCTTGCTTTGCGATATCACCCTCCACCACGCACTGATAAAATTTCTTGATGGCTCTTTCTCGCATCAGCTCATTGTATTTTTTGAGGGCATCATAAGTTTTGGCGAATATCACCAGTCCGCTGGTATTCTTATCGAGCCTGTGTACAGGAGCCGGTTTGAATGTTCTTGTGCATAATGCCTTCAAATAAAACTGAACGATTGTAGCCAAAGTGTTGCGATACTCATCTTTGTCAGGATGTGTCAGCATACCCTTCGGTTTGTTGACCACCAACAGCTCATCATCCTCATAAACTATGTCAAGTCCTATATGGTCGGGGATAGTCACAATTTCCGGCTTGATCATGGCATCGAAACTTTCATCACTCAAAAAGACTTCAATGACATCGTCAAGCTTGAGAAAGTAGTCTTCCTTCGTGGTTCTCACACCATTGATCTTAAAGACTTTTTTGCGTAACAGTTTGTAAATGTTGCTCCGCGTGGTGTTGTTGAAATACTTGAGTAAAAATCTATCCAGTCTTTGTTCAGCCTCATTGGCTGTAATTTCAATTCTCTTCATTTCTTCCTCGTTTCAATAGGCGATTGATAGTACTGTGTATTTCATTTTTACGGTGTAACCGATTTTTTCATAAAGTCGTATGGCCTCAACATTATTCTCCATGACAAACAAGTGTGCCTTCTTATGGCGTTCCAATATTTTGCCGGTCAAATGACAGGATATCACATATCCGAGTCCTTTTCTTCTAAAAGCCTCAGAGACATAGATGCCGCCGATTATTCCGATCTCATCGGTCTCATCCTCTATTAGCCCCTGTGCCACAATTTGGTTGCCATGCAAAAAAAGGACATAATTGCCTTCTTTCATCATTGCTTTGAGTTCTTTCAAGATATCGTTGATCGCCTTGATCTGTCTTCCGAAATGTTGCTCGACTTCAATAAAGAATTTTATATCCTTGAACAGATTCTCCATGAATTTTGAATGCTCTGTGGTAAGTGCATCACCGTCGACCACCGTATACGATTTGTCAGGCAGACATTTTTGAATGTGCCCTTCGAAGCTCATAAGGACCGAACTCAACTCTTTGATCTCACCTACCGACCTGCATAGCATTTTGTATATGGCCTCAATCTGATTTTTAGGTCCCTTGATGAATTTGGGTTTGTGCAGCTTGATCGCTTTGAGTACATTCAAGTTGCCAAGCACTTTCTGATCGGAGAAATGAAGTGCCAAAGCGTTTTTTTTTGAAAAATAAAACATGCCCTTCAATGCCTTTTGGTCCATATATCCGTAAAAGATTCCACTATTCAGACCCTTACTGAAATCTTCAAGAGGTTTTCTCAAATAAATTGTTTCTTCATCATAAGTTTCAACATATTCCTTCATCATTTCCACATCGCTAAATTCAAGTTTCCCAAACATACCTTGCACCTCTAAAAAAATTGTAACATGAAAGTAATCTGTTTGGAAGGAACAATACTTTGAGATTCTAATAATTTTGTGATATCCTATTAAGAGAATACCAATATTGGAGGCATGTAATGTTTGAAAAAATTAAAGATTTTTTCTATGATATAAGTGATATTTTCGTTTCCCTGCTGATCATAGCCCTGATCTTCATTTCCGTCTCTTGGAAAATTTCCGATACGCTGAGCATCGACATCGATGCGCCAATCGCATCGGCGATCGACCAGGAGCAAGTGAATGATCCCCCGGTGATTGTAGTGACTCCGGAAAAACCTGAGGACCCTGTCGATGAAACACCCGAAGACCCTGAAGTTGTGGTGGAACCCGTTACACCAGTGGATCTAAAGACTTTTACAGTCTCGGAAGGCTCCACCGGTTACAGCATTGGTCAAAAATTGCAATCTGAAGGTTATGTCGATGACGTCAACTCTTTTGTCAAACGACTGATTGAGATGGGTTACGACAGTAAACTCCGTGCAGGTGACTTTAAAATCAGCACCAGCGATGACCTCGATACCATAATTCGTGTTCTTGCTGGGCAGAAGCGGTAAAATTGAACAAGAGCGCATCGCGCTCTTGTTTTTTTATTTACCTTTAAGCAGTTCCATCTCATCGGCTGTCAGTTCCCTATACTCGCCTAACGCCAACGCCGGATCGAGTTCCAACGCTCCCATTTTGATTCTTTTGAGGTAGATCACATTCTTACCGACGCTTTCAAACATACGCTTCACTTGGTGGAATTTGCCCTCATAAATAACGAGTTCAATCTCCGATATCCCTGACTCATTCACATCAATCACTTTAAGTTCAGCAGGTTTGCATAGATAATCGTCCTCGAGTGTTGCGCCGTTAGCAAATATTTCAATATCCTTATCGTCAACGGGCTTGTCGATTTTCGCATAGTAGGTCTTTGGGACATGTTTCTTCGGTGACAACAAATTGTGAGAAAGTGCTCCATCGTTGGAAAGTATGAGCAGTCCCTCGGTATCGATATCCAGTCTGCCGACCGGAAACAGATTCATATTGCACCACGGCTCCTCGAGCAAGTCCACCACGGTTTGATGTCTATGGTCGTCCGTTGCCGAAATGACGCCCTGAGGTTTGTTCATAATGAGCGTCGCATATTTCTGGTACTTCACCGGCTTGCCCTCATAGAGGATTTCATCCGTTTCCACATCCACTTTCTCTTTTCCGTATTTCATGACGACCCCGTTGACTTTGACCCAACCATATCTCAAGGCATCGTTCATTTCTTTTCTCGACCCCAGCCCCATGTTGGAAAGCAGTTTGTCCAGTCTCATTTTTTCTCCCATTTTTTCCTCCTATTGCATTCTCCAAGATACGGGATACATGTTTTTGAGTGTACCCCTGTTGATTTTTGCCCATCCAATCGGAAATCCATCCGTACAGACCAGATGAAGCCCTTCCGTATTTATATCCAGATGTAACGTCTCACCTTTTAGATATTTTATTGCACTTAGCGAATCAGACGGAAAATCCACAATCGGTTCGAAATCCGACTTCTTCAGATAGAGCGCAAGCGCCTGACTCGGTATGAATCGTTCTTTTTTAAGTTCTCCCACCAATAGGCCTTCTCTGACGACCCGAATGCCTTCCAGAGGAAGTTTCTTGTCCGGTTTCAGGTAAATGCGGTCTTTTTCAGTGGTGAAATGTCCCTTGAGCACACCCGTTTTGACATGGGATGCGATAAACGCCTCAAGCAACGGATGCGGTGCATTGTGTTGATAGTCCTCTAGCTCAACAATTGGTAATGTATCATCGGTGATCAGACTGCTGATGAAATGCCCTTCTCCTTCATGTAGGTGTGGCCATATATGAGCCAAATGCCCCTCCACACTGATGGATGGGACGTCAATCGATTTTCCGCTCAAGCATTCGAAGTCACTGATCAAATGCTCTATTTGCTCTTCATTTTCCATTTCGGCAAATGTGCATGTTGAATAGACGATTTTTGAATCCGGTTTTGCCAAATGGTGCAAATTGTCGACAATCTCCCTTTGAATGACCCTGCACTCCTCCGGTCCGAATGTTTCCCAAGACTTCACAGCCTTCCTGTCCTTTTTGAACATGCCTTCGCCGGAACAAGGGGCGTCCACCAGTACCGCGTCAAAGCAATTGCCCATACGCCCTGCGATTCTGGATGGCGCTTCGTTGATCACAACGACATTTCTGAGTCCGTATTTTTCTACATTTCTCACGATTGCTTTAATTCTACTGTCATTGATGTCGTTTGACACCAAAATCCCCGATTCGCCTATCGCTGCGGCTATTTGCATCGATTTGCCCCCCGGAGCCGCGCAAAGATCTATGCACACATCTCCTCTATTTGGCTTTAAAATATTGACTGGCGCCATAGCAGAGGGTTCCTGGATGTAATACAGACCCGCATGATAAAAAGGATGCTTCGTGACAGGATCTTCGCTATTATAATAAAACCCATCCTTTGTCCAAGGTATGGGTTTCAACCTATAAGGAAATCGTTCCAAAAACTCGGATACGTCTATTTTCTCAGTGTTTACCCTGAGTCCTGTGAAGACAGGCTTTTCAAATGATTGTTCGAATGCTTCGAAATCGTCTCCGAGTGTCTTTCTCATCCGATCAATGAATACTTCTGGAAATTTCATCGATTGTGCTCCTATTCTACTGGCATTTTCAAATGACATGCTTTATAATATCATATATAGCAGGATAATGTTAATACCCTTGTAATCAAGATTTGCACTTAATTCATACAAAGGGAGTGATCAAGTGCCATTAGTAACATCAAAAGAAATGTTTAAGAAAGCCTACGAAGGCGGTTATGCCGTAGGTGCTTTCAACGTCAACAACATGGAAATCATCCAAGGAATCGTTAAGGCAGCTGCAGAAACGAAATCACCTGTGATTCTTCAAGTATCGGCAGGCGCTAGAAAATATGCGAGTCCTGTCTATTTGAAAAAATTGGTGGAAGCCGCATTAATCGAAAATCCTGAACTGGATATCGTACTACATCTTGACCACGGTGAAGATTTTGAAATTTGCAAATCATGTATCGATGACGGTTTCACTTCTGTCATGATTGATGGTTCACATCATTCATACGAAGAAAACGTCGCGCTCACCAAACGCGTTGTCGAATATGCACACGCGAGAGGTGTTGTTGTCGAAGCCGAACTTGGAAGACTTGCCGGTATCGAAGATGCTGTCAATGTTTCAGCGGAAGACGCAACTTATACTGATCCAGATCAAGCAGTTGACTTCGTAACACGTACAGGTTGTGACTCACTTGCTATTGCAATTGGCACAAGCCACGGCGCATACAAATTTGCGGCTGATTCTGATCCTAAGCTCGACATCGAGCGTCTGAAGAAGATTTCAGAACTTTTACCAGGATTCCCACTTGTGCTTCACGGCGCATCCTCAGTAATTCCTGAGTATGTCTCAATGTGCAACGAGTTCGGTGGTGAACTTAAAGATGCAAAAGGCTGTCCTGAATCCATGCTTCGCGAAGCTGCCGAGTATGGTGTTTGTAAAATCAACATCGATTCAGACCTCAGACTTGCCATGACTGGTGTCATCAGAAAACAATTCGCTGAAGATCCAGGCAATTTCGATCCAAGAAAATATTTATCTCCTGCTAGAGATGCTATCTACGGAATGGTTAAGCATAAGATTCTTAACGTTTTAGGTAGCAATCAAAAATAAAAAATGCTGATTAAAGGGCTTTTGCAGTCATACTGCAAAAGCCCTTTTTTCGTTACATTTTTGTTGGTTCCGGATACTCTACACCATCAAGATCCACTGTGACTTCCTGGATTCTTTGATCGACAACCGGACGATCTCCATATCCTGTTTTGACTGTGGCGATTTCATCGACTATTTCGATGCCTTCCACAACTTTTCCGAAAGCCGCATACTGACCATCGAGATGAGGTGAATGCTCATGCATGATGAAAAATTGGCTACCTGCAGAGTTTGGACTTTGCGATCTCGCCATGGATAAGACACCTTTGTCATGCTTGAGGTTGTTCTGAACGCCATTGGTGATGAACTCACCTTTGATGCCATAACCAGGACCACCCATACCAGTGCCATCAGGACATCCGCCTTGAATCATGAATCCCTTGATCACACGGTGAAAAACAAGGCCGTTGTAAAACCCTTTTTGTACTAAACTGATGAAGTTGTTCACTGTATTTGGAGCAATCTCCGGATACAGTTCGATTTTGATGGTCTTTCCACTCTCGAGTGTCATCGTCACCATTGGATTACTTGCCATATATTACCTCCTGATTTTTACGACCCTACTTGTCGTTCTATGAATATATCTTTTTCATTGACTTCAAAAATGCTGTTGACCAAATCCCATATGTCGTACTTCCCCTTCTTGTCCGAAGAGGATATGGGTATGAGGATGCCGTCATCTTCCATTTGAAGCTCACTTTTAATGATTTTCAGTTGCTTGTCAATTTGTTGTTTGCTCAATTTGTCGGTTTTTGTCGCAATGACTATACCACTGAATCCGGAAGCCCTGATCCATTCGTACATCTGTTTGTCCTCACCTGAAGGCTTATGCCTGATATCCACCAACTGGAAAACCTCAAGCAGATTCTCCCGTGATTCCAGATAGGTCTCGATGATTTTGCCCCAAGTCGCCTTTTTTTCCTTTGAGACTTTGGCAAAACCGTATCCCGGAAGGTCGACAAATCTGAAAAGACCATCGATGTCATAAAAGTTGACCAGTTGCGTCTTACCTGGAGTGGAGCTCGTCTTCGCAAGTCCCTTCCTGTTGAGAATCATGTTGATCATAGATGATTTGCCAACATTGGATCTTCCCGCAAAAGCGATTTCAGGCAGTTCATCTTCAGGATACTGTGATTTCGCCACTGCACTGATTACAAATTGGCTATTTTTTATCTTCATTTTTTTAACTCCTCTTTCACGAGTGCGTGTTCAAGGACTTCATCCATGCTCTTCACAGCAACAAACTCAATTTCCTTTTTAATGGTCTCTGGGATTTCTTCCAGATCTTTTAGATTCTCATATGGGAAAAGAATTTTCTTGATGCCCGCACGTTTGGCCGCAAGCGCTTTCTCTTTGAAGCCGCCAATAGGAAGCACACGACCCCTGAGAGTGATTTCTCCGGTCATGGCGACAAAGCGGTTCACCGGAATCCCGGACAAAGCTGAAATCATGGCTGTGGCCATTGTGATTCCCGCGGAAGGTCCATCTTTTGGAATTGCACCTTCCGGAATATGCACATGCATGTCCAGAGTCTCATAGAAGTTCTCTTCTATGTTATACTTTGACGCAATTGTTCTGATGTATGACAGACCGGCTTGTGCGGATTCCTTCATCACGTCTCCCAGTTGTCCTGTGAGCTGCAATTTTCCCTTGCCCTTCATGGTGTTGACTTCGATGGAAAGCGTGTCTCCTCCGACAGTGGTCCATGCCAGACCGGTGACAATTCCAATCTGATCCTCTTCTGCGATCAAATCATAATGGTACTTGGACTTGCCCAAATATTTGTCGATATTCTTATCTGTGATTCGAACGGTTTTGACTTCGCCTTTTACAACTCTGACTGCCGCTTTTCTGCAAATATTGGCAATTTTTCTTTCGAGTTCACGGACACCGGATTCCCTGGTATATTTTCGGATGAGCTCAAGCAAGGCTTCATCGGAAAGTGATAGGCTGGATTTTGCCATACCGTGTTCTTCCATCTCTTTTGGCACAAGATATTTTTTGGCGATATTGAGTTTCTCATATTCCGTATAACCAGAGACTTGGATGACTTCCATACGGTCCAGAAGCGGTCTCGGGATGGTCATGAGTGAATTTGCTGTCGTTATGAACATGACTTTCGAAAGATCGAAAGGCACTTCCAAATAGTGATCTGTAAATTCCTTGTTTTGCTCTGGATCGAGCACTTCTAGGAGCGCTGATGCCGGATCGCCTCTGAAATCACTGGAAACCTTGTCTATTTCATCAAACAGGAAAACAGGATTTTTGGTACCGGCCTCTTTGATGCCATTGATGATTCGACCAGGAATCGCACCGATGTAAGTTCTTCTATGTCCTCTGATTTCAGCTTCATCTCTCACGCCACCAAGTGACATCCTTACGAATTCACGGCCCAGTGATCTGGCGATGGATTTCGCAATTGATGTCTTTCCCACTCCAGGAGGGCCAACAAGACAAATGATCGGGCCTTTCATACTGTGGGTCAGGTCTCTGACTGCGAGATATTCAACGACTCTTTCCTTGACACTTTCAAGACCAAAGTGATCTTCATCCAGAATCGTCTGTGCTTTCACCAAATCAATCTCATCTTTTGTCTCTTTTTTCCATGGCAAATCAAGAATCCAATTGACATAACTTCTAATGACTCCACTTTCCGCTGAGGAAGGTGAAAGTCTTGAATATCTGTCGATTTCATTTGAGACTTTCTTCTCGATCTTTTTCGACAACCTCAATTTCTTGAGTTGTTTTCTCATCACTTCTATTTCGTCTTCTTGTGCTTCCTCTTCACCGAGTTCATCTCTGATGGCTTTGATCTGCTCACGAAGATAGTATTCTTTTTGAGATTTGTTGATCTGATTTTTCACTTTGTCGTTGATGTTTTTCTCAACTTCCAAAATCTCGATCTCAGTCAAAAGAATTTTAAGCAAATGCTCAAGGCGTTCCTTGACATCGATCGCATTGATCAACTCTTGTTTTTGTTCAGTCTTCAGTGTGATCTGAGCCGCTATGATGTCTGATAATCTGCCAGGTTCATCTATTGCGGACACTGACAGGATGACATCGGGGCTGACACGGTTGCTGATGGCAATGTATTTTTCGAACGCGGAAATGGCACTTCTCATCAGCGCTCGTGTTTCCTTGTCAATTTCAAGGCTGTCCAGGTAAGTCTTCACTTCAACTCGGAAATAGGGTTCTTCTTCAGTGATCAATTCCACTTCCGCACGTTGAATGCCTTCCACTAATACTCGGATTGCATCTCCTGGGAGTTTTAACATTTGCTTGATTTTACAGATGGTGCCTACTTTATAGAAATCTGTCGATTCTGGAGAGTCGTTGTCGATATCAAATTGTGTCGTTAAAAATATTCTTTGGTCTTTAGCCATTGCAGCTTCGAGCGCTTTAATCGATTTTTTTCTGCCCACGTCAAAATGAAGGACCATATATGGAAATATGGAAAGTCCTCTGAGTGGAATCAATGGCAAATTGATGACTTTATTTTCGGTTTCCATGCAATCACCTCTTTCTTCTACGATATTCATACCCCTTTTGGAGAAATTAAACGAAAGAACGAGCTTCCGCTCGCCCTTATTGTTTTAGGATACACTTTCTTTGCTTTCTTTGGTTGTTTTCGCTTTGGATGCGTCCTTCGATGAGTCCATCAAGACCAAGGTGGGCAGTTGATGATTGTGGATCGTCTCTTTTGTGACAATACACTTTTTGATGTCATCCCTTGATGGGATCTCATACATGATTTCCATCATGATGTTCTCAAGAATGGATCTCAAACCACGAGCTCCGGTTTTACGTTCTATAGCCAGTTTGGCAACCTCCACCAAAGCTTCATCATCAAACTCGAGCTCGACGGAATCGAGTTTCAACATTTTCTGATATTGCTTGATGATGGCGTTCTTCGGTTCTTTGAGAATTCTGACCAAAGCGTCCTGATCGAGTTCGTGAAGTGCGACCACAACAGGTACTCTGCCCACAAATTCCGGTATCAAACCGAACTTGAGCAAGTCTTTTGGCTCGATTTTATCGAAGAGTTCTCCCAGGGAGACGTTCTTCTTACTCTTGACTGTTGCGCCGAATCCCATGGCTTTCTCACCAATTCTGGAATTGATGATGGAGTCCATGCCATCAAATGCACCACCCACAATAAACAGAATATTGGTGGTGTCCACTTGGAGAAATTCCTGATGCGGATGCTTTCTTCCACCTTGTGGCGGTACATTGGCAACAGTACCTTCAATTATTTTGAGAAGTGCCTGTTGGACACCTTCTCCTGAAACATCACGTGTGATCGAAGGATTCTCCGATTTACGTGTGATTTTGTCGATTTCATCGATGTAAATGATACCCTTCTGTGCGCGTTCGATGTCATAATCCGCCGCTTGAACAAGCTTCAGTATGATATTTTCCACATCTTCGCCCACATAACCGGCTTCAGTCAAAGCAGTGGCATCCGCAATGGCAAACGGCACATCCAGAATCTTGGCCAGTGTCTGCGCGAGCAATGTCTTACCTGAGCCCGTCGGACCGATCAGAAGTATATTGCTCTTTTGGAGCTCCACTTCATCATCGCCTGTCTCCGATTGGATGCGCTTGTAATGATTGTACATTGCGACAGAAAGTGTTTTCTTGGCCCGTTCCTGACCAATCACGTATGCATCGAGGATTGCTTTGATTTCAGAAGGTTTTGGAAGTTCTTCAATTGTCCATTCCATAAGATCGTCACCTTTGTAGATGGCGAGTTCCTCTTCCAAGATTTCATTGCATAGTTCGATGCACTCGTCACAAATGTAGACATTCGGACCAGCGATCAGACGCTTTACTTGCTCTTGACTTTTGCCGCAGAAGGAACACTTCAAAGTCGGTTTATCCATTTCTTACCTCATTTCCCATTACTATCTCTTTGTAAAAACCTTGTCTATAAGACCATATGCAACTGCTTCTTCCGCTGTCATAAAGAAATCTCTGTCAGTATCTTTTTCAATTTGCTTTAAAGGTTTGCCAGTTTTTTGACTCAAAATATTATTCAAATCTTTTCTGAGTTTCAGAATTCTGTCCGCTTGGATTTTGATATCCGAAGCTTGACCTCTCGCACCACCAAGGGGTTGATGGATCATCACCTCAGCATTTGCGAGCGCATATCTTTTGCCTTTTTCGCCAGCCGCAAGTAGGAATGCTCCCATACTCGCCGCCATACCGACACAAATCGTCGAGACATCAGGCTTGATGTACTCCATTGTATCAAATATCGCCATTCCGGCAGTGATGGATCCACCAGGACTGTTGATGTATATGCTGATATCCTTGTCCGGGTCTTCCGCTTCGAGAAACAGGAGTTGAGCGATGACCACATTGGACATGTAGTCGTCGATTTCTCCGCTTATGAATACTATTCTATCCTTCAAGAGTCTGGAATAGATATCGTAAGATCTTTCTCCTTTGCTCGTCTGTTCTATAACATAAGGAACATAATTTGCCATTTGACACCTCCTGCCGGCCTTTAGACCAACTTTGCTTGACCTACTAGGAAATCCACCGCTTTTTTTGATTTCAAATTTTCTTTAAGATATTCAAAATCATTTTGCTCGAATATTTTTTTGGTTTCTTCTACAGATTTATTTTGAATTTCAGCAATTCTCGCTATTTCAGCATCGATATCCTCTTCACTTACCTGAAGGTTTTCCTGCTCGGCGACTTTTTCGATGACCATACCTGTTTTCACACGCATGATAGCATCAGGTCTCATTTGAACTTTGAGGTCGTCGATTTTTCCACCAGTGAACTGGACGTATTGCTCAAGGCTTAAACCTTGATATTTGAGTTGTTGATCGAAATCCCTAAGCATGCCGTCAACTTCGCCGTCTATCATTTTCTCTGGAATTTCAACATCAAGCAAATTCGCGACTGCTTCTATGACTTTATCTCTTTGTGCCGCTTCCGCGCTACCTTTTGATGATTCCTCAAGTTCTTTTTTGATGCTCTCCTTGTATTCTTCAAGAGTGTCGAATTCAGAAACATCCTTTGCGAACTCATCATCAAGAGCAGGCAACTCCTTGACTTTGATATCATTGACATTGACAATGAAAATCGCTTCTTTTCCAGCAAGTTCCTCTGAATGGTATGTCTCAGGGAAAGTAACGTTCACTTTGACTTCATCGCCAACTTTTGCACCGATCAACTGCTCTTCAAATCCAGGAATGAACTTGTTCGAACCGATTTCGAGTTCTTGGCCTTCTGCTGTTCCACCATCAAATTGATGTTCTCCGACAAAACCTTTGTAATCTATGATTGTCGTGTCGCCATTTTGGACTGCACGATCGGTCACGCTCACAAGTCTCGCACTCATGTTTTGAGTCTTCTCAAGCTCTTCCATCAACATTTCTTCAGTGACTTCAGCGTTGATCTTTTCAACTTCGATGCCTTTATATCCTTCAAGTGTGAACTCTGGAGCAACTGTAACGACAGCGGTGAACACGAGACCTTTGCCCGCTTCGATTTCCTCGATGTCGATGTCTGGTCTTGCAACTGGTTCCACACCTAGTGTGTCCAGAGCGATTCCATAGTGTTCCGGTAAAAGTTCGTTGACTGCATCTTCATAAAACACGCCTTCACCGTAATGTTTCTCGATGATGCTTCTAGGTGCTTTGCCCTTTCTGAAGCCTGGAATGTTGAATTTACCTTTGCTTTTGTTATATACTGCTTGAACTGCCTTTTGAAACGCTTCATCTGAAACAGTGATTTTCATAGTGACTTCACTGTTTTCCTTTTTTAAGATCTCATAATTCATTTGATTGCCTCCCAACTATTTCTACTGGATTCTCCAGTAATTTTCAATTTCATCTGTTTTTTACAAAAAAATGCTCATTAACCCAATAATCGTACCTTATTTGGTCAAAAAAGTAAAGTTTAATACCGAAAATCAATATAATTATACCTTAAATACACCATCAAACAACCCCTTCTTGCAAAATTTAATGGATTGTTATAAACTATTCACATTCCGTTTACAACTTACATTATTTAACATTCCAAGTAGGAGATGATATGTCATTCGATACACTGACAATGGACCAACAAACTGCCGCATCACACTTTGAAGGACCTGCACTGACCCTTGCGATTCCAGGGAGCGGCAAAACCACACTTCTTATTTATAGATTGATCCATCTCGTCGAGAAGTATGATGTTGCCCCTGAAACAATATTGACACTTACCTTTTCCAAAGCTTCTGCTGAAGACATGAAAAGCCGTTACAGGACGATTTCAGAGTCAGGCTGCGATTATGGCTTCACTTTCATGACTATACACAAGTTCGCTTTCGGAATTTACAAGCTCTATTCAGAAAAAACAGGAAGACAAATGCGTCTGATCGACGAAGGCGGTGAAAAATACCGTATTTTATCTGGCATCTTCAGAAAACATCAGGATGAAAAGCTGAACGAAGATGAGTTTGAAACCCTCTCAAGTCAAATCGGATTGATCTACAACCTGAAACTCAAAAGAGAAGACACGGATCTCAAGCGTTTCGAATGGGACAACATATTTGAAATGGCAGAGGACTATCACCGTTACAAGCGCACGCACAATTGTTTCGATTTCGACGACATGTTGCTGGACGCCATAAAAATACTGAGAAAAAATCCGACGTTATTGGAATCTGTTCAAAAGCGCTATTCATTCCTCCAAGTGGATGAGGCTCAGGACACCTCAAAACTTCAGTATGAACTCATCGAGCTCATTGCCGGTGAACGCAACAACCTTTTTCTGGTCGCAGATGACGACCAATCCATCTACGGCTTCAGAGGTGCTTATCCGGATTATCTGCTGGATTTTCCAAAAAGGCATTTGACCGCAAAACTGTATCATCTGTCCATCAACTTCAGATCCGACGCCAATATAGTAAAAACCGCTGAAGGACTGATCGGAATCAATGTGAACCGATATGACAAACCTATGAATGCCATCAAACCTGCCGAACAGAAACCAACAGTCATATTGTTCGAAGATTTGTACAAAAGAAATTCATATATTGTTTCTTCCATATTAAAAGATTCATCGGAAAGAGCAATCCTATATAGGAACAAAGTATCGGCACTCAGCATCATGGACACACTATCTAGAAATGGCATCGCATTTGATATAAAGGACCCTCCGATGAACGAACTCAACCACTGGATGCTTGGGGATTTGCTGGCTTTCTTCAATTTGATGCTCATCCCTCAGGATCTTGAAAGTTTTACTCGCATCGCCTTTAAAATGAATGGTTTCATTTCCAGGGAAATGCTGGATCATATCAGGTCCAACCACAGGGGAAGGGATGTGTTTTCAATTCTCGTCGATATTCCCTTCTTGCAGGACTACCAGACCCGGACCCAGGAAAGATTGAGATCCCAATTCCATGAGCTCTCCGGATTGAGGCCTTTTGACGCCATTCACTATATCGAAACAGAACTTGGATATCTGGATCACCTCAAACAAAACACTGAGAGACATGGTATGACAATGCATTTCGCCAGAACTAGACTCGATGCCTACAAAGCGATTGCTAAACCTCTAAAGACCGCATTCGACTTCATCACACGCATTGATGCCCTGAAAACCATATTGGGCGATTCAAACAACTCAGGCAGCTCTATAACCTTATCAACAATTCATGGTTCCAAGGGACTCGAATTTGAAAACGTCAGTATGATCGATGTGAATCCAAAAACCTTTCCAGGCTTCAAGGCGACAGAAAACGACGCCCTTGAAGAGGAACGTCGTCTTTTTTACGTTGGACTCACGAGAGCCAAATCAAGTTTCGAACTTTTGCATGTGGAATTTGTCAATGGCTCATTCAATCCGAATTCAAAATTCATCGATGAACTCGTCGGTCAACCGCTCACGGACCACCTTTTTGATCACATCACCGGAAAACCCGCGACCGGCTAGAAACATGGAGAATTTCTGATACATTTTATTCTTATACGCATAATCCGTTTTAATGCGATCCCAATCAATGGTTGTGGTCGCCATTTTTTTGTCCAAAACCACTTTTGCCACTTCGTATGAAGAAGGTCCGTCTTCCAAACGATCAAAAGCGCCTTCGATATCTTCAGGCGACACGCCCTTTTGTTTCAAGTAGGCCTTGAGGCGATAAGGACCATAACTTTTTTGTTTGGCTTCAATGTAGGTAAGTGCGAACTGGACATCATCCAAGAAACGATTCTCAGTCAAAAAATTCAAAACAAGCCTCTGAGTGTTTTCATCGACTTGTTTTTCGCCTAGTTTTTTTATGATTTCAGCACGCGACCTCATCTTGAGTGATAAAAGATAAAGCGTGTAATTCAGCCATTTTTCATAATATTTTTGATCCAAAACAACTCCCTTTCATCTCATCGTCTCAGTTTTTTGTTTTCTACTGTGATTTCCAGGCTGTCAATTTCCACGACATTGCCATAGCCGGTTCCATAAGGGTGCATGAAAAATCTGATGTTGCCTCGATCCAATTTATAGCTGTTGAGCTTATACTCATTATTGTTGATCCTATAACTGATCTGATTGGAACGTGTATCGAATACGATGACTTCCTCATACCACTCGTCATAGATCGGTGTGATCAAAGTGTAATTGTTGTTGTATTCCCAGTCTGCGGCCAAGAATCGAATGATATCTCTCCCGGGTCTTTCCAGATCACTGGTCAAATCATAACTGTACTCCACCAAAAAGACGCCATCTCCAAGTGATGTGAACCATTCCCCATCAGTCTCCTCAGGTAGGAGCTCGATATCCGAGGTCTGATACATGGCAATGCCTCCCGAGAAAGTATCGCTGCCATGGTGGATTTTCACTTTTCTTTTTAATGTGATGACATCCCCATCCCTGATTTCGATCGGTTTTGTCAACATGTATGGCATGATGCCATTGACATCCGGGGACAATCTGAGTATGCCACCACTGACGGCTACACTTTCATAAGCCCTCTCGAAAGATCCCCAAGGACCGACGAGCCAAAAGTCACGATCGATTTCTTCCTCGAAATCGAAGACATAGGAAATAATAGGCTCCGGTTCTCTGTTTTTAAAAACCATACTGAATATAAAGAACGTGATGATCAAAAACAAAACGCCTACGACTATTTTTCTCATTGGGTCACATCCTCTTCAACATTTCTTCCACATCTTTAAGCCCGATGATAAACTTGTATCTAGGTTTCAATTTTTCGAAATTGAATTCAAAAATAAATTGAATGGCATCCACAGACTGCCAAGTGATTTTGATGTCATCCACCCATGCGGAAAGTTTGATTTCCTGAAGCCTATCAATCAGAACGCTTCTCAGGCGATTAAGATCCACCATGCGCCCGGGAGTCTTTTTCAAATAGTTGAAAGTGGTCAGCAAAAGAGCGTCCCTGACTTTCTTGAAAATAATAAATTGTCTCATGCTGTTGTAAAACTCCACCGATATGAAAATCAGAAAAGTGATGCCACCTGCAATCATAACATTCAATAACATAATATTAACTCCCATCTTTATCAATCAACGAAAGCGTCACTGATATTATCGTCACATTTACTCAGTACCTTTAGAATACACCAATCTCTTGAGTTCGTCCAGTTCGTCCTTGCTCAGATGACGCCATTTGCCCTTTGGCAGATCATCGAGCATTATATTTATTACCCGTATTCTCCTGAGTCTAACCACTTCATAATCAAGTGCCTCACACATCCTTCTGATTTGCCTGTTGAGACCTTGGGTCAAAACAATTGTGAACGAGGAATGTCCGATTTTCTTCACCTCACAGGCTCTGGTGAGCGTATCAAGGATCTCCACCCCACTGCCCATCTGTCGGATGAACTCATCTGTACAGGGTTTATTGACAGTGACTACATATTCCTTTTCATGATAGTATCGAGCCTTGAGTATGCCGTTGGACAGTTCACCGTCGTTGGTGAGCAAAATGAGTCCTTCAGAATTTTTATCGAGCCTTCCCACTGGAAAAATCCGAACGGGAAAATTGATATAATCGATGATATTGTCCTTCACTTCACGATTGGATGTGCATTCCACTCCAATGGGCTTGTTGAATGCGATATATACTTTCTCCGAACCCCCCTGGACAACTCTGCCATTAAAGAGAACCTCGTCCTCAGGACCCACTCTTGAACCGAGTGTGGCGGGTTCACCGTTGATGACAACGTTGCCCGATTCGATTTGACGGTCAGCCTCACGCCTGGAACAGATGCCTGCATCGCTTAGAAATTTGTTGATTCTCATAAAAGCTCTCCTAAATTTTTGAGTTGGATCGATAATGTGCCATCCGGGTGATTGATGATGTCCAAATTTTCACCATTTG
Source organism: Firmicutes bacterium UBA5201 (assembly GCA_002412775.1). GTDB lineage: Bacteria > Bacillota > Clostridia > Peptostreptococcales > Acidaminobacteraceae > Fusibacter_D. The sequence goes on along the minus strand of DHVT01000003.1, from coordinate 14,765 downwards.
CGGTATAGTCATAGGGTAGAATGATCTCTACACCGCTTGCTGTTTTTATTTTCTGACTTCTTTTTATTTTCTTCTTATGGGCTTCTTCCAAAGTCCAAGTTTTGTCATCGAGACCTTTTTTGGAGATTTCTTCATTATATGCCTCTCTTTCGGCAACAGTCTCGAAGCATTGCTCTGCGATCGCCTCTGAAGTCATTTCCATGTCTGAATCAATCAACTCATGAATCGTCGAACGGACTCTTGCCATTTTGACCAGATCATTGTCCTGATATTTCTGAACGATTTTTTCAGCTGTTTTGGTCATTATATCAACCGCTTTTTTAGGCGTCAATACAGATGTGTTCGCAAAGAACGCATTTGCGATATAAGCCCTTTTCTTGCCATCGACAGTCACAACCTTGTCTTTGACAAATGCTTTTCCCGACATCCAGTCCACAACGAATCCCTCGTCCACCGTCTGCGTTTTGTGAGGTAAGGTTGAAACGTGCCTGATGATCTTGTTGGC
>DHVT01000003.1:0-14131 GCA_002412775.1 Firmicutes bacterium UBA5201 | reverse complement strand
ATGGATTTTCATGGTATTGTTCAGTGACATTTCAGAAACGTCGTACCCCTCGAAAAAACTTTCTATATGCTTTGAAACATATTCCTCGATATCTGCATCAAGGACCATGGGAACTTCCGAGAAGACTTTGGTGTCACTGACATAATCGAGTATATGCAAATAACATTCTTTTATCTGGATCAATGGATTCAACACCTTTCTTTTGACAAACCAGACGGGGCAATTCCGTGCAGCGATTTCCCCTGCGCAAAACTGCCCCGCTTTGTCTTCATATTGTTATCATACCACTTTGAAACGGTTGGTTTCTGTTTCGAGCAAACCTGCCATATTCTTTAATTCTGTGATGCTGGCTGCGATTTCCTCGAACGTCGCCACTTGGCTTTCGACACTTTCACCGATACGCTCCGATGAAGCGACATTGCCTTGCATGACGTGTGACAGTTCATCGATGGCTTTCGCCATTTCCTCCGAAATCATGGACTGCTGCTGTGCGCCATGACTGATATTGGTCATCTTTATAGCGATCGCCTCGATCAAACTGAGGATTTGGTTGAAACTCACACTGGTATCATTGGCTTCGCCAACACTGATGTCCACGAGCGCTTGTTCCTTGATCATTGTCTCGTTGGCACCGTGGATATCCTTCGAGATTTGAGAGATGATCTCATTGATTTTGAAAGCTGAACCCTTACTCTGATCCGCCAACTTTCTGACCTCTTCAGCCACAACCGAGAAACCTCTTCCGTGCTCTCCCGCTCTTGCCGCTTCTATTGAGGCATTGAGTGCGAGCAGCGACGTCTGTTCAGCGATGGCATTGATCATATTGACAATTCCGACGATTTCATCAGAAGACAATTTAAGTGCACCGATGACACTCGACATGGATTCGGTTGAAGTCTTCACCTGTTCAATGCTGCCCACCACTCTTGAAAGTTTGAGCACCCCGTCTTTGGATGCTGAAAGTACTTGTTTGGAGTCACTTGCAACGGCATCCGCCTCTTTCGAGATCATCTGCGCGCTGCTGGAAAGCTCCTGTATGCCAGCTGTGGTCTGTTCCACGACACTTGCGCTGTTTTGAAGACCGTCGACCATGTTTTTGACTTCAAAGTTGACAAGTTCTATACTTTCATTTGCCTGTTCAATGGCGTCGTGGATTTCATCCGTATAATTCGTGAGTGAGGCGGCACTCGCCTTCACTTGCACGACTACATTTCTGATTTTTGTGACAAATTGGTTGAATAGTCTAGCAAGTGTTCCGATTTCTTCTCTAGTGTTGATCTCCAACTCTTTGGTCAGGTCACCCTCACCTTCGGAAATGTCACTCAACATTTTGTTGACATTCGTCAGTGGTCTTGAGATGATGTTGGATAAAATTATCGCAAAACCGATTGCAATAAGTGTGATTATGGCAACGGTGACAAGAAGCATCATCATCGTCCTTGAGATTTGCTCTTCCAACCTTTGCTTTATGCTGTCATTGAAGATTTCCGCCATGTCCGTTGCTTCAGTGCTCAGTGTGCCGAGTTTTGCGAACAGACCTTCACTTTCGTTCCTTCCGATGACATTGTCGATTTCAACAAGTTCAAGGAAACTGTCGGTATATCCCGTGGCGATCTCTCTGTACTCGTCTTTGAATTTTTGTGTGTAATTGCCAAGAGCCACTTGTGTGTTCGGATATCCAAGTCGATCCGCTATTTGTTTTTGATAACGGGCTTCTTGTGTATATAAGTAGTTTACATGGGCAATATCAAGGTTGGCGAGTGCCTTTACGAGATTTTCATCCTGCGGCAGTGACACCAGTTTGTTTTTAAGCAATTTTCTCAATGCTTCTATTTCTCCGATGATTCCGTACTCTCCGAAACCACGTTTTTGAACATTGAGATGCATTTCATTGAACGTTTGTCTGTATACAGATAATTTCCCCTCAAGTTTGAAAAGTTGATCGATGAGGTCCTCGTCATTCTTGATCAATGAAGTTCTTCTGAGTGCATCGATGGTCTTAAGAACATTGTCATAATGTTCCGCAAACTCCAAGCTGCGTTCAGTGGGACTGAGTTGTCCATCCTGCATGGCCACTGCGGCCTTGTAGAACTCTTCATTGGAACGGTCGATGATCACGAAATCCCTTTGAGTCACATTCATTTCCTGTACCGAGGCGGCTATGACCGTTTGGGCTTCAATGACCGGAATATAGTCTTTTACAATTGTACCTATGAAATTATAGGCGGTTACAGTGATAAAAATCAATGATAATATGATGACGATAAAACCTATGAATATTTTGTTCCTGATTTTCCAGTTCTTGAATTCAAATTTCAATCCTGACGAATTCTTGTTGCGTTTGAAAGACAATGTCTTTGGATGAATCTTTTTTCTCTCTCTTTTTCCCTTTTTTAATTTCATTCCCTTTCCCACACTTGCACTGTCAATTTTTCTTTTGAATTTGAACATTGAATCCTCCCCAAGATACTAAATATTAGCACACCTATAAACCATTATAACCAGTTGACATTCTTAATTCTATCTCTAAATGAAAACACACAATGAGATTATTATTTCATTGTTGGAATTCCAATACACTCACCATACAATTTATTTTATTTGCTATTATACATGATGGTCTTCATCATTTCCAGATTTTCAAAAAAAACATCCACAATAACCGGATCCAGATGATTGCCTCTCGAATTTCTGATGATGTCCAGAGAGGTATCCAATGAAAACGCTTCCTTATAAACCCGTCTTGAAGTAAGTGCATCAAACACATCAGCCAAAGCGACGATTCGGGCTGACAGTGGTATTTCCATACCACTGAGTCCATCAGGATATCCCGACCCATCCCACTTTTCATGGTGATGACGTGCGATTTCCTCTGCCATTTTATAGAATTCAGGATCAAATTCGGTGAGCCCCTCTCTGAGATCTCTGAAAATGTCCGCTCCGATAGCCGCATGGGTCTTCATGATTGTCCATTCATCAGAATCCAGTTTGCCCGGCTTTTTCAGCACACTGTCAGGGATGCCCACTTTGCCGATATCATGTGATGACGCATTCCGTTCGATTTCAAGTATGAACTTCCTGTCAATCTCATAATGAGGCAGTTTTTTCAACCTCAATCCTTTAGCGATGGCAACGGAGTATTTGACCATTCTGTTGATATGATCTCCAGTTTCATTGTCCTTTTGGTCCACAAGTTCTGAAAAACTGGTCGTGATTTTTGAAAAAATGACTTTTGTGAAGTATGCTCGATTCAAGAGCCCCTTTATTTCATATATCAATTTCTCAGCAAGCATCTGGTGCTCCTGATTGAAAAAATGCTTTTCTTTTGAACTGAGGAAAACCATGCCGAAGACGGCATCGCCCATTGTCATCGGCAATACGAGATTGGATTTGATGCCCTCACTGTTGAGCAGGGCAAGTGCCGGACTGTTGGGGCGATTCTTGAAATCCAGTTCCAGATCCGAGGTCATGATCGATTGCCTGTCCTTAAGCATCCTGGACAATCTAGACGAATCTATATCCACTTCAAACCCGGGTCCCAACAATACATCATTATAATTCGAGACACCATATTCAGCTATCAAAAGATTTCTATTGTAATCCACAAATGCAATCCCGATCCGATCGATGCCCATAACTTTTTCAAGGCTCTCGAAAAGCGATTCTATGACATCATCCACAATGTAGTGTTCCAACAAAATCTCTCTTATTTCGGTAATGAATTTTCTTTCATCAAACAAGTGCCTGATGTTGGTTCTCATCTCATTTTCTTCCTTGAAAATGGATTTTACAGGTGGAAGGCTTTCAAAGTCAAAACGATTGCTGCCAAGTGATTTGAAACTTTGAAATATGAAATTGTACTCTTTCGAAATGAATCGGATTACTCCGATGTTATATCCGAGAAGGATTGCCAACAACAAGATCATCATGATGTTGATGATTGCGTTCAAATCCCCTATTATGGCGTCATTGACGACACGATGCTCATTTTTAAGTCTGGTGCTGAGCTCCGACGTCGCATCCCTGATCTCGACAATCGATTCATACGGAATGTTTTCAATTGAAACCTCTGAAACAATACCATTCAATTCTTGTGCGTTCCAATTCAAACCATCAAGCAATTCCGAAAGTTCCGATATGGAATCACCATGCCTGGAGAGACTCATCGCATTCAATTTGTTCCAATTGTTTTTAAGTCCCTCTATCTCAATCATGATTTCTTTTGATTCGGACTCGATAATATTCTTATTTCTAAAAAAAGCATCCTGCAGTGCTTCACTGATCACAGGACTTTCCGAGTTCTGCAATTGTTGGTGGATATTGCCCATTACTCGTATGGACAGTTCCATTTCCGAACGTTTCTCGAAAATAGACTCCTCATAGGATTGGTTCATTGAAGTGTATGTCCTGACTTCAGGCACAAAATAAAAATTGAGCCAAATCACAAATAACGAAAAAACGACAATTGCAATCAGGCTTATTTTTGTTATTTTTTTTATACTGATCATGTACTGTAACCTCGTTTAAAATAGTTGTATTTTTACATTATAGCACATACTGGGGAAAAGTTTCTTGACAAATATGATATAATATATCGAGAAATTATTGACAAAGGGGATAAACAATTGAGAAATAAAATTAAACTTCAAGGACTGATTCTGGGATCCGTTCTATTACTGGCAACCATGGGATTTCTACTCATAAAATACAACAAATCGGCATCCAATTGGTACAATGAGACATTTGCGAGCCTTCTCGGAGAAAAAGCGCCAAAAACACTGGTCGTCGGAAGGACTCTTGATTCAATAGGTCTTGATCCCGCTGTCGTCACCGATTCTGAATCCTTTCAGGTCACTGTCAACATCTATGAGAGCCTCGTCAAGTTCGACACTACCGGATCCGAAGTTTTACCCGGTCTGGCAGAGAGTTGGAAGATGAGCGAAGACGGTAAGACATGGGTTTTTAAGATCCGTGACAACATCGAATTTCACGATGGCACCAAGTTGAACGCTTCTGCCGTATCCTTCAACTTTCACCGTTGGATGGATTTGGATAGCCCATACCACGCAGGACATTTCAGTTATTGGAGTTACAGTTTCGGTGGTTTCCCCGGAATGGTGAAAAGCGTCACAGCACTTTCGGATTATTCGTTGGAGATTGTTTTGAATGAACCGTATTCTCCCTTTTTGAGCGTTCTGGCCATGCCGTCCTTCGGAATAGCGAGCCCCGAGGCCATAATGAAATACAACGAGAATTTGAAATCAAACCCTGTCGGCACCGGTCCTTTCAAATTTGACTCCTGGGAAAAAAACATTCAAATCACACTTGAAAAAAACAAGAATTATTGGGGCGCTAAAGCCAAAGTCGATCAGGTCGTTTTTAAGAAAATCAATCCTCAGATCAGTAAAGTCGACTTGCTTTTGAATGGAGAGGTCCATATCGTAGACGGCCTCAATCCATCGGAAGTCGAGCAATCCAGATTGAACAATCGATTGAAACTTTATTATAGACCGTATTTCAACATCAGCTATATGGCACTCAACCACACCATCGAGCCCTTCGACAATCTGAAAGTAAGACAAGCCATAAGTCTCCTGATCGACAAAAATGCCTTGATCAATAACAACCCCAATCCTCTGACCCGACCGGCAAACACATTTTTACCACCTGTTTTGCTCGGCTATCATGAGTCCATCAAATCTCCTGAACCGGATGTCCAAGCAGCCAAACGTCTACTGACAGAAGCCGGTTATCCAAATGGATTCACTACAGCACTATGGGTGATGGACCAACCCAGGGGATACATCTCAAACCCTGTACAGGTCGCCAAATTTTTACAGTCTGAACTTGCAAAAGCCGATATCACTGTCGATCTTCACATCATTAAATGGGATACATTTATTGAAGTCATAAAAGAAGGCAACCATCCAATGGCGATTGTCGGATGGAACGGCGACATCGTAGATCCGGACAATTTTCTTTACACTTTTTTCTCATCAGAGAACACAAAACCCGGACTTGCTCTCAACTATTCATTTTATGAAAACCAGACTGTCGACCGGCTCCTGGTACAGGCGCGCAACGTGACAGATGTGGAGTTCAGGAAAAGTCTCTACAGGGAAATACAGGAAATCATAGCCTCCGAAGTCGTATCCATTCCCTTGACCCATACGATGACCGCCATCGGATCATCCGATCTCGTCAAGGGATTCGAACCGCATATTACAGGAAAGGAAGTCCTGAATCAAATCGAATTGATTGATGAATCGGACAAGGACTGAAAATGATCTTTCGAATAAGAAATTTATTGATTCTGCCAGTTTTGGCCATCCTGCTCTACCTTGTATCAACCAACAGCCCTTTGATTCGAAATGTGAACGCCCACGTGATCCCTACATTGCCCAGGCCCATCGCGAAGGAGACCATACTTGTCACATCCGCGGGTCAAAGCACAGATACCTATATCATCAAAGACATTTCCAACAAGTTGATGATTCATAATTTTTTTATGCCACAAGCTGAAAACGAAGATCTTGAAAACATCAACACGATTGTCTTCGTCATCGGATACAGTCCGCTAAGCGAGAAGGTCAACCAACTCTCCCTTGAGACTGAATTGATCCGAATCGAAAGTCTGCTGAACTATGCCTCTATGAATGACGTCACAGTGATCTCAGTTTTTATTGGTGGCAAACAGCGCCGTGCTTCGGAAACGGATGAAATGTTAGGGAACATAATTCCTAAGTCCCATTATGTCATCTCAACTTTTGAAGGGGATTTTGACCATTTCATTTCCGAACTGGCTAGACAAAATGATATTCCCTTGACTTTGGTGGAGAATATCACAGACGTTTCAGAACCCTTTGCATCGGCATTCAGATAAGAGGTCAATATGATTGAAACTCAAAACAAAGAAGAGATCAAATACGGTCTGGCTACAATTTTTCTGGTAATGATGGCCGTTTTTTTTCCAGCTGTGACAGAAGAGTCCTGGTTCAACATGATCGTCAAAATTAGAGAGGCGATCACAACCGGAGACAGCGGTCACCTTATACTGTCCGCCGCATCAAACAATTTTCTGCATGCCGTTCAAAGCACTCTGATCTTTCTCAGCATCTCATGTGTCCTTATGCTTGCGAACAGCCAGTTGAGAATCAACCAGAGTATAAGATATTCCATACACTTTGCGGCATTCATAGGCATGAACCTCCTGGTCGGCTATTGGATGAATTTGCCATGGGAACCACTGAATGGCATGCTTTCCGCATTGGTTGCGCTCTTGCTGATCAAACCATCGACCAGCGACAACTATCCGCTTTTTCGATCATCCGTGTTGTCCATCCAGATTTTTTTCTCGTTTTCCTGGCTCAACATCATGCCGGCATTGACATATTATCAATTTGGAGTCAGCGATGTGGCCACAAGCATCAAAATCACATCGGTTTATCTTCACAGCACTTCCGTCATGAACTTTATGGGACTCGCATTCTTTCTTCCAATGTTCCTGTCAGCCATCATCACTTCAATCCTTTTTATGTCTCATGACCGAAATATCAACATTGCGGAAGAAAACTTTCAAAAGGAAAAAACATTGGATGCCATTCGCTCACAGGCAATGGAAAATAGAATATACGAAGAAATCAATTCTCTGACCCACGACCTCAAGACCCCCTTGGTAACCATTCGAGGTCTGAATTCACTGCTTTCCATATCCAAGGACATCGGAAAAATCGGTGAATATACAGAGCGGATCGAAAGCGCTGTCGGTAAAATGTCGGAAATGATTTCAAGTTTTCTTTATGACTCCTCCAGGCAGCTTCTGAAGGTGGACGAAGTCGTTCAGTATGTGCGGGCTCAAATTCCAATCGAAGATGAGAGGCTGAACATTGAAATACTCGCCGATAACGACTTGCCAAAAATCTATGTCAACAAAATCCGAGTCGTCCGAGCTTTGATCAATTTGATAGAAAATGCAATAGTCGTCCCCCATACACACGATTTCAAAGAAATCAAAATTGAAGTCATGAAAAAAGACAATGATGTGCAAATCATCATCACAGACAACGGGATAGGCATCTCAAAAGAAAAATTGGACAAGATTTGGATCACAGGATATTCCATGAACCAAACTTCAGGTTTAGGTCTGTCTTTTGCAAAGAAAGTCATCGAAGACAATGAAGGCACCATAAAACTTGAAAGCGAATCAGGCATTGGCACTGTCGTGACTGTTTCATTTCCCGGACACGCATCCTAAGAAAGGTGGTCAACCATGCAATCAGAGCGAAAGAAAAAAATCCTCATCATAGACGATGAAGCGGACATCATTTACACCATCAAGGAAATTTGTCTCTATTCAGGTTATGACGTCATCACCGCAAGTACGGGAATCGAAGGTGTGAAAAAATGCATCGCTGAGAACCCCAATCTCGTGATTGTGGATTATCATATGCCCGGGTGGGATGGACTCACCACAGTTAAAAAAATCAAGGAACTGGATGAAGCTGTGGCGATCCTTGTCCTTACAGTCGACGAGCGACAGGAAATTTCAGACAAATTCATTGAAGTCGGAGCGACCGACTTCGCCATCAAACCGATCAAGGCACCCGATTTGATCGCGCGGATCAATGTCAATCTGAGAATAAATGCCATTCAACTCCAATCCATGCGTTCGAGAGAAAAAATCTATGTGGAGAAAGGCATAAGCGCAGCCACTCTTTCATTGATCCTCGAATATCTGAAGGCACAAAGTGAAGGGGTCACGATAGATGACGTCGCATTGGGAGTAAGCCTAGCTTATCAAACTGTTCACCGTTACATCCACCATCTTCTCGATACCGGTGTCATTGAAGTGATTCCAGTGTATGGTCAGGTCGGCAGACCCAAAAACATCTACAAGTTATGTTAAATTATCATTTCAACATGTAAATGATTTGTAAAAGAAATCTGAATAATCTTTCAGAGAAATATGTTAGAAAAATTTTCTTTTGTTTTTCCTCCCTATATAATGGTTTTAAGTTAAAAATAATCTATAGGAGGAATACCATGAAATCAAAAGACACTGCTGTCAAGAAAAAAGGTCTTTTTACCCGCTTTCTTGACCTCGTGGAAAGAGGCGGAAACAAGTTGCCTCATCCTGTAACTATTTTCGTCATTTTATCACTTATTGTAATTCTTATTTCAGAAATTGCAGGTCGTACCAACTTAACGGTGACTTACTACAATGCAAGCACAAAAGCTGACGCGACAGTAGCAGCGGTATCACTGCTCAACGCTGAAGGTATCCGTTACATGTTCACATCTGCAACCAGAAACTTCACAAGCTTTGCGCCTCTCGGAACTGTACTAGTCGCAATGCTTGGTGTTGGTGTAGCGGAAGGCACTGGCCTGATCGGTGCAACACTTAAGAAAATTGTACTTGGTACTCCAAAGAAACTCATCACAGCTGTTGTTGTATTGATGGGTATCATGTCAAACGTTGCTTCAGACGCAGGTTACGTTGTTCTTGTTCCACTCGGCGCCATCGTGTTCCTAAGCTTTGGTAGACACCCACTCGCAGGTCTTGCAGCTGCATTTGCCGGTGTATCGGCAGGTTTCTCCGCAAACCTTTTGCTTGGTACGCTTGATCCATTGCTCCAGGGAATCACAAATGAAGCCATCAAAGTCGGTGGTTACAATTTCGAAATCCTTCCTACAGCAAACTACTACTTCATGTTTGTATCCACATTCCTTTTGACCATCCTTGGTACTTGGGTAACTGAAAGAATCGTAGAGCCAAGACTTGGAGAATATAAAGGTGAGAAACTCATTGAAACTATGGAAGTTACACCTGCTGAGAAAAAAGGTCTGAAAATGGCTGGACTTTCTATCATAGTATTTGCTGCGCTGATGTTGGTTCTCACAGTTCCAGCAAATGGTATTCTTAGAGTTGAAGGCAACCTCAACCCGTTCATCAGTAGCGGTCTTGTTCCGACGATCATGTTGTTCTTCTTGATTCCTGGTATCGCATTCGGTATGGCTTCAGGAACAATCAAGAGCGATAAGGATATTGTTCACTCAATGGGTAAAGCTATGGCTTCCATGGGCGGATACCTCGTTCTTGCATTCGTAGCATCACAATTTGTTGCATACTTCGGTTACACAAACCTCGGAATCATTCTTGCCGTAAGTGGTGCAAACTTCCTTCAGGCAATCGGATTCACAGGCTTGCCACTTGTACTTGGATTCATCATTGTTGCAGCATTCATCAACTTGTTCATAGGTTCCGCCTCTGCTAAGTGGGCGATCATGGCTCCGATCTTCGTTCCAATGTTGATCCGCCTTGGCATCACACCAGAGTTTACACAACTTGCCTATAGAATCGGTGACTCCACAACAAACATCATTTCACCACTTATGTCTTACTTTGCTGTAATCATCACATTTGCAGAAAAATATGATGAAGACACTGGTATTGGTACTCTGATCGCCATGATGCTTCCGTACACCATCATCTTCTTGATTGGTTGGACGATCTTGATGACCCTCTGGTATTTCACTGGATTCCCAATTGGTCCTGACGCATTCATGAGATAATCTTTAAAACACTAAGAGACATCTGATATACTATAGATGTCTCTTACTTTTTACTATTTTTTTTGGAGGTAATGAATATGATCAACCAAGAAAGAATCGTCAACTCGTTTATGGACTATGTAAGAATATCAAGCCCTACGAAACAAGAAGGAAAATTTGCGGAGTTCATTTCAGAAGAATTGAAAAGTCTGGGTATGGAAGTCACAATAGATGATGCCGGTCCAAAGGTGGGCAGTGACACGGGAAATGTGATCGCCAAACTGAAGGGTACCGCTAAAGGTGAGACCATATTGTTCAGTTGCCATATGGACACAGTTTCACCAGGCATCGACATCAAGCCTGAAATCCGCGATGGTGTGATTTACAGCGACGGTACCACAGTACTCGGTGGTGACGACAAAGCGGGCATAGCGGCGGTTGTTGAAGCCATCAGAGCTATAAAAGAGAACAATCTCCCACATGCGGACATCGAAATCGCTTTCAGCATTTTTGAGGAAGGCGGACTGCACGGCGCTAAAAATCTCGACTACTCGAATCTTCAGTCTAAAAGAGCTTTTATCCTCGACAGTGGTGGAGAACCTGGACAAATCATCGTCAAAGGTCCTGCACAAGACAAAATCGATGTCAAAGTGATTGGAAAATCCGCACATGCTGGCGTCGCACCTGAAGAAGGCATCAGCGCCATCATGGTGGCAAGTTCTGCAATCAACCGCATGAAATTGCTTAGAATCGATGAGGAGACCACTGCCAACATCGGAACAATAGAAGGCGGCAGTGTGACAAACATCGTCACACCAGAAGTCATCATCAAAGCTGAGGCAAGAAGCCTCGACAATGACAAACTCAAAGCACAATCCGACCATATGGTGGAATGTTTTGAGGCAGCCGCATCCGAGTTTGGAGCGAAAGTGGAATGTGAAGTCGTCCGTATGTATTCGGCATTTTCTGTCGATGTCAATGATCCAATCGTCACAACTACCATGAAAGCATGCGAGAACATCGGTCTAAAGCCCTTTACAGCTTCTTCAGGCGGTGGAAGTGACACCAATGTCTATAATGCGAATGGCATCACTGCCATCAATCTCGGCATAGGTGAGAAGAAACCGCATACTCTTGAAGAACATCTTCATATCAAAGATTTGGTGGATTCCTCAAGATTGGTGATGGAACTGATCAAGATTCATTTAGCTTAAATAAAAGCCAAGAGTGCTCGCACTCTTGGCTTCTCATTTTTTCCATATGACACCCAACAACCTATTGTTCTTTATAAAATCATCAATCTCGTCCTCTGTGTTCAACTCTGGATCAGGAGTGTATATGATATTTCTGAACCCCATATATTCCAGTCTGATGTAATCTTCCATTCTTGTCATTATCGGTACAACTTGACGTTTTAACCCGTTATCTACCCTTGCAAGCAAATCAAAATCCACGTCGGCAGCAACAAATGCATCCGCATGGCCGAGGAGCCACACCGTCATTTCATCAAAATCCATTTCATCTCCGAACGCACCAATTCCAAAGCCTCTGACACCCTCTTCATATGAGTTCTCCAAAATACTGGAATCTGCAGAATCCATCCATTCGATATCCTCAATGGACCATTCACTTGCATCAGACTCCAAACTCATCATATCCAGTTGCCTATCCATGAAGCCCGCAATCAGATTTTGCTCCAGAATCACCGCAGAACTGTTGATTTCTTTCAAAGCCTGTTCATAACCTGCACGACACAGCTCGATATCCACAGGTTCTCTGGTGAACCGGTTCCATGCTCGGCTATTCTTAAAGACGCCGTCCCTTGACATCTCAAATACGACATCATCTTGAATGAAAGACCCTTTCAGCATATAAGTCTGGGATGCGACGAACCCGGAATCTGAACTCATGAGGTCACGACCAATGACAAATGGATTCTCATTTGTGATGCCCATCAAGTTCAGAATCGTCGGCATGAAGTCAATTTGACCACCGACAGTCTCTATTGTTCCATCAACCCCTGAACCCGGCATATGGATGAAAAGTGGAATCCTGAGCATCTCATCATAATCATAGGGGTAACCCAGGAAATCAGAGACATTTTTATGGATCGATTGATCTTTGCTATTGAGTCCGAAATGATCTCCATAAATGACTATGATCGAATTCTCATAAAGCCCTGATTGCTTCAATTCTTCAATGAAAACACCTATTGCCAAATCAGAGTATTTCACAGTGTTCAGATAATTGCCGAACAACGTGCCCTCATCAGATTTCTTGAGTGCGATCGCTTTCAGATCTTCTGGCATGTCGTAAGGATTGTGATTGGTCAGTGTGATGAGAAAACTGTAAAAAGGACTCTTTGCTTTATTGAGGTAATCTATGGACTGTGTGAAGAATTCCACATCATTTACCCCTAGTCCTATGGGCCTTTCAGTATCATAGTGGTCCTGATGATAAAACGTGTCAAAGCCCTGACCGGGATAAGCGATTTCGCGATTCCAAAAGTCCTTTTTGTAACCGTGGAGCACCAATGTCTCATAACCTCGATCTTTCAAAAGCCACGGCAATCCGTGGAACTCATTGTCGGAATAGGCACTGTAAACCTGTGTGAAAAGCGGTGCATGAATCGAGTTGTGGCTTACAAATTCAGCATCCGAAGTGTTTCCTTTGCCCAGTTGCTGGAAATAAGCATCAAAATAAAACGTGTCATTTCCAATCAGACCGTTGAGCACGGGAGTCAGTTCCTGAGCCTCATACGACTTCCCGATCACCATGCTTTGAAGCGATTCCACCTGAATGACAATCAGATTTCTGCCTCTTGCGATGCCAAAATGCTCACCATCCGTGCTGATTTTCTGTTCGAAATCCATTTCGAGTTCTGTATTTGCCTCGGTTGCTCCAAATACCACCGAAACCACGTCTTTGATATGATAAGTGAAAAACTCCTGATGATTGATGCTTGAGGCCGCATCACTGCCCGCGGGGTTGACGATCAACATGCCCACGATGAATGCCACCATTATACCTGAAAGCAAACCCACCCGCTTCTTCACACCATTGTCAGCGATCAAAAAAGGGACGACAACCACCAAATCCACGAACAATAACAGTTCTTTCAATCCAATCAGAAATATGATGGAATCTTTGACATCACCAAGAAGATGAGCCTCTCCCAACATATGCAAACTCAGACTTCTGTTGAAATATTTGAAATATAGGACATCGACAAACATCAAGGTGGAAATGAGAATATAAGCACCTGTGAAAACGGGAACACTCCCCTTGAAAGCCCGGTACCCCCAAGCTATGATCACCACGCTGAGCGCGACCAATACAAAAGGATTTCCAGTGACATCCATCAAACTATAATACAATAATACTTTTAAAGTTATTGCGATCAGAACAAAGTATGAGCGCTTTTGATTCAAATAGTCCATCACGGTAATTCCTCTTTTCATTATATGTAATAACTGAAGAAAGACCGAACCTTTTGGCGGTGGCCAATAACAGTTCAGTCTTTTTTTGGTGCACCCGACGAGATTCGAACTCACAACCAACGGATTCGAAGTCCGCTACT
>DHVT01000024.1 GCA_002412775.1 Firmicutes bacterium UBA5201 | reverse complement strand
TGACAACTACCTTAACACATAGGGTGATCTTGTCCCACTCAGTCTTCTTATAGTTGAGACACTTAATCCACTCATTGAGCCTAATAGGGTCATACTCTCTGTAGTGCTGAGCCTCCGCCCAAGCTTTCATCTCATCATGTTCTGGATGCTTCTCATCTCTATAAACTTCCATGAACTCATAAAACCCGCACATCCCTCCAACATCTTCAGGAGGTGCAGTCTCTGCCCCATCAAGGAGTGTTGGATAGCCAAAGTAATAATCATAGGCGATTTCCTCAAGCTTAATAGTGAACCACCAATCGTCTCCAAAGTCATAGTTGTATCTGATTTCCTTGTACTTCTCCAGATAATCATCTATCTTAAGTCCAGTGGGTTTACGCACTTCCCTTTTCAATCTTTCCTGATACGGTTCCTCAAACTTTTGAAGTTCTGGCTCCATGGTCCGGAGCTTTTCTTCAAACATCTTCTTGTTTTGCTTATAAAACTGATGTGCCAAGAAAGCTTCTTCATCATTGGTGACAATCCTATTCTCTTTCACTAGATCGAATTCAAACAAATGGATCGCAGTGTGAGGATAACCACTCTTGAAATTCTTCACATTCTGGATGACATCATGAAGTCTATTATAAATATCACCGGCTGGCATGATCACTTTTCTCCATATCAATGGATCCGATTCTTCCAATTCAATCCTGATTATATAAGACTTCATTCACATCACCTCCACAAGAAAATGGTTACCGCCGTAACCGCCATCATGGTACCGGGTTCACTTTTCATCACAACACAATCTTCATAACCCAAAACCGTTGAAAACACTAAACTCTTTCAAAAGTTACCGCCGTTTCCGCCGCGATGTTACCAGGTACACCTAATGTTCTAAGCGCCGCTTATATTTTCTGCATTCATCTTAAGTGAACTCACACGTACATAGCTGATCCTTTCCCACACAGTCCATACTCAAGGTCTCATTTCATCCATTGTCGAGTCATAATTAGACTAAATACGACTTTACAATCGCATGACCAGTAATAAGAACAACTTAAGAACAACTTTTAACATGGAATTCATTTGCTTAAAGTTCGATGAATAATAAATTGGAGTAATTGCAATGATTTTGTCCACTGTGCTTTCCATAATTTTACTGATTACTAGCCCTCTTTTTTTGTCTCGTTCATTTAGCGATCCCGTTTTAACGAATTCCTCTAGAGTAGTGTCATAATATTTTTTTACTTCCTCATCGAGATCGTAAAACACATATCCCAAACTTTGGGCCAATTTCTCACCAATTACTGTCTTTCCGACATTTGATACACCAAATAGTAGTATAGTCATTTTTCTCCACCAAACCTTTTATGATTTTATATCCAACCATATTCCTCTGACAGTGCAAAGATAAAAGTCTGAATCGCCTTGTAATAATATGAATTCTCGATTACAGTATTCTGTATATAAAATAGATACTCATAATCATCTCTAGAATATTCACCTAATTCCAGACACAACTTCGTCCTGGCGAAACCATTCTTATACATCTCAATTTCTTCTTTTGTATCCGAATCATCTATCGGAAACCATGTTTCAAATGTTTTCATCATTTCATTCAACACTTCATATGCTTCCTTCAGCACCATATCATTCACCTCTAACGCTGCTTAATGTTCCCACTCCACTTTCAACCGCCGTTTACGTACCAGGTACGCAAACGGCGGTAACGACCTATTTCGAAGGGTCTCAAGAATAATACTTCTGGAATTTACTCTTTGGTTTGTCTGGCACAGTCATCTTAATTTTCCCAGCATCAATTAACGGAACAATTTTTGTTCTTATAAAATAACTCGGTGCTTCAAATCCAAATTTTTCTGCCAGTTCCTCCCTGGATCGCGGTGTTTTGCAAAAGTTTATAATCTCATCGTCAAGATCAGTATCCTTATCTTGAACGATTTTCTTTTTGAAAAATATCACTTTGAAATTTCCCCGCCTATCCATAAAAACAGGTGATGGCATCCCAGCTTTTTTGAGTTCAGCCATTACAGTTGGGATTCCAGAAAATCGATTTTCTGTATCAATCATAATTTCTAGTGCTCCAGCTAAATATGGATTTCTGGTATCTGCAGCTGCCTTTCCCAAATCATCAATTGTAATTCTTCCGTATAGACCTCCTGGATTCTCAAGCTCCAATCTGTCTTCATACATAACCAATCTTATAGGAGAGTTTTCCGTATGCACACTATAATCTCTGTGAATAAGTGCATTTAGTATGATCTCTCTGATTGCCTTTAATGGGTATTCCGGTTTATCTGCACGGACACCTTCTTCGGTGACAATAGTTTTGATTTTCATGTTTCTACGCACAAAAGCTATTGTGTCATCAAGCATTTGGGATATTGTTCCTTCGAATCGTTTGTTATCGACAAATCGTTCTCCATCTTCACCAAGATCACCTATCGCTTTGCCCTGAACTACCATCGCAGTCACACTCAATTGCGGAAAAAACTCTTGTGGATATTCACCAAGCAACATTAACCCTGCCAAAGTTGGAAGACCATCTTGACTTATGCCTTGAGTTTCCAATATTCGATTATTTTCAAGATTCACTAGATTCATTTTCTGTCTACGGAGCTTGATTAAATATTCAATGATATTGTCTTTTTTCAGATGCTCCATTGTCGCTCTATCAACTGTCCGAAGCTCGTCATGTAATCTTCTTTTGAATGCTTCATAGCTATATATTTCATATTCTGTCATAGGCTGATCAGAGTCGCCGACACGAATGAAAGAACCTCTCATCCTACCAGCTCCCTTATAAAAGCATGGTTTATCGTAGATATCACATTCTGATATTTCTGCGCTGACCACTACCTTTCCTTCTAATTGTGCTATCGTAAATAGCGGTCTTACAGCGGGTTCCATTTGGAGGGATTGTTCCATAACTTTTCTTTGAAGGTCCTGAGCATCATAAACGCCTACTACCTCATATCCAGCTTCTTCATCAATTCCAAACACAATAATTCCACCGCCGATTTGATTTGAAAAACTTGATAGAGTATCATAAAGTTTTGATGGTGTCCCTCCTAATGCCTTTTTCAGTTCAATATTTGGTTTTTCACATTTCTCAGAAGTGATTTTTTTGACTAATTGAACTAATTCTTCTTCCAACATATGAAACCTCCTTAACACAACTTAATCATACTCTGTTTTTAATCAATTTTCAATATTTTATGCAATTTATTTTAAGTTTTAGTGAAATTAAAATTATTTTAAGCAAATATTGTGTTTTTTATAAAAATACATTTGCTTAAAATCAAAAAAACCGCCATTTGCGAACCTGGTACGCAAACGGCGGTACACAATCAACGGTTTTCAACGCTATCTCACACCCCTAATGAAACACTTCTTTCCCAAGACAGCACTTCTTGTTCTTCTTTCCCGAACCACATGGACATGGATCGTTCCTGCCAACCTTCTCTTCATTCACCACGGTCTGCACACCACCCTTATACATAAATGGCTTACCTGGAAGCGGCCTCATATTGGGCCTTTCAAATGCTTCGAAGATCTCCTGAGGCGTGTGCCCATTGTTTTCCCATAATCTGATGTTGTTTGCCATACCCATAACCAGCTGCATCACTTCATTGATCTGTTCCACACTCTTGAAACTGACACCGAAGTTGTAAAAGTTGTTTACCAAACTCTTCACATCCGAACCAACTTGACAACTTCCACAAAGATCTTCAACGAGTTCCAGAGCTTTATCCTCGTCTTTTATAAGATGTTTCTTGACGTAGTTCAGTAGAGCGGTGTACTCCTTAGTGACCTCAATATACCAATCATCAACATATTTGAGAAGCTCTTCCTTATTAGGAACATAGTACGGCTTTTTCGCTTTCTTCTCCATCAGCATATCGAAGTCATCAAACGCCAGCACAGTCTCATGAACAAAATGTCCCCTATGAGAATAAACGAATGTCCTCTCAAGTTCTTCTGGGAAGTTGTTGAGAAGATCATCCACTTCATCGAGAGTAATCTGATCTTGATTTTGGGAGTTGAAAGTCTTAACCAGTTCTTCTTTTGGCAAGATGCCATACAGATAAGTCAAAGCTACAATGTACCGAGCCAATAGAGTAAATCTAGCCGACTTTTTCTTAACACTCAGCCCGCGCACTTGACCTGACGCTCTAAGTCTTTCATTGGCCCAATCCACCGTAAAATCATCGGGATCAAACCCATTCCGTTTTCTGAGAATTTCCCTATATCCATATAACCCACCGCAGTCCTCCGGTGGGCATGCTCTTTTCCCACCCACGCATACAGGATAGTCCACCTCAGGATCGGCTTCAAGCTCCTTCTCGATTCTGACCGAGTGCATCCACGTGTCCCCAAAATCATACTGATAAAAGAACTCTTTCTGATCAGCAAAAATTGGAGTTGTCATTGAATCATAAGCCAAATTATCACACAGATCATGATCAAGATCCCCTATTCGACCCTCCCCAACAACAAACTCGTACAAATGTTCATCTTCCCAGCCGAATACATTCTGGATCACCTTATGCAGTTCATGGTATGTGATATCCTTTTTCACCAGCACTTCTCTGTTAACTCTTGTACGGATAAGTGATATCTTGAGTTTTAGTATCTTCATCTCTCGCCTCCGCGTAATCTTGTTGGCTTTATGTTACCGCCATTTGGGAACCAGGTACGCAAATGGCGGTTCGCAAACGGTCCTAATTTTTTAGTGCGGTAATCGGCACTACATAAACCCCATCGTCCCTTAAATAGGCTGCCTTACAAATACCGCAAACTATGCAAAGAACCTTTGGTTGTTTTCCGCCATCATTAATAATTTTATTTCTTATTTTTATCAATACGCTTGCCGCTTCATCAATTTGATTATTTCCAAGTTTTATTTCTATGGCAACCCAATCTCCATTAACCAACTCAATAACGGAATCAATTTCATTTCCATCATAATCTTGATAGTGATATAATTTTGCATTAAATGACTCCGCATATATTCGTAAATCTCTCTCACATAAAGCTTCAAATAGAAAACCAAGTGTATTCAAATCATTAATTAACATATCCTTTGATACATTAAGCAAAGCACCGGCCAACGATGGATCAACAAAATGTCTTTTGTCTAATTGCTTTATCCTCGTTGATGATCTGATGTTTGAAGAAAAGGCTTTCTGGTTTTCAATTAAAAACATTCTTTCAAAAAGAGTCAAATACAATGCAATAGTATCATTATCCAAGTC
>DHVT01000030.1 GCA_002412775.1 Firmicutes bacterium UBA5201 | reverse complement strand
AGATCAAGAAGATGGAACCAATCATAGGAGAGATCCCGAGCAACGTGAATTTGCCTGAGGGATGTAAGTTCCATACGAGATGTCCATATGCGAAAGACATCTGTAGAGAGCTCATACCACCGAACAAGGAAGTGGGTCCAAGACATTTTGCGGCCTGCCACTTTGCAGGAGAAATCTAAATACAGGTAGGTTATTGCATTTGTCAATTCCAGACATTTGTGGTAACCTATTTTTATTATAAGTTAAGGGATAGGGAGCAAATATGCAGAAAATAAAAATGGATTTTCATGTACATAGTGATTTTTCGCCGGATTCGCCATCGCCCATGATCGACATGATCAAAAGAGCTATGGAAGTCGGCATTACGGATTTGGCTTTTACAGAACATGTCGATTTGGATTATGATGTTACAGATCCCGGTCATGATTGGAATTTCGATCAGGATACGTATTTTGATGCCATAAGGCAATATCAGAATGATTATCATGAAAAGATACGTCTTTATGCGGGCGTTGAAATCGGAATGCAGCCACATTTGGGAATCAAAAACCAGAGCATAGTGGATGCCAGACCATTTGATTTTGTAATCGGTTCACTGCACAGTGTGGATGGAAGCGATTTATACAAAAGGGTTTATTTTGACAGACACCCTTCCGATAGGGCGGTCGAGCATTATTACGAACAGTACTTGGAGTGTATAAGTGATTTTGAAGGCTATGATGTCCTTGGGCATCTGGATTTGTATATTAGATATGAAGCGAAAACCAAAACGGTAGCGATGAAATCCTATTTTGATGTGCTGGAAGCGTTACTGAGAAAAGTGATTGAGAACGGTAAAGGCATTGAACTCAATGCCGGTGGCTTTCGTTATGGTCTGGGGCAAAACAATCCGGGAATGGACATCATGAAGCTTTATAAAACGCTCGGTGGTGAGGTTTTGACACTTGGAAGCGATGCCCATACACCGGATCAGCTGGGGGTGGAATACAATCGCAACATCGAACGGATGAAATCTCTGGGATTTAAGTACATTTGTACCTTTAAAGACCGCAAACCAACATTTCATAAATTATAATTTGGAGGAATTCATGTTAGAGACTTTTAAAACAATGGCATTGGAAATCGGCCTGAAATTTTTGATGGCACTTTTAGTGATGATTATTGGATTCAGGATTGTCAGTTTTATTGAAAAGCGTATGCTGAAGGCAAAATCCTGGATCAAAATCGATTCGACACTTCAATTGTTTGTTCGCTCAGCGACCAGAATGGGACTGAAATTGATGGTTATTATAACTGCGATAATGGTTGCAGGAGTCCCCATGACTACGTTTGTGGCCTTGTTGGGTGCCGCGGGACTCGCGATTGGTCTCGCACTTCAAGGCAGCTTGTCGAATCTCGCCGGTGGCGTTTTGATTATTGGTCTGAGACCTTTCAAAGTTGGTGACTATATCGATGGTGCCGGTCATTCTGGAACAATAACCGAAATCGGTCTTTTTTATACCCATATGACCACAGTGGACAATCGGGTGATCATCATTCCAAACGCGACTATCGCCAATAGTTCCATCATAAATTATGTGTTTTATCCGACCAGAAGACTGGATCTGGACTTTGGTGTGGATTACAACAGTGACATAAGCAAAGTCAAGGGGATACTCATGGAGACTATAATGAAGCATCCGCTTGTTCTTAAGGATCCTGAGCCATTTGTCCGACTTGGAAAACACGCTGACAGTGCGCTTCTTTTCAAAACGAGAGTATGGGTCAATACTTCCGATTATTGGAGTCTGAATTTTGATCTTCAGGAGCAAGTCAAAGAGGCATTCGACGCTAATGGTATTGAGATTCCATACCCTCATATGGTGATTCAAAGTAAGAATTAGAATTGTGATTAAAAATTGATTAAGCAGTTTTCCATGTATTGTGACATGGGGGACTGCTTTTTTAAATGTTAAGATTTGTTCAAGAATTCAAATGTTCAGACAAATCATTTTCTGTAATCAAGTTGTAAAACTAATGTGTCAAAATCGTAATTTTAAGCCGTACAAAAAAACATTTATGGTTAAATAAGTTCTAATGCCTTACCAAACAAGGGGTTGGTTAAAAACATTATTATTTCGGGGCACAAAATGTTAACGTGTTGTGAACTTCATGTTACAAAAAAAAATCCATACGTTGATAACATCGCAATTGTTGCCGATTTGTAACAAAATTGTATACCCATTTTTAGTGTTTTATTTTGTAGGATTATGTAGTAGAATGAGAAATATCTTAAGAAACGGTTGTGTCATTGTTTTCAAAAATGATACAAATGTTTTTTGATTTGAATTGTCACATTATTTTAACAATTCAATAAAGTGATATGAATCTTCGGATTTATATAAAGAGTTCGGTCGAGAATGATTGACCGACCCATTTGAAAGAAGGAGGATTATTTATGAAAAAGTCATTAATCTTGTTTCTTTGCTTAGTAATGGTATCTACCGCGTTTTTAGCAGGTTGCAGCCCAAAAGCTGACACCACTACTCCGGTAGCAGACACAACACCAACAAGCGAAGATCCAACAACGCAAGAACCAGCAACAGAAGAACCAAGCGGTACTCTTGTAGTGGGTATCACTGAGGCATCAGGTAACTTCAACCCTCTATACTATTCATCAGCATATGACGGATACGTGGTTGATATGGTTTTCGAAGGTTTGATCGTTAGAAACTTCGAAGGCGAATATGAAGGCTTGGCAGCTGAAGGCTGGGAATATTCTGAAGATGGAAAATCAATCACATTCAATATGAAGAAAGATTTGGTTTTCTCTGATGGACAACCTCTTACTGCAAACGACGTAGTATTCACTTACTCAGTACTCGCAGATCCATCTTACACAGGCCGTTACAGCTCAGCTGTAAAAGACATGGTAAGCTATGATGAGTACTATGCAGGCGAAATTGACGAGTTTACAGGTGTTGTCGCTCTTGATGATTACACAGTACAATTCAACTTCAAAGAAGCACTTCGCGTCAACTTCGCAAACTGTGGTTATGCGATCATGCCTGCACACTACTATGGTGCGGACTTTGAAAAAGGCAACACTTCAGGCGTAGAAGCTCTTTCAACTGAAGCTATGGGTTCTGGCCCTTACGTGATTTCACAATTCAAGGAAAAAGAACTTGTTTACCTTGAAAGAAATCCACTTTACAAAGGCGAAGGCTACTTGATTCAAGATATCATCCTCAAGTTCGTTGATCAGACAACTGATATCGTTGAACTCACAAGCGGAAACGTTGACCTTTTAGCAGGTCAAATCGAGCCTACAAAGATTTCTGAAGCCAGAAACAACGGTTTCTCAATCAACAGCTATAACAGAAGCGGTTACGGTTATATCAAAACAAACAATGAATACGGTCCTACAACTGACAAACTTGTAAGACAAGCGCTTTACTATTCATTCAACACAAAAGAATTCGTAGACAGCTACTATTATGATAAAGATACAGATCAAGTTCTTGCAGTAACACAATACCACCCATTCTCACAAATCTCTTGGGCAATTACAGATGAACTCAAAGCTGAATTGATCGAGTACGATTTCGACCTTGAAAAAGCTAAAGCATTGCTTGATGAAGCAGGCTGGAAAATTGGCGCATCAGGATTCAGAGAAAAAGATGGCGTTGTAATGGAACTTAACATCGCAGCTATGCCAGATCATGATATCCTTGCAACTCTTATTCCTATGTGGGAAAGAGACTGGGGTCAAGGCCTTGGCGTGAAACTTAACATCGCATACCTTGAATTCAACACAATTCTTGACTATGTCA
>DHVT01000009.1:37106-52729 GCA_002412775.1 Firmicutes bacterium UBA5201 | reverse complement strand
TTTGACTCATTATGTTGCTAACTTGTTTCTTTGGTCTCTTTCGAAACCCGTTATCACTTTTCTATCCGTTGATCGCTCAACGAATGAATCGCGTTTGGTTATTATCATTTAAGCTGTTCAATTTTCAAGGTTCTATAATTCGCTATACCGCAGTGTTACCAACGGTGACAGCTTCATCATTATATCAAACCGTTTATTCATTGTCAATACATTTCCAACAAAATCGGTTCGCTATTTTATTGATGAATTTGTTTGCCGCCGTGAAGCGACTTGATAATAATAACATCTCGGAAAACTAGTGTCAAGACGTTTTCGAGGTTTTTTTTTATGTTGGCAAAAGAATATCTATTCTAAATATTCAGATTTCATCCTTTCGTTGATATTTCAACAGAAAAGCCGAAGGTGTAGCCACCTTCGGCCTAAAACTTGATAGTTTATGCTAAGTCATGTGGGACATCCATACAATTATATGGCATCAAAGATCTCACGGGTTGTCACTTCATAGAAAGCATATCTATTGAAGAAGTCTCTTCTGGTGATCAAGATCTCATAACCTTCTTTTTCAAAAATCATGCCTCTGCCATAATGCTTGACAAACAACCAGCCACGTTCACTCATGGCATGCAGGAATGCAATCTCATGACGTATGAGCGTTATAAACGCCAGGGACTTCAAAGATACACTTTGAACTTTCTCAGGTTGTGTCTCCAGTTTGAAAATTCCCCACACCAGATCACACCATTTGAGTTCATAACTCGCTTTGGCGATTACTGCCACAGTAACTAGAACAGACAATACTTTTAAACACCTCTTAGTTCTCAATTGCATAAGCCTACCTCCTCTAAAATGCCTCGTCCCTCTTTTATATGCCCAATTATAGGAAACTTAAACAGCAATCGGAATAATCACTTGTTCCATTTGTTGAAAGTCATCTTCTCAAACGGGTCGAGCGCCTCACCGGATTTAGGAACATCACTGATCCTGTATCTGTCCAGATTTTCAAATGGATGTTTCACGGTTTTAAAGAATCCGGAGATCAAGCTGCGCTTTTTCATCCTGAAGACTTGTATGCCTTTGGTGTTCTTGGTGATTTTCTCAGTCACGAGAGCAGAACTGAAGATGATGGCTCTGACTTCGCCCTTTTCATCCTCGCGGATCATTGTGAGCTCTTCATCTTCCAGGCAGAATTCCATTCGAATGAGTTTCGCTTCGTCCGAATATGCCTTGATGAGCTTTTTGCGGTTCGTTTTCGTCTTATAGGATTCAAGGGGAACACGAGCCACTTTGCCATTTTCAAAGCCGAACAGCATATGGCCTTTGAAATCGCCTGTGATCACACAATAAAGCACCTCTTCCTTATCGTCCAATCCCAATATGTTCGGAAGGTAGACTCCAAGACTGCTCACTTTGTGGTCGTCGATTTCATGCATCTTCATCTTATACACATTGTTTTGATTGGTGAAGAATAGGATCTCGTCCTTGTTCGAGCCATCCAGCTCCTGGAGGATCTCGTCTTCTTCCTTGATCTTATGGTCTCCACTCGAGCGCCATGAGACAAGGGATACTTTTTTGAAGTAATTGTGCGCCGTGAAGAAGATTTTGAGATTGTAATCCTCGATTTGCTCCTCGGCATCATGTGTGATGATGTCTTCAGGTGAAACCAGAGTGGATAATCTCGGCTTGGCGTATTGCTTGATGATCCGATTCAAATCCTTGACGATGACTTTGTCGATTTTCTTGTCACTTGCAATCAGTTCCTGAAGTCTCTTCAGTTCCTTTTCAAGCGATTCGATGTCATCGACGCGGGAAAGGATATATTCCTGGTTCAGGTTTCTCAGTTTGATGTCCGCTACAAAATTGGCTTGATCCTCGTCAATCTCAAACGCTTCCATCAAGTTTGGAAGTACCATCTTGTCCGTTTTGGTTTCACGGATGATCTTGATGGCAAGGTCGATATCGAGCAACACTTTTCGAAGTCCATAAAGCAAGTGGAGTCGTTCTTTCAAACGCTCAATGTCGAACTCTGCGCCACGCTTGATGCAGAGTCTCCTGAAGATGAGCCATTCGTTGATGATGGCTTTGACGCCCAGCACTTTCGGTCTGCCGTTGATGAGCAGGTTCATGTTGCACGGGAAACTGTCTTCAAGCGTTGTGAATTTGAAAAGCTTTGCGATCAACTTGTCCGGATCCGTGCCACGCTTCAAATCTATGGCGATTTTGAGACCTTTGAGGTCCGTCTCGTCACGCACGTCGTTGATTTCCTTGATTCTACCCGCTTTGATCATCTCAATGATTTTATCGATAATCTGTTCCACGGTGGTGGTATATGGAATTTCCGTGATTTCAAGCATGTTCTCACTTTTGAGGTACTGGATCTTCCCTCGCATCTTGAATGAGCCCACGCCATTTTCATAGATTTTGCGCATCTCGCTCTGGCTGTAGACCAATTCCCCAGCAGTCGGGAAATCCGGTGCAGGCATGATTTTGATGAGATCCACTTCAGGATCCTGGGTGTACGCAATTGTGGCTTCGCAAAGTTCCTTCAGATTGAAGCTTGGAAAGTTGCTGGCCATGCCGACCGCGATGCCCTTGTTCGGGTTGGCTAGTATATTGGGGAAAGTTGTCGGAAGTAATGTGGGTTCTTTCATGGAACCGTCGTAGTTATCCACAAACTCTACCGTATTTTTGTCGATATCGAGGAACAGTTCTTCGCAGATCCCGTCCAATTTGACTTCTGTATAACGTGCGGCTGCGAACTTCATATCCCTTGAGGTGACTTTACCGAAGTTACCTTTGGAATCGATGAATGGCAAAAGGAGCGCATCATTGCCGCGGGTCAGACGCACGAGTGTCGCATAGATCGCCTGATCGCCATGGGGATTGAGCTTCATGGTCTGGCCGACGACGTTTGCGGATTTGGTTTTATTGCCTTTAAGAAGTCTCATCTTGTACATGGTGTAAAGGATTTTCCTGTGTGAAGGCTTGAATCCGTCTATTTCAGGAATCGCACGGGATACGATTACACTCATCGCATAAGGCATGAAGTTCTTTTCAAGTGTCTCTACAATTCTCTGGTCCACGAATGGATGATCTTGCATATTGGGTTGTTTCATCTGGTATTACTCCTTATTTAGCTCAAATCCAACACTTCGAGGTATAACTCGCCGTTGTCTTCGATAAATTCTTTTCTGCCGATCAAATCGTCTCCAAGCAGGACCTCAAACATTCTTTGTGTCTCAAAGACGTTGTCTGCGGTCACTCGGATGAGTCGTCTGGTCTCAGGACACATGGTCGTATGCCACATCATATCGGGATCATTCTCGCCAAGACCTTTCGATCGCTGGATGCTGACTTTTTTCGTGGTTTTCTTCAGAAAATCGTTCTTCTCTTTTTCATCATATGCAAAGAATGTTTTTCCATCGCCGGTAGTGATCTCGAACAGTGGTGATTCCGCGATGAAGACTTTGCCCTCATCTATTAATGTAGGAATCAGTCTGTAGATCATGGTCAACAGCATGGTTCTGATATGGTATCCGTCGACGTCGGCATCCGTACAGATGATGACTTTGTCCCATTTTAAGTTGTCAAAATTGAATGTGTCGAGGTCTTTGTTGTGGCGCGATTTGATTTCCACGCCGCAGCCAAGCACTTTGATCAGGTCTATGATGATTTCCGATTGAAAGATCTTGTCGTAATCGGCTTTGAGGCAATTGA
Source organism: Firmicutes bacterium UBA5201 (assembly GCA_002412775.1). Taxonomy (GTDB): domain Bacteria; phylum Bacillota; class Clostridia; order Peptostreptococcales; family Acidaminobacteraceae; genus Fusibacter_D. Next base: position 49,015 of record DHVT01000009.1, on the reverse strand, counting down.
GTATCTTACCCCTGATCGGCATGAGCGCTTGGAACGCACTGTCCCTGGCAAGCTTACAGGATCCGAGTGCCGAATCGCCCTCCAGAATGTAGACTTCTCGTTGCGACGGATCTTTGATTCTGCAGTCAACGAACTTTTTCACCCTGTTTGTGACGTCCATTTTGGTGCCGAGCGTTTTCTTCAGATTGAGCCTCGTTGTTTCGGCTTTCTCTCTGGACCTTTTGTTGATCAATACCTGATCCACGATGCGCTCCGCCTGGTCCTTGTTTTCTATGAAATAGATTTCAAGGTTTCTCTTGATGACTTCTGTCATAAAGTCCTGAACGAATTTATTGGTAATGGATTTCTTTGTCTGGTTCTCATAACTTGTGACCGTTGAAAAACTGTTGGTCACGAGCACCAAGCTGTCCTGGATGTCCACAAAAGAAATCTTCTTTTCATTTTTGGTGTATTTGTTCATTTGTTTGATCATTCTATCGATTTCGTAGATCAATGCATTTTTGACGGCACGGTCCGGTGAACCTCCATGCTCCAGATAACTCGAGTTGTGGAAATACTCCAAGAGCTGCACGGTGTTGCTGAACGTGAACGCCACTTGCGTTTTGACTTTGTAGTCCTTCATATCCTCGCGGTCACGGCCGACGCCTTGTTCCTCAAAGTAGATGACGTCTGTGAAATTGTTCTCGTCGACATATTCTTTGATATAGTCCTTGATGCCGTTTTCATACAGGTACTCGAACGCAATGTCCGACGCCTCATCTTTGAGTATGAAGCGGATCCCCGGATTGACGATGGATTGCTTTTTGATGACGCCCTGATAGTAATCCAGTGGAATCTCGATTTCCTTGAATACATCGAGGTCCGGTCGCCATTTTATTTTTGAGCCAGTCTTTTTGGTTTTGGCAGGTTCTTTTTGAAATCCATTTTCGGCGATGACGCCCTTTTTAAATTTGAGTGTGTACTCGAATCCGTCTCTGTTGATGACAACGTCCATGTACTCCGAGCTGTATTGTGTCGCACAAAGTCCAAGCCCGTTGAGTCCCAAACTGTACTCGTATACGTCCGAGTCGTTGTTGTTGTATTTGCCGCCTGCGTACATTTCTGTAAACACAAGCTCCCAGTTGTATTTTTCCTCTTTCGGGTTATAGTCGACAGGTATGCCTCTAGCTTGGTCGATTACCGTTACGGACCAATCCGAATGTCGGATGACGACGATTTCCTTGCCGTAGCCTTCGCGCGCTTCATCGATTGAATTGGACAGTATCTCAAAAAAAGAATGCTGACATCCTTCGAGACCGTCGGAGCCAAATATGACTGAAGGTCTTTTCCGGACTCGATCCGCACCTTTTAAAGATGTAATGCTCTCGTTGTTGTAAATCGTCTTGTTCATAGGCCACCTCTTAAATGTTTACTCTTGCTCTTTATCATATCAAATTTTGTGCTTTCCGTGCAAGAAATACAGAAAAAAACCAGGGCACTTTGATGCACCCTGGATAATTGTGGACTTTATTCGTCCAAAACCGTTTCAATTTCAAGAGACATGTGTCTTCTCATGTCGATGTAATCCTCGCCGATGCGAAGCATTGGTCTCGATGGATCGTCTTTATAAGTCATGATGATTTCGCCCGTCTGGCCATTCGTCAGTGTCACTTTGTGACCGATGTAAAAATACGCCACATTGCCGAGGAACGTCTTGGATATTGCAAAATCCAACGTGTGATGGCATTTGTTTATGATATACGACATGGCTTCGAACGGATGCACACCCTTTTTATAGACTCGATCTTGTGTCATGGCGCAATACACATCTGCAACGGCTAGAATTTTGGCAAGATAAATGATATCTTTTCCAACGAGCCCATGGGGATATCCTGATCCGTCCACTCTTTCATGATGCTGAAGTATAGCCATCTGAACGTTGTTGGACAACTTCGGGATATCTTTGACCAGAATGTATCCTAATATGGAATGCGTTTTCATGACTTTGAACTCTTCTTCGGTCAATTCGCCAGGCTTGTTGAGAATCTCATCGGGTATGTTGCATTTGCCGACGTCGTGCATGAGTCCCGCCATGGCGGCTTCTTTGATCGAATTGCTGTCAAGACCGCACCATTTTGCAAGCAGTCCGGAAATCATGGATACCCGAACGGAGTGGTCAAAGGTGTAATCGTCATAAGCATGAATCTGCCATATGCGTCTGGCAAAACTGTCGTCGTTCATGACAGACTCAAAAAGAGGCTCCACCGTGTCATCGAGCACTTCAAAAACCGGTACTCTGCCAAGCTTATAACCCTTATAGATCTCTTTGAATTTTTCTACTGTTTTCTTATACTTTTCTTCTACTGCAAGTTGACCTGCTGCTTCTATTTTTGCGGGACGCGATTCATAAACCGCGGCATCTTCGTTAACTGAGTCTTTGATATATACATAATCTACCAACTTACGAGCCAAGAAATCAATATGCATCCCATGAAGTATCGTATGCGCGCCGATCAGCAAAATGCCGTCTTCGTCATGAACATCCTCCATTAGAACCATGCCGGTTTCAAGCCTTGAAACTTCCAATTTTGTCATTAATCCACCTAATCTCTTTTCATCATCAGATTGTATTATATTACTTAATTAACAAAAATGCCAGTCATATTATTCAAGATGGGTCTTTGGTCCCTAATTATACCATTTTGTCAACCTTATGCATACTCCTAGTCATGTGTTTTTCTATGTTCAGATCCAACCGGCTCCAGGAATTGAACGCGATCCGCGACGATTTCCGTGAGGTACACATTGTCTCCGTCCGCATTTTCAAAAGTTGATGTCGCCACTCTTCCGACGATGCTCACCATCGCCCCTTTTTTGAGATACTTGCAGCAATTTTCGGCTTGCTTGCCCCATACGATGACTCTTGGAAAATCCGCTGTCGCCTTGCCTTCATTCTTTTTCTCTTCCTTTTGTGCCGCCGCCAGATAACGGTCTATGGCGATGTTGAACTTGGTGACGCAATTGCCGTCCTGGAATGTTCTAAGTTCCGGACTGAGGGTGAGTCTTCCTACCAAACTGACTTGATTCATTTTAACCTCCTAATATTTGGGAATTGGGTGTAAGTTAATATTACCATAATTTTCCAATAAGTCAAAGGGGTAAATGTAAAATTTTGGATATTGTTTAATTAGATATTTGGGAAGGGCAGGGAGAGCAGGGAATGCAGGGAGGGCAGGAAAGGATTAAGGTCAAAGTCAAAGGATTAAGGTCAAGTGTCGGTGCGTTGCACCGGAGGAAGATCAAGGTCAAAATTTCAATTGGGGACAGGTCCAAATTGGTACCTTGTATTTTACTATGCATGGTTTATAATGATAATGTGTTTCGAATATCGAAATTTTATGGAGGCTTTATGCGCAGAAGATCATTTGCTGGAATGAGACCTAAATTGAACCTGAATGACAACATGCACATCAACATTTACAATGGCATCGCACTAGCTGTTGCAACGAACCTGGTCAATCCATATTTCGCAAAATTCGCAATGCGCCTGGGTGCCTCGGATTATCAGCTGGCGTACCTGAACTCATGGCCCGCTTTTGTGAGCATATTCGCTTTGATTCCGGGAGCATTATTGATCGAGGCTTTGGGGAACAAACAGAGAAGTACGCAATGGATCATGCTCATTCACAAATTTTTCTTTCTGGCTTTGGCCATCGTGCCGGTAATCGACCACATTTCGAAGCCGTGGTTGTTCATCGGTCTGGTCGGCATCATGAATTTTCCTGGTTCCATATATATGATGGGCTATCAGTCATGCGTCGGCGATATTTTCGCACCGCGGGAGCGCGGCAAGGCCATGAGCCTCCGCAACAAGTACTCCGACGTTTTCAGGCTCATTATCACGTTGATTTCGGGTCAGTTGTTGACGCGGCTACCGAATTCGGATCAGGAAGTCATTTGGCTATATCAAATTTTCTTTGTCATCGCTTTTGCATCAGGCATAATGGAATTTTTGAGTTTCAAGCGCTTTAAAATTGAAAGCAGCGCAGTCACTCCCATGATCAAAGGGAAGTTCTACGCTGTTTTGAAGGACGGTATGAATTTTATCGCTGGCAGCAAAGAGTTCAAACTCTTCTTTGCGTGTTCTCTTTTGTTTCATTTCGGATGGCAAATGGGATGGCCGCTTTTCAACATATACATGATCAATGTGCTCGGTGCTAACGAGGCATGGCTGGGTGCCGTTTCGGTTGCAGGTGGGCTTTCCGCCATACTGACCGCCACCCATTGGGCCAAGTTCGCAGACAAATACGGCAACACGATCGCAATAGTAATCGCCACATTCGGAATGAGCATCACGCCAATTCTTTATGTCTTCAGCGAATCGCTTTACATGTTGGTCCTTTTCAACGTCATCATCGGAGTCTCCATCACAGGAACCGTTTTGGTGCTCTTCAATATGCTCCTCGATGTGACACCTTCCAAAAATAGGACGACAATCATTTCCATATACAACACCCTCATCGCCATTTCCGCGACCATCGCACCAATCCTCGGCGTCGCCATAATGGAAAAAACCTCATTGAAAACCGCACTAATCGTAGTGGGCATCATGAGGTTGTTAGGTAGTGTATCATTTTATTTTCGTAGAAAGATCATGAGAAGAATTCAGGCTTAATCTTCACGACCAAGGCATTGACCTTGGTCGTTTTTTTTGCCTTTGCCTTTGACCTTGACCTTAATCTTTTCCTGCCCTTCCTGCCTTCCCTGCTCTCCCTGCTCTTCCCTTCCCTCTCATGTCCCAATTTTCACCTGTCCCCAATTGGAACTTCAACGATATTAATTATATTCCCAAAAAACCTATTCTCCTCATCATGCATCTGCGTCACATAGAGCCTGAGCTCCCTGGACACTTCGAAGTTCTTATACCTCAGGACCGTGTAGCGTCCCGTATCAAAGGCATTTTTAATGAGGTCTGTGATTTCCAGGCCGTCAATGATGTTGTAGCGGTCGTAGATGTGCGCCTTCATGGTATCGAAGTCACGAGGGTAGTCTTCGTCGAGTTCGAGGAGGTGCATGGCCTCGCGGTTGATTTTTTCGACGTAGCCATTGCGCTTGATGACGAGGATGCCCATAGGGGTCTGCTCGACGACGTTTTCGAGCAGGGCCTTGGATTCTTCCAGTTTCTGCTGCGCCCGAACCTTGTCGGTGATGTCGAGGATTGTTCCAATCGCATAGATCGGTACCTTGTCGTCGTCCTTGTAGAGTTCGCCGACAAACTGGATGAAGTGGATCTCGCCCTTTTGCATGGTCCGGATGATGATGTTGAGCGGCTCGTTCTCCCAGATGAAACTGTAGAATTTCTTTTCAAAGTATTCCTGGTCGGAGGCGTGGACATAAAAGTGGAGCTGTTCATAGTGGATGTCACGTGAGGTCTCGTTCATTGAGACGATCATTCTGAAGGTGTCCGACACATGGAACATGTTCTTGCCCACTTCGTATTTCCAGTGCGCCATTTGGGAAATCCGCTCGGATTCCGTCAAGATGTGTTTGGACTCGTCCAGTTTCACCGAAATCGCCTTGATCTCACTAATGTCCTGATTCGTCACGACTATTGAGGCGCCTTCCACGGTATCGACGTATTTGCCCGTCGAACGGACCCATTTCCAGATGCCCTTTTGGAAGTAGCGGTATTCGAATTGCTCGTTTTCCTTTTTCTCCGACGTGATTATGTCGATCGCCTCGTAGACGACGGAACGGTCGTGGTCGTGGATGTTGTTGAGCCACTGGAGGAAATTGAGCTCAAGGCCCACGAGTCCCTTTTCGGTGTCGAACTCGTGATAATAGGTGACTGTCTTGTCAGGCAGCTTGATTTCGAACACACCGTCCTGGAGCGATTCCAGGATTTGTGAATATCTTGTTTGTGAATCGATCATTCTCTTTTTGTAGATGAACTTCTCCATAAGGTCGCGGACCAGCAACACCAGTTTCTCGGTGTCCTCGTGTTTGAGCAGCATCGCCACGACTTCCACAGGCACTTCCTGGCCTTCCTTCGTGAGGTACACCCTTTCAAAATGCAGAGAATCGTGTTGTTTGCACAGCATCCAGTTGCGATGCACCATCTCCAGCGAAAGCCCCTTACTGACGGTCAGAATGTTGAGACCGACCAGTTCGTCCATCGTGTAATCCAGAATTCTGAGGATCATCTCATTGGCGAATTCAATCTTGCCATCGAAATCGATGATCAGGAGTCCTTCTTTAATGTGACTGAGCACCATACCACCGATGGTGGACATGCTGTATCTGCTCTCGGACGCCGTCACGTATTTGATCAGTACGCCGGTGATGTGACCGTGGCTCTCGTGGAACACCTCCTCCACCATGAAGAAGTGCTTGCCCTTGTAGACAATCGGTTTCGAATCCGTCACTTCGCCCTTTTCGAGCATTTCATTCAGACGTTCCCTGCTGCCGATGTCGAGTCCCTGGTAAAACATGTTGTAGGACGTGATCGGTAGATTGATGTAAGGGGACAGTCTTTCTTTGAACATGATGTCGTTCGTCATGAAATTGATCACCAGATACGGCAAAGATCCCGATTCCGTGATGGCCTTGTGGATTCTATCGTAACTTTTCATGAGCAGATCGGAGTGGACTTCCACGCTGCGGTCGACCGCATTGGTGATGATGTGCTTTTCGTTTTCATAGAGGATCATGGTCTCCGTCGCATCGAAGTAGCTGGTGTTGCCCATGATGTGAGTGAGTTTCATGAAATGCGTCTGGCTGGAATCAGGACTTGCGATCAGTTTCTCGTGAATCGATTCGTGCTTGGCCGCCTCGACTTTGAAATTGTAGATGCTCAGGTATGGCTTGTTCACCAGGTTCTGGACGGGTCTTCTTAGAAATGTCGCCATGGAAGGGTTGACATAGACCACTTCGCCCGATATTTTTCGGATCATGACGAGGTTGGGAGCGGTGTCCCACAATTGTGTGAAATAAGCCTGTTCCTCTTTGAGGTGTTCTTCGAGTTCGGAACGGATGGTGATGTTTTGGATGTATATGAGTGCGTATTTTTTGCCGAAATTGCTTAGGCGGATTTCAAATACATGGTTCATGTTCTGGAAATCCTTGAACTCCATTATCGAGTCCCCTTTGAGCACTTCCGTGACCAAAGCGTCAACTCCCAAATACATGGGGTTCTCTGCAGACAGCTTTTTGTAATTGCTGTTGGACGCGATGACTTCCAGCGACTTATTGTTGATGAGGACCACCGCCTCACTGAAATTCTCAATGATCTCAGAGCTGAAGATGTTCTTGAAATCGATAAAATTGGATATGATCGGTGAAAAAGAGCCTTTCGCCTGATAAATCAGGTACACCAAGTAGAGCAACAGCGCAAGGCTTGTCAATTGAGGCAGGAACTCATTCGGCAGATCCATATCCATGATATTTTTGAGGTGGGTCAGGAGTATAAAAAAAAGCAGCACAAAAAGAACGGTGTTCTTCTCGCTGCGATTGTTTATGGTTTTCATGATCAGCTTCGCTATCAGGAACAGTATTACGAATAGTTTTGCGAAAAAAACGACTTGAGTCATAGCGTCTCCCTAAAAATCTATCGTTCTTGTAATGAACAGAGTCAAATGATCCATGAGATTAATGGACTCGTCACGTTGATTGTTCTTGATGATCTGTAAAATCGGCCTGGTCTGTGCTTCGTGGTTTTCCTTGACGACGATGGCAAGCCTGCCGTCCGAGAGCTCCACAAGAGTGCCTGCCGGGTAGATGTTCGCCACTTTCAGCAAGTGATGGTATATTTCGCGATCGAGTTCGTAGACCGTTTCCACGCGAAGGATCTCAAGTGCCATATCGGCGTTCATTCTATTTTTGTACGAACGGTTGGATGTGACCGCATTGAAGATGTCACACATGGTGACCACGCGCACATGCACCGGTATGTCCTGGTTTTTAAGTCCGAGGGGATAGCCCACTCCGTTGAGTTTTTCATGGTGCAACAGGACGATTTGCCTTGAGATCGGAGAAATGTTGGCCGATTCCTTGAGCATGTTGTAGCCGAGTTGCGGGTGCGTCTTCAGAAGTTCGGACTCCTGTTCTGTGAGCTCGCCCGTTTTGTTGAGGATTTCACCTGGGATCTTCATCTTACCGATGTCGTGAAGCAACGCGCCGACGCCGATTTTGTGGACAAAGGCGTTGTTGAGCCCCATGCTTTTAGCGACGAGCATGGACAAAATGGCCACTTCAGCGCTGTGGTGGTAGGTGTACATATCCGTTCCCATGAGTTCGGTCATGCAATACAGCGTGTTCCTGTGGCTGAAAATCTCATCCATGAGGGCATCCACAACGCCTTTGATGGCCTCATAGTCCTTTACTGTATACATGCTGCTTTTGCGTTCGGACAAAGATTTGAACACCTGCTTCACAGTATTCACAGAGCGTATTTTCAGTTCATCTGAAACCACTGATTCAAATTCAATGCCATGGGAAAGTTCATCTTCCACGTAAACACACTGGATATTCGATTGTTCCAGTCTTCTTATATAGGATTCAGTCAAAACGGCATCTTTCGACAACAACAATTGACATTTGTCATCGTAAACCGGCTTTGCCAGTAGATCTCCCGCTTTTAAATGTTCTATGCTTTTCAGTCTCAAATTGCGCCTCCCGGATGTATTTCATATCCAATTATACCAAATCTGTCTGTCTTTTAAAACAGAAAGGTTTCGAGATACCAATCGATGATTTTTGTGCCATAAACCGACACAATCCATGCAGATAGGCAGATGGAAGGACCAAATGCGATTTCCTCTTTGAGATGCAGTTTCCTGCCCGCGACTTTTTGAATCAAAATACCTATAAGGGCCAGGTAAAACGCCATGAAACCCACAAGCACAGTCCGCGATAATCCCAGGAAAATGCCGATGGCGCCCATCAACATCACATCACCGAATCCAAAAGCCTCCTTTTTATAGTACGCTTTTGCGGCGAGGTAGATCACCAGGTACATCCCGAATCCCACCAGAAATCCGATGCCACTGTCCAAAAGAGGCGATCCGATAATCAAATGGTAGACGAGACCGAGCGCACCGAGTCCATAAACCATGGCATCCACCACAGTGAGCGTCAAGTAATCGATCACGGCAACGGCAAAAAGGACGCACCAAATGAGCCAGTGGAAAATGCCCGCGGCGCCCAGTCCATACATATTGTAGGCAAACACAGTGAGGGCAGCCGTGACAAAGAGCACAGGCCATATCGAAATCTTTTGATCCTCTGAGAACGCTTCTATCAATTTGTGTACCAAAATGCCGGTCACAAGACCCATTAGTAGTACTGCAATAACCATAATTCCACCTATAAAAGAAAGGGCCAAATGTTCGAAATGGCCCTTTCTCGTTTATTATTTGATCAACTCATGAATCATGTAAGCCGCTTCTGCTCTTGTGAGGAAAGCCGCCTTGTTCGTTGTGCCTGGAGATCGTGTATATTTTTCATATACCATCTTCGTAGCAATCTCGCTCCATCTGAAGTCTCTCAGGAACATTTTGCTGACCATGCCTTCAACAGTTGTATAGGTCACCTTTGAATTCGGTGAGAACATGCCCGCCGCATCCAGAGTCATGTAACCTTTTCCAACCACGTACTCAATGGCCGGCTTGAAGCCACCATATTCAGCGGCATCCGCATACACATAATTACCAGGTCCTGAAGAAGGATTCTTCGCACGCATGGACAGGTAAATCATTTGGGCGAGTTCAGCTTTTGTGATTGAATTTTCCGGATAGAACTTGATCGTATCCGCTACGACGCCGCGTCTCATCAAGGTATAGATTTCCTTTTGCGCCCAGTTGAAGCCGATATCCGAGATGTTCTTGAATGCATCATCGATGAAGATCGCATATTCACCACCGCTGTAGGCACCAGCAGGGATCACAGTGGATATTTTGCCTTCTTCCAAAACAGTGTACTGGTAAACCCATTGGTTGTTCTTCCACTGGTAGATGCCCGCACGCTCGGAACCGAAGTATACGAAACTGAGTGTGATCGGATTTCTAAGTGTGACACTTCCTGTTGCATTGGAGATGCCCACTGTGAACTTGGAACTTACAGGCACGTATTTCGCATTGTTCTGGTTGAAGCTGTTTTGCACTTTATAGACACTGAAATAGGTCGGTTGATAAAGTGTCGCGTCAGGGAAGAAAAGTGAAATCGGAGTCGACATTTCCGAAGTGAGCGCTCCGCCGATCAGGCTGAATGCCTCGTCCGAGAATTCGATGGTGGTTTCGTACATGTCGATGAGTTTGTTGTTGGAATTCGCAAGCGCCATCATGACGTTGGTGTTTTGGAATGCCGTAATGTATCCCATCATGAAACTGTCCATGAACCCTGTCTTGAATTGGCTGATATAACTTGCATTTTCCTTGTTCAAATAGTAACGGCTTTCGAGAGTACCACCCATGATGAAAGATCTGTAGGCTCTCTCCCAGTTGTTGTTGAAGCCACGGTTCAAATCGATCATTGCGGCGATTTGACCTTGTCCGTCACCGAGCGTGTTGCCGTGCGTTGTCGCTTCGGCATAAGGTGCGGTGATGGTCATGACGTTGGATTCTCTGTAAGCCGATTTGTAGGATGTCTCATAGCCAGTCTTGAAAGCTGCGAGAAATGCATTTCTATAAAACGCATCATCAAAATTGAGTCTATATTTGGTCGTGATCTGCGCATTGCTCGGCATATTCAGCAGATAATTGCTCACACGGCCCAGTCTGTAATCGGATCTTCCGGCATCAGCGCCTTCAGTGCCTCCAAACAGTTCCCCTTGAGCTTTACCCTCCTGCGTGGATATCTCAGAGGGCGTCGCTGCGAAACTCATCGGAACCGATGAAACTGTCATTAATACGATTAGCATAATGGATAACCATTTGATATTCTTTTTCATTTTGCTCCCCCCTTTTAGTAAACCGGATACGCTACTTGGAGTTGGTCAAACAGATACTTTCCAGTCAATTTCTGATCGTATCCTATGCCTTCCACATAGATCCTTTGAACCATCGCCGGATAAGTGATTTCCACCGGCAACAGAGCCTCTACTTCTTTCCAACGCGTCCAGCCTACTTCAGGCGTGAGTTCCACGCGGTATTCCTTGCCTTTTGAATCTATGATCACAACACCGATGGCATGATCGGATGCTTCATATGCAAATACCCATAATCCGAGGTATTCCGCTTGTTTGTTGATCATCACAGGATTCGTATCGAAGACCAGATTGGCTTCACTGTGCATTCTTCCTGTAACAAAGTCAAATACCATCTCAGTGGAGTAACCGCCTGCGACTTTGGCTCTGCTTCTTGAGACGTATCCCACGATGTCAGGGCTGTTGCCGACAAAGAAGTTTGAACCGTCTTCAAATCCGTAGATTTGCGTCTTTGGTCTATAGGCTTCATAATCGATAGGTGGTGCTTCCTGGTCAGGGTAGTATGGGTATCCAGGGTATCCAGGATTCTCAGGATTTATCGGATAATTGATAATCCCTTGTTGTTCCTCTTCCACCGCCTCAGCAAGATTGAATCCTTCGAATTGCTTGAATGGACTAGTTGTTGAGTCCTTGCCGATAAATGCTGCGGTCACGAGTTTAGGATACGGTTTCGCATAGGTCTCCACTTGTGGGATTCCATTGAACTCCAGATTGATATTGCCCGAAAGGTTCTCGGTCAGATCATTTTTGGCCGATATTTCACGGATGATGATTTTCTTGTCATTGGTTCTGACGTTCTTAAGGAGATCCTGAAGCGCCACGAATTCTCCGACGTACTGGAGGTTTGCCGCAAATTTGATGCCTTGCTCGCCTTCCAGTGTACCCTCTGAAAACGCATATGTTGAAACTTCAATTGGAACATCCGCTTTGATTTTGTCGATGATCATGA
>DHVT01000009.1:0-37039 GCA_002412775.1 Firmicutes bacterium UBA5201 | reverse complement strand
TTTCAGTGACTTCTCGACTTCGAGTTCCGCGATTTTCTCTTCAGTTGGTGTCAATAGGAAGTAATACCAACCCGCAATCAAGGCAATGGTCACGAGCATTACCAATAGCCATTTTTCTCTGCTGCTAATTCTCATTTTGCCCCTCCTTTGCTAAAGTCGATAGAATGGAAAATCCATAATAAGTTTCATTCTTCTGGATTTGAGGAACAAACACGGTTTGAACCGACTTAACCGTTCTCAGGTTGTGTGCGAACTGTGCGATGTCATCGTAGTCCTCTGAAAAACCAACAAGCGAGAGGTTGGTGCCATTCAGGTTGATGGATGAGAGGAAAACACCTTGCGGCAATTGGCTGTCAATGTCGGCCATGATCTCATCACTCAGTATGTCTGTCTGAAGCAATTGTAGTTCCAGAGCTTCCAGTTGATTGAAAGCTTCCTGGAGCGAATCGCCTTTCATTTGTTTTTCCTGTACGCGATTCAAATCCTCGTTGACTTTTGGATCGTCAATATAAGACTGGATCTCATCGACATCCTTCTCCAGCGCACTCACTTCCTGATACAGGGTGAACTGGTAAAAGATGATGGCCGCGAACACTAATGCCAACAATAGTACAACAAATATGCCCCTACTTCTAGTTTTCTTGGGCGTACTTATGTAAGGTCCGAAAAAGTTAAAATCCTTCATAACGTAGCCTCCTAGTATCTGATTAACGCGCCGATGGCGTTAACATAAAGGGATAAGTCGTCATTGCCTGTTTTTGAAAGTCCTTCGACACAATTGATGGTTTTCAACAGTTCGGTAGGAAGTTCAAGTTTTTCCTGAATCAACGTACTTATGTCCTTGAACCTTGATGTGCCGCCGAATATGAAAACCTGATCAATCTTGTTGTCAGAACTGCGGCTTGTATAATACTTGAAGACTTTGTTAATTTCATCCACAACATCATCAAAGAACATCAACGAGTCTTTAATGACGGTGGCTTTGAGATTTTCATCATCCGAGAGGTACGTATCGAGTTTGCCGGACTCCATGGCTTTCTTGAGTGCGCCGGCACTGAGTTTCATTTTTCTTCTTTCGGACTCGGCCAAATCGACGTCCAGATGATGCATGAGCACCTTGTCAAAATCGTATCCGCCCATTTTGACGATCCGATTGAATTTGTACTCACCGTTTTCAAAGATGGAAATGTCGATCATCTTATGGCCCAAGTCGATATAGGCGCAGGATTTCGCTTGCGAGTACGTTTCGTTCTGACGCATCCATTTCACGAGTTTCTCGAGGCCATTCGAGTGCATGTCCATCGCGGTCGGTTTGAGGCCACAAGCTTCCAATAGATTGATGTGCGCCTCAACCATGTCATTCGGAAGAGCACCCATCAGGACTTTGATCTTCGATGCTTCCTGCCCCTCATCCGGTGGCAACTCCTTGTACTGGATCACATAGTTTGTGGTATCGATCGGCAGATACTGTTTGACCTCATAAGTGATCAGACTGATCATATCCTCAATCGGTACACGCTGCACAATCATCTCACGTTTGATCATTTCACTGCTTTCAATGGAAAGAATCGCATTTTTAGGTTTGATGTGATTTTTCCTAAGCGCTTCAGTAATCACCTGTTGAACCACATCGAACTTCAGAATGACTCCATTTTCATACGCGTCAGCGGGAAGTGTTTCAGCATGGCATCCAACCAATTTGATTCTGTTGTTATACGCTTCACCTACTGCGAATTTCACGCCTCGGCTGCCGATGTCGATCGAGACCATCTGCCCTCTTCGTTTTGAGTTATTTGCCCCCATTTGACTCCCCCCTTAATTTAATTCTTTGAGTATCGCATCTTTATCGTAAGCATTTTCCAGCATCACATCTTTGTCTATAGCGTGCCTTTTGTACAGTCCAAGCAGATAATCGTCCATGGTCTGCATGCCTATCCGTTGTCCGGTCTGAATGAAGGTGTAGAGTTGATGCACCTTGTTCTCGCGGATCAGGTTTCTGATGGCCGGTGTGATCATAAGACTTTCCACTGCGACGATTCTGCCTTTGTCTTTTCTCGGCAGTAATTTTTGCGCAAAAACAGCCATCAATGAATTGGCAAGTTGCACTCTGATCTGTTGTTGGTGTGTCGATGGAAATACGTCTATGATACGTTCAATGGTCTGGTGTGCGTTACGCGTGTGCAGTGTTGCCAATACAAGATGACCGGTTTCAGCCGCCGTGAGGGCGATCTGTATGGTTTCGAGGTCTCTCATCTCACCCACCATGATGATGTCCGGGTCTTGTCTGAGTCCCGCCCTCAACGCGTCGGAGAAACTGTTGCAGTCCTTTCCGACCTCACGCTGGGTGATCATGCTCATTTTGTTGGTGTGAATGTACTCTATAGGATCCTCGATGGTGACGATATGAGTCTTCTTCTTTTTGTTGATGCCTTCAACAACCGAAGCGATGGAAGTGGATTTGCCGCACCCCGTCGGACCTGTGAATATGACCAATCCGGAGGTCAGGTTGGTGATCTTTTCTATGGTGTCCGGGAGCTCAAGGTCCTTGATCGTAGGAATCCTGTCGCTGATAATCCTGCAAGCCAGTCCCGTGTATCCACTGTACTTGAACACGTTGATCCTGAACGATCCCACCTCGTGAATCCGATATGAGATGTCTATGTGTCCGTTTTCTTCGAAATAATGATACTTTTGTGGCCCGATGAGATACTTCGCAAAAGTCTCCGTATCTTCCGGTGTGATCAATTCCTCATCCAGAGGGATGAGATCTCCGTCAATCCTTACTGTGGCAGGATTGCCCACGGCAATGTGGACGTCCGATGCTCCCATTTTTGTTGCTTGAGACAATATCTTGTTGATTTGCATAATGGACTCCTTTTTAAGACTTATTTCAGTCCGATAGAGGGCTGTTCAAATTATGAATAATTTGTAAACTATATACCCTTTTCAAATCAAAACAGCACATATTTATATAAAATATTCAACTAAAAAAAGCTGCAGTACCGATCGACTGCAGCTGAACCGTCATAGTCATCCGACCTTAGACTTCGTGCTTTGCGCCCTACTTTTTCAAGCAGTTTGCCAAAGTTATTTACCTATCAATATTATATTATAAAAATAACGTCATGTAAATGACAAATATTACATCCATTCAATAAAAGATTCCCAATTTCCAAGGTCTATAGGTGAGTTGATGCTCCAGTAGGTTGACATAAAAAAGCTGCAGTCGTAAGACTGCAGCCGATCCTTCAATTAACACTTACATTCATCGAACCCGTTACGGTTCCCACTCTGGCTATAATGGTAGTACTGGTACCACTAAAGTTTCTCAGCGACAGCAAACCCGTAGAAGAGTTCATACTATTGTTACCACCCATATTAGAAGCACTCCAACTAATCGTTTGTCCAGTCATAGTCTGATTAAATTGATCAAGAACGACCGCCGTATATTGATAGGTCAATGTATCATTACTCGTGCCACTTGTTGCAGGATTAGGTCCTGAAACGACAATACTTGTCGCAGCTCTTGGTACGTCCGACCAAATTGCAGTAAGCGAGAGGCCGCCTACAGGCATATGTGTAGGAAATGCCGGACTCCATCCCATAAAGGTAGAACCTGGTCTGGTCGGATTGGTTGATGGCGCTGTAACCGGCGCTCCGGCAGCTTTGGAAATCGGTGCGATATAACTGCCACCTGAACCCGTATCGAATGTGATCGTCTCGAGAAACGCGGCAAGTCCTGCAGATGAAATGTCTCGAGTAAACACGATCACCGGTTGCGCACCACTTGAAGAGGGATTGGTGGATAACAAATTGGGAAGTTGAATTTCGGATTTAAGTTCGAAATCACTGGACGGACTAAGGTTGATTAGCAATCTGTTGTTGTTCAGCGTGAAATTTGAACCCGCAATCTGATACTGAGTGATAAAAGCTGTCTTATAAGAATCCGTGAGGATATCCCATTGATCATGTACCAATTGATTACTCGCATTGATATAAATTCGTTCCACATATTCGGGATTGAAATCTGTTATGTCCGCAACTGTCGGCGGAGTGGCTGTCAAGTACAAATCAGATGCAAAACGCACCTGCTTCTGAATATAGTCCGACGCCAAACGGTTATTGGATTGCACATTTTGCTGCTCATTGCCTCGTTTATAAACAGAATTACTGAACATCAACATCGATACAGCGACAGACACAACCGTTGAAGCAATTGCCATAGCAATAATGAGCTCGACTAAGGTAAATCCCTTCTTGCTTTTGATATTTCCAGACTTTTTATAGAGCCTCATACAGGTCGCCTCCTTATGGTGAATTTGCGGGAACGAGAGCGGTTAATGCAACAGTCCTATTTTGATTGTAAATAACAGTGATTTTAACAGTGAATAATCCACTTACTGGACCTGTTGCTGATGAATTCGTCGCATCAATGGTATATCCAACTGGAGGTGGGGTGGCAATAATTATATTGAAACTCCCTGTATCAAAGCTTGTGCTGGCATAACACAAATCCATATATTCCTGAGCAACTTGGGTCGCTTTTGTTTTTCTTCCCATTGAGAAAATGCTTTCAAAGCCAAATGTGAAGATTTGTAAAATTGCCATTGCTATTATTCCGAGTATTGCCAAGGATATAATCACTTCCACAAGTGTCAAGCCGGATTTTTTTTGTTTTAATCGCATAACTCCTCCTCACTTAATCCGAAGAATACAAGAATTTTTCCGTACTGGCGCGAATATATCTCGTGCCTTGATTGTTAAGAATTGCATCCCTTATCGGATCACCCGGATCCACTCGAATCAAATCGCTTGTGGATGTATATTCATTTGTAATGATGAGCGGTGTAGTGCCATTGATATTTATATTGTCTCTATAGAAGTACACCCCAGCTGGAATGATAGGCAATGAAACGCCGTCTTTTGAGACGCCGATTGAATTCACTACATTTTGTTCGGTCGCATTGATCGATATCAAGCCGAATTTGGGACCAGAAGATACAGGAAAATTGTAGCCATCATAAATCGTGGTCGGCGCTGCTCCTATAAAGTTCTGATAACGCGCTTTGCTTTCAAAGCCCACAAGACCAGGATAAGTCCATGGCACAAGAGTTGGCATATTGTCTCTCAGCACATCGTCAGATGACCTCAGATAAAGCGGACTGTTGTCACGCAGTCGAATTCTACCGTCCAATACAATGACTTCAGCATCGAAAGTGATTGGGTTTGTATTGACCTGCTGCAGAAACGAAATTCTGTTATTTCTGTCAAATCCTCGAAAGAACAGTAGCGTCGCTCTGAATACCGAAGGATTTACTGAATTCTGAGGAGATTTTGTCGGCGTACCCGAAAAAACAACTGGAGAACCCGTCAAATCCACATCTGAGTTTAAAGCGGGATCCACATTGGAGTTGAGATTGGAAGCTCTCATCCAGCTCCTTGGCGGTTCAACCCAGCGCATTCCAGGAACATTGAGAAAAGTTGAATTGACATATAACTCAACCGTTCTTTTAATGGCCGGATTACTTGTATGGGTTGCGACGGATTCGATTGTGATAAAAAAACTATTTGGATTTGGATCAGGAACATAGGTAATTGTAAAGGAGCCGTTACCGACTACTTGAGTTTTTAAATTATTGGTGATCAAATATTGATTCGCAGCGTCGGTAAACGCCTCAGGCGTTGTCGCTGTCGAACTGTCAGAGATTGTTTGAAGGGTGAGAAAACCAGCTTCCACACCAGATCTGGCGATATAATTCACCTGCATTTGGTTTTCTGAACGCACCGCATGCTTTGTCTCAGCCATTGCGAGCGTTAAAAATGATGTGCCCAGAATAGTTCCTACCATCATAACAATCAGTACCCAAACTAAAGAATATCCGGATTCGTTTGTGACTCTATAATTGATTTTCATATGGTAGTCCCTCCTCGTTAACGGTACGTCATTTTGTGTATTAAAAAAGCTGCAGCCTTTATAAAGACTGCAGCCAACTTCGTCGCCACTCTCATGACTATATTATACACTAAAACATCAGAAACAGCAAGTATTATGTTAACCACAAGATATGCTCTGTATCATGCCAGCTTGAACAAATAATATCTATAAATTTTACTGGATTATTAATTTTGAAGATCCCAGACATCAGTTGAACCATTGTATGCCATCATGACAACATGCTGAGGGATTGGATTGCCATCTCCATCAACTTGAACAGAGTCAAAAATGGTCAATACAATTCTTTCCCCATTCAATAAGTTTACACCTGATAAATTAATTTCCAAGGCAATCACACTTTCCAGTCCGAAGGCAGTTCTGTGGATTGTTATATCAGAGGCTGTTAGAGGCTGGGGATTATCAGGATCAGACTCAATTAATATGTCGATACTCCCCAAATAAGCCGATATTGGTCGATTGTAAATCAAATCAACTTTTGTGTCCGTATTCGAGTTTGGATCCGGAAGTGATATTGTTGGTGCAAGAGTTTGAGCAAAATAGGCTTCAGGAGTCTTGTACAAAATAGCCTCACCTGTCCAATTTGTCGTGTCTGTGAGGTTTGCTACATTTATATCCAACACATTCAATAGAAGTATATCCGATTGTAAAACAAAGTTCTGGCTGCCATCTTGGCCATTAAGTGCGTAGTGCAATGTATTGTTTGAAGTTTTCTTAAACAACAACGGATTAGTTGCTGTTGTATTCAGTTCATATGTTGTTGTTATGCCTGCAAATGATTTGACGATTTCATTGTTAACAGAATCATAATACACAATCGTTTCATAAGGTTTAGGTGCCCTAGCACCAGAATCATCAATAATTTCGATTTCACGTACAAATCTTAAATCCCGAGATAATGACTCAATAGCAAAACGTGCTTCGGTTTGCAATCCATACTGACTTTCCCCACGAAAAAACGTTCCGCTACCGAAAAAGAACATGGAAAATATCACACTTATGACAATGCCGATAAGTGCAAGGACTATGAGCAACTCAATCAGTGTAACCCCTTTATTTGCTTTTCCTGGATTAAATTTCATATATGTCACTCCCTGCTATGGTACTAAACTTTTCAGTGTAACAGAACGATTAGGAGGATAATCCACTGTAATTGTAATCAATCTCATACCAGTACCCTTATAATCATTTACCACTACAACAGATACCCCATCCAGTGCATCGATCGAACTTGGAGTATCTCCATCATAAATACGGTCCATGTACCACTGTGCATCATAATTCATTGTCTGTGTTTTTCTACCCATTGAAAAAACTGTTGAAAATCCAGCTGTAAAAAGTGATAGAAATGATACTGCAATTATTCCAATTAAGGCCATTGATATGATTATTTCTACCAAAGTAAAGCCATGATTGTTTTTCACTTTCCGTTTCATCTAATCACTTCCTCACACACTCCATTTTTATTGATAGTTCCAGATCCCTTTAGTGGAACCGTAATTCCATTTAAACAAATTGTCCAAAAGACTTGTTATTGGGTCGGCGTCATTAATTGGAATCAGTTTATTTCTTCCATAATATCCTGTACCGGAATTTGCTTCATCGAGTCTCATTCCATTTGGGAAATAGTAATAACCTTTACCACTAGGCGTCAGAACCGTTGTATTGCCTTGATCAATTCTAACAAGTCGAACCACACCATACTTCACATTAGGCTCAAATGCCGTAGATACCGGTCGGTATGTCGTAGTAGGACTGCCTCCCAATTTATTGATGAATGCAAGATAGCGCTCATTACTTTCAAAACCTTCCAAAACTTGAACACCATCGACAAGCTTGTTATATTCTAAAAAATTAAGGTTCCACATTCCACCTGGAGCATTACCTAGCGGATTGGGATAATTGGCGTCAAATGAAGTAGATGTCTTTTGAGCAAGAACCTTTTGTGATACCAACATTTCCATATAGGAAGAATTCTTGGTTTCTATTCTGCCATTGAAAAAAATAATTTCTGAATCGAATTTGACGTAACTGTTGGAACTTGCATCAATACTGACTCCATTGTATTCACCAAAATTCAATATTGATGCCCTTAAAACAGAAATGTTAGATGGACTACCAACGCTTGGGTTGTGTATTGCTTTAGTCGTATTCCCAAGATATGCGATCCTACCTAAAAATGATTTGGGGTTAGGTTGAACACCTGCATCCGGAAAAACGCTTGCAGCAAAGTGAAAACCATTAGTGTGAAACCATTGTGACGCGGCACTCTCAAAACTGGCGCCTTTATAGATTCTTTTAGTGTATGTTACAGTATTTGTTGCCGATGGATTTGCCATAGAAGTCGTTCCAACTGCTGTAATTTTGATTTCATCAAGTGGCGACACGCTAAAATTGATTGTAAACACACCAACACCATCAATTGTATATGAAGAAGCGGCCGCAGAATTAAGCGCTGTAGCCAAATCACCAAGAGTGCCTGTTTGTGGTAGTGTTAAGAGCATATCCTTTAACAAATCGTCACCGATTTGGATGCCGGATCTGGCCAGATAATGTGCTTGTACCCGGTTGTTCTGCCATGTCGTTTGTACTGTATCGGACATCCCGATTTGTATCAACGATACACCAAGTATGAACAACACCAAAAATACCATCATGACAAGAGGCAACACGCCTCCACTTTCGTTTCTAAAAAACTTTCTCATACTAACACTCCTTTCACAATAATACGTGAGTGCGAATTCCAATTATACAGTCCAACCAAATGATAAACCTATCATCTCGTGGGATCATACAATACAAATTATGAAAATCAGTGACAACTTCTCCGTTGCCACCGATCGGATCTGCTTGTTGGCTACTGTTGAAAATCCAATGATATCCACAGCATCATTATTGTTGTCCTGAACCATCTACTCCGCTACCGCTTGTGAACCAGATCTTGCAATATAATAGGTTTGCATCTTATTTTCGTTTTGGTTTGCGAATTTGTTTTCCACCAGACTTATGTTAAGCAAACCAATTCCAAGAATTCCGAGCACCAACATGACAATCAACGTCATTGCCAGCACCGAGCCAGCTTCACTCGTTATGCATCTTTTAATTGCAATCCCTCATTCGGTTCATTGCACTTATATTCCAAAAAAATATTATATGTTTGAATTAATATTGTGTTGATATTATTACATAAATCTTTAAGTTATGTATACCCTTGTTCTGATATTTTAAGCTAAACCATGAGATAAAATGGGCAAAAAAAAAAGAGCCTGTGAGGACGGGCTCTTTAATACAAATGAGCTAATAATGATGAGTATCAATTTTTTATTTTACCAAAATCGCCAGAACTCCATTCTGACAAGCCTAAAGTACCTGTATTATCCCTTGGTATTATTTCAACATAGATATAATTCCCACTATCAGCATTGACTAATGTATATTGTCTCGTGCTAGTATTTGTTTCTATAAATGTATCCGTTTTAATTAATGTTTTCGTATGATGTGGATTTCCAATCTTTTCTGCCGCACGATACCACCTAATTGTACTCCCACCTTGAGGTAACTGAGGTTCAGCTGCACTAGAATATGTGTAAGTAACAGTCAATACTGAACCAACATCATCACCTCCAGCGATATTCACTCCACTTGCAGAAGGTGGTGGAGCAGAGCTTATGCTATATTCATATATGGCTATACTGCTTGAATTCCCATCTTTTACTGCAATCGCTTTAATTGTCGTCCCAGCTGTAATAATGATTGGACTTTCATACTTATTACTGGACGTATTAGGGTTGTTGCCATCTGTTGTATAATATATGCTGAGTCCTACCTCTGTGGTAGTTAAACTAACATTTGTACCGTATGGTACTGCACCTTCTTCAGGTGATGCAATTGGCCCTTCTACATAGGTTAAATCCGGCAATTGAGAATTTAAATTTAATAAGTCAATTTCTGTTTCCACTTTATATTTTTTGTTTTCAAGTAAAGATTCACCTAATATATTATATTTTAGGACCTCATCAGTAGAAGTTCCGCCAACGATAGAATTGCTAAAACGGATAACGTTGCTACTATTACTACCAGTTATAAATTCGAGTTCAAACAATACATCATTTGAGTTAGAATTAATTATATCAATCGGGCTCTGATTACCATCTTTGAACTTAATGGACTTTTTGTCATCAGCAAGATATATGTATTTAAAATTGATATCTGCTGAAGATGGATCAAAAAAAGGATTTAATACGTCCATTGGAAGTACATCTAAGTCTGAAACATATCGAACACGATCCCTAATCACATCTGACGCGAAACGAATATCACTTTGAATATCATATTGCATTTTTCCAGATGCGTACGTACCCAAACCGAAGAAGAAAACACGAAAAATAGTAACCGTAACAATTGAAAGTATTGCCAATACTATCACTAATTCGATAAGCGTAAAGCCTTTTTCAACTCTATAATACTTTCTTAACATTATATAACCTCCTTATGGAACAAGTGCGGAAAGCTTAACGCTCCTATTACCACTTTGATAGAAAACCATTACAGTTACTTTAGGATGTGATCCACTTGTGTCTACATTATGGAAAATCTGTTTGTTCAAACCGCTTGAATCATACAACGTACTATTCATTTTAGTTGGATCATTTTCTTCAGTGCTGTTAAAGGTTAGTGCGATGTTAGCCACTTCCCCAACACCTTTTTGATAAACATTTTCAATAAATGCTTGAGCCTCATTTGAAGCTTCTGTTTTGCGTCCCATAGAGAAAATCGCTGAAAAGCTACCAGTAAATAGCGTTAAGAATGGTACCACAATAATTCCAATAATCGCTATGCTTACAATAATTTCTACCAGAGTAAATCCTTTTATTCTATTCTTTTTTTTGGTTGTCCTCAATTCAATCACAATCAACACCCCACATATAGATAAATTTCAGCTCATCAATGCATGATCAATCTTTGCTCCACGACATGTGCTTTGGATTGAATCCTAGCATTGTTTCTCTGATAATAACTTCTTCAATAAAAGCAATAGTTGACGGATTAATAATCAATTTTACCTTATTGGAATCAATTCTATGAGCTTCTTTACTTATCTCGGTTCCAGGTGCAAATGCATAATATCCTGCAGCCCAAATAGTAGAATAGGAATTTTTGTTTCCCCTAACTAAACCTTCTTTAACAACAACCACTCCCCAGCCTTCTGGAATTAGGTCGTTTGGATCAGTACCTATATTATTATTATACTTAAGTCTAGTTCCGTTGTCATGTAGAAATCCTTGAGTATTAAACGTCTCAATCTTTAGACATTCATTATCATCTTTGGTTAGTATCTTTTTCTTAAACGAAAGAAGATTTGTTTGTAAAACCAATTGTTTATGAGACACCTCAAGTGAAAAGCCTTCATCATCATCAATAAAATGTATAGATGGAGCTTTCCATGTAGTTAACGAATTACTTGATTTTTTTGGTGAATGTCCCAATAATTTAGCAGTATTAACAATAACCGGATCTGTGGTTCTTTCCCAAAATCCACTTCTAATTATTTGTCCGGGGTTTAACCACTCTAAAGGAATTTGGCTAGGAGTTGTAAAATGAATGGTAAGCGCAGTTGTGTTCGGAACATTGTGAGACATCCCTTCTGAAAATATCTTTATTCTATCTTGTGCGACTAACCCTCCATCAATAAAATTGACAATAAATGTATCTTCTCCAGAATCAACAGATCCATTAATCGGAGTTTTAACATCATTGAATAATGTATTTACATCTTGATAGTTTCCTGAAGCAAGTGCAGTTTTAATTCTTTCTAATGCAATTTCCGCACCAGAACGGGCAGAAAAATATGCTTGCGATCTATTTAATTGGTGAACGGAAATGTTCGTTTCAGCTAAGCTAATTGTGATTAATGATATCCCCAAAATCATAAGCACTGCCATAATCATAACTACTAGCACAAGTGACCCACCTTTGTGGCTTTTTAAACTCCTATTCATCATTATCCCTCCTATTTTTTTCATTTTAACATTCAATATAGAAATACTTTTTTTTATAATGTTTTGATTTTATTGTTAATGTTTGAATACCCTTTAAAGTGTTATTTATGCTTACTTTCAACAAATTAAATCACCGTACTTTTAACATATTACCATTATACTTGCAATGAATGAAAAAGTATTGTGCAACTTGCATTTGTCATTGACATAAAAAAAGCTGCAGCCAAAACAAACTGCAGCTGAACCATCATAGTTATCTAATAACCTTAGATTTCATGCTTTGCGCCCTACGCTTTCGTGTAGTTTGCCCTCTTCTTAAATTACATTTATTATATTATAATTTTTTTGTCATGTAAATGACTAATATGGATTAGGTCAACTAATGTAACCTCTTAAGTTTTTTTGTTTTCATTCATCACTTTATTTCACTAAGGAAAATACAAGTTGAAATTTAAATAAAACTTTATACAATCATCAACCAAATCATTACAATCATCAAAATGACAGCAAATATTAATCCAAACACAAATCTTCTATTCTCTAACTCTCTCTTCTTCTCTCTTTGCGTTCTTAATATATAAAGATATCTGTTCAATTCTTCTTTCGATATCTGATACGTGTTTCCCTTTTTTCAGTCCTAAGTTTTCTTCCTTTTATCAAATTATAAACTGAATTTCTACTGATTCCAAGTATAGTAGCGGCTTCTCATACCAGGTACACAAAAGGTCTCAATTTTCTTCATTCTTTATGAGATACATTTTTTTA
Organism: Firmicutes bacterium UBA5201; assembly: GCA_002412775.1. Classification (GTDB taxonomy): domain Bacteria; phylum Bacillota; class Clostridia; order Peptostreptococcales; family Acidaminobacteraceae; genus Fusibacter_D. The sequence continues at coordinate 24,322 of DHVT01000009.1, read as the reverse complement.
TTGATTGTCCTTTTTTTGAAAGCAAAGCGCTGCGTTTATCTCATCATTAATTGCATAAATACAAACAACAGCGCTATCACTTTACACAATCAACTCAACCGCCGATACCGCCACGTGGGTGCCAGGTACACTTCTTTAAATTCCACATCCCCCAATTCACAAAACCATTGAAATCACTGTGTTATTAAAAAAGTTACCGCCGTTACCGCATATCAGTATCCAGGTACGAATGATGTCTATCAAGTCCACAATGTACTCGATTTTTCTTCCAAATAATGCGCGCAACTTGCACCTCCTTAAAATTTCCTTATTACATTAATCACTCAAACAGCGTATTTTAGCAAGTTTTTAATACAGTTTTTGGCCCTTTTTTGCACGAAAATTATATGAATTTAGAACCATTTGGACGAAACAAAAATAGCCACAGGACTTGTAAACGGACTGTTTTCAGCACATCACAGCCTTGTGGCTATTATGAGAACACTCTGGGGGTACCCCCCCATTGAATTTCGCGATTTTTCACACGATATCCTGACGCGGTCAAAATTTGCAAGGGTTGTAGAGATTATACTCCCCCTGGGTTATGATTGGTGGCTCAAATTTGAGCAGTCAAAGTTATACTCAGATTTGAGTAAAAGGGTTTCCCAACTTACTAAGTAATCACATTTAAAGTTATTTTTTATAGTTATTAATTTGGATTTACTATACGCTACTTATATTAAGTTCAATCGCATTTCCGCAGATATCTGTTGCTTGAATTATTAATGTCCCACGGATAATACTGAATCTACTATATTCATATCCATATCTCCCATGGAAATTACTTGTAAATTCATTATCTCCTTCTACAATTAAATGAAAATCACTTGCATCTATTGCTACATATAGAACATTACTGTAACGGTTTTTCCCTTTAGATGAAACTAGAACTCTCGCTTTATGTCTATAACCGTTCTCTTCTTTATAGCCTATATAGGCATTTATTGCAGCCTGCGAATCTACCATATCATTTTTTCCTAACTTCTTATTCATAGATTTCCTCTTTTTAATTAATTTCTACTTAAAAACTTCTCCCAAAACGGATACTATTCTTTCAGTTCAATCAACTGATTCACCTGGTCTTGAACTTCTTTCCTGATCGCCATATTCGTTGTAGAGAATTGCTAAGGGTAAGATGGATGATTGCAACTGAATCTATTGTGATTATATCAATTTTGCCAAGTATCCACAAATATAAAGTGCTTACATTTTAAATCGTTAAATACAAAAAAAGCGCCATTTAGACGCCCTTCTTAGAAATTTACTTTTTAAATCTGCCTAGTTTCAGTTCCCGCTTGGTGCGTGACACAATTCAGTTTAGAACTTCTGCTTTGGAGTCTGTCACCATAGGAACTTTCTATTTCTTAAATTGGAAATTTACGGTTTTATACGTGCCATCAGAAAATTTCACAACTAGAATTTTATTAGATCCAGCCCACGCTTTATTTGTTTGCCAAACATAAGTGTATTGATCTGAATACGAATCGTAGTTTAATCCACTTTTTCCTGCAGTTTCAATCGTTGTAATCACTTCATATTCAACATCAGGTTGATATACGCCTGTAATAACCATTGGATATCCTACAGCAAAAACGTTCGTTCCTTGATAGCCATTTAAGCTGAATTTAATTGGTATCGAACTGCCAGCTTTCACTACATTCACAACTTCACTATCTGAATCAATTGGTCTAAAGAAACCAGAAAAATCATATTTAACGATAATATTAAATTTTTTAGAAATTGCATTGCCTCTCGAATCTGTTGCACTGTAAGTTACTTGAGTCGTTCCAACATTAAAGTAGCTCCCAGAGACATGTGAATACTTAACCTGAATATCCCCATCAACTAAATCAAATGCACTCGTTTCAAAATTTACGATAGCACCTTGATCATTTTGAGAATAAACAACAATATCTTCAATCACTCCTAATGAAGGTGGTGTCGTGTCAACTACAGTTACATTAAACGTTTTTTGGACAGCGTTTCCAGAATCATCTACAGCTTCGACTTCAACTGAAGTTTTTCCTAGTGGGAATACAGAACCTGAAATAGGAGAAGAATTTAAAGTTACATCTAAATCTACTGAATCAGTCGCAATAATTTCATAGTCAACTCTAGCGCCATTTGGGCCTTCAGCTTCAATCACTATATCTTCAGGAACTGTTAATTCTGGTTTAGTTGTATCCACCACGTTAATTTGGAACGATCCATAACCCGAATTGCCAGCAGCATCAACTGCTTTTAGAGTAACCGTAGTAATTCCTAATGGAAAAATATCTCCGGAAACAAAATTAGACTCTAAACTAAGATTGCCATCGTTCTCGTCATAAGCAGAAACGACAAATTCCACTATAGCACCTTGTGGACCCGTAGCCTCAACAACCATATCTGAAGGGGCGGTAATTACAGGTGAAGTTGTATCATAAACAGTTGTCTCTTGAATAACTATACTATATGATTCTTCATCACCAACAGGTATTGGACCGTTTTTATTTGATGTATTAATAACTGCATATATCACATATTCACCAGATTCAAGATTACTTAGATTTAATACTGAAACGTAATAAGCCTCATCACCAACTTCGGTTTTAACAATATCAGACTGTTTTGCGATTTCAACTTTTTCTCCGTCATCCTTTTTTAAATACCAAGTTACATTTGCTTTAGTTCCAGACGAAATATTGCTTTTTAAATTAACAACTATCGCATCTCCCGGAATAGGCTCAACTGGATTAATAGTAATTTCAGCAAAAGATAATGCATTAGTTCCAATTGTCATAAGTAATATTAAAAACCAAACTAATAATTTTTTCATAAAATACCCCCTAATTTCATTTAGGTCGGTTATGCTATTCGCTCCAGATTATCAAAGCATCCATTTACTGATCATCCTTCATCGCTCCCATTCATATTTACTGGTCGTGTGTTTGGTTCACTCAATAATCTAAATTTCAAAAAAATGGCTAAATAAATAATGCCACTGATTTTCAACATTATTTCGCATTCCAAAAACACAGAATCTACTATTCAATTATTTGTACTGATGTTCCCAAAGATTTCACACTCACGGACCGATGTTACCACCGTATGGGTATGATATGCTAGTATCTGGGTTGTCTACCATTAATACGAAAATAGCCAGTGACTATACAAAATAAAGCCACTGACTATCTACACTATTTCGCATTTAAAAATGCAATATCAACTATTCAATTATTTGTTTCTTTGTTCCCAGAGGTTCCACACTCATGAACCGCCGATACTGCCACAGGGGTGCCAGGTACACTTCTTAAAATTTCACATCCCCCAATTCACAAAACCATTGAAATCACAGTGTTCTTGAAAAAGTTACCGCCGTTACCGCCGCGTTGGTACCAGGTACACAAATGTTCATACTCACGAACCGCCGATCCTGCCACATGGGTGCCAGGTACACTTCTTTAAATTCTACAATCCCCAATTCACAAAACCATTGAAATCACTGTGTTCTTAAAAAAGTTACCGCCGTTACCGCCGTGTTGGTACCAGGTACACAAAAGGTAGAAATCACTGTGTTCTTAAAAAAGTTACCGCCGTTACCGCCGTGTTGGTACCAGGTACACAAAAGGTATTCTTAAAAAAGTTTCCGCCGTTACCGCCGTGTTGGTACCAGGTACTCAGGATATGTTCACAGGTTCAGGTTCGTTTTAACTACATCATGGAATATCATAAGCCGTCGCTGGATTAGGTGCAATCTCAACTGTACCATTAGTAACAGAAAATTCAGTACCAGTAAGAACAAGAGTTAACGTTCCTGTATACTGTGCAGTTGGCCATGAATTAAGATAATTACCAAGTCCAGTAGCTGCAAGTGTATCACCTCCTGCAACAGTCGCACCATCAGCAACAGCAACTTGTGCTGCTCCAATAATAGTTCTTGCACTTGCTACATCTGCTTTAATTTGAGCTTTTTCTCTAAATCCAGTTAATCTTGGCACAGCTATCGCAGCCAATATACCAATAATAGCAATAACAACAATCAGTTCAATAAGGGTGAACCCGCCTAAGAAAAGTAAATTATGGAAATTTCTACAAATAAAAAACCGCTGTTTCCAAAGGGTTCAGCAGTTTTGTTATTGGCGTGTAATGGTTGTGATAGCTAGCAAAATCATAGCATATGTTTTTATAACAATGATAACCTAATATACTTTGATGGTGGCTATCAACTCACTTTGATTTCCAGTTCTAATCCAGGAATTCTTCAAGAAAATCACCTTCGCCATACCTTCTGAAAAAGTCCACAAGGGCTACTTCCATCACATCCTTTTGGCTGATGTTTTTCTCATTGCTGAAACTTCTGACCATCTCATCTAAGACTGTGGCCATTCTGACTGCCTTCGTGCCATAGCCGCCTTTGATTTGATACCTAGGAAGCGTGTTTGAATCTGTCAAAGTGTCCACACCGCTTCTCGATTTTGTGGTTTCCTTGATTTCATTCAACGTCCTCATAATGTTCATCAACACTTCTTCAAGCGATCCAGCATTCGCTATGGTGGTCCTGACCATGTTTTCTTCATCCGCTTCATCCGTTTTTTTCTTTACATAATTGCCCTTCAGCGCATCCCACTCATAGCCTTTTCGCAACATGTAGCTTCCCACCTCACTGTGGCTTGATAGACCAACCTGCTCTGCGATGTCTTTGGGGTTCGCGCCTTCTTCTGTAAAAAGAGAAATGATCAGCGCCGCTTTGGAGACACCTCTCAACTGAAGCAGATTGTCTCTTCCTTTTCCTGAATACTTCTCCGATGCCGGTACAAAGTTCTTTTGTCTCGAGTCCCAAGAGAAGTTGCGCCTTCTCATGTAATTGTCCAGCGAGTTGGGATTGGTGTATCCCAGTTCAGATGCAATGTCCTCTTTTTCCTTGCCTTCTTCGAGCATCGTTAATATTTGGTTTGCCTGTCTGTCGAATACAGGATCTTTGCAATCTATGAGTGCCACGTGCTGCCTCCTTCCTATCGATTCAGTGTATTAACGGCTTCTGTCAAAGCTTCTAAATTGGTGTGGGTGTAAATGGACGTCACCGCCAGGTTTGAATGGCCCAGTAGCTTTTGAATTTCCACAAGGCCGACTTTCTTTTTCACCAAGGCAGATGCAAACGAGTGCCTGAGCACATGACATGAAACCTGCTTGTTCACACCTGATTTCTTGGCCGCTGTGCTTAGGGTAAGACAAATATGTGGGTATGAAACGCTTGCTGCGCCAGAGCGTCTGGTGGCGAAGAAATAATCCGACTGCGGTGCATCTCTGTGGTTATTGAAGTAATCCATCAAAAGGCCATGCAGGTAATGGTTCATGGGAACGATCCTGTCCTTTCTATTCTTGCCTTCAATCACTTTGATGATTCCTTTATCAAAATCCACATCTTCAAGTTTCAGGTTCCGGCACTCCGAGATTCTTAGGCCTGTATTGTAAAGGAATATGGCGATTACTTTTATGAGGTAATTGTCTATTTGATCCACCACCAAAACGACTTCCTCTTCCGTTAAATAGTTCCTTTCTTTTTGTGGCAGTTTGACGGTATTCATGCCTGCTACAATGTCTTTTTGAACGATGTCTTTCTTACTGGCAAACTTGTAAAAGCTTCTGAGGGTGTAGAAATATCTGCTTCTGCTATTAGGCGCAAAGCCTTTTATTTCTTTCAGGTATCTCATGAAGGCTTCCAGATCATTTTCTGTGATGTCTTCCACAAACACTGGCCCATTCGCTTTCACTTCCAGATAATTTCTAATGAATGTCATATCGCGACTGTATCGCTCTTGGGTCTTAGGACTTCTGTCAATGCTATACAGATAATCATTGAATCTTTCACAGGCTACGCTTAATAACATATAATATTCCTCCCTTCTCAAAATCTATTATATAGGTAGAAAGTGTCTACCCGTTGTGTAACATGTTAGCTCTAAACACCCCTACTATCAAGTCATTTCAAAGGATTAATGGGCTAAAACACTAAGAAGCTGCGGCTAAAACTGGCCATAAACAGCTTCTTTTTTTTGTGCCTTTAATCGTTTTTAATGCGCACAGATACCAAGAAATTTTCTCTTGGGAGTAGTTTGTTTTCCATTTTACAGTATTGGTATTCAGAGTTGATCAAGGCTTCCACAGCTCGCTTGCCGCGCTCATCAAGTCTTAGATATTTAAGGACCACTTCGGTGAAGTCCTCTTCTGTTTGCCAGGTACCTAACTGGTCTATTTGCTCTTCTGACCATTTGGATGGAGCAGGATCATCGGATACACCTTGGATGTAATCCATTTTTTTGTCGAAAATACCTTCAAGTTTTATAAAAGCTTCAAAACTCGGATACCGCTTACCCATCTCCCACATGGCCACTGTGCCACTTGACATCTCCAGCATGTTCGCCAGATCTTTCTGAGACATGTGGTGTTCCTTTCTTAGTTCTTTTAACCTTGCTGGAAACAGTTTTCTAAATTCATCTTCTTTTGTCATGTTTTTGCACCTCCGTAATCTATTACTCATAGTATAAACTCGTTGTTATGTATTGTCAACTGTCATTTACTCACTTGTTAATGTAATTGTTCTGTTAAACACTGTAAATTCTAGGATTAATCTGCTTAAAAATATTTTTTTGACGTATTAACACGTCCATTAATCAAGAACATACATAACAATCAGTTATAAATCGCTTTGTTTCAAACTATTGACAAACGCCCACTTTTGTTATAATATTTAATTATCAATTTCAACACTAATTGTTATAGGAGGCACATTATGAATGAAAAAAGAGTACCCACAATGCTAACCGTAAGGCAAACAGCCAAGACAGGCATCCTTCCAGAACACGCCATCAGGCTTCTTCTAAAGGACGGTCAACTCCCTGCCATCTATGTTGGGAAAAAGGCCTTTATCAACTTTGAGAAACTTTTAGAGTTGCTGGATGGCTCAACTAAGCTAAAAGGAGGTGAAGATTATGCAAATTCAAATGGAATGTAAAAACTGCGGACAAATGTGCGTAACGGATTTAGGAATCGTGGTCGCTGCCATGATAGACACGATTGATAACGATTCTGTCTATGGTGGTTACTTCTGCAGAGAGTGCGCTGAAGACATGTTTGACGAAGAGGACTGATGATGCTCCTACTTTATTCTAAATACCATTTTATGACTTTAACCCAGGAAGGAGGTGAAACGTAAAATGCAATATGACAATCTGCCAAAAGAACTAAGGAATAACGCGAAGTATTGTCTTTGGAAATATGAGGAACGTAGTGGCCAGACCAAACCCACAAAGGTTCCTTATCAAATAAACGGTTGGCGCGCTCAACCGAATAATGAAAAGACTTTTAGTGATCTTGCTTCAGTGCTTAAGCTTACAAATCAGTATGATGGCATCGGCATTGGTATCTTCAAAGAGTTTTCTGCCATTGATGTGGACCACTGCATAAGTGGTGATGGCACCCTCACCTCTATGGCTAAAGCCATTGTGGATTTGTTCGAGGGCTCTTATATGGAGATCAGTCCTTCTGGAACAGGACTGCGCATTCTCTTCAAGGCACCTGGGTTTAAATATAATACTGGCAAGTACTACATCAACAACACACGCATTGGCGTTGAGGTGTATGTCTGTGGTGCGACTAAGAAATTTGTCACTGTAACCGGTAATGTGTTTAAAGATGGAGACGTCATCGATGCCGCCCATAAACTCCAGATACTTCTTGACCGGTTTATGCTCAGGCCAGAGAAGAAGAACAAAAGTAAAAATAACAAGCCTGCCTTTTCCTACCTATCGGATGAGGAGGTGCTTAGAAGATCAAATTCGGCTAAAAATAACGAAGGTTTCAAAACACTATGGGCAGGTGAAATTCCTGAAGGTAAATCCCACAGTGAAGCGGACCTTGCTCTTTGCACCCATCTTGCCTTCTGGTGCGGTAAGGACTTAAGCCAAATGGACAGGCTATTTCGTCAAAGCAGTCGTTACAGGGAGAAATGGGATAGAGCACAAAGCGGCTCAACCTATGGACAGATCACTTTAGAGAAAGCGGCAGAGAGCGTGTCAGAAGTTTACAGTCCCATAGGTAGGCTTTCTCAAATCGAGTCGGAGTTCGAAGTGGCGGGTTGTAAACCACTTGAGGAACTGACCCCTCATTGCAATCCTCGCTATGGCTGGAACGACATTGGTAACAGCAACTTGTTTTCAGATCACTATAGCGCCATTACACGTTATATCACAGAGCGTAGGCAGTGGTTCGTCTATGACGGGAGAGCCTGGCGAGCTGATACAGGCAATCTAAAGGTCATGAACCTTTGTAAGAAACTGGCCAACAAGCTCATGGTCTATGCCCTGTCTATTGAAGAAGAACAGCTCCGCAAGCAATACATTGAATTCATCAGCAAATGGCAAACCAGAAGGCAGCGTGAGACCATTTTAAAAGATGCACAGGACGTTCACCCACTCTCAGTAAGCGCCTTTGATAAAGACATCTATCTTCTGAACTGCAAGAACGGGACGCTGAATCTTAAGACAAGGGACTTCCGTGAACACAGAGCTGAGGACTTCATTACCAAAATTGCAGGTGCCCATTATGATCCATCAGCGAAGTGTCCTCGGTGGGAGCGGTTTATAGACGAGGTCATGAGCGGTGATAAGGAAAAGGCAGAGTTCTTTCAAAAGAGTTTGGGCTATGCCCTAACAGGAGATACCCGCTATGAAGCCATGTTCATTCTATTTGGTGCCACTACCCGAAATGGCAAAGGTACCTCGATGGAAACCTTCCTGCGCATCTGTGGTGATTATGGCAGAACCACAAGGCCAGAAACCATTGGTATGAAATCAAATGGAAACGGATCAGCGCCTTCAGAGGATGTCGCCAGGCTTGCTGGTGCGAGATTTGTAAACATCAGTGAACCGGATAAGAAACTGACCCTGAGTGCAGCGCTTCTTAAGACGCTGACAGGCAGTGATACCGTCAACGCAAGGTTTCTACACGAGAACAGCTTTGACTTTAAACCACAGTTTAAAATCTTCACCAACACCAATCATCTGCCAACTGTGACGGATCTGACTCTACTGACCAGCGGACGTGTGAAGATCATTCCATTTGAAAAGCACTTTGAACCGCACGAGAGAGACCACAATCTAAAGAACGAATTCTTTCGTCAGGAGAATCTCAGAGGCATTCTGAACTGGGTGCTGGAAGGCTATGAAAAGCTTTGTATGACAGGACTTGATATGCCTAAGTCGGTCCAAGATGCTACCCTCGCTTATCACAGGGAAAATGACAAGTTGGGCCTTTTCATAGAAGAACGACTAGTAGAAGATCCCAGCTATGAAGAGCGCACCTCTGACATATACTTTGCCTACCAAAGTTGGTGCAGGGAAAATGGCTACTATGCGGAAAATACCAGAAACTTTAAAGCCGCTCTCTCTAGCATGGGAGAAATCGTGAGGAAAAGACCACGCATCGGTGGTGAAAAGACCACTGTGTTTGTAGGCTATAAACTCTTAAGAGGATTGGAGTTTATGGATTGATTCCACAGTGGGGCAGGTTGTGGCAGCAATTTTGGTAGATTTCATATTTCTATAGTAACGCATGAACCTACCAAAAAACCTGCCACATTCTGCCCCAAACTAAACTGGTCTTAATCCGGTGTGAAAAAACACAAACAAGATTGTGATAAAAAAACATAGGCCATAAGAATAAAATCATCGTCAACAACATCAAAATATTGGAATTCCTTGATTGATTCCACAATGGGGCAGGTTGTGGCAGCATTTTCAGTAGATTTCATATTTCTATAGTAACGCGAGAACCTACCAAAAAACCTGCCACAACCTGCCCCAAGTTTATAAACTTATTTTTTTTTCCATCTGTTACCACCAAGAACTGTGTTCATTAGAAGCAAATATTCTTGTCCACTGTATCATCATTAATGCTTGACCTGGGGGGAATAACAATCTCTACACCTAATGCATCAGGACAGCGGGTGGGGGTATCACGCATAAAAACGCAGATTCAAACAGGGGAATAGCCCAAACCACAGAAAGGAGGTGAACCAAATGATCAAAATACCAAGAAGCATCAAAGCCGGTCTGGATACAGAGCACTTTGACATCATCCGCGTGATGTCTTTAGGACACTTCTATCCCATCATCGTCATGAGGGATAAGCGCGCTGAAGCCAAAGAGCACTGGTGCCTTCAGTACCAAGGCACTGGCCATTATTTCAAGACGCTTAAAGACGTAAGCCATTACTGTTCTAACCGAAAATGGCAAAGTCCACTGATCCACTAACCAACCATCAACCAAGGCTAGTGTGGACTCAACCCACTGGCCCATCAAACACATTTAGGAGGAAACAATTATGTCAAACCAAACACTATACACCAAAACATTCTGGAACGCACTAAGAGGTCAGGATGATGCCTATCAGGACATTCGAAACTATGCAGATGTCGATGGTAGCACTGAAGCACCTCACGACTTTTTTCTAAGCTACAAGGATTCTCTAGAAAAGGAAAATCTCTTTAGACGACTCGGAACTGTGGTGTCCACCACATCTGATGAAGGAATTATTCACGCAGTGACCTCAACCGGTACCGCCTCATGGGTAGGCGAGAATATCGCCATCCCAGAAAGTGCCGATACAGTCAATCCGTTTACGGTGGATGCCTATAAGCTGGCCACGCTGACAAGGCTTAAAAACACATTTGTTAAGGACACCAAGTTCAATCTGGAAAGCTACCTCAAAAACGAATTTGCCCAGCGCTTTGGCAGAGCTGAAGAAGATGCCTTTATCAACGGAGATGGTGTAGAGATGCCCACAGGGATTCTTCAAAGTGCCGAAGTCGCTGTGTCCATAACAGCCATTACCTATGATGACGTTCTGAAACTCTACTTCTCCCTGGACAAGCACCACCGTAAACACGCTGTCTGGGTGATGAACGATGAAACCGCACTGGTCCTTAAGTCTTTAAGAGATGCAAACGGAAACCCACTGTGGAATTCATCTGACAGCACCATCATGGATAGACCCGTAGAGTTCTCGCCACATATGCCAAACATCGGAATCGGTAACAAGCCATTGGTCTTTGGCGATCTCAGCTATTACTGGATCATTGAGCGTCAGCCACTTATGGTCAAGGTACTGAGGGAGAAATACGCAATAGATGATCAAATCGGCTTTGCAGCTTACGAAAGATTAGATGGCGTCCTGATCAAGCCAGAAGCGGTCAAAGTACTTGAAATAAGAGCCTAGCAGGATTGGTGCATCGTTAGCGTCACAGCACTTCTATTGGGCTCATATCTGCCCTATATGATGTTGATGCGCTGTGTAGAAGTGTTTACCACAAATGCCCTTTCGCTTTTCAAATCCCACCATAAACGCAAAAACGGATAGACCAGTGGACTCAAAGTCACTGCCTATCCGTTTTATCATTTCAAAGTCTACTCCACATGCTTAAAGGCCGAATTGCCTGTCAGGTTCCTTAAATAAAATCTTCTAAAAGCTTTATGTTCGTCCCCAATAAATCCAAGCCTTAAGAGAAAGCATCTGAAGTCGTACTTCTCGTTTTCACTTCTCTCCGGCTTTGCAGTTACACTCTTTTGATTGATGGCCATGTTGCAGAGTGCTTCGATGAACCTTTCGTGGTGCTCTACCTCATTGGCTTCACCTGTGAATGGAAACCAGGGAAAGCCTATGGTCTCTGTTTCAAGTTTGATGGACAAATCCTCTGTGCCGATGGCCCTTTTGATCAGATCGCCTTTGGCATGGACGATTTTCTTTAAATTCTCTATAGCCCTCGGTGTGAACATCCCTGTGGGCATCTGGATTTCGAGAAGATTGACTTCAGTGTTTTGAGGTCCACCATCATTGGACTCTGCAACATTACCACCATTGTCATCTGCTTCAAAACCTTTCTGGCTTAATGCTCTATTCACATCTCTGAAGCCCTTTGTGGTTACATCCTCTGCCATAAGTGTACCTGTCTTATCCACCCTAAAGTTTCCAATGTGATAAGAAAATGTCGGTACACCCATGTACTCTGCTTTCACACCGAGTATCTCCTCAAGAGCCTTCACCAGCTGCTTTCGTGTGTCACCTTTTACGTTATAGGCTATTTTCATAAATGCCATCCTTTCTGTTTTGGAATTGCCTGATTTGCCATCTTGCCTTGTTAGCTTCTGTGGCCTTGTTAGCTTCTGTGGCCTTCCTCAAATCCACAATGTCTGAACAAATAATGTCTCCCTTAAATTTCCTTATTACAATAATCGCTCAAACAGGGTGTTTTAGCAAGTTTTTTATACAGTTTTTGGGCCTTTTTTGCATTAAAAACAGCCTTAAATCATATAAACTTAGAACCATCTGGACGGAACTAAAATGGCCACAAGCATTGAAAACGCCCTATTTACAGTGCATTCACAACCTTGTGGCCTTAAGTTAAAGTTTCTCAGGGTACCCCCCCCTACTGAATTTCGCGATTTTTCACAGAACACCCTGACGCGTTCAACATTTGCAAGGGTTGTAGGGATTTGACCTCCCTAGGGGATTGGTGGCTCAAATTTGAGCGGTCAATAGGTGAGAGGTTATACTCAGATTTGAGTAAAAGCAATGATTTATATAATAGTTTTACTAAGTTCACTATTTTCTATTTTGATATTGTTGTAGCCTAAGTTTTTTATAGCTTCTTTAATTATGGCCTTCTTGTAATCAGCCATAAAAGGACTTAGTATAACTACCATCTTGTTAAAAAATTCCTCATTCAAAGAAATGTATAAGCACTTTGCGTCTTTAATGATGTTTGTATCGTCAACAATAAAATACCTAAGTTCCTTCTCGTAACTCCAAACTTCTCTTTTTTGACATGCCATGTTATAAACATGTGTCCATCTAAATCCATCATTCCCTTCAGAAGGACTCTTGCTAGCTAGATCATCATCATACTCAACTTGTCCATAAAGAACACCGCTTATTTCTGATAGGCTAAAAACATTCTTAATTCCATCGTCACCGTAGAAATAAAAATCTTCACCAAAGACATTTACATTTGGAAATCCAATCCTAATACCTTTATCTTTATTTGCATAAATATGCCAAAGCGGTATAGAATCTTTCTTTGAATAAGTAAAACAACTCGCAAAGAATTTGACATATTCATTTCTAACATATTCGGATTGATCATTGAAATTATCAACCTTGTTAAACTTCAACACTTTGTTAATAAGAATAAACATTAGACTTTCTAACGTTGTGTAATGATATAGATGTTCATGTTTTTCAAATTGAGTCCTGAAATTATTCTCCAATCAATGCCCCTCCCTGTGTTAATCTGCCCACAACGACCTACTTAAAATACTTCTCCAAAAACGGATACTCTTCCTTAAGTTCAATCAACTGATTCACCTGGTCTTGAACCTTATCTTGATCGCCAGCTTGGCTGTATAGATTTGCTAGTGTTAAGCGAATGATTGCAACGGAATCTACAACAGCTTCTCGTTCGTTCCCAGGAGAACGTTTTATAGCAAACGGCGCTCGTTCTAGAGCGGATAAAAATGTCTCTTCTGCTTGATCATTTTTCCCGGCTTCAAGGTATAGGTTTCCTAAGTCAATAAAGCTGTTAAGTACATATGCACTGTATCTAGTTGCTGTTAAAAGGTGCTTTTCAGCATTATCATAGTCACCAGTATGCTTGTAGAGTCTAGCCATTTTCGAATGTGTTCCTGCATCATATGGTCCATTATTAAGTGCTTTTTCCATTGATGCAAATGCTCTTTGAAGATCTTGACCGTCATTAGAACTCAAATATCGTTTGAACAACAATTCACTTTCATAAGACTGACCAAATGGACTGATGGGATATACTTTATTGATCTTTTGAGTTAAGTCAAGCGCAGCACCGACCGAACCAGTCTGCTCCAAATCCAGCGCTTTCATATAAAGCTTTGTAGATCCCAATTGCCACCCTGTTACCAATATAATTATCACAAGTCCTATTAGACTCGTAGTTTTATTCAATTTAATCGGTACTTTGGCATCTTCTCTAGTTGTAACACCTAAAAAGAAAAAGAACAGCATTGTAACCGCTGGAAAGTTCCAAGTGAAATCAACACCGATGTGGAGCAAAAATGCAACCAGCCCAGCTACCATTCCCCAAAAGAAAATCGGTTTTGAAGATTGCTTTGCATTATAAAGTACACCCTTGAAACTTGTCCATAAAAACGCTAAAAACAATGTAATACCCACAATTCCGAGTTCAGCCATAATCTGCAAATAGTGATTATGCGTAAATCTCGAATACCACTCGTTCATACCATATTCAATATAATAAGCGGAAAACAGCGTTCCATTGCCATATCCAAGAATTGGCTCATTCTTAAAAAGATCAAAGGCTACACGCCAAAATTCTAATCTTCCCTTTAGAGAAGAACTTACAAAAGAGCTACTTCTGGTGATGCTCTCGAGAAGCGACTTGTCGATAAAAATATTTTCTCTGATATAAACGGACGCATACAAAGCTATCTGTGAAAACACAAAAGCTGATGTGAATATGATAATGAACTTTATAATTGCATTTTTAAGCTCTAACCTCTGAATGCCAAAGAAGGGGATAATTAAGGCCACCGCCATAGCGCCCATAGATGCTCTTGAACCTGATAAAAAGACAGCACTTAAGAATAGAACGCTTAAGACTACAGTGATTTTGAGCTTACTCCTAATCGCCAACGACAATGCCACAAGAAACATCATTACCATATAGATGCCAAAAGGATTGGGATTCGTAAACGTTGCATGTATTCGATTTCCACTTACAAACAGATATTCTAAAATACCTAATAGTGCAATACCACCTGTTACCAAGAATAAAACTTTAAACAGTTTATCAAGACCTTCTGACGATAATTTTCTTGCCATTATGTATATAAGGCCAAAACCGACCAATTGTATGCCTTCAATGACGGTTCGAATGGGTGAAATAGACCAGATAATACTGACAAAGGCCCATAGAGTGAAAAGTGCATAAGCAATAAAAACTCTATTGATTTCAATGGATTCCTTATTAAGAGCTAATTCAACTCCAGTTGAAACAGTCATGAGTATCACACCATAAAAGACAACATCGTGATCAAATCCAGCACTAAACAATGCAAAAGTTGATAGAATAATAAACAAAACAAGCCAATTGTAAGTTGTTTTCTCTGTTTGATTGTTGATCATATTGCCCCCATAAATATCTAACAAAAAGGCGCCATATAGACGCCTTAAGTGTTTTGTAATACGAAAATTTTGGTGTCTGTCACTTTATTAAATTCTTATTTCAAACCAATTTTTACAGTTTGTACTGTCCCATCATCTAGCAAAATTCTCAATTCATAAGTACCTGATTTTTGACCTTTAGTACTCAAATTGAATATATATTGCTCATCATTTGAATCATATCTAAATAGATTACCTGTCGTTGCAGCACTGGTTGAAATTGCCTCAGTTACATCACCTTCAACACCGTCAGTAATTTTCACATAAGATATTCTAGCAATTGCTGTCGAAACAGGTGAGCCCTCATTATCAGATAGTTTGAATTTCACAGGAATTGTACTTCCAGCTTTGAATACACTAGAACCATCACTATTGATTGGTTGCTGAATTCCATTGAAATCGTAAACAACTTGATAGTTTACATTTTTAGCTATCTTGTTACCAGCCAAATCAACTGCTTCGATATTGAACGAATATTTTCCAACCTTTGAAGTATCAATATTTTGATAACCAGTATAGTTTAAGCCAGACTCAAAACCAGAAAGATTGTCATTAACATCGAAATCAATTTTCGCATTAGATTGGTTCAGAGCAAATAACAATGGCGAAGTAACTGTAATTTCAGGAAGAGTTTTGTCTAACTTGACTTCTACTTTTAACTCCCCTTCATTTCCAAATGAATCTTTTGCCTTTGCTATAAATTCATGAACTCCATCTTGATCAAACAACACCTCATTAACAGTCAACCATTCTATTTCTGATTCATCCTCTGCGGTGAAGGTTACAGTCACATCTTTATTAAACCATCCCAGCTCGTTTGAATCTATATTATATGATGCCCTTATGACAGGTGGCATTGTGTCATTAATTTGGGTTGCTTCACTAACATAAATTATAATTTCGTCTGACTGTTCAACTAGCGTCTTCGATCCTTGAACTACTCTAATTTCTGCATCAACAATAACCTCACCTTCATTAAGACCTTCTAGGGTAATTGATGAAACATATTTTGAATCTGTTTTCTGAACATTATTTTGTGTGATTGTTCTTACATCTTCACCAATCTTAATTATCCAAATTATTGTTGCAGAATTTGAAATGGTTGTATCACTTACAACTGTTACTGTAATAACTTGTCCAACTTCAGGATTGCTTAGATCTGATGTGATTGTACCTGCAAGTGAAATACTTAAGTTGCTGAATAATAGTAATAAAACTAGTGCAATACTAAAAAATTTCTTCATATATAGTCTCCTCATCATTTGACAAGGTCGGTTACGCTACTCACTCCAGAATGTCAAAGCGTCCAAATAATGACAAACCTTCATTGCTCCCATCCATATTTACTAGTTGTGTGGTTGGTTCACTTAATGGTCTGAATTTCAAAAAAACAGTGGCTAAACATAATAAAGCCACTGATTTTCTAACCTGATTCACAATTGAAAAATACAAAACTCACTAATCAATTGTTTGTTTTAATGTTAACCGAGGTTCCATACTCACGAACCGCCGATCCTGCCACATGGGTGCCAGGTACACTTCTTTAAATTCTACAATCCCAATTCACAAAACCATTGAAATCACTGTGTTCTTAAAAAAGTTACCGCCGTTACCGCCGTGTTGGTACCAGGTGCACAAAAGGTACATTTTTTCGACTGATTGACCGTTTTTTTGAAAGCAAAGCGCTGCGTTTATCTCAGCATTAATTGCATAAATACAAACAACAGCGCTATCAACTTTAATCTACAAACTTAACTCAACCGCCGATACCGCCACTTTGGTGCCAGGTACACTTCTTAAAATTCCACATCTTCCAATTCACAAAACCATTGAAATCACTGTGTTCTCAAAAAAGTTACCGCCGTTACCGCCGCGTTGGTACCAAGTACACATAAGGTCGTACCAGGTACACAAAAAATCGGAAGTTCATCAATCATAGGCTATTGTTAAAAAACCAGTTCCAGCAGTACCATAACTAACTACACCAGTTGTTGTACTCATTAACAAAGCTTTGCCAGTATTTAAAGTTGATGTAGGAGCTTTTATTGGGCTACCTATATAAGCGGCTTTAAATGCAGCTGCGTCAGTTGGTAAAACATTATTTTCTGATTCGTAGAGTCTAACTGCACTTTGGACTACTTTCATTGTTGCCTCTTCGGCTTTTTGTCTTGCATTTTCTTGAACTCCCGTAAACCTAGGAATAGCTATCGCCGCCAAAATCCCCAAAATAGCAATAACAACAATCAGTTCAATAAGGGTGAACCCGCCCTTTCTTTTCTTTCTCAACATTTTCATCATGTCTTTTTTCCTCCTCTTAACTTATAGTTAAATTCTTTTATTTTAACGCCATCTTCATTTTTACTGCACTGTTTGAAGCATATCAAACATCGGCAGCATCATGGAAATGACAATAAAACCAATTACAACACCCATCACGACGATCATTAGTGGTTCGATCATCGAAACGAGCTTTTGAATCGCAGCTTCGAGCTCTTCATCGTAGAAATCAGCCGCACGTTCTAGCATACCCTCCAGCGAACCGGATTCTTCACCAATCCCCACCATAGAGATCATCATCGGTGGGAACACGCCAACTTTCTTGAGTAGGACACTCAGACTTGCGCCTTTTTTGATGTCCTCAGTCACCTGGTCGATGCCATCTATGACCACACGATTGTTGGTGACCCTAGATGAGGATTCCAGTGCCTGAATGATTGGGATACCACTGGCAAGCAGTGTAGAAAGTGTTCTCGTAAAGCGAGATGTGGCGATTTGTGCGATAGGCCCTTTAATCAACGGCATGGACAGTTTCAATTTGTCAAAGAAACGTTTTCCCTCCACTGTTTTGGTTATCCGTCTGATCAGGAATACGATTCCCGCTATGACCGCAATAAAAATGTACCAGTAATCTCTGATGGCATCACTCACACTCATCAAGAACCGCGTTGGAGCAGGAAGCGGCACTCCAGAGCCTTCAAACATGCCTACAAACGTTGGCATGATGACCGCTAACATAAATATGACTACAGAAACTGCTAAAACACTTAAAATAGCAGGATAAACCATGGCGCCCTTGATCTTTGAATTGATCCGATTTTCTTTGGTATAATGCGTACTCATTCTTTCAAGTACGTTGTCCAGGTTACCGGTGAGTTCCCCTGATTCCACCATACCCGTCAAAAGTGGTGGAAATACCTTTGGATGACGTTTCATGGTCGTTGAGAGCACTTCACCTTTTTGCACCTGCATGGACATGTCCTTGACAGTTGCTCTCAGGGTCTTGTTCTCCGCCTGATTCTCCAAGACCTCCAGTGCAGATAGGAGCGGCATACCTGCAAACAGCATGGTGTGCATCTGTTTACAGAAGATTGCGATGTCTTTGGCTCTAACTTTTTTTTGGAACAAGGCGATGTTGGCGACATCCTGCCCTTTAACGGCTTCCTTCTCGATCCGGACGGGTGTATGACCCTTGGCTCTGATCATTTCGATCAGTTCATCCTGACTCTCTGCTTTATAGGTGTTCTCTACAATCTTGCCACCCATGTCTATTTCTCTACAAATGTAAGTGTTCGTCAATGCATATCCCCCCTATCCTATAAGAAGCCTGCTTGTTTCATGACCATATCGGTATCCACCGAGTATTTTCTGAGGTTTTCTTTGTCGATGACCCGATTTTTATAAAGTTCCAAGAGCGAAGCGTCCATGGTTTGCATGCCTGCATTCGATCCGGTTTGGATGACGGTTTGGATCTGGTGCGTCTTGCCCTCTCTGACAAGGTTGCGTACCGCGGTGTTGGCGGTCATGACCTCGAAGGCGGCCACACGGCCTGAGCCGTCGGCTTTAGGTAAAATCTGTTGCGATATGACGGCTTCGATGACCGAAGCGAGTTGTATTCTGATTTGTTGCTGCTGGTGCGGCGGGAACACGTCGATGATTCTGTCCACAGTCTTTGCGGCACCGATGGTGTGCAGAGTGGAGAGAACGAGGTGACCGGTTTCAGCCGCTGTTATGGCTGTTGCAATGGTCTCGAGGTCACGCATCTCACCGACCAGGATGATGTCCGGGTCTTGTCTGAGTGCCGCTCTGAGCGCATTGGCGAAAGTCTGTGAATCGTGACCGATTTCCCTCTGATTGACGATGCTCTTGTTGTGCTTGTGTAGGTACTCAATGGGATCTTCAATCGTCAGGATGTGATCATTCCGGTTTTGGTTCATATAGTCAATCATCGCGGCGAGGGTCGTGGATTTACCACTGCCCGTTGGTCCCGTGACGAGGATCAGTCCTCTTTGTTTTTTGGCAAGTTCTTTCAGGATCGGTGGAAGCTTCAGGGACTCCATGGATGGAATCTTGAGTGCCACCACGCGAAGCGCCATGCCATAGCTGCCACGTTGTTTGAAGATGTTGACCCTGAATCTGCCTAAGCCTGGATGGCTGTAGGAAAGGTCCAGTTCGCCTCTTTCCTCAAAGACGGTGATTTGCTCAGGTTTCAGAATTTCTTGAATGATGCGCAGCGTGTCATCGGGGGTCAAATTGTTATCCATCATTCGGATGAGTTTGCCGTTGACACGCATAATCGGCGGTGAGGCTACTGTGAGATGAAGGTCGGATGCACCTGATTCCACTGCTATTGAAAGTAATTCGAATAAGTTCATATATGCTCCTTCGATCAATCGTCTACGCTGTATGTCATTCTCACCATTTCGTCTATGGTGGTGATGCCTCTGAGCACGAGTTCACGCGCTGTTTCATTAAGCGTTCTGAGTCCTTTTTCACGTGCTTTTGCTTTTATGTCTTCGATCGGTCTGTTGCCGGAGATCATCTGCTTGATGTCCCGATCGATCAATAGAACTTCGTGTATGGCGGTTCTACCCGAGTATCCGGTGTGGTTACAGGAGTTGCAACCGGTGCCTTTATAAACATGTGCCTCTTCATGAGGTGACAGTTTTAAAATGTCTCTTTCAATGTCTGTGAGTTCGATTTCTGTCTTGCACTTGATGCAGACCTTTTTCACGAGACGTTGTGCCAGGATGCCCACTGTGGATGAGGAAATGAGAAAATTCTCAATGCCCATATCCGAGAGTCTGGAAATCGTGCTGACGGTGTCGTTCGTATGGATCGTCGATAAAACGACGTGGCCTGTGATGGCTGCCCTTACTGCGATTTCAGCGGTTTCCACGTCTCTGATCTCACCGACCATGATGATGTCGGGGTCTTGTCTGAGGATGGACCTGAGTCCGTTTGCGAAAGTGAGGCCCGCCTTGTTGTTGACCTGCACCTGGTTGATGCCTTCAAGTCTGTATTCTACTGGATCCTCAACGGTGATGATGTTTTTGTTGACCCGGTTGAGTTCCTTTAAAAACGCATAAAGCGTGGTGGTCTTACCGCTGCCCGTCGGTCCTGTCACCAGGAAGATGCCTTCGGGGACTTTGAGAATCTTGTTGATCAGTTCGAGGTTGTGGTCCGTAAATCCAAGATCCTCTTTGCGTGCGGCAAGGCCGCTTCTGTCGAGTAGACGTATGACCACTTTCTCGCCATAGACTGTCGGGAGGATGGAAATCCTCATGTCGATCGCCACACCTTCGATGATGGTTTCAACACGGCCGTCCTGTGGTATTCTTTTTTCTGATATATTGAGCTTACCCATGATTTTGATCCGGGTAACAATTGCCGAATGTGTATTTTTGGTCGGGGTCATGACTTCGAGCAGTTCCCCGTCCACTCTGTACCTGATGCGTACATGCTTTTCAAACGGTTCTATGTGGATGTCACTCGCTTTCGCGCGGACAGCCTGAGCGATGATGGTGTTGACGAGCCTTACCATCGGTGCGTTGGTGACGTCGGCATCTTCCACATCGAGTTCGTCTTCGTCGAAATCGGACTGTGAACTGAATTCCTCCACTGCACGTTCCGCACGTTCGGAAGCATCGTAGTAACGGTTGATGGCTTTGTCTATATCCAGTCCAGGACTGATGACTGGAGCGACTTCCATGCCTGTGATGATTCGGATGTCGTCTTTTGCGATCATATCCAGCGGATCGGCCATGGCCACTGTGAGCACGTTTTTGTCGAGCCTTACAGGAATGACATGGTGCTTCTTGGCGACGCTCTCACTGATGAGCTTTGGTACTTTTGGATCGATGTATGTGGTGTTGAGGTCGAGGTATGGAATGTCATACTGTTCCTCGAGCACTCTGTAAAGCTGTTCCTCGGTGAGCCAACCTTGTTCGATGAGTACCGCACCGAGTTTCTTGTTGGCATCCTTTTGTATTCCTAGAGCTACATCCAATTGTGGTTCTGTGATCATTAGATTCCTGACGAGCAAATCCCCTAGTCTCATTTTTCTCATGTATATAAGCCCTTTCCGGAAGGTTTATTTCCATTTTGTAATATTATACCCAATTAAAATCAAAAAGTACTGTGCAAATTGCATATGTCATTGACTTTTTTAATAGTTTTTTCGAATTAAAAAAGCTGCAGTTATTTAAGAAACTGCAGCTGAACCGTCGTAGCCTTTAAGCGCCTTAGACTTCATGCTTTGCGCCCTACACTTTCGAGTAGTTTGCCCACATATTTGAATTACTATTATTATAGTATAAAAGTCCTGTCATGTAAATGACTAATGTCGATTATTGGTTGACATAATACAATTTTTATCTATTAAATAATACATTGATCATTTGAAGCCCATAAAGTGCCGAAATCATTGCACCCAGGACAATAAACGGCCCGAAGGGAATATTCGCCTTTTTGTCCCTTCTGAGGATGAAGATCCATACCATTCCGAACAGTCCTCCGAATAAAAATGCGAACCACAAACTGAGCAGCGAGAGGCGCCATCCGAGGAACATGCCGATCGGCAGATACACTTTCACATCGCCCATGCCAAGCCCGCCAGCCCTATAAAAGATCATGGACGCCATGGCAAGAGCGAGCATGGTGAACATCGGCACAAGTGGTCCGAGCACAAACGACCAGGCGGAATCCGACATGTACAGTGGATACCCCTCATAAATTTGGACACCGAGCACCAAAAGTCCCAACACCATACCGGTAATTACCACTTTATTGGGTATAATCATATGATCAAGGTCAATAAAAAATACGACGATCAGTAGCGCAAACAATACCCACAGGATCGGGGTTGTCAGTACAAGACCGTAGATCAGATAGATCCAGACGAATAAAAGCCCTGTGATGAGTTCCACTACGGCATACCGTGGAGAAATTTTCGCGCCGCAAGTCCTGCATTTGCCTCTAAGGATGATCCAGCTGAAAATTGGAATCAAATCGATGGCTTCCAGGGTCCTGCCACAACTTCCACATCTGGATCGCGGTTTGACGATGCTGATTTTCTCAGGAATGCGGTAGATGCAGACGTTTAAAAACGAACCGATGGTGCTGCCGAGAATGAACACAATTAAGTATATGAAAACATTAATAAAGACCATAATAATCCCCCAAATCAACAAGATACTATTATTATAACTTATTTCTTAATAAAGCTTTAATGTTTTTACACTGGTTTATTCATTCAGTTGTTGTATAATAGAAAAAAATGCGGAGGTACACATGGACAATAACGCTTATCAAAAACTTGAGACGCTTTCAAAGGCGATTGCCCAGAAAGAATATTTGACGAAGAAGCAGAGCAAGCTCAGTGAAGCGCTCAACGAACTGACCCAAGAGGAAATAAGACTAGCTTCCATACTCAAAAAGGAAACCCAGGATTACGAGAAAATCGAAAAAATATCCCTCTCCAGCCTCATGTGGATGTTCGCCAAGGATCTCGACGAGCGGAAATCCAAGGAATATCAGGAAATGCGCGTCGCTGAGTTCAAATACCAAGAACTCATGGACCGGATCGAGTCGCTTCAAAATGATATGAACTCAACTAGCGTTCAGCTGTTGAAGCTTCAATCCGTCGAAAAAGAATATCATGATCTGATGGATGCGAAGCTCCAGTGGGTGAACGACCAGAACATCGGTGCGCTCTCGGAGTTTGAGGCCAAATTGCATGCGCAAAAACGCCAACTCAAGGAAACCGATGAGGCGATTGTGGCTTGCAACGAACTGATTCAAAGCCTCAAAAACGCTCAAGACGGTCTGTCTTCCGCCAGAAACTGGGGCATATACGACATTTTGGGCGGTGGATTGATCTCCAGTGCCATCAAACACGACCACATCAACCGGGCGGCGTCCTACATCAAAGACGCCTCACAAAAGGCGCGCACACTGAAAGTGGAACTCAAGGACATCGAAGCTTTGCCTCAAATCGAGGATATCAACATCAATGAATTCACAAAGACGTTCGACATCTTTTTCGACAACATCTTTTCCGACTTTTCCATTCAGGATGAGATCAACGAGGCGACTGCCAGGATCAGCAACAACCTGATCGATGCGAGAACACTGCTGGCCAAGCTCAATGCCTTCAAGGAATCCACATTGGAATCCATCGTGCAGATCACCGAACAGCGCAACCGTTTCCTGATCGATTATTGATTTTACGCTTTATTGATGAAGGCTTTGTATTCAAAGTCTTCTTTTTTAATGTGTGAAACCACCCAATCGCTGAGAAATGCGAAAAGCTGGATCAATGCGGTTTCTTCACTCTGCGTGATCTTTTCAATGGTCATGTCGTCCACATACTTTACAAAGTATTCGTGTTCTTTCATGTGTTCGTCCAAATGGGGATAACCGATTTTTGTCATCAGTTGTTCCTCTTTTTCAAAATGGGACGCCGCATAGGCACTGAGTGTCTCTATGATTTTCCGCGTCTCGGAAATGTCGTTGCCACCCTCCATCGACTGCTTGAACAGCACTTCGACCTGATTGATGATATTGACGAGTTCCTGATGTTGTTCATCGATTTCTTTGATCCCTATACTGAGTGAGTGATCCCATTTCATACTTTTTCTCCTCTCGTCCATCTGTTTATTTTCTCAGCCGCCCTATAGAGTTTCGGACTTGATTTAAGTGAGTCGTCGAATGTGTATTCGACGGCTTTTTTGCTTTCCAGATGATCCCTTGT
>DHVT01000004.1 GCA_002412775.1 Firmicutes bacterium UBA5201 | reverse complement strand
TCAACCATTAATAGTGACAGAGCCTTAAAATTTTAGCACCAGGGACATCGGGTGTAGTGACAAGCAACATAATAAACCTCCCAATTTGACTTAATATTTTTTATAGTCATCCCCTTCGTTCTTTGAATCCTTATATCGATCAACAATCAGGGATACAATTAACATTATACCCGTAATCAATAATAATACAGCAAAAATATTTATGAGCAAATTCAATAAACCCAGATCGGGAAGAAAAATGGTCAAAAAGCTCATTAGAAAAAGTGTAGCCAACAAACCCACAAAAACAATACTCGATAATTTAATCATATATAATCAATCCCTTCACATTTTTAGAACTATGTATGAAGAATGTGGCTATTTTCATTTTAACAAGTTCCCCGATAAAAACTCTTAAGAAATTATTAAATAATAATTAAATATCAAAATAAAATTTAAGAAGCTAAGTATTGACAACCGTTGCAAATGATTGTATAATAATTGACTTTTTATGGAATCGGTGTTACAATTGTAATAGCGATTGAGAGGATGGTGGTGTATTTGGCGACGCGACAGACATTAGACACTATTAAAAGCAATGTGATGGAATGTTTAGGCAAAAAGGTCATCCTTAGAACCAATAAGGGTAAAAGAAAAGTCAAAGTTCGTGAAGGCACTATTGAAAATGTATTTCCGTGTATATTCACAGTGAGAATAGATCAGGGAACAGATGCAGAGAGAACGATGTCTTTTAGCTATTCGGATATCTTAACAGAAGCGGTCGAAGTGACAGTGATTGGTACCGCAGATGCAATACAAGTTTCTTAAAATAAGGGTAACCCTTATTTTTTTTTGTTCAAAATCATGTTTATGAATAAAATTACATTTTAATTCAGAGAATTCAGAATATTCAGAAACATAAGAATTGTGATTTTGTGATGTGTCAACGAGCCTGGATGCAATACCCATATAATGTAATTTTATTCAACGGATGAATATGCATTAAATTTATTGAAAACTCAGATTATTGGCAAAGCATTGTGTTGTCAAGGGTTGATTATAAAATATTAAAAGTGGTATACTGGATATAAAGGTAGTGCACGTGAATAATTTGCCAATTTATACCAACTTCATTAAGAAAGAGGTGTTATAATGAATGCCAAAGGGTTGCATGTCTATTCGGAAATCGGAAGGTTGAAGAAAGTCCTGTTGCACAGGCCGGGAGAAGAAATTGAAAATCTGACTCCGGATCTGATGAAGAGGTTGCTTTTTGATGACATACCATACATGAAAGTGGCCAGGGAAGAACACGATGCCTTCGCTGACGTATTCAGAAAAAATGGTGTGGAAGTTTTTTATCTTGAGGATTTGATGGCTGAAACCATCGAGGACAAAGCAATTAAGGAAGCGTTTGTGGACGATTTTCTAAAAGAGTCCGGAATTAGGAAGGAAATTCGGTTAAAGCAAGTCAAAGAGTATTATCTGGATTTCGATGACAACCGAAAAATGGTTGACAAGATGATGGCCGGCATTAGAAGAGAAGAACTCAAGATCGCACATGGAAGTTCTTTGGCGGACAGAATGGATCAAGCTTATCCATTTATCGTCGACCCGATGCCAAATCTCTATTTTACCCGTGATCCGTTTTCAACGATAGGGGACGGTATTGCCCTCAACCACATGCGCACGCTCACGAGGCGCAGAGAAACATTGTTTGCAGGTTACATATTCAAACATCACCCGAAGCTTAGGGAAAGCAATCCACCATTTTGGTACAATCGGGAAGAGAAATATGCGATTGAAGGTGGAGATATACTAGTGCTCAGTGAAAAAGTCATAGCGATTGGCATATCGCAACGAACCGATGCGGATGCGATTGAAATTCTGGCTAAGAACATATTTTCAAATGGACAACCATTCCAAACCATACTGGCATTTGATATTCCGAAGGAACGTGCATTCATGCATCTGGATACAGTGTTCACAATGGTGGATCACAACGTTTTTACGATACATCCCGAAATTGAGGGACCTCTGACAGTATATTCATTAAAGCGAACCGGAGAACCTGGAAAGTACTCCATTGATAAAGAAACTCAACCTCTGGAACGTATTTTAAGCAAATATCTGGATGTGGAGAACGTGAAGCTGATCCGATGTGGCGGCAAACGTGGCATCGACGCAGGGAGAGAGCAATGGAACGACGGTTCGAACACGCTGGCTCTTGCACCGGGTGAAGTCATTGTCTATACCAGAAATCATGTCACCAACCGATTACTTGAAGAAGAAGGAATCATATTGCATGAAGTCCCTTCTTCGGAGCTCTCACGTGGCCGTGGTGGACCAAGATGTATGTCCATGCCACTTTATAGGGATGATATTGTCAGACGATAAAATGGATTGTAGAATAAGGAGGAACGAATTATGCCAGTGAATTTAAAAGGAAGACACTTGATCACATTAAAAGATTTGACCCCTGAAGAAATTAAATACCTACTGCATTTGTCAGCGGATTTGAAAGCTAGAAAACTCACGGGAATAAAAGGCAACCTACTTGAACACAAAAATATATGTCTGCTTTTTGAAAAAACTTCCACCAGAACAAGGTGTGCGTTTGAGGTGGCGGCTTGTGATGAAGGTGCGAATGTGACCTTTTTGACCAATTCCCAGATGGGAACGAAAGAAAGTGTTGAGGATACCGCAAAAGTTCTGGGTAGATATTATGATGGCATCGAATTTCGGGGCTATAGCCAAGAAACTGTGGAAACTCTCGCCAAGCATGCTGGTGTTCCCGTATGGAACGGCCTTACGGATATGTATCATCCCACTCAGATTCTTGCGGATTTCCTGACTATAATGGAACAGGTGGATAAGCCGCTCAATAAGGTGAAATTTGTTTATGCCGGCGATGCCAGAAACAATATGGGCAATTCACTTATGATTGGAGCCGCTCAAGTCGGGATGCATTTTGTGGCACTTGCTCCCAAAGAGCTATGGCCATCTGAGAAGCTCGTAGATGAAATGAGGACAGTAGCGGATTATACAGGAGCGGTCCTTGAATTCAGTGAGGATTTGGATTCTGTGTTGGATGCGGATGTCATCTATACGGATGTTTGGGTATCCATGGGAGAAGAACATTTATTTGAAGAGCGCATTAATCTATTAAAACCTTTTCAGGTCAATATGGATATGTTAAGAAGAACCAAAAATAGCAATGTCATCTTTATGCATTGCTTGCCGGCGTTCCATGATACAATGACAGAAGTAGGACGCGAAATAGAAGAAAAATTCGGACTCACTGCAATGGAAGTGACCGATGAAGTCTTCAGAAGCAAGCATTCGGTGGTATTTGAGGAAGCAGAGAACAGAATGCACACTATCAAAGCCATCATGGTTGCAACGATCGGAAATTTATAAGTATATGATATGGAGGTAAGCGATGAAAATGAAAGACAAAATTGTAGTTGCCTTGGGTGGTAACGCACTTGGCAATTCACCGGAAGAACAAATGGCGCTTGTGAAAGATACGGCAAAACCTATAGTAGACTTGATTGAAGCCGGACATGAAGTGATTCTCGCACATGGCAACGGTCCTCAAGTGGGAATGATCAATCTTGCCATGTCCACTGCCGCCAATTCGCCTGCGGGTACACCTGAGATGCCATTTCCTGAATGTGGTGCCATGAGCCAGGGATACATTGGATTTCATTTGCAAAACGCCATTAGGGAAGAACTTCTCAATAGAAACTTGGATATACCTGTAGCTACTGTGATAACTCAGGTAATCGTCGACAAGAACGATCCTGCATTCGTCAATCCGACCAAGCCTATCGGAGCTTTTTATTCCAAGGAAGAAGCGGATCTGATGGTCACTGAAAAAGGATATGTCATGATCGAGGATTCAGGTCGCGGATATAGACGTGTGGTCGCATCTCCTCAACCTGTGGATGTGGCAGAAAAAGAAACAGTTTCAGCACTTGTTGAGAAGGGTCATGTTGTGATCACAGTCGGCGGTGGTGGTATTCCTGTATATAAGGAAGGCAACAGACTCATAGGGATTCCGGCAGTTATCGATAAGGATTTCGCATCAGAGAAAATTGCGGAAATACTCGATGCTGACTATTTGATCATCCTGACAGCAGTTGAACAAGTGGCAATCAATTATGGAAAACCAGATGAAAAATGGTTGAGCAAAATGAATCTTGAAGATACAGAGAAGTATATCGCAGAGGGTCATTTCGCACCAGGCAGCATGTTGCCGAAAGTACAGGCAGCACTTAAATTTGCAAAATCAAAACCAGGTAGGAAAGCTTTGATCACTTCTCTTGAAAAAGCAAAAGAAGGTATCGAGGGTACTACTGGAACACTCGTTGTACTCGATTAACAATAAAATTGCCCACCTGTCGCAGATTGTTGCGACAGGTGGTTTTTTTATGGCATGAAAGTTGCAAACGTTATATAATGTAAATAATCAAAGTAGATAACGAGGGGTGTGACACAATGAGTAATTATGCCGGCAAAAAAGAGGGTTTTATGGATTCGACATTTATGACGCGTTTGCATCAGATTTTCGATCCGATTTCAGTGCCGTTTATAATGGTAAACAAAGAAACTGAAATTGTGATGATCAACGAGGCTTTTGCCGAGTATTTGGAACATCCCCGTGATGAGTTGATTGGGAAAAAAGTGGCCGAGGTCGATCCGAACACCAGATTTCCGTATGTCATAAAAAACAAAAAACCGGAAATAGCGTACAAGCACAAATTTTCCAACGGTCATACAGCCATTGTTCACAGAATCCCCGTCCTTGACGATGACGGTGAAGTGGTTTATGGATTTGGTATGGTGGTGTTTGACGACATCAAACAACTTCAGGAGGTTCTTGAAAAGAACAAGTTGCTGGAAGGCAAACTATCGGTTTATCAGGAAGAACTTAAGAATATGCGAGGAGCCAAATACAATTGGAAAACGATTATTGGAAATTCCGTGGTGATGCAGAATGTGAAAAGTATGGCTGCAAAATCCGCAAAAACGGATTCGAATGTTTTGATCGTAGGTGAGAGTGGAACGGGCAAGGAATTGTTCGCACACGCCATTCACAATGATTCTAGACGTTCCGATGGGCCGTTTGTAAAAATAAATTGCGCAGCGATTCCAAAAGATTTGCTTGAATCCGAATTGTTCGGATATGAGGAAGGTGCATTCACTGGTGCGAAGAAGCAAGGAAAAATCGGTAAATTCGAGTTGGCATCTGGAGGGACCATATTTTTGGATGAAATCGGAGATATGCCACTGGACATGCAGGTGAAAATCTTGAGAGTGCTACAGGAAAAGGAAATTGAAAGAATTGGTGGAAACAGGACCATATCAGTGGATTGCAGGATCATTGCCGCAACAAACAGAGAACTACAGGAAAGAATCAAGGAAAATATGTTCAGAGAAGACCTTTATTATAGACTCAACGTCATCAACGTCGAAGTGCCGCCACTGAGAGCTAGAAAAGACGACATCGAGATATTGACGCTGAAACTGATGGACAAACTTTCAAATTCACTTGGAAGATTCGTGAGCAATATCACGGTAGATGCCCTGGAGAGTTTGAAATCGTACAATTGGCCAGGAAACATCAGGGAGCTTGAAAATGTCATTGAAAGGGCCATCAACCTCACTGACCAGGAGACCATAGAAATCCATCATCTCCCTGCGTATGTCATAGCCCATAAACCAGACCGGCTTGAACTTGAAAAACAGGAGCCCGCCAATTTTGTCTCACTCAGGGATGCGGTCGAAGATATCGAGAAAACAACGATATTGAGATGCCTGAAAGCGGTGAATTACAATAAGCTCAAAGCCGCAAAAATCTTGGGAATCAGTAGGACCAGTCTTTACGAGAAGATCGAGAAGTATCAAATGGATCTTCCGCAATAAAATCATAAGGAACGCATTTTCAATCCGATCGATTGATGTGTGTTCCTTTTTTGTGTTGTACACAAATTGAACAGTGTTGTAATTTTGTACAGTAATTCATACACAAAAAGGGTTGAAAGAACAAAAATAGGAATGAAATACTGAAAAACTTTTGGCATGCCTTTTGCAATTATCATTTGCATACACAAATACAGGAGGATGTTATGAGCAAAAGGACTGTTGGCATAGTCGGCACCGGAATTTATATACCCAGTGGTACAATCAGTGCGAAAGAAATTTCTGAGGCCACCCAAGGCATTTGGGCGGAACAGGCAATCATAGATAAATTGGGATTCAAAAGGAAACCGATTCCTGGACCTGGAGACGGCACCCAGGAAATGGGTGTCAAGGCGGCCATGGATTGCCTGAGAAACACGGGAGTCGATCCGCTTGATATCGATGTGATTCTTTGCATGGGTGAGGAGTGGAAAGAATATCCACTGACCACTTCCGCCATTTATATCCAGGAACAGATCGGAGCGAAAAATGCATGGGGGATCGATATCCAAAATAGGTGTTGCACAACGGTGTCGGCAATGAAGATCGCCAAAGATATGTTGGTCTCAGATGAGACGATAGATACGATCTTGATCTGCGGAGGCTATAGAAATGGCGACTTGGTGGATTATTCCGATAAGAATATGAGCATGATGTTCAACCTCGGTGCCGGGGGCGGTGCCATCATTTTGAAAGCCGGATACGGCAAAAACCTGCTTCTTGAAACTCATATCATGTCAGATGGGAGCATGGCAAGAGATGCGGGCGTTGAAATAGGCGGAACAGTGAATCCCATCAACAAAGACAATTTGGACTCTGCTTACAAATCCCTGAAACTCTTGAATCCGGAGCACATGAAAAATAGGCTGGGTGAAGTGTCCATGAATAATTGGATGCATTGCATCAACAAAGCTTTTGAAAAATCCGGTGTTCAAAAAGAGGCGCTTGACTACTTGGCGGTTCTGCACTTCAAACATTCGATGCATCTTCACATGCTTGATTTGCTCGGACTGGATGAGAATCAATCCATATACCTCAGTGAGTATGGACATATAGGCCAAGTGGATCAGATTTTATCGCTTCATCTTGCGCTCAATGAAGGAAAAATAAGAGAAGGTTCGATAATATCGATGATCGCAGCCGGAATCGGTTATGCCTGGGCAGCCAATGTGATCAGATGGGGAGAAGGAGGAGCAGTTGATGTTCGATAAGACGATTTATCAGAAAAAGAGAATACGTGTGGAAGATGCTATTGCCCTGATAAAATCCGGCGATCATATTGTTGTAGGACTTGGAGCTTCCGAACCGCGTTCCATTCTCGAAAATATACATCATGATTCCCACAGGTTGGATGACATCCATGTGATCAATTGTTTGCCAATGGGAGAATACGAGTTTTTCACCAATCCTGCACATATGGGATCTTTTCTTATGGAAGGTTGGTTTTACAGTGGGATGATGAGAAAACTTCATGTGAACAAAAACATCACTTTCATTCCGAATCACCTTCACTTCGCATCCACCAAGAGGGTCTCCTATAAGAAGCCGAACATCTATTTCGGAAATTGTTCGCCTGTTGACCATCACGGATATGTCTCGCTCGGGACAAGTGCCGTCTATGAGAAAGATATGGTGGAGATCGCGGATCTAGTTGTTCTTGAAGTGAATCCCAATGTCCCGAGATCATTTGGAGATACATTGGTCCATATCTCACAGGTGGACTATTTTGTGGAGACGGATTATGAACTTCCTGAACTGTCCAATGGAACACCCAATGAAAAAGATAAGGTCATAGGAGCATACATTGCCGACTTGATAGAAGACGGAGCGACAATTCAACTTGGAATCGGTGGAATTCCAAATGCTGTCGCCATGGCGTTGACCACAAAGAAGCATCTTGGAATCCATACGGAAATGCTCACTGATGGAATGGTGGACCTTTATGAGTCGGGAGCGATCGACAACAGCAGGAAGACTCTGCATAAAGGCAAATTGATTGCCGCATTTGCACTGGGTTCGAAAAAGCTGTATGACTTCATCGATGACAATCCGGGGGTCAATATTCTTAGAGGCACACATGTGAATGATCCTTATGTGATCGGACAAAATGACAATATGGTGTCCATCAACACCTCCATTGAGATCGATCTGACTGGACAGTGCTGTTCCGAATCCGTAGGAGTAAGGCAAATCAGTGGTACCGGTGGTCAGGCGGATACAGCTATCGGAGCCCAGAATGCCAAAAACGGGAAATCTTTCATAGCGCTTTACTCAACGACACAAATCAAGAATAAATTTACAGGTGAATTGGAAGAAAAATCGAAAATTGTGCCGATGCTCACGCCTGGTGCCATAGTCACCTTATCCAGAAACGATGTGGATTTCGTAGTGACCGAATATGGTGTTGCCGCACTTAGAGGAACTCCTGTGAGAGAACGCGTGAAGCGTTTGATTGCCATTGCCCATCCGAACTTCAGGTCAATGCTCGAGTCGGAGGCGGAAAAAATGATGATCTGGTAATCCTTCTTACATTGAAAATCCCCACCTTGCTCATTATGAGCCGGTGGGGATTTTTTATTCTTCGATGCCATAAATCTCATTCAGTTTATTTGCGATTTCCCTAGCCATGGCATTCATTGCCGAAAATTCCGCATCTTTCGGGGAGAATGTCGCTTCAATGGATGGTCCTATCTTTTCCCAACCGATTTCTTCCACGAATTTTTCGATGCCAGAAACACCACCGCCAGACCAGGATTTATTCCCGAAGACGGAGATGAATCTGTCCTTAAGGCCCGAATTGCCGAGTTTGGCAAGTACCGTCTCGACGGACGAGAATACTTTTGTATTGTAAGCACATGAACCTATGATCACAGATTTGTACTTCCAAATCTCACTGAGGATATACGAGCTGTGTGTTTTTGAAGCATCGAAAACCTTGACGTTCTTGATGCCGTTTTCTGCAGCGATTCTGGCGAGATAATCCGCCATTTTTGCTGTGTTGCCATACATGGAACCATATACGATGACAATCCCTTTTTCGGCTTCAAATCTGGACCATTTGTCATAAAGATCAATTATTTTTCCTGGATTGGTTCGCCATACGGGACCATGGGTCGGTGCGATCATTTGAATATCCAGACCGCTTAGTTTTTTTAGGCTTCTTTGAACCATGGGGCTGTATTTGGCGACTATATTGGAATAGTAACGGCGAGTTTCGTCTTCATAGAATTCAAAATTGATCTCATCGTCAAAAATTCCGCCATCAAGGGCGCCAAATCCTCCAAAAGCATCCATTGAAAATAGTATTTTACTCGTTTCATCGTATGTCATCATGGTTTCAGGCCAGTGAACCATTGGAGTAAGATAAAATCTCAACTTATGTTCACCGAGATCAAGCGTATCGCCATCGTCGATGATGTGATAATTTTTGGTGATGCCATAAAAGCCTTCTATAAAAGGAAAGGTCTTTTTGTTGCCGACAATTTGCATATCCGGATAAGCGCCAAGTAGAGCGAGCATGGAACCTGAATGGTCCGGCTCCATATGGTTGACAATCAAATAGTCTACAGGACGATCGCCTATGATTTCTTTGATTTTTTCAAGGTATTCTGTTGTTTTATTGAATTTGACAGTATCCATAATGGCTATTTTTTCATCATTGATGATATAGGAATTGTAAGCGACACCTTTCTCAAGTGGCCAGTAATTCTCAAAAAGTGTTGTTTCCCTATCGTTGACACCGATCCAATGGACATTGTCTTTAATGCTTAATCTGCAATTCATTTTTTCACCTCGTTTGTGCAAAATTGGTATTCGTTCTGATACCATTATAAAATAAAAAAACGGATAATTATAGTTTAAATTTATTGGGAGTAGAAATGTCTAATGCATTGTATACAAAATACAGATATGTTATAATGCAGTTGTACCGAAATCGTTAAATGGTTTACAATGATAGAAAACTCTTATATAATAAATCTGAAACGTTTTGGTAGGGACGACACACTGTTTAATAATTAACAATATGTAAGAAGAATAGTGATGCGAGTCGATTGACAGTTGTGTATATTGTATACTATACTGTATTTGTAATCAACAATGATTAAAGGAGGCTATTTTAATGGGTAAAAAAGTTATGAAAACCATGGATGGCAACACCGCTGCAGCATATGTCGCTTATGCGTTCACAGATGTTGCGGCAATCTACCCTATAACACCATCGTCCAACATGGCGGAATCAGTTGACGAATGGGCTGCGATAGGACAAAAGAACATCTTTGGTCAACCCGTATTGGTATCTGAGCTTCAATCTGAGGGCGGTGCTGCAGGTGCGGTTCACGGATCGTTGCAAGCTGGAGCGTTGACATCGACGTTCACTGCTTCACAAGGTTTGCTGTTGATGATTCCTAACATGTACAAAATCGCAGGCGAATTGTTGCCGGGCGTTTTCCATGTTAGTGCAAGAGCATTGGCTTCACATGCATTATCAATTTTCGGAGACCATTCAGACGTAATGGCCGCAAGACAAACAGGTTTTGCACTTTTAGCTTCCAGTTCTGTTCAGGAAGTTATGGATTTGGGCGGTATTGCTCACCTTGCAGCGATCAAATCCAGAATACCTTTCCTTCATTTCTTTGATGGCTTCAGAACTTCTCATGAAGTGCAAAAGATTGAAGTCATTGATTATGCAGAATTCGATAGACTTGTTGATCACGATGCAGTCAATGCATTCAGAAATGCGGCATTGTCACCTGAACATCCACTCACAAGAGGAACTGCTCAAAACCCGGATATTTTCTTCCAGGCAAGAGAAGCATCCAATAGTTTTTATGAAGCGGTTCCAGGAATCGTTGCAGAGTATATGAAAGAAATCAGCGAATTGACTGGTAGAACATATAAGCCTTTCGACTACTATGGCGCACCAGATGCCGACCGCATCATCATTGCGATGGGTTCGGTCGCAGAAGCTGTTGAAGAAACAATTGATTACCTCAACGCACGCGGTGAAAAAGTTGGTATCATAAAAGTAAGACTTTACAGACCTTGGTCTTCCAAGTACTTCTTTGATGTTTTACCGGCTGGCGTCAAGAAAATTGCCGTACTCGATAGAACAAAAGAGCCAGGTGCTGATGGAGAACCATTATATAAAGATGTCAGAACCATGTTCTTTGAAACTGAAAATGCTCCAGTGATTGTCGGCGGTAGATACGGTCTTGGTTCAAAAGACACTACACCTACACACATCAAGCGAGTATTCGACGAACTCAAGAAAGATCAACCTGCCAATGATTTCACAATCGGAATCGTGGATGACGTGACTCATTTATCACTTAATATTGAAGAAAACATTGTTGCGGAGAGCGAAGGCACAATCAGATGCAAATTCTGGGGTCTTGGTTCGGATGGTACTGTCGGTGCCAACAAAAATGCAATCAAAATCATTGGTGATGAAACCGATCTTTACGCACAAGGTTATTTCTCATATGACTCCAAAAAATCAGGTGGTATCACAGTATCCCACTTGAGATTCGGTAAAAGACCTATCCGTTCAACATATCTTATTGACGAAGCGGATTACGTAGCTTGCCACAACCAGTCTTATGTTTATCAGTACGACTTGTTGAAAGGTCTTAAAAAAGGCGGAAAATTTGTACTCAACTGCAAATGGTCAACAGAAGAAGTTGCAGCATTACTTCCAGCGGCAATGAAGCGCTTTATGGCTAAAAACGAGATCCAATTCTACACAATCGATGCGACAAGCATCGCGGAAGAAATTGGCCTTGGAAACAGAATCAACATGATCATGCAATCAGCATTCTTCAAACTTGCTGAAGTCATCGAACTCGATGAGGCAGTGAAATACTTGAAAAAAGCCATCCAAAAATCATATGGCACAAAAGGCGACAAAATTGTCGAACTCAACAATAAAGCAGTAGATCTCGGAATAGAAAAATTGGTTAGAGTGCCAGTTCCTGCTGAGTGGGCTAATGCAGCAGAATCCACAGGTGTTGAGGCTAAAGGCGAACCATCGTTCATCACAAACATCCTAAGACCGATCGCAGCACAAAAAGGTGATGATTTACCGGTAAGCACATTCAAAGGCATAGAAGACGGGTCGTTTGAGCCTGGTTCAGCAGCTTTTGAAAAGCGTGGTATCGCTGTAAATGTTCCAGAATGGCAAGTTGACAATTGTATTCAATGTAACCAATGTTCATATGTATGTCCACATGCCGCTATCAGACCATTCCTGATCACAGATGAGGAACTTGCCGGCGCGCCAGAGGGATTCGTATCAAAAGCAGCAATCGGTAAAGGACTTGAAGGTCTCAACTACAAGATTCAAGTATCTCCTTATGACTGTACTGGTTGTGGAAACTGTGCGGATGTATGTCCTTCCAAGCAAAAATCATTGGTGATGAAACCAATCGAAACTCAAGTTGAAGTTCAGTCTGAAAACTGGAATTTTGCAATTGCATTGGATAATAAATCAGATAAAATGCCACTTAACACTGTAAAAGGATCACAGTTCGCTCAACCGCTCTTCGAATTCTCAGGAGCTTGCGCAGGTTGTGGAGAGACACCTTATATGAAGGCAGTCACTCAACTTTACGGAGATCGCATGATGGTAGCCAATGCTACAGGTTGTTCATCAATCTGGGGCGGTTCAGCACCTTCAACACCATATACCAAAAATGCCGAAGGCAAAGGTCCAGCTTGGGCGAATTCATTGTTTGAAGACAATGCCGAGTATGGTCATGGTATGGCAATCGCAGTGAAAACCATCAGAAACAAAATGAAAGAAAACTTTGAGAATTTAATCGCTATGGATGTCGATTCAGAAGTCAAAGATGCATTTGGCTCATGGATCGAAGGCATGGACGATGCGGATGCTTCAAAAGCTGCCGCTAAGAAAGTTCTCGAAGTACTTGAAAACAATAAAGTTACAGATTCGGATGCCAAGAAATTGATTGAGTTCGCCAAGAACCATAAAGATTACCTCGTGAAGCGTTCCATGTGGATCGTAGGTGGCGATGGTTGGGCATACGACATCGGATTCGGCGGCCTCGACCATGTACTTGCAAGTGGAGAAAACGTAAATGTATTGGTATTCGATACAGAAGTTTATTCCAACACAGGCGGTCAAGCTTCCAAAGCAACACCTGTCGGAGCGGTTGCAAAATTCGCTGCATCAGGTATGAAAGTCAAGAAGAAAGACCTTGGTATGATCGCTGCGACTTATGGATATGTCTATGTGGCACAAGTATCCATGGGAGCAAATCAAAACCACTTCTTGAAAGTATTGCAAGAAGCTGAAGCATACGATGGACCATCACTCATCATCTGTTACGCTCCATGTATCGCACATGGTATTAAAACAGGTATGGGAACGACTCAACGTAGAATGAAAGAGGCAGTGGAAGCTGGCTACTGGCATTTATGGCGTTTTGACCCAAGAGTTGGAGCTGAAGGCAAGAATCCGTTCTTCCTGGATTCAAAAGCACCTACTACAAACTTCAGAGACTTCTTGATGGGTGAAACACGTTACACTACTCTCAAAAATTCAAATCCTGAGCATGCCGAAGAATTATTTGTGACTGCGGAAGCACAAGCAAAGAATCGATACGAAGGTTATGTGAGAATGTCTAAAATGGAATTCTAGGACCTAATGAGAAGCCTGTTCCGAAGTGTCGACAAACGGCCTTTGGAACAGGCTTTTCTTTATCTGAACCAGTGGAGGATGAAATGTTCATAAGAAGAAAAACGCGACTGAACACGGATGTGATCAATGCCCTAAGAATGCTCAGCTCTGAACAGCGCATTCAGAAATGGACTGCGAATATTCCCACCTATATTGATCAGGTGAATGACAACCAGGTCCTATGGAGATTTGATGATTCAGATCACCAGAACTTGGTCTTTGAGTTCCATTTGATGCAATGTACCCAGAAAACAGAATACTGCACTGAAATTCAACTGCTTATAAAAACCGAGGATTCAAATGGCTCACCTGATGAGTCTTCAATTGAAAAAGGCGAAAAGATTCTCGAAGATATTCGATTCAAGTTCAACCAATCCTGGATCATCGAAGATAAAGATCTCAATTCAAGCCTCCTCAAAACTCGTTAGTCAATTGACTAGACCGTCCAAATAACGTAAAATGTTAGTGATGTTTCGAGTATAGAAGTAATAACAATGGAGGGTATATGATATATAGGACTATTGGGAAAACAGGTTTGGATGCTTCGGTATTGGGCATTGGTTGTATGAGATTGCCTATAGTTGAAGGCGATTCTGATAAAATTGATTACAAAAAGGGTACTGAAATGATCAGGTACGCAATCGATCATGGTGTCAATTACGTGGATACGGCATACCCTTATCATGGTGGAAACAGTGAGACTTTTTTAGGAGAAGCGCTTAAAGACGGATATCGTGAGCGCGTCATTCTGATCTCAAAAGCACCGACTTGGCTATTAAACGAACAAGAGGATTTTGACAAGTATCTGGACGAGCAGCTTGAGAAGCTTCAAACTGACCATCTTGACATTTACCTTATGCATGCACTTGGAAAAGACAGATGGGAAAATTTGAAGAAAATCAATGTTTTTGAAGCGATTGAGCGAGCAAAAGCAAGTGGCAAAATCAAGCATGTCGGTTTTTCGTTTCATGACAATCTCGATCAGTTCAAAGAAATAGTGGATGGATACGAGTGGGACTTATGTATGATTCAGTTCAATTATATGGATGTAAATGAACAAGCCGGGACTGAAGGTCTAAACTACGCAGCGTCAAAAGGATTGCCGGTAATCGTGATGGAACCTCTCAAAGGGGGAATGCTCGCTTCGCCACCTGAAGATGTGGAAGCGTTATGGGCATCGCACACCGACAAGAAATCTCCAGTGGAATGGGCACTTCAGTTTGTGGCGAACTTTGAAAACGTGAAAGTCGTACTCAGTGGCATGTCCTCCATGGAACAGCTGAAAGAAAATATTGAAATTGCGGATCGCTTGTTGCCGGGTTCACTGGATGACGAAGACCTTGCGCTGGTTGAACGCGTCAGAGCCACTTACGAGTCCAGAGTAAAGGTGCCGTGTACACAGTGCAAGTATTGCATGCCTTGTCCACACGGTGTTGAAATCCCAAGATCGTTCACACTTTACAATCGCGCCCATATCTTCAATGCCGTCGATTCGATAAAAGAGCAATACAATGCGTCAGCGGCTGAAGCAAAAGCCAGCAATTGTAAGGAATGTGGTCTTTGTGAACCACAATGTCCACAAAAAATTCAAATTATCCAAATGTTAAAAGAAGTTGCACTTGAATTTGAGGGATAAACATTTGATGAAGAGGTGTAGAGTTGAAAAAAGGTGATTTTATTTGGGGAGGCATTTTACTTGCCTTTATAGCTTTTGTTGTGTTCCCTGCAACACATGAGATTTTTGTGTCTTCCACAGCGGCTCATCCATATATTGGTGGATTCCTTAAGTTTGCTTTGCTCGCAACTATGGGTGAAATGCTTGTTGTGCGTTTGAAAAAAGGCAACTGGGAAAAAGCGCCTGGATTCATTTGGCGTGTTGTGATCTGGGGCGTACTCGGTATGGTCATCACTCTTATATTCCAAGTCTTTGCCGGTGGAGTGAACCATGCGATTCAACAGGGGTATTTGATTGGTAAGGATAGTCCTTTCATAACTGCATTGTTGATCAGTGCGATTATGAACTTGACTTTTGCGCCTTCATTTATGGCTTTTCACAGGTTTACGGATACATTTTTGGATCTTAAATTTGGAGAGAATGTTTCGAAACCAACTGTTGAACAGGTTGCGAAACGTATTGACTGGAGTGGTTTTATTGGATTTGTAGTCTTGAAGACGGTCCCGTTCTTTTGGATACCGGCACACACGATCACGTTTTTGTTGCCACCCGAATATAGAGTGCTTGTAGCGGCCATGTTGTCGTTGGTACTTGGGATACTGCTTACTTTTGCTAAAAGATAAGAGTTTGCGTAGTAAACTCTTATCTTTCGCGTAGGTAAGTTTCCGCAGGAAACTTACTAGCGTCTCAGCAGACATTTCAAGATGTGATTGCGGAAACTTATTAGCGCCTCAGCAGACATTTCAAGACACAACTGAGTTGTTATTTTTGAAAACAAAAATAAGAAGGTGCTGATGCAAGACTAGTTAAATAAGTTTTGCATCGGCACCTTCTTTTTATAGTTCTACCCACTCGTATAACTTTGGCACATAAGTGTCCAGACCATATTCTGACTTGAGTTTATCCGCAAAATAATGGCTGCTTTCAACTTCCCCATGTGTCACGAATACTTTTTCAAGTCCTTGAATCCCCGTCACCCAGCTTGTGAGTTGAGGTTCATCGGCATGTCCGGAAAATCCGGTGACTTCATGGATCTTTGCTTTGACAGCGATTTCATGGTCCATGATTCGAACCGTCTTGGTCCCTGTCAGGATGGCTCTTCCGAGAGTCTCTTCACCTTGGTAACCAACGAAAATCACATGAGTATTCGGCTTCCAAAGGTTGTGTTTGAGATGATGTTTGATTCTTCCCGCCTCGCACATACCGCTGGCCGAAATGATGACCTTGGAAGATGTGTTGAAATTGAGTGCAATGGAATCCTCTACATGATTGATGATGTGGAGATTCTTGAGTTTGAACGGACTTTCACCGTAGGTTTGAATCAGTTCACTCATATAGGCGCTGTGTTTTGAATAGATCTCAGTCGCATCGAGCGCCAGTGGAGAATCCAGATAAATCGGAATTTGGTTCAACAGCTTGGATTGTTCGTTGTCATGTGTCCGTATATAGTGGTTGATTTCGAAAAGGATTTCCTGAGTCCTCCCCACGGCAAAAGATGGAATCAGAACTGTACCATTTTCCTCATAAGCCTTCAGAATGATGGCGACCAGATTCTCCCCGCGTTCAGAAATGCCTTCATGGGACCGGTTGCCATATGTGGATTCGACGATGAGGTAATTCGCTTTTTCAATGGATTCGGGTTGCTCTTCGAGAAAACTTGTGCCATTGCCCAAATCGCCTGAAAAGACAATGGTTTTGTCTTGCCCATCATGGGAAAAGTTAATGACAGCGATGGATGAACCAAGCAGGTGTCCCGCATTTTTGTATTCAAAATACATATCATCGCTTAAATCCATACGTTTGCCGTATTCAAGTGGATAAAGATACTGAATGGTTTCTATGGCATCATCCTCGGTGTATAGCGGTTCAATTGGTTCGAGACCGGCGCGCTTGCGCTTCTTGTTCTCCCATTCGTTTTCCACTTCATGAATTTTTCCTGAATCCCTGAGAAGGATCTCGGCAAGCTGCATGGTCGGATACGTACAAAAAATTTTTCCTTTGAACCCTTGTTTCACGAGTAGCGGCAATCGACCTGAATGGTCTATATGCGCATGGGTCAAAATGACAAAATCAATCGCACTTGGAACGAGTTCCTTATAAAATGCATTAAGGGATGTCTCTTCCATATTTCCTTGGAATTGACCACAATCCACCAAAAAACTTTTGGAACCTGATTCGATGTGGTACATGGATCCTGTGACGTGCTCCGCGGCACCTAAGAATTGAATACGCATTTACTCCTCCAATCTTAACATTCGATACATATATTATAGCATTTAAGCCTAGGGTTTGCTAAAATAGAGTAGAGTCTTTATGACTAATCTGAGATATCGAGGAGATGCTATGAAAAAGAAAGGACTTATGATAACAATCGCTGGATTACTGATTGTTGTCATGGCGGGATTCACTTTTAATCAGCTGAGAACGACAGTGGGAGATGAAACCAATCCGGGAAAGATCGAAAGCACTCTAAATGATGAGGAGCAAGCGGCTATCGCTGAACAGGAGCGGATTGAGGCAGAGAAGGAACGTGAAGAGCAGTTGAGACTTGAAGCCGAAGAAAAAGCGAGGGCTGAAGCTGAAGCCGCGGAACTTGAGAAAAAACTCGCTGATATCAAGGAAAACTCTTATTTTATCAGCAGTGACGGGACCAAAGTTTGGGACAAACCCACAGAAGATGCTGCTATAGTGGATGCGCTTGACGAGAAGACATCAGTATATGTTTCGGATTATCTGAAAGATGAGACGGGTGAGATCAAAAAAATGGAAATCAAGTCAGACATCGACTCGGAAGTTGTCATGGGATATATTGAAGCTGGCAGTGTTTTAAAGTCACTTAGCGATTTTATTGTTAGACCTATTGAGGATGTGGATTATGCGGCAGTTCAAAAAAACGGGTCTTTTGAATCCAATCCCAAAATAGATGTAAAGGGTGTCTATGTCACAGGGCATTCAGCTAGAGGTGAGCGTTTGAAGGAACTTTACACCCTGATTGAAGAAACTGAACTCAATGCCATGGTCATCGATGTCAAAGATGACAACGGTTATCTGTTGTTTTATTCGGAAGCCGCGGAAAAATTCAACCCTGAAGCCAACAATCATGTTTATATTAAAGATATGGAATCGTTTGTAAAGGAAATGAAGGATCGTGGAATCTATTTGATTGCCAGAATTGTAACCTTCAAATCCCCTATTTATGCGAAGACGCATACTGAAAGGGCTATCGTTTATAAAGATTCAGGCGCACTTTATAGTGACGCGGACGGCTTGATCTGGGCATCACCACATGATAGGACTCTTTGGGAATACAATGTCGGGATCGCCATCGAGG
Organism: Firmicutes bacterium UBA5201; assembly: GCA_002412775.1. Classification (GTDB taxonomy): domain Bacteria; phylum Bacillota; class Clostridia; order Peptostreptococcales; family Acidaminobacteraceae; genus Fusibacter_D. The sequence continues at coordinate 43,490 of DHVT01000004.1, read as the reverse complement.
CCGCTGAATACGGTTTCAATGAGATTCAGTTTGATTATGTGAGATATCCGGCGATTGGCAACAAAAGCCGGATGGATTATAGAAACAAGGAAGAGGAATCACATACGGCAACCATACAAAAGTTCTTGAAATATGCTTATTCTGAACTTTCTCCATATGAAGTCTATGTGGCGGCGGATGTTTTCGGTTGGGCTGCGACAGCTCTAGATGATGTTGGTATCGGCCAACAATGGGAAGGGATATCCAACGTGGTGGATTACATGTGTCCGATGATGTATCCAAGCCATTACGGTCCGAACAATTTCGGCCTTTCCGTTCCGGATGCGTTTCCTTATGAAACGATTGACAGATCTCTCAAGGATGCTTTCAAAAGGGATTCCAATTTGGAGACTCCTGGGCTGATCAGACCATGGATCCAAGATTTCACTGCTCCGTGGGTAAACGGATATATCCGATATGGCGTACCGGAAGTCAGGGCGCAGATTGATGCACTCAAAGCAAATGGCATCAACGAGTATCTGGTTTGGAACGCTGGAAACAGATATTCAAAAAATGCATTCATAGAGAAATAAGGAGGCAATATGTTATCACATGAGATTGCAGAATCTTTACTTAAGATTAAAGCTGTAACGGTTGTTGACGAAAACAATTTATTCACTTGGGTGTCTGGAATCAAGTCGCCCGTTTACTGTGACAACAGGATGACCATCAGTTATCCGGATGTAAGGGACAAAATTGCCGAGGGATTCGTCACATTGATCAGGGCTTCCTTTCCGGACGTTGAAATCATAGCAGGTACAGCGACGGCGGGTATCCCGCATGCGGCTTTTGTAGCCCAAAAAATGAACCTTCCCATGGTTTATGTGAGAAGCAGCGCAAAGGGACATGGCAAAGGAAAGCAAACAGAAGGCGTTTTACCTCAAAATTCAAAAGTGGTTTTGATTGAGGACTTGTTGTCTACAGGCGGAAGCTCGATTCAAGCATGTGAGGCACTCATAAATGAAGGGGCTGATGTGCTGGGTGTACTTGCGATTTTCAGTTACAATTTCGCACAGGTGGAGGAACGGTTTTCTGAAAAAGGTATCCCTTATGAGACTTTGACCGATTACGAAACTTTGTTGCCTATCGCAGTTAGAATGGGTTATATCGATGGCTCGTCTCTTGAGTCGTTGATGAAATGGAAAGAAAATCCGAGGATTTTTACGGATTGAATAATAATGATATGAGGTGTAGAATTGAGAGTTAGAAAAAAACCTGGTGCTTATGAGGCTTTGGCATCCATTGAAGAGTTCTTCATCGAAAAGCCGGAAGTCCATAAAGGCGCTTGGCAGAGTGTTTTTGGCAACAACCATCCTATTTACGCCGAATTCGGTGGTGGGAAGGGAAGATTCATAGTGGGGATGGCGAGAAAACATCCTGAAATCAACTTTATAATGGCGGATGCGGTTACAGAAGTTGCACTTAAGGCAGCTGAGCTTGCAAGAGAATCAGGACTTGAAAATGTCAAAATCATACTCTTTGATTTGAGACATGTTCTTGATATATTTGCTGAAGGAGAATTGGATCGAATCTATTTGAATTTTTCAGACCCATGGCCCAAAAGAAGGCATTACAAGAGAAGATTGACCTATAGGGGATTCTTGTCGAATTATAAAACGGTCCTTAAAAAAGATGGGTGGATTCATTTCAAGACGGACAACAGAAGTCTGTTCGAGTTTTCACTCAATGAATTTGCGGAACTGGACCTGATCATGAGAAAGATATCCCTCGACCTTCATAAACAGGATGAACTGGATAACGTCATGACGGAATATGAGGAAAAATTTTCTTCACAAGGTTATCCTATCTTCAGAGTGGAAGTTAGGTTTAGGTAATGGTTGAGTGAGGTGTTTCATGGAAAAGCTCTTGAAAAAGACTCTTTATGTTATTGTAGCCTTGTTTGTAGGCTTGTTTTTCATGCTTTATACTTTTGGGGCTTTTAGTGAAGTCCGTTTTGAATCACCAATCTTAAACGCATTTTTTTCGATTTTACCTGTCTTGGTCCGCATCAACGTGTTGTGGATAGGACTGGTGATATTTTTGGAGAATGACAACCCTTCCAGAACCTTGGCTTGGTTGATTGTATTGATAGTCTTGCCGCTCTTGGGTTTCTTTTTCTATATGTTGTTCGGAAGAAGCTACAGAAAAAAATCAAAAGCAAAACATAAGTATCTGAACGACTCCAACCGTATGGCAAAGGCTGCGGAAATTCAAATCGGCCTACTGGATTACATGACATTGCCGAATAGCGAAAATCCATCCAACAAAAGACTGATGCAACTCTTGCTTAAAAATGCAAAAGCCCCATTTTCAATGAGCAACGAAGTGACTGTGCTTACAAATGGTCTCAGCAAGTTCAATCGTATGATGGAGTCTATCAAATATGCAAAATCTCATGTTCATCTTGAATATTTCATCATAAAAGATGATCAGATCGGCAATGAACTTAAAACTTTACTGATTGAAAAAGTCAGAGAAGGCATTAAGGTTAGGGTCATTTACGATGATGTCGGTTCATGGCAACTCGGAAAGTCCTATTTGAAAGAGTTGAGGGACGAAGGTGTGGAGATGTTGCCATTTTTCAAAGTGGCGATGCCGCTTTTTTCACGCGATCTGAACTATAGGAACCATAGAAAAATTGCAATTATCGATGGAGTTGTTGGATTTGTGGGTGGACTGAATATAGGTGACGAATACCTTGGTCAATCTGACAAGTTTTCGTTTTGGAGAGACACCCATTTGGAAATTAAGGGTGAGGCGGTTTATGCGCTACAAACGATATTTTTGAACGACTGGAATTTCGTATCAAGACAGACCGTGGAAGGTGCAGAATATTTCCCGGAGAATATGGTGCAACATCAATCTTTGGTTCAGATCGCCGCATCAGGACCTGATTCTGAATGGAAATGCATTTTGCAGGCTTTCTATAAAATGATTGCCAGTGCAGAGGACAAGATATGGATTACAACGCCCTATCTGGTGCCTGAGGACAGTCTGATGATGGGGCTTAAAACAGCGGCGCTAAGTGGTATTGATGTCAAAATCATCATACCATCCCAACCGGATCATTTTTTTGTTTACTGGGCTTCACAGTCCAATATCCAAAAACTTCTGGAAGCCGGGGTTAAGATCTATCAATACAAAAATGGATTCATTCACTCGAAAATCATGATTGTGGACAGGCTATCCGCTACTGTGGGGACAGCAAATCTTGATATCCGTTCAATGGAGATCAATTTCGAAGTCAATGCTTTCTTATATGACCAAGATGTCATCATAAGGCTGGAGGAAGATTTCCTCAAGGATCTGGAAGATAGCAATGAGTTCGTTCTCGAAGAGTTCAAAAATCGCAAACTGAAAAGAAAATTTTTGGAAGCATTGGGACGATTGGTTTCACCACTACAATAACAAGGAGGGTCTTTTGATATATTTAATTTCGATAGTAGCATTGATAGTAGCGGATCAGTGGTCAAAATATTGGGCGATAGGCGCTTTGATGAATCAACCTTCAAGTGAGTTCATCAAAGGTTTTTTAGGGTTTAGATACACTGAGAATACAGGTGCGGCATTTAGTATACTGAGGGATCAGCAACTGTTGTTGATCTTATTGACGTTTTTGATTTTGGCGGGTATGGCGGGATATTTGGTCAAAGCCATCAGAACCGATGCGCCAATTGTTGTCAAGATAGCATTCGTGTTTGTGATCGCGGGCGCTATTGGCAATTTCATTGACAGAGTGAGGCTCAATTTTGTTGTGGATTTCCTTGAATTCAAGTTCATTGATTTCCCGATTTTCAACATTGCTGATGTCTGCGTCGTTGTCGGTGTCATATTGCTTGCATTTTCAACGATATTTTTGAAATACGATTTTTAGAAAGGGGAGGACTATGAATCATTTGAGAATCGAAAAACGTGGTGCTGTTGGGATCGTCACGTTCAGTAGACCGGAAGCACTCAATGCGCTCAATTTGGAGACGTTGAAGGAGTTGGACGCATTGCTGGATGAAATCGCAACCGATTCAACACTTGGAATTGTGATATTCACAGGAGAAGGAAAGGCATTTATTGCTGGAGCCGACATCAAGGAAATGTCAGTACTGAATGCTGAGGAAGGTCGAGCTTTTGGTGTCCTGGGACAAAGGATTTTTTACAAATTGGAAAGACTGGATCAAGTGACCATCGCAGCAGTCAATGGATTCGCATTGGGTGGAGGCTGTGAACTTGCACTGGCTTGTGATCTCAGATATGCGGGTGCAAAAGCCAAAATGGGGCAACCCGAGGTGACACTTGGTATAACACCTGGTTTCTCAGGTTCGCAAAGACTTCCGAAATTGATCGGATTAGCCCGTGCAAAAGAATTGATTTTCACAGGCAAAATGATTGGTGCTGTTGAGGCGGAACAAATGGGACTGGTGAACAAAGTAGTGGATGGCGATGTTCTTGAATATGCTATTGAAGTGGCATCAACGATTGAACGTAATGCTCCGCTGGCCGTCAAATACAGCAAGAAAGCAATTGATTCAGGCTATGGTCAAACTGTGAATGAAGGCAATGTACTCGAGGCAGGATTTTTCGGACTTTGTTTTGCGTCAGAAGATCAAAAGGAAGGCATGTCCGCTTTTATAAACAAGCAAAAACCAAACTTTAAAGGGATTTAATAGGAGGACACGATGAAGATAGGCGTATTAGGTGCGGGAACAATGGGTTCAGGTATCGTTCAGACACTTGCACAAAATGGATTTGAAGTCGTAATGAGAGATATAGACAGTGCCATGCTTGAAAAAGGCAAATCGGGCATTGAAAAGGCTTATCAGAAAATGGTGGCAAAAGAGAAAATCACCCTGGATCAGATGAATGACGCCATGGGTAGAATCACTACATCTGTTGAACTTGAAGCCATCAAGGATTGCGCGCTTATCATTGAAGCGGCAACAGAGAACATGGGACTAAAAAAGAAAATTTTCAAAGAACTCGATGAAAACGTCAACAGTGAAGCCATATTGGCTACAAACACTTCATCACTTTCCATAACTGAAATCGCAGCTGCAACGAATAGGCCGGATCGCGTGATCGGTATGCATTTTTTCAATCCTGTGCCTGTCATGAAATTGGTTGAAGTCATCAAAGGTATTGCGACATCTGAAGAAACCACTGAAACTGTATTGGAGATGTCCCGAAAATTGGGAAAAGAACCTGTCAAAGTCGAAGAGGCACCTGGTTTTGTTGTCAACAGGATTTTGATTCCAATGATCAATGAAGCTGTTGGCATTTACGCTGAAGGTGTGGCTAGTGCCGAAGACATCGACAAAGCGATGATGCTCGGAGCCAATCATCCGATTGGACCTCTTGCGCTTGCCGATTTGATTGGAAATGATGTCAACCTTGCCATCATGGATGTATTGTATGACGAATTTGGTGATTCCAAGTATAGAGCACACCCTCTACTCAGAAAAATGGTGAGAGCAGGCCAGCTTGGCAGAAAATCGGGACAAGGATTCTACGATTACAAGAAATAGTCAAAAATGGTGTAACAGAAATTTAAAATTGATGCGGGATCAATTGTGATAGAATAGAAACAATATGAAATGCAATTTTGTTGAAAGGAAAACCTTATGAATAGAACTTATCTTAAAATTTTCATCGTGGCATTTGTCGGATTTTTATCAATGTTCGGAGGTGTGTTTTTTGCACTGAACACACTTTATAGTCCTTCTGATGCGGCGACTGTCGCAGTTGATCCCAATGTTGATCCTGATAAAGGAACACTACCGGGTGATCAGACCGGTGTTGAGGTGATTGACCCTGAAAACGATGACCGCACAGAGCTGGAGAAAATCACTGAGGAGTCATCGAGAATCAATGTCATCGCTTTCGGATTGAATGAATATTTGGCAGACACCATGATGGTTATCAGTTTTGATCCTGAGATTCCTCAACTTGACATCTTATCCATACCAAGAGACACCTATTATCATATTGAAGGCCACAATAATCCAGGGCAGAAAAAAATGAATGCCATTTATGGCATGAAAGACATCGGTGGAGTGAACGGGATGAAACAATATGTTTCGGATTTTCTCGGAGTTCCCATAGATTACTATGTCAGAGTTGATTTCAAAGCGGTTGAGGCCATTGTGGATACTCTTGGCGGCTATGAGGTCACGGTACCTTTCAACATGGTTTATGATGACATTTACGACACCCCCCCGCTTCATATCGATATCAAAGCCGGGCGTCAAACTTTAAATGGTGCAGAATCAGTCAAATATTTGAGATTCAGACAAAACAACGATGGTTCCATTCGAGAGGGTGACATTCAAAGAATTCCAAGACAACAACATTTTGTGGATTACATGATGAATAAAGCGCTCAGTTTCAAGTTGCCATCTGTAATCAATACCATTATCAGCAGCAGATATGTTAAAACGGATCTGACACTTGAAAATGCTCTTGCGTACTCTTTGAAGGCTGCGGTACTCAAACCAGAGAACATCAATTTTTATACGGTACCTGGAACCACAGACATGATCAAAGGTGTATCCTACTGGATTCACGATCCTTATGAACTTGAAAAGATGTTGTTTTCAATTTATGGATTTGATTTGGAGTGAAAAAAAACAAAAAAAAATGCTGATTATCAGCATTTTTTTGTCTTTTATTACTGTTTAAGAATCATTTTCCCGATTTCCGTTACATCTCCAGCACCCATTGTGATGACCAGATCTCCTGGTTTTGCATGGGTGTGGATATAATTGGCGATGGCTGCGAAGTTATCAAAGTGAATGGCTTCGATCCCTTCTTTGACCAGAGCTTTCATAAGGTCTTTGGAATGTATGTCTCCCGGATCGACTTCTCTTGCAGCGTAGATATCGCATAAGACCACTTCGCTGGCTTGTCCGAAAGCTCCGGAAAAACCATGCAGCAACTCTTTCGTTCTAGAATAGGTATGCGGCTGGAAAATACATATAATTTTTTGGATGCCCTCAATTCTTGCAGCTGCGTCCAGTGTCGCTCTTATTTCATTGGGATGATGGGCATAATCGTCTATGATTGTATAACCATCCATTTTTCCCACATACTCAAATCGTCTGTTGGCATTCTTAAAACTGCTTAATCTGGATTGAAGCAGCGATACGTCCGATGTGAACTGAAGTCCTGCGACAAAAGCGGCCATAGCGTTATAAACGTTATGTTGGCCGGGAACTTTGAGATCGATGAAGGCGATTCTTTTTTCTCCATTAAAGATGTCAAAAGATGCGCAACCGAGATTGTTATAGGTGACATTTCTCGCGATGTAATCACAAGTGTCCGACAAACCGAACGTTTTGAGTTTGCCTTTATAATAAGGTTTGATTTTTCCTGCGTTGTAATCATCGCCATTTATGATCAAAAGACCGTCTTTGGGAATGTTTTTGGTAAACTTGACAAAGGCGTTGACTATATGGTCAAGATCCCTGAAATAATCGAGATGGTCTTCATCGATATTTAGTATTATCCCAATTTTAGGGAAAAAGGACAGAAAATTTTCTTTATATTCGCATGCTTCTGTTATGAACATGTCGCTTTTACCGATTTTAACGTTACTCTTTATATCCTCGAAATAACCTCCAACAAGTGCTGTGGGGTCAAACTTAGAATCGTTGAACATACGTGTGAGCATGGAAGTTGTGGTTGTTTTTCCATGTGTTCCAGAAATAGCGATGCTATTCTTATAGGAGAGCATCAATTGACCCAACATTTCCGCACGGCTGAGGCAAGGGATACCCTTGGATGAGGCGGCTATCAGTTCGGGATTGTCGTCTGCGACAGCAGAAGTGTACACCACAAGATCCGCATTGGTAATATGATCGGCACTATGTCCTATAAATACTTCGATTCCTCTATCGGAAAGATGGTTCGAAAAGTCCGACGCATGAAGATCCGACCCGCTGACATGGTACCCGCCTGCCAAAAGAATTTCTGCGATCGCACTGTTGCTAACACCGCCTATCCCAATAAAATGAATGTTCTTAACCGTGCTTAAATCAATCATATCCAGACTCCTAACTATTTTTAAAATCATTATGATTATACCATATTTTGAAAAACATTAAAGAAAAAGTTGAAAGGGTATTGAAGAATTGGAGAAAAGCGAATAAAATAAAAATATACAATATGAATATTCGGAGTGTGATGGTGTGAGTAAATTGAAAAGAAATGAGAGAATTGGTGCAATCGTTAAAATTCTATGTGATTCACCCAATAAGGTTTACACATTGAATTATTTCACTGAGTTGTTTGACTCGGCGAAATCTACCATTAGTGAAGATTTGGTCATCGTAAAAAAGATCATGGAAGAACTGTCACTTGGAAAAGTCGTCACCATAGCGGGAGCTGCAGGTGGAGCGAAATATGTTCCTGCAATGGGCAAAACCGAAAAGATAACATTGATTGAAAAAATTTGTGAAGACATGAGAAAACCTGAACGAGTGATGCCCGGCAAATTCCTGTATATGGCGGATGTGCTCTATAATCCTACATATACCAAAGGAATCGGTGACATTTTCGCAGAAAGGTATTCTGATGATGACAAAAAAGTGGACTATGTACTGACTGTTGAGACAAAAGGCATACCGATCGCCATGATGACAGCAAGAGGTCTCAATGTACCACTTGTGATTGCCAGACACGAAAACAAAGTGACCGAAGGACCGAAACTCAGCATCAATTATATCTCGGGATCTACCGGGAACCTTCAAACCATGTATATTTCCAAAAATGCCATAAAGAAAGGATCCAATATACTTATTGTGGATGACTTCATGAAAGCGGGTGGCAGTGCCAAAGGTATGACGCAACTCGTCAGTGAACTGGAGTGCAAAGTCGCTGGAATATGTGTGCTTTTCGACACGATCACACCAAGTCAAAAGTTGGTTGAGAGATATATTTCCTTGATTCGATACGAAGGTATCGATACAGAAGAACGCATTATGGTCTACCCTAATTTTGAAAATTTGGAATAAATCTAAAAAATTAAAAAAACTTAACAAAAAAAGAAGGAAAAAATGTATCTTTATAGAATAATTAAAAGATACAGCAGAAGTTAGGGGGAAAATATGCAAATGAATATCACGGACGTCAGGATTAGAAAGCTAAAAGATGAAGGAAAAATGAAAGCAGTTGTTTCATTAACCTTCGACGATGCGTTTGTTGTACATGATATTAAAGTGATTGAGGGACAAAATGGTCTTTTTGTCGCAATGCCAAGCCGTAAAGTAGGGGAAGCGGATTACAGGGATATTGCACATCCGATCAATCAGGAAACAAGAACCATGATTCAGGATATCATATTTGAGGAATACGAAAAAGCTAAAAACGTACCGGTTGAAGAACCAAGTTTTGAGGAATAATAGCATGATATAAAAAGATTGTCCCAGAGGACGATCTTTTTTTTACGAACATTTAATCTATTTTTGGTATTAGCTGTTTTGTTTTAGAATGAAAAGTGATATAATTTTGCGTGTTGAAAGTCATAGGATCGGGGAGTTGAAATCATGAAAAATTTAACAACTGTCATTTTAGCGGCAGGTCATGGTAAAAGAATGAAATCAAAGTTGCCGAAGGTATTGCATCAGGTCAGCGGCCAACCAATGGTAAAGCATGTCATCGATCTTGCAAATGCAGTCCAAAGTGACAAAGTAATCTGTGTTGTGGGCCATGGCAAAGAGACCGTGAAAGAAGTGTTGAAAGAGGAAAAGATCATCTTCGTCGAACAATTGGAACAACTTGGAACCGGACATGCTGTAATGATGGCCGACCAATATATCAGCAGCGGCGAGATTCTCGTACTGTTCGGTGATGCTCCATTGCTTTCCCTGGAAACTCTTGAGGCATTTGTCGAATTCCATCGCAAAAATGCATATGGAGCGAGCCTTATCTCGACACATTTCAGCGATCCGACAGGGTATGGAAGAATCATAAGAAATTCAGATCAGGAATTCATTAAAATAGTAGAACACAAAGATGCGACGGATGAAGAACGAAAAGTGACAGAAATCAATTCCGGAATTGGACTTTTTAAAGCGGAGCTCCTTAAAGACTCGCTTGGAAAACTCAAAAACGAAAACAATCAAGGCGAGTATTATTTGACAGATGTTTTTGAGATTATAAGAGGAGCCGGTCATGGGATAGGCGCTTTCATCACAGGGGATCCTGATGAACTCATGGGTGTCAACGACAGATATTCATTGTCCCTTGCTGAGCAGTATATGCAAAACAAGATTTTAAAGCATTGGATGATGTCCGGGGTGACCATAGTATCGCCAGCAACGACATATATAGAAAAGAATGTTGTCATAGGGCAAGACACCACACTTTATCCCGGTACATTGTTGAAGGGGATGACTGTGATCGGTGAGGATTGTCTCATCGGACCAAACGCGGACCTGCTTGATGTCGTTGTGGACTCAAAGGCTCGAATCAAACATTCAACACTGATCCAATCACACGTCGGAGAAAAAAGTGTCATCGGACCTTACGCTTATTTGCGACCGGGTTCAATGATCGGTAAAAATGTCAAAATCGGAGATTTTGTCGAAGTTAAAAATAGCACGATCGGCGATGACAGTAAGGTTTCCCATTTGACCTATGTGGGTGATGGCATAGTCGGAAAAAATGTGAATCTCGGATGTGGTGTCGTATTTGTGAACTATGATGGCTCGAAGAAACATTTGACTGAAATTGAAGATGATGTGTTTGTAGGTTGCAACAGCAATCTGATCGCACCGGTCAAAATCGGAAGCGGAGCCTATATTGCGGCAGGATCGACAATCACGGACGATGTGCCAAGTGAGGCGCTTGCGATAGCAAGACAAAGACAAGTGAACAAGACCGATTGGTCTAATAAATATTCAAAAAAGAAGTAGGAGGATCTGATGCATACAAGAGGAAGGAAAATAAAGGTTTTTTCGTGTAATGCGAATCAAGACTTGGCAAGAGCGATCTGTGGGGAACTTGGATTGCCACTCGGAGACAGTGTTGTGAAAACCTTTAGTGACGGTGAAATATCAGTCAATATCAATGAAAGTGTCAGAGGTGTTGATGTTTATGTGGTCCAGTCCTTTTCATTGCCTAAAGTCAACGATTATCTGATGGAACTTTTAATCATGATCGACGCACTTAAAAGAGCATCAGCGGGCAGAATCACAGCGGTGATTCCTTACTATGGTTATGCAAGACAGGACAGAAAAGCGAAAGCCAGAGATCCGATATCCGCAAAACTTGTTGCAAATCTTATTGTTGCGGCAGGTGCGGACAGAGTCCTTACGATGGACCTCCATGCTTCACAGATTCAAGGTTATTTCGATATCCCTGTGGACCACCTCAAAGGCGCTCCGATTTTGGCGGAATATTTCAAGCAAAAAAACATAACAGACCTTGTGGTTGTAGCTCCAGATTTGGGAAGCGTCACAAGATCCAGAGATTTCTCCTATAAGCTTGACGCTCCTATCGCAATTGTGGATAAGAGAAGACCTGAAGCCAATGTATCGGAGATTATGAACATCATCGGCGATATCAAGGGTAAAAATGTCATTTTGATTGACGATATGATCGACACCGCCGGAACAATAGTCAATGCGGCAAAAGCTCTGAAAGATTTAGGCGCGAAGGATGTATACGCATGCTGCACACATGGTGTTTTCTCAGGACCCGCAGTAGAAAGAATCCAAAATTCGGAAATAAAGGAACTCGTGGTACTGGATACGATCAACCTATCCACTGAGATCAGAAAACTTGAGAATGTGACTATGCTCTCCGTGGCACCGATATTTGCGGAAGCCATCAGAAGAATTTTCAATAACGACTCTGTCAGTACAATGTTTGAAAACTAGGATGCATAAAACGCTTAACGATTTTAATGATTGTTAAGCGTTTTTTATGGTATAATTGATTTGCAAAAAAGCTGAAGGAGTATATAATGTATGTTATTGTCGGCCTGGGCAACCCGGGCAGCCGTTATAATAAAACACGCCACAATGTGGGGTTTGATGTCGTGGATCTTCTCGGGAAGAATCATGGGATCAAAATCAATAAAATCAAGTACAAGGCGGTAGTGGGTGAAGGTGTGATCGGAGATGAAAAAGTCTTGCTCGTCAAACCACAAACTTTCATGAATCTAAGTGGGGAAAGCGTGTTCAGAATCTGTGAATACCACAAGTTGCCAATGGACCGTCTAATTGTGATCTATGACGATGTGGACACCGATCTCGGGAAAATAAGGGTCAGGAAAAAAGGCAGTGCCGGAACCCATAACGGGATGCGCAATATCATCTATATACTGGGCAAAGACGAGTTTCCAAGAGTTCGAATCGGCATCGGGAAATCGGATCGAATACCCCTTAAGGATTATGTGCTTCAAAGATTCGATGCGGAAGAGACTGTTTATATCGCCGATTCCATAAAGAGATCCGCAGAAGCTGTGGAGTGTATCATTAAAGAAGGAACCGACCGTGCCATGAATCTGTTCAACGGTTGATGAAGGGGACATATGCTGAATTTGATGCTTGATTTATTCAACCATTCAACTGAATACCAGTCGCTCAAAAAAAGTTTAAATGATAAAGTTTCACCGATTTTGATCCATGGTTCCGATGTGGTTGCTCTGAAATGGGTACTTCAAAAATTGGCGATTGATTTGAATCGCAACGTCATTGTATTTTTTGAGGACGAGAATAAAGCCAAGGTGGCTGCTGAAGAAATCGATGAGGCCATCTATTTGCCGAGCCGAGAAATGGTTTGGTTCGATTCTTTCGCGCATTCGAATCAGGTTTCACTTGAACGTATGGAAGCGCTCATCAGGCTCGATCGAACCGAAAAAGGTCTTTTGTTCACGTCCATCAACAATCTTGCTTACAAATATCCTTCTAGGGCGGATTGGATAGAACAGAGCATTGACTTGAACCTGGAAACGGACATGCCGCTTGAAACCGTTCAAAAGAGACTTTTTGAATTTGGATACGAGCGGGTGGACATCGTCGAGGCGAAAGGTCAGTATAGCCTCAGAGGCGGCATTTTGGATGTCTTTTCACCAACCTATGAAACACCTCATCGGATAGAATTTTTTGGGGATGAAGTGGACTCCATAAGAACTTTTGATATAGAAAATCAAAAATCCATTGAAAAACTGAAGGTGCTAAAGCTGTTTCCATGCAGTGAATTGGTACTCTCAGACTTACTAATTGAAAAGACTGTTGAGCGATTGAATACAATCAGAGGAAAAATCAAAGCCCAAAAACGTGAAAAAATCGATGAGATGATTGAGCACCTTGAAACGGGAACTTACGTTGAAAACATCGATAAATATTTTTCGCTGATTTACGATAAGGGGCACTTCATATATGATCTATGCGATGCGCCGGTTGTCTGCATCATCGGCAACAACCAGACCACTGGAAGACTAAAGCAATATGTGGACGAATACGGTAGACAATTTGCCGATTATTTGGAACGTGGAGAAGTGGTTCCTGAACAATACGGAAGAATCCACACCTTTGATGAAATCATCTCCGGTCTCAAAAACCAGGACTTGATCCTTGATGAATTGTTGATCAAACGTGTCGATTATTTCGAACCTTCTCAAATCATAAAAATGTCATCCCGAGAAATGAACAAGTATTATGGCAAATACGATCAGATCGCACAAGACATTGTGAAATGGAAGGTCAAAGGCTATCGCGTACTCATTGCACTCAGTACTATGGATCGACTGGAACGTTTCAAACGCACCATGGATGACTTTGAAGTGCTTATGGGTACAGGTGCAGAATATGATAAGGTACTCAGCGGTCAAGCGGTGGTATTTGTCCACCCGATAAGACAAGGTTTTTATTTTGACACTTTCAAGACTGTTCTGCTGACAGAAAATGAATTGTTTGGTGAAGGAAGAAAGATTTCGAGGAAACCACCGGCGCAGGGGAAAGTCATAAAAGCTTTTTCCGAATTGTCGGTCGGTGATTTTGTGGTGCATGAAAGTCACGGTGTCGGACAATATCTTGGTGTGGAGCAAGTCAAGATTGATCAGACGCGTAAAGATTTTCTGAAAATCAGATACGCAAAAGACGACTATCTATATATTCCTGTGGAAAGTGCAGGTTTGATTCAAAAATATCTCGGTACCGATCAAGACAAAGTCAAGCTCAACCGTTTGGGTGGACCCGAATGGAAGCGCACCAAGACCAGAGCAAAACACGCCATTGAAGACATGACAGACGATCTGATTGAGCTCTATGCGCTTAGAAAAGCGAGGAAGGGTTATGCCTTTTCTGGTGACAGCGACTGGCAGCGAGAGTTTGAAGCCATGTTCCCCTATCAGGAAACCGGTGATCAACTGAAATGCATCGAGGAAATCAAACGGGATATGGAAAAACCTGCGCCAATGGAAAGGCTACTTTGTGGCGATGTGGGATATGGAAAGACCGAAGTTGCGCTCAGGGCGGCTTTCAAAGCTGTATTGGACTCGAAGCAAGTGGCGATATTGGTACCGACCACGATTCTGGCACAGCAGCATTATAACAATATAGTGGAACGATTCTCAAAATATCCTGCCAATGTACAAATGATATCAAGGTTCCGTTCAAAAGCGGAACAGGAGAAAATCATCAAGAATATTCAAAATGGCGTTGTGGATGTTGTTGTGGGTACACATCGACTGCTCTCTGAAGATGTCAAATTCAAGGATTTGGGACTTCTTGTCATAGATGAGGAACAGCGTTTCGGTGTCAAACACAAAGAGAAAATCAAACATTTGAAGGAAAACATAGATGTATTGACACTCTCTGCCACACCGATTCCCAGAACCTTGCATATGTCGATGATTGGGATTCGGGATATGAGCGTCATAGAAGATCCACCCGAAGACCGTTATCCGATCCAGACCTATGTGGTGGAATTTGATGAACTCCTTGTAAGAGAGTCGATAGTACGTGAACTCGAAAGGGGAGGACAGATTTATTTCGTCCATAACAGAGTGGCTGATATCGATCAGGTGGCCGCCAAACTACAGGAACTGGTACCCGAAGCGACTGTCCAGTTCGCTCACGGTCAAATGAACGAACACACTCTGGAAAAAGTCATGATTGATTTCATGAACAACAGTTTCAACGTTCTGGTTTGCACGACAATCATTGAAACCGGTCTGGACATCTCCAATGTGAACACCATCATCATTAATGACGGAGACCGTTTGGGATTGTCCCAACTCTATCAATTGAGGGGACGGGTCGGCCGAAGCAATCGATTGGCTTACTGTTACATCTTTTATCAGGAAAACAAGGTTTTGAATGAGGTCGCGGAAAAAAGACTGAAGGCCATCAAGGAGTTCACGGAACTTGGCGCGGGATTCAAGATTGCAATGAGGGATCTGGAAATCAGAGGTTCGGGCAATGTGCTGGGGACCGCACAACATGGGCATATGGAAGCGATAGGATATGACCTGTATGTCAAACTCCTTGAAGAGAGCATGATGCGCAAGAAAGGCGAACATGTCAAAGAAAGGATTCAGGCTAAAATCGATTTGGCCGTCAATGCCTATATCCCGGAAGGATACATCGACAACCATCAAATCAAGATCGAAATCTACAAGAAGATCGCATCCATTGATTCCAGAGCCGCTGTAGATGCAGTCTACGAGGAGATTGAGGACCGTTTCGGTACAGTGCCGACATCTGTCAGCAACCTGATCTCCATCGCGTTGATCAAAACATTGTGCGAGGATATGTTCATTGAGGAAGTTTCCGAAGATGGTGTGGACTTCATATTGAAGTTCATCGCTGACGCGCCGATAAGTCCGCTTTTCATAAGCAAAGTCATGGAGTTCGACTCTAAAAACGTCAAATTCATTGCGCGAAATCCTGCGCTTATGAAATTCAAAATTACAAACAGATTAAGAAAAAAAGAACAACAATTGATTGCCCTTGAAAATTTTGTGGAAAAAATATATAGTTTTCATAGTGATTATGTTAATATATGATAGTATGACAGAATATCCCCACTCGTTTGGGGAAAAGAGGATTGAGGAGAGAATAATATGACAAAATTCAAAAAGTTTATCGCGCTTTCATTGGTGTTGGCCATGGTGTTATTGGCAGGCTGCGCAACTGAAACCGGGAAAAATGGTACGGAAAACGAACCTTCGAAGAACATAGATACAACCAATGCAATCGCATTGGTCAATGAAGAGGTTGTCGATATCAGCACCTTCAATATATTCTATTCAATGCACGAAACCGTTTACAAACAGTACTATGGTGAAGATATCATGGAGCAGGAGTTCCAGGGTGTGAAATTCTCTGAAGTGATCAAAGAGGAAGTCATCAATACTTTAATTGAAGATTCTCTGATCAGAAGTTATATACAATCCACTGGTTTTTCCATAGATCCGGATTTATATACCGCCAAGTTTGCCGAACTCAAGGCATTGCTTGAGGAAGATGAGGAAAGTAAAGCCATGTATGATGCAATCGGAGTGGACGACGCATTTTTGAAGATGCAAGTTGAAAGCAGCATCATCCTTGAAGAGTTCAGCAGAGTCATTGAAGAGTTGATCGAAAGTGATCAGGCAAAACTGGATACACTATATGAAAATTTCGTTGTGGAAGTGAATGCAAGCCACATTTTAGTGAAAGAAGAAGAACTCGCACTTGAAATCAAAGCAAAACTTGACGCTGGAGAAGACTTCGCCACCTTGGTGACTGAGTACTCGACTGACACGGGTTCGGTGGCAGCGGGAGGCAGTTTAGGATACTTCACGCGTGGTGTCATGGTCCCAGAGTTTGAAGCAGTGGCATTTTCACAACCTGTTGGTACAATCAGTGATCCTGTGGCTTCACAATTCGGATTTCACATCATCAAAGTTGAAGATATCAAAACAGTCAATCAGATGGTTGAAGCCGGTGACGACGAGGAATTGATCACTCAATATAAAGACACCGTCAAATCCACACTTTTCAGCGATTTCTATGCTGAAAAAATTGAAGCGTTGAGAGCGGAAGCTACAATCGAGACCTATCTCGAAAAAGTGACACCAAAAACAGAAGAATAAACATTGATGAGGTCGGCATATGCTGGCCTCATTACAATAGGAGAGCTTTATGAATCAGGAAAGGGATCATGATCATTCTGAGTCCTTTGTCAAAGGAGCCGTTCTTTTAGGCGTTTCAGGAATTTTTGTCAAGATATTGGGTGCTTTTTTTAAAATTCCACTTGGAAACATTCTCGGTCCGGAAGGCATGAGCTACTATGTCAGCGCTTATCCGATTTACAATTTTTTCATTGTTCTCGCCACGGCAGGTTTGCCAACCGCGCTTGCCAAGATCATTTCCGAGCAAAGAGCGCTTGGAAACTACCGGAACATGGACAAGACCTTTAAATCGGGGATGATTCTAATGACCTCAATAGGTCTTTCAGGCGCGATATTCATGTATTTTGGTGCTGAGTTCTTGGTTCAGGGCATCAAGAACCCCCAAGCGATCTACTCGTTCAAAGCTTTGGCGCCTGCGATTTTTTTGGTTTCGATTTTGGCTGTTTTCAGAGGCTATTTTCAAGGATTCCAACAGTTGAAACCATTTGCGGTTTCTCAAATCATTGAACAACTCGGACGTGTGATTGTTGGTTATGGACTAGCTGTGGCACTGCTTCGTACCAGTACTGCGCTTTCGGCGGCTGGAGCGACATTTGGTGCCACTTCCGGTGCTTTGGCGGGACTCGTTGTGATTTTGTTCATGTATAGGAAGTTTCGGAAAAAAAACGATATACATTTTGATTTGTTATCTTCCGGTGAAGTGAGCTCATCTACCGAACTCATAAAGAGAATAGTTTTGATAGCAGTGCCGATAACACTGGGAGCGGCGGTAATGCCGCTTATGAACACCATTGATGTGGTTCTGGTCATGAATCGGCTGCATGATATCGGAATTGTCGAGAACGCGAATGATTTGTACGGAATGCTTGTTGGTTATGCGGCAACTTTAGTCAACTTGCCTCAAGTGGTCACAGCAGCCATCCAAATCAGTATTGTGCCTGCGATTGCAGGACTTTATGTCAAGAAAAACCATAAGGACTTGAATAAAACCATTCAAAGCGGTGTCAGAATGGCACTGATTGTCAGTCTACCCGCAACAGCAGGCCTCGTTGTTCTGGCCCAACCCATCATGGAACTGCTTTATCCGAGACAGATAGAACATGCCGCAACAACTGGTACGATCCTATCGATATTGGGTTTTGGTGTGGTTTTTCTCGGATTATTTCAAGTGACAACGGGCATACTGCAAGGACTCAGTCTTCAGAATCGACCTGCGATCAACTTGGCGATGGGTGCGGTTTCAAAAATTGTGTTGACGTATATCCTCGTTGGTATCCCATCCATCAATATTTATGGAGCGGCATTTTCAAGTGTTGTGGCCTATGCGATTGCTGCGATTCTAAACTTGATGACACTGAAACGCAGAGCGGAAATCGTTTTTGATGTCCGTGAGGTTCTCATCAAACCGCTCATGTCGGTTGCCGTGATGAGTGTTGTGGTGTTGCTTGCATATCATGGATCCAATATGTTCCTGCCGGGCAAATACGCAACGGTGTTGGGAATCGGTATTGGTATCTTCGCATATTTCTATATGCTGTTTTACACAAAAACTCTTGTGGAAGAAGACTTTGACATGCTTCCCGGAGGGAAAAAGCTAAGAAAAATCAATGAACGTTTTTTTGACAATAAATAAATGGAGGCCGATCAATGCATAAGATTACAATCGTTGGGATGGGACCGGGAAGCGAAGCGTTCCTGACTATGGAAGCTTACAAGATTCTACTGGGTTCCGATTGTGTGCACCTTAGGACAGAGCGTCATCCCATAGTTCAGACTCTGAAGGATCAGGGGATGGTCTACAAATCATATGATGACCTGTATGAGAAGTCTGAAGTGTTTGATGATGTGTATCAGTCGATATCCGATTCCATATTTGATCAATGTGAAATAGAAGATGTTGTTTATGCGGTGCCTGGCAATCCCTTTGTGGCGGAGAAGACCGTGTCCATAATACTCGAAAGAGCAGAGAATGAAGGTGTGGAAATCAAAATTGTTCATGGCGTCAGTTTCATTGATGCGATTTTGACATCTCTCCGCTATGATCCTGTGGTCGGGGTGAGCATTCTTGATGCTCTTGATCTTGACGAAGTGGAAGTTCAGACCAAACAGGATTATCTTTGGATTCAAGTCTACAATGCCACAGTTGCTTCCAACTTAAAATTGAAATTGATGGATAGCTATGAAGATGACCATTTGGTCACCATCATACAGGCTGCGGGAATCCCCGAACTTGAAAAAATCGTATTGAAGCCCTTGTATGAAATGGATCGGGAACCTGAACTCTTCAATCATCTGACAAGCGTGTTTGTCGAACGACCATTGACCCACAAATATGGATTGGGAGATCTTGTCAGAATCATGAGAACTTTGAGGTCGGAAGACGGTTGTCCGTGGGATAGGGAACAGACCCATGAGACTTTGGCGCCTTATTTGATTGAAGAAGCTTATGAAGTGAGACACGCAGTGACCCATGAGGATGACCGATCTTTGGTGGATGAGCTTGGTGATGTGCTGCTTCAAGTGGTTTTTCACGCAACAATCGCCGAAGAGGATGGTTATTTTGAACTTTCGGACATAATGTCAGCGATATGTGAAAAGATGATCAGGCGTCATCCTCATGTGTTTGGGGATGTCGATGTGAAGAATTCGGATGAAGTCCTCGCAAACTGGCAAGTCATCAAAGATGGAGAGAAGTCGATCAAGTCGATCGCAGATTCCATGGAAGCGGTCACAGGTAGCCTTCCGGCACTGCTCAGAAGTCAGAAAGTACAAAAGAAAGCATCGGATATCGGCTTTGACTGGAAAGATACTGAAAGTGCGTTCGACAAGGTTTCAGAAGAGATTCTGGAGTTGAAGGAAGCCATAAAATCGGGAAATCAACAGTCCGTCAAAGAAGAAATGGGTGATATTCTTTTAATCATCAGCAATATAGCTAAAAATTTGGGATTGGATGCCGAACTCGTACTCAATGATGCCATCGACAAATTCATAAAAAGATTCCGATTTGTGGAAAATAAGATCACAACTGCCGGAATGCTTATGAATACAGACTTTGTAGAAAATATGGAACAATTTTGGCAAGATTCAAAAAAAATCGAAAAATCATAAAAAAATAAGTAAAAGCACTTGTAAAAGTTGAAATTTCAACGTATACTAATAATAGTTAAAACAACTTAATATTTTAGAGGAGGTTTTATTGTGAATAAAGCTGAATTAGTAGCTAGCATGGCTGAAAAATCGGGTTTAACAAAAAAGGACGCTGAATTGGCATTGAACGCATTTATGAAAAGCGTTGAAGAAGAACTTGCTAAGAGCGGTAAAGTTCAATTGGTAGGCTTCGGTACTTTCGATGTTAGAGAGAGAAAAGAAAGAACTGGTAGAAATCCAAGAGATCCTAAACAAACAATTAACATTCCTGCATCAAAAGCTCCTGTTTTCAAAGCAGGTAAAGCATTAAAAGAAACTGTAAACAAATAATTTGAAAAGGCAGCCTAGCTGCTTTTTCTTGATTTATCCTCTAAGTTTCAGGAGGCCTACATGAGAGTTGACAAATATTTAAAGAACGCCAGATTGATCAAGAGAAGAACTGTAGCTAAGGACGCATGTGACCATGGAAGAATTCTGGTGAACGGAAAAGTCGCAAAACCAGGGACAGAAGTGGCAGTGGATGATATAATCGATATGAATCTTGGAAATAAGACCATTACGATTAAAATCACAGGACTTGAAGAGCATGTCACCAAAGAAATCTCAAAAAATCTGTATGAAGTGGTAACTGAAAAACAAGACATGTGATACGCCTTGGGGGTTTACATGAAAAGAAAAAGCAGATCTTTTTTCAGGCGCAATAAATTTCTGGTGTTGTTCTTGATCCTAATCATAGGATATTACGGATATTCAACGGTCCAGACCAATAAAAAACTTGTTGAATACAGGGCTGTTCAAGCTGACCTGAAGAATGAGATCGAGTCTCTGGAAAGCGAAATAGAACAGTTGAACGATACTTATGAGTATACACAAACACCGGAGGCGATTGAAAGAATCGCCCGCGAAAAATTGAAAATGGTCAAACCCAACGAAATCATATATTTGATTAGAACATTAAACGAGAAGGACAGTGATTAAACTTGAAAAAATATGCGACGATCGATATCGGAACAAACTCAGTTCGTTTGTTGTTGTGCGCATTTGATGAAGGTGAATTTCATGACGTGCACAAAAAAGTTGAAATGACCCGTCTTGGAAAGGGCGTCAATGAAACCAAGATGCTCGACTCCGAACGAATACTGGAAACGGCAAAGACTGTGAAACAATTTGCTGAGGAAAGCCGAGATTTTGGTGCTGAGAAACTGTATATCATGGCGACCAGTGCGGTGAGAGATGCTTCAAACGCATCAGAATTCACCGATAAGGTATTGCTCGAAACTGGATGTACAATCGAAGTGATCTCAGGTGAGCTGGAAGCTGAAATTGGTTTTGCAGGTGTTTTGGCGGGGGTTAAAGATGAGAGTGGTCTATATCTCGTCATTGATATCGGCGGTGGGTCGACCGAATTGATAGTCGGAGACCATGCAGGCATACTGTTCTCAATGAGTTTGGACGTCGGTGCTGTAAGGATGACTGGAGCTTTCCTGAATCATGATCCTGTGGATCCCACAGAACTTGGGAAAATGAATCGGGCGATTGATGATATATCAGACTCTGTCTATGGAACGTTAAGGGAATTTAATGTGAGCAAAGCCATTGGAATAGGTGGTACTGCCGCATCGTATGCGACCATGCTGAAAAAAATGGAAGTGTATGATCGGGAAAACATTCATGGCACAGTAGTCACAATCGATAACATTCGCGAGATCAATAATCAATTGATGAAGATGACCAACGTGGAAAGAAAAGAGATTGCCGGACTTGAGGAAAAACGTGCCGACATCATATTCGCAGGTGGAATCATACTGGAAAAAATATTAGGTTCACTTGGACTTGAAAGCTTTGAATTCAGTGACTTTGATAATCTCGAGGGATATTTGGCCCACTCGCTGTCAAAAAATCAATAAAAGAGGTTGACAGTCATTTGTAAATACTGTAATATTAACCTTGTTGGAAAATGGTCCAGTAGTTCAGTTGGTTAGAACGCTAGCCTGTCACGCTAGAGGTCGAGGGTTCGAGTCCCTTCTGGATCGCCAATTTGCCGGCGTAGCTCAATTGGTAGAGCAACTGACTTGTAATCAGTAGGTCGCGGGTTCGAGTCCCATCGCCGGCTCCAATCCAAGTATTAATTTCCATGTTGATTCATGGATTAAAGAAGCATTGTAAAGATACCCTTGATGGGGCACATTTACAATGCTTCTTTATTTATCTGATACTTAAATATTTCCGTTCCCGAAATAATTATTGAGTTATCCGTTTAGATTGTGTACAATTGAATGAGGTTGTAGTAAAATCATTTAATAGAAAATTAACATTAATGCCTTAATTACGCTATGAATTAAAGGTATGATGTTAGATAATGGAAAAGAATGCGAGGATTATTCATGCTTGAACAACGATTGGTAAGGGAAGTCTTACTCGCTGCTCTTTCAAAGGGTGGCGATTTTGCGGAAATATATGTTGAAGACCGTTTCAATACATCGATAGAAATGATTAAGGGCAAAATAGAAAAAACACTCTCGGGTAGGGATTATGGCGTAGGAATCAGAATTTTCAGCGGATTGAACAGTGTTTATACATACACGAACAATTCAAGCCCTCTCAATCTGGTGGAAGTTGCCAAAAAAGCATCCATAGCTTTAAAAGGTGTTCCCATGACCGCTAAAATCGATTTTGTGATGAATAGTGCCAAGGAAAGCCATTGGATTAAAACCGATCCTCAATCAGTCCCCAAAAATATCAAAGTGGATCTTATGAGAAAAGGATTTGAGGCCGCTTATGGTTTGGATCCAAGAGTGAATCAAGTGGTCGTCAATTATATGGATTACACTCAAAAAGTGCTGATTGCCAATTCGGAAGGCAAATTTGTCGAGGATGAGCGAACCAGGACCAGATACACTGTAAGTGCAGTGGCAGAGAAAAATGGTGCGATGCAAACGGGATCCGTCGGAAAAGGCTCTGGAAAAGGGTTTGAACTGTATGAGGAGATCGATGTTGAAATGATCGGCCGGGAAGCGGCACGTATTGCATGTACCATGTTGGATGCTAGACCGGCTCCGAGCGGCAAATTTCCTGTTGTCATCGACAACAAGTTTGGTGGTGTCATCTTTCATGAGGCATGTGGCCATGGTCTTGAGGCAACTTCAGTCGCGAAAGGGAATAGCGTGTTCGCGGGTAAACTGGGTCAGAAAATCGCATCGGATATTGTCACTGCTGTTGATGATGGAACCGTCTTAAATGAGTGGGGTTCAGCAAATTATGACGATGAGGGAACGCCAACTCGAAGAAATGTGCTGATCGAGAATGGCGTACTTAAAAGTTATATGATCGACAAACTGAATGGAAGACGAATGAATATGCCATCAACCGGTTCCGCCAGAAGACAGTCCTATAAATTTGCCCCGACATCCAGAATGACAAACACTTACATTTTAAATGGCAATTCCAAATTTGAAGATATGATTCAATCCATAGACAAAGGGCTTTATGCAAAATATCTTGGAGGTGGTTCGGTGAACACCGCTACGGGGGAATTCAATTTCGCCGTCCAGGAAGGTTACATGATTGAAAACGGTAAAATCACCGTTCCTGTGAAAGGTGCCACATTGATAGGCACGGGCATGGACATTCTGAGCAGAATCGAAATGGTGAGTGACAATTTTGAATCCGGTGAAGGCATGTGTGGCTCAATCAGCGGTTCAATTCCGGCTGGATTGGGACAACCGGCACTAAAGGTTTCCGAGATTACCGTAGGCGGAAGGGAGGAAGCTTAGTATGATCCGCAATCAAATCGACTCTTTGTTTGAAAAGGGCAGAGCCAAAGGTTTCACTGCCCAAGAAGTTTATTATCAGGAAAATAAGAAACTCACTATTTCCGTTTTTGAAGGGCAAGTGGACAAATTCACATTGTCTGAGGATGGTGGCATGTCATACCGTGTGATCCATGGAGGCAAGATGGGTTATGCTTATTCCGAAAGATTTGATGATGATGCCATGGACATGCTTTTAAATGAAGCACTTGGCAATGCTGAAGTCATAGAATCCGAAGATGAAGTGTTATTGCATGACGGAAGTGGTACTTATGTTGAAATCAACGATTTCAATCCTGAACTCTCGAAACAGTCAATGGATGACAAAATAAAATTTCTGATCGATGTGGAAAATGAACTAAGAGCATATGATTCCAGAATCAAGAGACTTTCATTCAACAATTATGTTGAAGTGGAAAGTTCCAAATTCATCGTCAACACAGAAGGTTTGGATGTCGAGGATAAAAGCAACTATTGTTTGGCATATGCCATGCCGGTTGTGGAGTCTGACGGTGACACGAGAACGGGTCTTGGCTATGATATCGGAAATGATTTTTACGCTTTGTCCAAATCAAAAATCACTGAAGTTGCGGCAAGGGAATCACTTGGCATGCTTGGAGCCGAGCCTGTTTCCTCGAAGACATGTCCTGTAGTGGTGAAAAATGACGCGTTTGCGCAATTATTCAGTGCGTTTATGGGTATATTCAGTGCTGAACGTGTACAAAAAGATATGTCGGCATTGAAAGGGAAAATCGATCAAAAAATTGCAGTTCATATGATCACATTGATTGAGGATCCACACATGTCAGGTGCAATGGCCTCCGCGTCATTCGATGCTGAGGGGGTTCCCACAGTACCTAAGAGGCTGATAGAAAACGGAGTTCTTAAAACTTATTTATATAATTTGAAGACTGCAAAAAAAGATGGAGTCAATTCTACCGGTAATGCCAGCAAGGGATCTTATAAAGGCACTATAGGTACAGCACCTTCAAATATCTACATTGAACCCGGTGACGTATCATTTGATGGGATGGTCTCCAGTATTGATGAAGGCGTCTTGATTGTAGGTTTTCAAGGATTGCATGCTGGACTGGATTCTATTTCCGGTGATTTTTCATTGCAATGTCATGGATTTGAAGTGACCAGTGGGAAAATCGGAAAACCGGTGAGCCAAATCACAGTGTCGGGTAATTTTTTCGAAATGCTCAATGAGATTGAGACCGTTGCGGATGATTTGATGTTTTCAATAATGGCTAACGATTATATGGGAGCCCCTTCGATTAAAATCAAAAGAATGGCGATTTCGGGGATTTAAGGAGTGCAAATTGATTAAAACAATGCTTGTGACGGTTGAAAAACATAATATGCTTTCCCAAGGGGACAAGGTGGTTGTCGGATTGTCAGGCGGGCCTGATTCTTTGGCACTCATCCATGCACTTTTTCAAATTTCAAAAAGTGCTGGTATTGACATTGTCGCAGTGCATGTGAATCATTTGCTCAGAGGAGAGTTTGCGGATGCGGACGAAAAATTCGTAATGGAATTTTGTTCGAAACTTGGAGTTGAATGTCACACCTTCAGAGTGGATGTATCCGAGTATGCGTCAGGGCATGGACTTTCTTTCGAGGAAGCCGGTCGCAGGGTCCGTTATGAGAAGTTTGAGGAAGTGAGGGTCAAAATCGGGGGGACAAAAATCGCCATAGGTCAGAATCGTAACGATCTGGTTGAGACTTTTTTCATAAATTTGTTTCGAGGATCCGGAATCGATGGACTTTCATCCATCGAATACATCAGAGATGGCGTCTTCATTAGGCCGCTATTGGAAGTGGATCGGGCTATGATAGAACTTTATTGTGAACAAAACCATCTTATGGCCAGAAGAGATCATACCAATGATGAGAATGACTATGTCAGAAATAAAATCCGAAATGAACTCATCCCATATATAAAAAACAACTTCAATCCTTCAATCAATGACACGATTTTCAGAACCACAGAAATGATGAAAGAGGAGAAATCCTTCTGGAAAACCCATGTTCAAAATATGTTCAATAGCATGTGCGTTTCAGAGGAAGGTAAGATCATCATCAGAGGCTCATCCTATGCCTTGTTGACTGTTTCCGAGCAAAAGCAGCTGATGCGGTATTGCATCAGGAGGATTCGAAAACACTTGGTCGACATATCAGCCGATCAGCTGAATCAGATTTTAAATCTCAGTAGAACCAATACTTCCATTCGTTTGGATGAACATTATCAAGTGTCAAATGTCTATGGTGATTATGTGGTATCGAAAATGGATGTCCGCAGCAAGACTGAAAGTGCACCTGAATTGCGTGTGATCCATATGGATGCGAAAAGTTATTCGGATTTCGCCACAGACGAATGGGTAGTGGCACTGGATGCCGATCGGGTTATTGGAAAGTTGACAGTCAGGAACAGAACCACAGGAGACCGGTTCATTCCATTGGGGATGAAAGGTCATAAAAAGATCAAGGACTTCTTTATTGATGAAAAAGTGCCGGTGGCGAAACGGGATACGATATGGTTGATTTGTGATGACGAAAAAATTGTATGGGTCCATGGTATGCGTATCCACGACCATTGTAAAATAACAAAAGACACAAAAAACATTATGATAATAAGCCTACAAGATATTGTTGAAAAACGATTATTGTGCTAAAATAATGTGATGTACACTCGATAAGGGAGGATGCTATGAAGAAAGGTTTAAGAGGCGCATCAATTTATATTGCAATTTTCATTGGGATTTTGATATTGGTGACGATGTCGGGTGTTAATACCCAGAAGTCAGTTGATTTTTCATATGATGAATTCATGGTTAAATTGGAAAACAATGAAATTCAGGAAGTTCAAATAGACGGCAACAGCATTACGGGTCTGTTGAATGACGGCTCAAAATTCACCAGCTATGTTCCAAGTATGTTGGCACAAAAGACCGGTGAGTTGCTACTCGAGCTTAAGGAAAGCGGAAATCTTGTAAAAGTGACAGGCATTCCGCCTGCAAACACACCCTTTCTGATTGAGATATTGCCGACCATCATCATGATATTGCTCCTTGTGGTTTTTTGGTTCGTATTCATGCAAAATTCGCAAGGTGGCGGTTCAAAAGTGATGTCGTTTGGTAAAAGCAAGGCGAAAATTGTCAAGGATTCAGGTAGAAAAATAACATTTGCGGACGTTGCGGGACTCAAAGAAGAAAAAGAGGAAATGGAAGAAATTGTGGATTTCCTCAAACTGCCTAGACGTTATCTTGCACTTGGTGCGAGAATTCCAAAAGGCATTTTGATGGTTGGCCCTCCAGGAACAGGTAAAACATATCTTTCAAGGGCTTGTGCCGGCGAAGCTGGAGTTCCCTTTTACACCATATCGGGTTCCGATTTCGTAGAGATGTTCGTTGGTGTCGGTGCTTCCAGAGTCAGAGATCTTTTCGAGGAAGCCAAAAAGAACGCACCTTGTATCGTTTTTATAGACGAGATTGATGCGGTCGGACGTCGAAGAGGCGCAGGCATGGGCGGTGGCCATGACGAGAGAGAACAGACATTGAACCAACTTTTGGTTGAGATGGATGGTTTTACTGATAATCAAGGCGTCATCATCATAGCAGCGACAAACCGTCCGGACATACTGGATCCTGCACTGCTCAGACCAGGTCGTTTCGACAGACAAGTCATGATCGGAATTCCGGATGTCAGAGAAAGAGAACAAATTCTCAGGGTTCATGCGAAAAACAAACCTATTGCTGACGATGTGAATTACGCAAAACTCGCACAAAGTACACCGGGATTCACACCGGCCGATCTTGAGAATGTCATGAATGAGGCGGCATTATTGTCAGCCAGAATCAGTGACAAAATCATCAGAATGGAAACCATCAAAGATGCGATCATAAAAGTTATTGCAGGAGTTGAGAAGAAAAGTAGACTTGTCAGTGAAAAGGAAAGAAAATTGACTGCCTATCATGAGGCGGGTCACGCTGTAATCGCTCAATCACTTCCTGAAACCGATCCGGTTCACCAAGTCACCATAATTCCTAGAGGCCGTTCAGGCGGATTCACAATGCAATTGCCTGAGGAAGACAGAAGTTATGCGACCAAAAAAGGTATGGAAAGAGAACTCATAATACTTCTTGGAGGTAGAGTGGCAGAAAGTCTGATTCTTGGTGATATCAGCACAGGAGCACAAAACGACCTCGGAAGAGTCACAAAAATTGCGCGTGCCATGGTTACAAAGTATGCCATGAGCGACAATCTCGGTTCAATGAGTTATGATACCGAAGATGAAGTTTTCCTTGGCAGAGATTTCACATCGATGAAAAATTATTCGGAACATGTCGCTTCTGAAATAGATAGAGAAGTAAGAAACATTGTCGACAAGGCGTACGATAAAGCCAAGACATTGCTTGAAGAACATGTGGACAAACTCCATATCATAGCCGAAGCGCTTCTCAAATATGAGACCATCAGTGGTGAGGAATTCAAAATCGCTTATGATGAAGGCATCGAAGCTTTGACTGAGAAGGTCGAAAGCACCAAAGGGAAAATCGAAGAAGAAAGACGATTGACCAGAGAGCAGGAAGAAAAAGAAAAAGCCGCATTCGAAAAGTTGAATGAAAAACTCAATGAAGATTCCGATGAGGATGAAAAGAATGCTTCGCCGAAGAAAGATGGCGAAAATCCTTTTGAAAGTAAAGCATAATCAAAATCAATCGAACTCCGGGATGACAAGTCCCGGAGTTTTTTTTGTTGTATACTTCCATTCACTGATGATATGATAGACATAAACATTTGGAAAGAGAAAGGAATTGGATTATGCACAGATTAAATGTTGGTGACACATATACATCCGAACTCATAGTAGAAGAAAAACATACTGCGGCTGCTTTTGGAAGTGGGAGTATTTTAGTCTTTTCAACACCGATGATGATCGGTTTGATGGAGAATGCGGCGCTCAAATGTGCTGAAAAAAGCCTTGATCCCGGTTACAGCACTGTAGGGATGTCGGTGGACATCGTCCACGTCGCTGCCACACCAATGGGTCAAAAAGTAAAAGCGGTTGCCGAACTCATAGGCATTGAAGGAAAAAAATTGACTTTTAAGATTGAGGCTTATGATGAAATCGAGAAAATTGGAGAAGGCAGGCACGAACGCTATATAATCCATGTGGAAAAATTCATGGGCAAAGTAGAAGAAAAAAGAGGCAAAAATGCGTGAAGTTCATGTGGATCAAATAATCCAAAAGATAAGTCAAATGTGTATCGATTGCAATTACAATATTGGAAAAGACATTGAAGATGCACTTTCGAGAGCGGAAACAAGTGAGATTTCCCCAATCGGAAAGAGCATTGTAAGTGATTTGCTGCTCAATTCGAAAATAGCAAAAGATATGCAGATGCCCATTTGCCAGGATACTGGAATGGTAGTGGTTTTCGTAGAGATAGGGCAAGAGGTCCACATTTCAGGTGGAGTGCTTGAAGAGGCTATACAGCAAGGCATTCGAGAGGGTTATGAAAAAGGTTATTTGAGAAAGTCGGTAGTGAACGATCCTTTGCTCAGAATCAATTCGAAAGACAATACTCCGGGAGTTGTTTATTATGAACTGGTAGCAGGAGATCATCTGAAGATATCACTTGCCGCCAAAGGTTTTGGAAGTGAAAACATGTCAAAACTCAAAATGTTGAAGCCGTCCGATGGAATGGAAGGTGTGGAAGATTTTGTTATAAACACTGTAATGGAGGCGGGTCCCAATCCCTGTCCACCGATCGTGGTGGGTGTCGGAATCGGAGGAACAGTGGACAAAGCCGCTCAAATCGCCAAAAAGGCACTATTCAGAAATGTGGATGAATCGAGTCCTCTACCTCACATCTCAGAGCTGGAAAAACGGCTCCTCGAAAAAATAAACCAATTGGGAATCGGCCCTCAAGGACTTGGTGGTCTGAATACCGCGCTTGGAGTCAATGTGGAAATCTATCCGACTCATATAGCGGGTCTTCCTGTTGTCGTCAATATCAATTGCCATGCATCCAGACACGCTGTGGCGTATCTATAGGAGGTTCAAATGTCCTTGAAAAAAATTAGTACCCCACTTACGGATGAAACGGTTCTGAAACTTAGGGCGGGAGATCTTATAGAGTTGTCCGGCATCATCTACACTGCCAGAGATGCCGCGCATATGAGGTTGATTGAAGCTTTAAGGAATGGTGAGGACTTGCCGTTTGAGCTTGATGGTGCAGTCATCTATTATTCCGGATCATCACCTGCTGCACCGGGACAGGTCATAGGTGCATGTGGACCTACGACCAGTTATCGTATGGATGAAATGACATTGCCGCTTCTTGAACTAGGTCTTAAGGGGATGATTGGCAAAGGGGAAAGAAGTCCTGAGGTCATAAATGCGATGCAAACTCATAAAGCGGTTTATTTCGCCGCAATTGGTGGTGCCGGTGCGCTAATTGCCCAATCGGTTAAGAGAAATGATATAGTGGCATATGAGGATCTTGGAGCTGAAGCCATCAGGCGACTTGAAGTCGAATCCTTCAAAGCCATTGTGGTCATGGATGCTTATGGCAACAATCTTTATGAGTCAGAACCCGCCAAATATAAAAGACATAGTTGAAAGGAGATGCCATGTCAAAACAAATGATGAAGCAATACTATAATACCCACGCGACGGACCTGCTCAAAAACACATTCGGGATTGACCTTAGCGGGATTTATGCCGTTTTTGAGAAACATCTCAAAAAAGGTGACAAAATTTTGGATGTAGGATTCGGTTCCGGTCGGGACAGTCATTATTTCAATGACCAAAAGTATGATGTGGTCTCAATAGATTTTGCTAAGGAAGTGGTCGATCGAGGCAAAATTCTGCTCAACAATGAAGTGCTTCAAGTAGATGTGATGAATATCAAGTATGAAAACGAGTTCGATGGCATCTGGGCAAGTGCCATTCTTTTACATTTCAGCTCTGAAGAAATCCTTGAAATCATATCCAAATTCAATAAGGCGCTAAAACCATCCGGAGTGCTTTATGTGTCGTTCAAATACGGAGTGGAAGAAAAATTGAGACATGGACGATTTTTCAATGATTTTGATGAAGTCAAATTCACAGACCTCATCTCAAAACAAAATGATTTTAAAGTGAATACGCTGTGGAAAACCCAGGATGCCAGAGAAAGTCATCCACATCAATTTTGGCTCAATGCGGTATTGTTGAAAAAGTGATGTTTTTAGTGTGTATTGAGTATTGCAAGATTTCTTGCAACAAAATTATTTGTCTTTTTTTGTTACCTGATGCCAAATCGTTATGAAAGTATACAATTATACTTTAACAAAAACAATGATATTTGGTTGATTTTGTGATATTCTTATATAGGCAAAATGCCTTATGCGGTCAATAATTAAAGGAGGAGTTAATGATGTTTAACAAGGATCAGATTTCTATTCTTAAAGAAGCTGTAGATAAAGAAAATGCTAAAACGCAAGAAAAATTGCAAAAACGTCCTGAAAGAAAGACAGAATTCACTACAGGATCGGGTTCAACGGTGAATAGATTGTACACACCTGTTGATATTGCAGATATGGACTATGCAAATGATTTAGGATTTCCAGGCCAGTACCCTTATACGAGAGGTGTCCAACCGACCATGTACAGAGGTCAGTTTTGGACAATGAGAATGTATGCGGGATTCGCTACAGCAGAAGAATCGAACAAGCGCTACAAGTTCTTGGTAGAGCAAGGATCAAGCGGTCTTTCTGTTGCATTTGACTTACCTACGCAAATCGGTTACGACTCAGACCATCCTTTATCTGAAGGTGAAGTCGGAAAAGTCGGTGTTGCAATCGACTCTTTGGCGGATATGGAGATTTTGTTCGATGGCATCCCTCTTGATAAAGTCAGTACTTCAATGACCATCAACGCTCCAGCATCAGTACTATTGGCCATGTATATCGCAGTAGCCGAAAAACAAGGAACATCAGCTGAAAAACTCAGAGGTACCATTCAAAATGACATACTAAAAGAATACATCGCAAGAGGCACATACATTTACCCGACTGAGCCGTCTATGCGATTGATCACAGATATATTTGCATACTGTGCAAAAGAAGTGCCACAGTGGAATACAATATCCATTTCGGGGTATCACATTAGAGAAGCTGGATCAACAGCAGCCCAAGAAGTCGGATTCACTTTGGCTGACGGAGTCGCATATGTTGAAGCAGCCATAAAAGCCGGTCTAGACATCGATGAGTTTGCCCCACGCCTATCGTTCTTCTTCAACGCACACAACGATTTGCTAGAAGAGGTGTCAAAATACAGGGCAGCCAGAAGACTTTGGGCTCGAATCATGAAAGACAGATTTGGTGCAAAAGATCCAAAATCGATGCAACTCAAGTTCCATACCCAAACAGGTGGTTCCACACTGACCGCTCAACAACCTGACAACAATATCGTCAGAGTTGCTATTCAAACACTTGCTGCGGTACTCGGAGGAACACAGAGTTTGCACACCAACTCCAGAGATGAAGCTATGGCTCTTCCAACTGAAGATTCAGTGAGAATCGCACTAAGAACACAACAAATCGTTGCCAATGAAAGCGGTGTCACAGATGTGGTCGACCCATTGGCAGGATCCTACTATATTGAAGCTAAAACAAAAGAGATCGAAGATGAGGCATATGCTTACATTAAAAAGATTGATGATATCGGTGGTGCGGCAAAAGCGATTGATTCAGGATACATCCAACAAGAAATCATGGATGCGGCATATGATTATCAGAAGAAGATTGAGAATAACGAGCTTATTGTTGTTGGTGTCAACAAATTTCAAATTGAGGAAGAAGCGCCTAAAGGTTTGCTTCGTGTAGATCCCGCAGTCGGGGAAATGCAAAAGCAGAAGTTGGTTGAACTCAGAGCAAAAAGAGACAATGCAAAAGTCGAAGAAACATTATCAGTTCTCAAGAAAGCATGTGAAGGTACTGAAAATGTTATGCCTTATGTACTTGACGCCGTTAAGACTTATGCGACGCTCGGAGAGATCTGTGATGTCATGAGAGAAGTCTTCGGAGAATACCAACAAACGGTAAACTTATAGTTCATAGTGGATATGAGGAGGAAAAAATGGATAGACCAATAAGAGTTTTAGTGGCTAAACCCGGCCTTGACGGACATGACAGGGGTGCGAAAGTAATTGCTAGAGCACTTCGTGATGCGGGCATGGAAGTAATATATACAGGACTTAGACAAACGCCTGAGCAAATCGTAAACGCAGCGATTCAGGAAGACGTGGATTGTATTGCCATGAGTATTTTATCAGGTGCACACAATACACTTTTGCCTAGAGTGGTTGATCTTTTGAAAGCTGAAGAAGCGGATGATATCCTAGTGATCGGTGGGGGAGTAATTCCGACGGATGATATCCCTGCGCTAAAGGAAAAAGGGATCAAAGCAATTTTCACACCTGGAACACCTACACAAGTCACTATAGATTACATCAGAGAGAATGTGACAAAAAGATAGAAATCAATGACCTAAACACCCATGGTCACTTGGGAGGATGGCAAATATGGATATCGAAAAAAGACTGCTCGGAAAAGACAAACGTGCTGCGGCAAGGTTGATCTCGTTGCTTGAAAACAAAGATCCGGAGGGACTGGCAATTCTCAAAAAACTCTATCACAAAAGCGGGAACGCTTTTGTGATAGGAATCACGGGACCTCCAGGAGCTGGAAAAAGCACACTTACAGACAAACTTGTCAAGGCACTTAGAAAACAGGACAAATCGGTTTCCGTTATTGCTGTGGACCCAACCTCTCCCTTTACAGGCGGAGCCATACTCGGTGATAGAGTTCGTATGAACGATTTGAGTATGGACTCTGGCGTGTTTATAAGAAGCATGGGAGCGAGAGGCCATTTGGGTGGCATTTCAGAAGCGACATCGGCGGCAATAAAGGTACTGGACATCATGGGCTCGGACTATATATTTATTGAAACTGTCGGTGTCGGTCAATCTGAAATAGACATCGTTAAAAACTGTGATACAACCGTCATGGTTATGGTTCCTGGTTTAGGTGATGATATTCAAGCGATTAAAGCGGGAGTCATGGAAATTGGAGATGTATTCGCAGTCAACAAATCCGACAGGGATGGGGCGAAAAGGACCGCCAGAGAAATTGAGATGATGCTTGATTTCAACAAGGATGTCAAATGGAGACCTCCTGTGAAAATGGTTGTTGCCGTGGATAATCAGGGAATTGATGAACTTTTGGAATCCATCCACATGCACCGGGCTTATATGATTGAAAATGAGCTATTTGATGAAAGAAGAGCCAACAACGCAAAAAATGAGGTTGTTGAATTGATCAAAGAACGCATTGAGCACACCATACTGGATAAATCGCAAAAAGAGGAAAAACTCGAATATTACGCAAAACGGGTCGCAGATCGCGAAATGGATCCATATTCTGCTGTAGATGCCGTATTCGATGATGTCAAAGCGGCACTTCATGAGTAAGTTTTGAAAAAAATGTTGAGTAAAAAAAGACTTTAATAACAAAAGTCAAAACGAGTTATCGTTTAAATAGTTTGTTTACTTGAATTTTTAGAATTGTTAAAATAGTAAAGGAAACTGCGGAGGGATATCAATGAAAACATTAAAAATCGATCATATCGGTATTGCTGTAAAGAATTTGGATGAGTCCATCAATTTTTACAAAGATATACTCGGTCTGGAGTTACAAGGAACTGAAGTTGTTGATGATCAAAAAGTTCGCGTGGCATTTTTACCGGTTGGTGATACAGAGATTGAATTGCTTGAATCCACATCTGAAGATGGGCCAATAGCCAAATTCATTGAAAAAAATGGCGAAGGCGTTCAACATATCGCATTCAAAGTGGACAATATTGAAGAGGCGATTGAATATATGCTTTCAAAAGGTATGAAGATGATCGATGAAAAACCGAGATACGGTGCAGGTGGAGCAAAGATCGCATTTGTTCACCCGAAAAGCTCAAACAGGGTTTTGGTGGAATTAAGCGAACGATCTGAATAAATAAAGGGTGGAGGGACAAAATGTCTGTAAACAAGTTGGATGATTTAAAACGTAGGAAAGAAGTAATCGTAGCTGGTGGTGGAGAAAAACGCATAGCCAAACAACACGAAAGTGGAAAACTTACGGCAAGAGAGCGTTTGGATTTGCTGTTTGACGAGGGCACATTTGTTGAATTGGATGCATTCGTTAAGCATCGTTGCACCAATTTTGGCATGGAAAGTGTCGAAGCACCTGCAGAAGGTGTTGTAACAGGTTATGGTAAGGTAGACGGCCGTTTGGTCTACGCTTACTCTCAAGACTTTACAGTTGTTGGTGGATCACTTGGTGAAATGCATGCAGGTAAGATCTGCAAGGCAATGGACAACGCACTCAAAATGGGTGCACCGATAGTCGGAATCAACGATTCGGGTGGAGCAAGAATTCAAGAAGCTGTTGACGCTTTATCCGGATATGGTAAAATCTTTTTCAAGAACACTATGGCTTCTGGAGTAATTCCACAAATCACCGCAATCATGGGACCTTGTGCCGGTGGTGCGGTTTATTCGCCAGCCTTGACAGATTTTGTCTTCATGGTGGATAAGACATCACAAATGTTTATCACAGGACCACAAGTCATCAAGACTGTAACCGGCGAGGAAGTTACTGCCGAAGCGCTTGGTGGAGCTATGACCCACAACTCGGTAAGTGGTGTATCACAATTTATCGCCAAGACTGATCAAGCATGCATCGAAGACATCAGAAGGCTACTTGGTTACCTTCCATCAAACAATATGGAGACTGCTCCTGAGTATGCATGTGAGGATGACATAAACGCTCTTGAAGAATCACTGAATTCCATGATGCCTGAAAATCCAAACAAACCATATGACATGCATGATTTGATTCGCGCTGTAGTTGATGGCGGAGATTTCATGGAGTATTTACCACATTACGCAAAGAACATCATTACCGGTTTTGCGAGATTGAATGGTAAGACGATCGGTATTGTAGCCAACCAACCAAAAATATTGGCGGGTTGCCTCGATGTCAACGCATCAGACAAATCAGCACGTTTCATTAGAACTTGTGACTCTTTCAATATTCCTTTGTTGAATATTGTGGACGTTCCTGGTTTCCTTCCTGGAACTCAACAAGAGTACGGTGGAATTATTCGTCACGGTGCAAAAATGCTTTATGCTTATAGTGAGGCTACTGTACCGAAATTGACATTGATCGTTAGAAAAGCATATGGTGGCGCTTATCTTGCAATGTGCTCCAAAGACCTTGGTGCGGACCTCGTTTTGGCTTGGCCATCAGCAGAAATCGCTGTAATGGGACCACAAGGTGCTGCAAACATCGTATTCAGGGGAGAAATTCAAGGCGCCGATGATCCGGTTGAGACACGCGCCAGGTTGATTCAAGAATATACCGATGAATTCGCGACGCCTTATAAAGCGGCTGAGCGTGGTTTTGTAGATGATGTCATTGAACCTGCGGCAACACGTCCAAGATTGATTGATGCATTTGATATGCTTTCTTCTAAACGTGAGACAAGACCTGCCAAAAAACACGGAAATCTACCGATGTAGTTAGGAAGAGGTGACTAAATGGATATTTTAGAACAATTTACACACGCCGAAAGTTTTGCCAATATGCCAATGGGAGACAAACTCGTTGCGACAATGTATGTAATAGCACTTGGTATGGGCATTACATTTGTGGCTTTGGTTTTGATCTGGGGATTGACTGTATTGATGTCAAAAATCATCATGGCTATTGAAGGGGGCAACAAACCCGAAATTAAGAATGTTAAACCTGTTGCGGTTGAAAAACCTGTTGTGGAAACACCGCAAGAAGAGGACCAATCAGAGCTTATTGCTGTGATCACAGCTGCGATTGCCGCTTCACTCAATACATCAATGCACAATATTGTTGTGAGTAATATAACCCGAGTTTCTGACAATACGCCTGTATGGGGTCAAACTGGAAGAAGCGAAGTAATGGCTTCTAGATTTTAATGCGAATATTATTGGAGGATGAGTGTGATGAAAAAGTTTAATATAACGGTTAATGGAAAAGCATACGAAGTTGAAGTTGAAGAAGTGGGCGGCGTTGCCTCACCAGTTCAAAGAACGGCACCAAGAGCTGCGGCTCCGGCGGCAACTGCCGCACCTGCACCTGCTGCGGCACCTAAAACGGCTGCTCCAGCTCCGGCAGCACCAGTTGCTGAGGGCGGAGAAAAAGTTGTTTCTCCGATGCCTGGCACAATATTTGACATCAAAGTGGCAGTTGGCGATACAGTAAGCCAAGGTGATGTGTTATTGATCCTGGAAGCTATGAAAATGGAAAATGAGATCATGGCGCCGGCAGGTGGCAAAGTTCTCTCCATCAATACAAATAAAGGTGCATCAGTAAATTCAGGGGACGTTCTAGTAGTCATCGGATAATCCGATAACTACTGGTTATGAAAGGAGATGCACTATGCTTCAAACAATTAAAGAATTTTACATGACCACCGGATTTGATAATATGACGGTACCTCAGTTGATTATGATCGGTGTGTCGTTTTTTCTCCTCTATTTGGCGATTCGAAAAGGATTCGAACCCTTGCTGTTGGTACCGATAGCATTTGGTATGTTCCTCACGAATCTTCCAGCTGCTGGGATGATGACTCCGCCCGTGTATGCTGCGGATGGCAGTATCAGCCAAGTCGGAGGACTCCTGTACTATCTTTACCAGGGAAATAAACTCGGAATATTTCCACCGCTGATCTTTTTAGGTGTAGGAGCCATGACGGATTTCGGTCCGCTGATCGCGAATCCTAAATCTTTGTTACTCGGTGCAGCTGCACAGTTCGGTATTTTCATCACTTTCTTTGGTGCGATAGCAACGGGATTGTTTACGCCGGCGGAAGCGGCTTCAATTGGTATCATCGGAGGAGCGGATGGTCCAACGGCCATATTCCTGTCTTCAAAATTGGCACCACATATCATGGGCTCGATTGCCGTCGCAGCTTATTCCTATATGGCACTCGTGCCAGTTATTCAACCACCGATCATGAAGCTTTTGACCACAAAAGAAGAGCGCCAGATTAAAATGAAGCAACTTCGCCCGGTTTCAAAGCTTGAAAAAATCGTTTTCCCAATTTTGGGAACACTGATTGTTTCATTGATTGTACCACCGGCGGGAGCGCTTGTAGGCATGCTGATGCTTGGTAACTTATTTAAGGAATCGGGTGTTGTAGGTAGATTGTCTGACACTGCTCAAAATGCACTTATGAATATCGTAACGATTTTCCTCGGTGTAACAGTTGGTGCGACAGCATCCGCTGAAGCATTCATCAAAGTGGAGACACTTGCGATTGTCGGTCTTGGTGTTGTGGCATTTGCCATTGGTACCGCAGCTGGGGTATTGCTTGCGAAACTCATGAATCTGTTCGTTAAAGATAAAGTGAATCCATTGATTGGTTCGGCAGGAGTATCTGCTGTACCTATGGCGGCCAGAGTATCACAAGTTGTAGGTCAAAAGGCTGATCCAACCAATTTCCTTCTCATGCATGCCATGGGTCCGAATGTCGCTGGTGTAATCGGTTCTGCAGTATCTGCCGGTGTAATGCTTTCACTGTTTGGTGGATTCTAAAGATAAAATTATATAAAGTATGAGATATCAAACCCTAAATCACATTTTTAATGGTGATTTGGGGTTTCTTTCATCATATTGTGCAGATTTATGTTATAATGTTATCGAATTTATCGAGGATGGTATTCATATGAAAAACAAGATTTTGAAAGTGCTGATTGACCAAAAAGACGGTTATATTTCCGGAGAGAACCTGAGTCAAATGTTCGGTGTCTCCAGAACGGCAATTTGGAAACATATTCAGACGTTAAAAAAAGAAGGCTATCAAATCGTTTCGGTCACCAATAAAGGTTACCATTTGAAACGTAAATCTTCAGATGTCGACCAGATTGCTCTTGAGCAGATCACTTGCAATTCAAATCTTGTCCATCAGGTATTGTATTTCGATCAAGTGGACTCCACCAACAATGAAGCCAAGAGACTTGGAGAAACAA
The DNA here is from genome assembly GCA_002412775.1 of Firmicutes bacterium UBA5201. Taxonomy (GTDB): domain Bacteria; phylum Bacillota; class Clostridia; order Peptostreptococcales; family Acidaminobacteraceae; genus Fusibacter_D. The sequence goes on along the minus strand of DHVT01000004.1, from coordinate 4,263 downwards.
GCGATTTCATGGAATCTTTGATTGTCGCAAGAGAACAGGTCAAAGGTAAAGGTAGAATGGGAAGAGCGTGGATTTCGGAAAAGGATTCCGGAATATGGATGAGTTTGCTTTTAAAACCTTCCTTATCGCCTGACATGGTCTCCAAAATCACACTAATCGCAGCAGCTGCCGCGAGTGGAGCCATTGAAGAGGAGTCTGGATTGGTCACCGGAATAAAATGGCCAAATGATATCGTCATCGAACGCAAAAAAGTATGCGGGATACTGGCGGAACTCAGCGCTGAACTTGGACACATCCATTATTTGGTCGTTGGAGTCGGAATCAATGTCAGTCAGAGCGTATTTGATGAGTCCATTGCAGATAAAGCCACGTCACTGATGATTGAAAATCGTGGAAAACCCGTCAACCGATTAAATATTATTAAAAGATTTGTGGAAATATTCGAAATGTATTATAATCAATTCGTTCATGACGGATTATTTGATTCTGTTGTGGCATACAATATAAAAAAATCAGTCACCATTGGTGAAAAAGTGAATATTACAGCAGGGGAACGCACTAGAACTGCTTTTGCCAAAACCATAGACAATGCTGGGAACCTTATTGTGACCAATGAAGATGGAACTGATGAGGCTGTATTTTTCGGAGAAGTATCGGTGAGAGGCATTAATGGATATATATAATGATACCGGGAGGAACTATGTTATTAACTTTTGATGTGGGCAACACCAATGTTGTCATGGGGGTTTACAAAGACAGCCAACTGTTGACCAATTGGAGAATGGCCACTGACCATTCCAAGTCAGCAGATGAACTTGGAATTTTCATAACGCAACTTTTTAAATACGAAAATTTGAGAATTGATGAAGTGCAGGATATCATAATTTCTTCCGTTGTCCCTCATGTCATGTATTCTTTGCTTCATATGGCTCAAAAATATTTTGGAAAAGAAGCCATAGTAATCGGCCCCGGAATAAAAACAGGCATGAATATCAAGTATGACAATCCAAGACAAGTTGGAGCCGACAGAATAGTCAATGCAGTGGCAGGATTCAAGAAATATGGTGGCCCTTTGATCATTATTGATTTCGGGACAGCGACCACTTTTTGCGCAGTAAGTGAAAAATGTGAATATCTCGGGGGTTCAATCCTTCCAGGCATTAAAATATCAGCAGACGCGCTGTACGAACGCGCTGCGAAACTCACGCGCGTTGAACTGATCAAACCGGATCGTGTCATCTGCAAAAATACGACACAAAGTGTACAAGCGGGAATCATATATGGTTATGTGGGTAGTGTGGATTATATTGTCGGAAAAATGAAGCAAGAATTGGGTAGCAATGATGTCAAAGTGATTGCGACTGGTGGACTATCCACATTGATAGCTTCAGAATCAAAAGAGATTGATGTTGTAGACAAATTTTTAACTCTGGATGGATTGAACTTCATATATCATATGAACCGTCATCCTAAACCGACAGAGGAACTGAAGTGATATGAGAATTGGTGATATTGAACTAAAAAATGATGTTGTTCTCGCCCCAATGGCAGGAGTGACCGATCTGGCCTTCAGATTGATCTGCAAGAAGTTTCACGAAGGATTGATGGTCAGTGAGATGATCAGTGTCAATGCCCTTTATTATAAAGATCAGAAGACACAAAGATTAATGAAAATTCTGGAGGAAGAACGCCCAATCGCTTTACAGATTTTCACTGCGGAACCCGACAAACTCGAAGCCATCCAAGATGTACTCAATGGTCACAACAATGATATACTGGACATCAACATGGGCTGTCCGGCTTCGAAAATCGTCAACAATGGAGAAGGTTCCGCATTGATGAAAGATCCAAAAAAAGCTGAGCAGCTCTTGAAAATGGCAGTCAAGATCTCAACTAAGCCAGTGACTGTGAAAATCAGAAAAGGTTGGGATGACCAATCCGTCAATGCTGTGGAAATCGCAAAAATTGCTGAAGCAGCCGGAGTGGAAGCAATTGCCATTCACGGAAGAACACGTGAACAGTTGTATACCGGAAAAGCCGACTGGCAAATCATAAAGGCAGTGAAAGATGCGGTCAAAATTCCTGTAATCGGCAATGGTGATGTATTCACTGTGGAAGACGCCCAAAAAATGAGGGAACAGACCAATTGCGACGGCATCATGGTTGGAAGAGGGATTCAGGGCAATCCATGGCTTTTGGGTGAGATCGCCGCCTATTTAAAGGGAGAAAGTCCAATTTCGAGACCGACAAAGTCCGAACGTCTATTGACGGTTCTTGAACATTATGACAATCTGATCGCGTATAAAGGCAATCATATAGCAACGCTGGAAATGCGAAAACATGCCGCATGGTATTTGAAGGGCCTGCAGAAAGCTGCCCATTATAAAAATGAAGTGAACAGTGTCAGCGACGTGGAAGTTTTGAAATGCATCCTGGTTGAGGCGTTCAGTTGAATTGACTTTGGAACCTCGCTATACTATAATTAACTGAATATAAATAAAAACTGGGAGGAATATCCGATGGAGAACTTAAGTGAATTGCTACAGATTCGTAGAGACAAACTATCGAAATTAAGAGAAATTGGTCAAGATCCATTTAAAATAGAAAAATACGAGCGTACGCATTTTTCAAAACAGATTCATGACGATTTTGCCACCCATGATGGAGTGAATGTTAGAGTTGCCGGTCGCATCATGGCCAAGAGGGATATGGGTAAGGCATCTTTCATCGATATTCAAGACAGTGAAGGACGCATTCAATCGTATGTGAGAAAAGATGCACTTGGTGAAGAGCAATACGAAATCTTCAAGACTTATGATATCGGTGATATAGTAGGAGTTGAGGGCATTGTTTTCAAAACTCAAAAAGATGAGATTTCCATCAGAGCTGAAGAAGTGATTCTGATGTCCAAGTCTTTACAAATATTACCTGAAAAATGGCATGGCTTAAAAGATCAGGAGATCAGATATCGTCAAAGATACGTGGACCTGATTGTAAATCCTGAAGTCAAAGAAAAATTTCTTCAACGTTCAGTCATAATCAAATCGATGAAAGAGTATTTTGATCGTGAAGGTTTCCTTGAAGTGGACACACCTATTCTCAGTACTATTGCCGGAGGTGCCACTGCCAAGCCATTCATCACACATCACAACACTTTGGACCTGGATATGTATATGAGAATCGCCAATGAACTCTATCTGAAAAGACTCATAGTGGGTGGATTCGACAAAGTCTACGAAATGGGAAAGATGTTCAGAAATGAGGGTATGTCCATCAAGCACAATCCTGAATATACAGCAGTTGAACTTTATGCGGCATATGAAGACTATGAATATATGATGGAACTCACTGAAAATGTGGTTGCATATTGTTGTGAAAAGGTACATGGTACCACTGTGGTCAACTATCAAGGAACAATGATTGATTTCAAACCACCTTGGATCCGTTCTTCAATGCATGAACTTGTCGAGAAAAAAACAGGTGTGAATTTCTACGAGATTGCCACAGATGTGGAAGCGCGTAAAATTGCCAAGGAACAACTTCATTTGGAAGTGGAGACCAGAATGTCAAGAGGACATCTTGTCAACTTGGCCTTTGAGGAATTCTGCGAATCTGATTTGATACAACCTACTTTTGTATTGCATCATCCTGTTGAAGTTTCACCTCTTGCCAAGAGAAATCCAGACAATCCAGCAATCACAAATAGATTTGAAGCTTTTGTCAATACATGGGAGATTGCCAACGCATTTTCTGAACTCAACGATCCAATCGATCAAAAACAACGTTTTGAGGATCAATTGTTGCAAAAAGAGGCAGGGGATGATGAAGCTCATATGATGGATGAGGACTTTATCAATGCACTTGAAGTCGGATTGCCTCCAACAGGTGGACTTGGAATCGGTGTTGATCGTCTGATCATGTTGATTACCAACGCAACCTCAATCAGAGATGTCATTCTATTTCCTACGATGAAGCCAATAAAATAGCAATTCAGTCATTTACTGGAATCTTTGCGATTGAAAACGTCGTAATGATTCCAGTTTTTTTGAGAAATTGTTTTACGGGATGTTTAAAGGTAGCGTTCAGGGGTATCAATAAATTTGTCAGCGGTTTTAAACTTTTTTCAATAAAACGTCAAATAACTGTTGACTCAAGTAGAAACCTGTAGTAAGATAATCAAGTCGCCTAACGGTGGCCTCGAAGTGGTTTAAAACACTTTGAAAAAAAAGCAAAATCGGTGTTGACAAACGAAAGTGCGGATGA
>DHVT01000016.1 GCA_002412775.1 Firmicutes bacterium UBA5201 | reverse complement strand
AACTATCTATTTCCCGACAGCCCCAGTTTCCTGAGTTCCCTGAGGTTTGCATCTCCTACAACCCAAACAAATCCGAAATGTCCTCATCATCAATTTCGCGATCGCTTTTCTTACCTACATTCTTAAGCATGCTTTCCAGTTTTTGCTCCATTGATTTTCTCACAAGTTCATGTCCATCCAGGTCCCTGAGGTCAAAAAAGAGCATAGGATTCTGATCGAGTCTCGCGCCAACTCCATACAAGACCGCCGCCACATGTTTGCACATGCTGGCCCAGTCCGGACAGCTACAGTCAAAATGAATTTCCCTAGGCGATGGGAACATGCCGTATTCCCGCTCTGTAAACAAAACCTCCAGAGCTTTTGGAAATTTTCCTTCTACAAGCTGTTCCAGTGAGTCGATTCTATGGTTGCAAAGTGCTATGACCTTCTCCCATTTCTTGCTATCCAGAGCATCAATCCTGATTTTGACATCATAGGGATTCGCTCTACTGCCCTTCACTTTGGCTTCAACCAATCCTCTGGAGATCTTCAGATCCAGGACGGCATTGCTTCTAACATAACTTTTGCCCCTGGCAATTCGATTGGAATAATCCGCATAGCTTTCCAGATTGGTATTCCATGCTTTTCCCCACCAACTTTTTGCCAGCGTCCGCCCCTCTATGATCACCGGTTCAATATCTGGATTTTTCTTCCTTAATTTCTCAAGAGCTCTGATCGCTTTCGCTTTTTTCTCTGCCGCCGATTCATACTTTGGATAATCATAATAGCCCATTACGCGTCACCGCCCAGTGCAAACAAGTTCATCAGTTCCTCGTTGCTGTACTCTGTGATCCACTGCTCGCCACCGGCACTTAGGATGTCTCCTGAAAGTTTCTGTTTGCCTTCAATGATGGCATCGATCTTTTCTTCAATGGTGCCCTTAGTGACAAATTTGTGCACCATGACATTTTTGGTCTGGCCAATACGGAAGGCACGGTCAGTGGCCTGATTCTCAACAGCCGGATTCCACCACCTGTCAAAGTGAATGACATGATTGGCACTGGTCAGATTGAGCCCGACGCCACCCGCCTTGAGCGAGAGCACCATATATGGGATGTAATGTTCACCGTTGAACTGTTCCACCATCTCGTTTCTTTTTTTCACCGGCGTCCCACCGTGAAGCACAAACCCCTCTTTGGAAAATATGCCGCTCAAAAATTCCGAAAGCGGCTCCGTCATCTCCTTGAACTGAGTGAACACAATGACGCGTTCCCTTTTTTCGTGAATGACTTCGCATATCGCTCTGAGCTGCTCGAACTTTCCACTATGTTCCGATTTGTACTCTTCTCTCCCCAAATATTGATCGGGATGATTGCAGATTTGCTTGAACTTCATGATGCTGGATAAGACAAGCCCCTTGCGCTCGATGCCTTCCGCTACAACCAGCCTTTCAGAAATCTGTTCGATCAGTTGCTTATATAAAGCGGTCTGCTTCTTGGAAAGTGTGGTATAAGCATTCATTTCCATTTTGTCCGGCAGATCCGCAATGATACTTTTATCCGTTTTCAGTCTTCGAAGTATGAACGGCTGGATCATCTTGCGAAGCTTTGCATATCCTGCCGCGTTGTCATTGAGCTTTTTCGTGAAGTCGGTAAACTCCTTGGTCGTTCCCAACAGCCCCTGATTCAGAAAGTCGAACAAGGACCAGAGATCACTCAACCGGTTTTCAATCGGTGTTCCCGTCATGGCAATGCGCATCTTGGCGGGAATCGCCTTGATGGCTTTAGTCTGTTTGGTCCCTGGGTTCTTAATGGCTTGGGCCTCGTCCAAAATCAAATAATCCCAATGTCTGTCCTTGAGAGCCTCGAGTCGGACCGCCATCCCATAAGTGGTGATGTATAAGAATGAGCCCTCCCTGATTTCAAGCGTTTCGGAGCTTTTCAGATCGCTTTTGTGGAGAACTTGATATGGCAACTCAGGCGCGAATTTTTCAATTTCCTTTTGCCAGTTTCCAATCAATGACGCAGGCAAAATTAGAAGCGCCTGTCCACTGCCCCTCGTTCTGCGATATTCCAGAAAAGCAATCATTTGAACCGTTTTACCCAGACCCATGTCATCCGCCAAACAAGCGCCAAATCCGAATTGCGCCATCTGGTTGAGCCAGTGGTAACCCGTTTCCTGATACGCACGCAGATCCGCATGAAACGAGGCGGCCTTATCGACTTTCTCAATACCGGCTGGATGAACAAGATTTTCCTTCATCGCTCTTAGCCATTGGCCATTCGATATGGAAATGTCAATCTCATCCGTTTTCAGATCCAACAAATGATTCAGGTTCAGTTCCAGCCTCATCGCATCACCAATGGACAAGACCTCATTTTTCGTCAGGTCGCTGACCTTGTCAAAAGCTGAAAGAACAGCTTCCAGTTTCTTTTTGTCAATTTCAACCCATTTTCCTTTGTATTGTACCAACCCCTCGGCCATCTCCAAAAATGCTCTCAACTCCTGCTCCGATATTGAATCGTCTCCAAAATTGAGCGTAGGGTAAAAGTCCAAAATGGCATCCAAACCGAGCTTGGACGGCTCCTTTTCTCCGACCTTAACCGAAAGTCGGACCGAATTGTTTCTCTTGCGCCACCAGTCCGGCACTCTACACATGATTCCAGCCGCCTCGTAGATCTCAAGCTCCCTCAAAAATGTATAAGCCTCATCAGCTTTGAGTTTCAAAGGCGCAAACAGTTCACCACTTTCAAGCAATTCTGAAATAAAAGCACTTTCTTCCGCGGCTTTGATCACCGTCGAAATGAGCGACAGCAATTTTTTTTCGTCCCCATCAAATTCCGACAACGCATTTTTAAGGGGCGTGTGCACCGCACGCTTGCTTTTCACCGGTTTTGTCGAATAGGTCGCCATAAACGCGAAAGGATACACACCTTCCTTGTTTTCAACCAAATGGAAAAACACTCTTCCCACCACATTGATGTTCGCATTGTGCTCAACAAAATACCTGGCGACAGTACCCTCATAGACTTTGATTTCCGATTTGAAGACATCCAGCAATGATTCCCACAACGCACGAAGCCAGTTGTCATCCACATATTCCATACCAATCACAAAAGGGAGCTCTTCCCTTAATAGGTATAACTCATCTTCAGTCAAGTCGACTTGTATCGCATCCCGATTAAACTCAATTTCCGATTGCTGGCTCAGTTTTTTGATCAACAATTCCGCAATATGGTGAAGGTATTCCATCGAAGGTGAAAACCATTTCTCCTTCTTCAAAAATCCAAGATGGAATAAGGCACTATGCTTATCCGCTTCAAACGCCTCCATCCATTTATTGATCGCATCCTCTTGATTTTCAACCTCGTCAATTACAAAGGTATTCGGCAAATAATAGGCATTCAGTACATTCTTCTCTTGCGCTTTCACACGTGCCATTTATAGTGATCTCCTTGATCTTTATTTCTTATTGTTTTCAATATGATCAACTGCTTTTTCTCAACTTTATGTGCATAATTTTATCACTTCTATATGAACAAAACAAATAAAATAAGCCCATCACATTGTGATGGTCAAAATTGATTCTCGGTTAAACTTTTTCGTTCATACTCGAACAACTATTGATTTAGAATCTTTTTTCAGTTACGCCATTTGCGTACCTGGTACGCCTACGGCGGTACCAGGTGGCGCTCAAGAATATTCAGTTCATCTAAATTGACCTTTTTTTGAACTATTGTATAGAAATTACTCCTATTTACATACACATATGGTATACTAATAACATACAATGTATATCAAATATATAAAAGGAGGCTTTTATGGCACAAACAAATATTAATATTAGAATGGACGAGGAGCTTAAAAAAAATTTTGAAGAAATCTGCAATGATTTGGGATTAAACATGAGTGTCGCATTCAATGTTTTCGCAAAAGCAGTCGTACGTAAACAAGGAATACCATTTGAAGTTTCTCTAAGGAAAGATACTTTTTATAATGACGCAAATATGGAAAGACTAGCACAATCATTGACTAGTCTACGATCAGGAAATGTAATCGTTCAAGAATCAGATGAGGATGGGTATGAATAAAGTCTGGACCAAGGAGGCTTGGGAGGATTATTTATATTGGCAAACTCAAGACAAAAAAATATTGAGAAGAATAAATTCAATTATTAAAGATATTGAAAGAAATGGGTACAAAGGGATTGGAAAACCCGAGCCGCTAAAGCATGAATTAAAAGGCTTTTGGAGTCGTAGAATTGACGACGAGCATAGATTTGTTTATAGAATCTTTGATAGTCAGCTTGAAATACTACAATGTCGTACTCATTATGGCAAATGAATTTGACTGCACCCCACTACCGCCGTTTGCGTACCAGGTACGCAAACGGCGGTTCAGCAGCGCCTCATCTTTTCATACGCGCACGATGCTCCCTTACAGTCCTTGGAGCAATATTCAATAATGTTGCTATTTCAATAGTTTCAAACCCTTTGATGGTAGCCAGCTCGATGAACTTTTTCTTAATGCCGACGACCTCGTGTGAACGTTCGCGCGACAAGACCCTCTGATAAAGCTCCTCAGAGCCCACCAGTTCTCTGAGGAGTGTGCGCATCACCTGTTGGTGCTTCTCCTTGATTTGGTCAACACTGTCGGTAATCGGAATGCCATTGATCAAATTGTCAATGAGTCCTTCATAGATCTCCACCGCTTTCTCATCATCGCTATGAAAAAAAGAAAGCATCCTTTGGCGATTGATCATGAATTGCTGTGCGCTTACCACTTCCAGATGGGCGCTCCACCTGTAATCCCTAGGATGCTTCACCATCTTGGCTTTGACGGGGTTGTAAGCGACATAAGGAATCAACGTCATGAAATGCCGGGCGTCCCTCACCAGTATTGAAGTCAGTCGTGACCCGAATATCGTTCCACACCGTCCGTACTTCTGATTGTAGAATTTACTGTAGGACATATTGATTTTGTGCATCACATCACCAATCGACACTTCCTTCATTTGCAGGACCAAATGGTAATGGCTGTCCATCAGCACATAGTATAGAAGATCAAAGGGCAGTTCCGCCATCGTCTCCTTAATGAACTCACAGAACATCGCCTTGTCGAGCTGCTCATCAAATATGTACGACTTGTTGTTCCCTCTCTGAATCACGTGATATATGCCACCCTCATAATAATTTCTTGGTTTTCTCGCCATCACTACCACCCATTATAATGCCATTTGCCGTCACCTTTGAAATTCAACCAATAATCGCATTCCAGGTCATAAAGCATCATATCCAGAAAGTTGTATTCGATTCCCGACAGTTTACTGAGTGTTTCAGTGGACATCGGACTGATCTTCAATATTTCCACAAGTTCTCTTTCCTTGCCTTGACGAAAAGACGGTTTGACCTCGTACTCAAGTGCACCTTCTGACAGCAAGCGATTGTTGCCCTCGCATCGCGGAGAATCTTCAGGACCTCTGATGGTCCAAATCGGTTTTGACAGCTTTTTTGCGTGCATTGCAGTATTCAGAGCTCCACTCTTTTTCGACGCCTCCACAACCAGCACAGCATCCGACATCGCCACCATCAGGGCATTACGCTCCAAAAATCTGTGCCGCATCGGAGCGATTCCCGCAGCAAATGGAGAGATCACAGCGCCCGATTCGGCAATCCGGTTCATCATCCATTTGTTCTTCTTCGGGTAACACTCATCCAGACCGTTCGCCAAAAAGGCCTGCACCTTGCCTCCTGAAATCAGCGCTTCCCTGTGCGCATGCTCATCCACACCGATTGCAAGCCCGCTGTTGATGCACACACCCTCTGAAATCAGTTTGCCAACAGCATTGACTGTATAATAATAACCATCGGCAGAGCACTTCCTGGTCCCCACAACCGCCATGGAGCTTCCATCCACCAAGTGACCTTTATAATAGACGGCAAGTGGCATTCCAGACTCATAACGCTCATGGTCTGGTGTGATCATCTCGATTCCAAGTGCGTCATGTCTTTCCAAAATCCTGTTGGCGTGGTCCAGATTTCCCTCAAGTTTCAACCCTGCCCTATTCTCATACACTCCAAAAGGCGTCTGAAATCGCCTGACAAGCTCCAATTTCTCTCCCACCTGCATTTTTCTCAAATTTTGTAGCCATATCCAATAAACCGACTGGTCCATAACCTCTCCCTTCTTTTAATCCCCAATTTTCAAAGCGTCCTCTTTATCAAGATCACGTGCCATCAGTGCTGAAACCACGTCTGATTTGCGGATATCCTTTGCGCCGTCCATGTCCGCAAAAGTTCTGGATAGATTCATGATCTTGTTGTATGATCTGGCGCTGAAAGGATACTTTTCATACGTCTTTTGCATCAATGCCTCGCACTCCACATCCAATTTGCAGTAAGATTTGATGTGCATCGACTCCATTTGCGCATTGGTCCTAATCCCAGGGACATCTTCGAACCGGACCTCCTGAATGCGTCTGGCTTCCAGCACGCGAAGCCTTATGGCGGCGGAACTCAAGCGATCATCATCCGATTCCCTTTTCATCACGTCCACTTTCCCCAGATATTTCTGGATGTCCATGCGATCATAGATCGGTCCGGAAATGCGCTGCCTGTACTTGCGAACGTCACTTGGCGAACATTTGCATGCGCCCGTACCACAATGTCCACACTTGCATGGATTCATGGCGGCAATCAGCATGAAGTTGGCCGGATAAGTGTTGGTCTGCTTCACTCTGGCCACTGTCACCACATGATCTTCCAGAGGTTGCCTTAGTGAATCGATAGTTTGTCTCGAGAACTCGGGCAACTCATCCAGAAACAACACCCCGTTGTGAGCAAGCGAGATTTCACCGGGCATAGCGTAAGTCCCGCCACCGATGATGGCATTGGGGGACGTGTTGTAATGGGGTGCCCTGAACGGCCGAGTCAAACTCCCTTTATATTCTCCAAGCGTACCGCTGACGCTTTGAATCGCCATCACCTCAATCGCCTCATCCTTCGTGAGGTCCGGCAAAATGGAAGGGAATCTCTTAGCAATCATGGATTTCCCACATCCAGGCGGGCCGATCATCAGCATGTTGTGTGCGCCTGCCGCCGCGGCAGTTATGTATTTCATCATATGCCCATGACCCACCACATCAATAAAATCGAATCTGGATGGTTCACTCATATGGTCGACTTTTTCCAAAGTGTGTTCATAGATGAGCCGTCTTTCAAGCCATGCCACCACGTCATACAACGTTGAAAAACCAAAGAGCTCAATGCCATCCACACGTGAGGCTTCCATAAGACTCTCCTTAGGTAAAACCACCTGTTTGTACCCTCTGCGTCTCGCTTCGATCACCATGGGCAACACACCTTTGAAGTGGGCAAGTTCTCCTGTCAAACCCACTTCCCCAATAAACACCATTTCATCAAGATCGATGTCAATCGGTTCAAGTTGTTCGGATTCAAGCATGAGACCAATGAGCATCGGCAAATCGAAGTAGGTGCCACTTTTCTTTATATCGCTTGGAGAAAGGTTGACGATGATCTTCTTCTTCGGAAATTTAAGACCAAGTTGGTCGAACGCCGACTCAATCCGGTCCTTCGCCTCCCTCACCGCCTGATCACCGAGTCCGACAATGTTCATGACAGCCGGTCCTCCAATCACATTCACCTGAACAGCAATTGGATATCCTTCAATCCCTTCGATTCCAACAGTTCTTACAACAGTCGCCACATCCGCCTCTTTTCCATAATTTAACAATTAAAGATATTATATCCATATTCTTCCAGCTTGTCAACTCTTCACAGATCCAATTGGGCAAAAAAAAACAAGACCACACTCAGCCTTGTTCATTTATGATTCTTTAGATTGAGAACCGCCGTTTGCGTACTTGGTTCTCAAATGGCGTTAACTAGTATGTATCGTTTTTTCATTCTTTGGTTGAGTGAACCTCCACAACACCGATGTCATACCTATCCAAAGATCCTCAATATTTCTTCTTATTGTAAAAGGAAAATACAAGCTCCGCTTATATTTTCAGTGCTCATCTTAAGCAATCTCATACCATACATAATTAATCCCATCCCACAGTTATCAACCAGTTAAAGCTTCAGCCACAGAGCGGGTCGAACACCACCATTTTCTTCCCAACCGCCATTTGGGAACCAGGTACGCAAATGGCGGTTCGCAAACGGTCCTAATTTTTTAGTGCGGTAATCGGCACTACGTAAACCCCATCGTCCCTTAAATAGGCGGCCTTGCAAATACCGCAGACTATGCAAAGAACTTTTGGTTGCTTTCCGCCATCATTCAATATTTTATTTCTTATTTTTATCAAGGCATTTGCCGCTTCATCAATTTGATTACTTCCAAGTTTTATTTCTATGGCAACCCAATCTCCATTAACCAACTCAATAACGGAATCAATCTCATTTCCATCATAATCTTGATAGTGATATAGTTTTGCATTAAATGACTCCGCATATATTCGTAAATCTCTCTCACATAAAGCTTCAAATAGAAAACCAAGTGTATTCAAATCATTAATTAACATATCCTTTGATACATTAAGCAAAGCTCCGGCTAGTGATGGATCAACAAAATGTCTTTTGTCTAATTGCTTTATCCTCGTTGATGATCTGATGTTTGAAGAAAAGGCTTTCTGGTTTTCAATTAAAAACATTCTTTCAAATAGAGTCAAATACAATGCAATAGTATCATTATCCAAGTCCTCTTCGTCTTTTTCCTTAATATCTTTTCTCAAAGTATTCATAGATACAGTAGTACTTTCGTTTCGTGCCAATGACTTAAGGAGCAAATTCATTTTTCTGGTATTCCTGTTGATTCCTTCAAGTCGATAAATATCATGATTGATAATTGCATTCAAATATTCTCTCGCTATGATCGTATCTGCCGCCTCGGCAGCATCTAAACTCCCTGGCCATCCACCTCTAATGATCAAATTTATGATTCTATCTAAGCTTACCTCCGGAGTCACTATACTTTTGAATTTTTCATTACAGATCTCTTCAAGTGAAACCTGTCCTGATGAATCTTTTGATTCGTACAGAGACATAGGTCTCATTCTTAATGTTGAAATTCTACCTGCACCACTATGCAGTATACCTTTTTGAGCCGGGGTAGCTGAACCTGTTAATATGAATTGACCCTTTTCACCTCTTTGATCCACTTCAAATCTTACAGCATCCCATAGCTCAGGAACTTCTTGCCATTCATCAATTAGCTTTGGTATGTCTCCTTCTAAGACTAATTTAGGATCTAATTTGGCTAGTGACTTGTTTTGAAAATTTCCAGTAGGGTCCCCCAGATATATTTTGCTTTTGCTATAGGTGTTCGCTGTCCATGTTTTGCCACACCATTTAGCACCCTCTATACATACGGCACCGAACGTTTTTAAATGGCTTTCGACAGTTTTATCAATAATTCTTGGCAAATAGTTTTTATCGTTCATTATGTATCACCTCAGTACTAGTATACAACCAATCGGTTACTTTTGCAATTTTCATTCGGTTGTTTTCCGAGGTTTTATTCGGTCATATTCCTTTGACCGTGCAAAGATAAACTTGTTTAAGGAAAATATAAGCGCAGCTTATATTTTCAGTATTCACTTCATTTCTTGAACCACATTTCATTTCCCATTTCATCAAGCGTAATCAACTTAATATTAGAATCAGTCTTGGAAGTTTCTACTAGATCATTTGCAAAGCCAGATTTAGAAAATATAAAATACCATGTTTCTTTTGCATCAGGCATAATCTGGATATTCAAATCAATCATCTTATGGAGTATTTTAGTTCCGACGGGGCTTGAAGTCCATTTACATTCACCTATCAGCAAATTCCTATCTTGATCGAATGCAACCATATCAACCTCTTCAGCCTTTTCCCACCACCTACCCAACTTTGTGAAGTAAAATGGGGCATGTCCCTCACCTTTAAGCTTGGTCATAAACTGCTTGCAAACCTTCTCAAAAACACTGCCCATAAAACGATTCAAATCTGGCTTTATGATACTTTCAACAATATGATGAGTACCCGAATCAATCAATTCTGACATATATGGAAACATATAAGTGAAATAAAATCTGAAATACGAATCCTTCAGATAGTAAAGACCTTTTCGACTCTTCGCCATTTGTTCAATCGGCATATTCACAGGATATTCCTTTTCAACCAGTCCAAGCTCTATCAAATTGTTCAGGTAATAAGTCAATTTTGTTCGATCAATCGCCGATTTTTGTTCGATTTCATTGATCGTTGTGCTGCCTAGGGCAATTGCTTGGATCACCGTGAAATAAGACATAACTTCTCTAAGTTCCTGTCTTAACAGAAATTCGACTTCATTAAATAATATTGATCCCCTTTTCAGTGCGATCCTTTCAATATTCTCAAAAAATGACATCGACTGATCGATTTGAATAAGATAGTGTGGCACTCCACCAAATATACCATAATACTCAACAACACCTTCGAATGGTACATCCTTAAGTAACTCATCTGTTTCATAAACAGTTAGCTCTTCAACTTTATATGTGCCCGTGAGTCTGCCATACAAAGGATTTTTAGCTGACAACAACTCCTTTTCCATAAAAGCCATGGAGGACCCACAAAGAATTAGCATTAATTGCGAATCTTTCAGATTGAAGTCCCAAATATTTTGAAGAATTGAAGGAATCGAAGGATTTCCGTTTACCATGTATGGAAACTCGTCAATCACCAATAAAACCCGTTGGTCTATGGATTGATTCGCAAGAAACTCAAAAGCTTCTTCCCATGAATTAAAGGTACTTATGAATTTTTCGAACTCAGTCCCTTTTAGTATTGCTTTGGAAAACAACTCGAGCTGATGCTTATCCACCGTCTCAATGGCGGAATAATAAATATGCTTCTTATCTGACACAAAATTCTTCAGGATTTCAGTCTTTCCGATTCGCCTTCTGCCGT